>DASXZK010000049.1:0-242047 GCA_036501965.1 Solirubrobacteraceae bacterium
CTGCGCGTACACTCGATGAAGCCCGTCCTCATCGAACAGCTTCGTGATCACGGCCGCAAGCGCCTCAGTTGCGAATCCGAAGCCTTGACGATCCGCCGCGAGCGTGACGCCGACCTCGGCGGTCGTCGGCTGGTCCGCAACCGCGTACAGCGCAATCGCCGCACAGAGTCCCACTAACTTGGTCGATCACGGCCACCTGCACCCACTCTCCTCGAGCGCCGAACTCGACGCCGGCTTGTGAGGCGAGAAACCGCTCAGCATCAGCCAGCGAGTAGGCCATGTCCCAGGATTGATAGCGCGCGACTTCGGGCTCGCTGCGGTACGCAACGAACGCCGGGAGGTCGTCGGCCTGAAATGGGCGCAGGCGCAGGCGCTCGGTGACGATTTCAACCACTGCGCCATCCTGCCAGACGGATCTGCCGCTGCTGCTGGTTTCCGTGCAACGGGGCAGCGCGGGAAGACCGCGGCGGTCGCTCTCCGGCCCGGTGGCTCGGGTCGCCCGACCTCACAAGGCCGACACGGACGGCCGACCGGATGCGTAGGCAAGTCGCAGATGCGCAAGACCGTGCGTGAGCCCTGCTCGCGACGGTCAGCGCAATTGACCTTGTGATCAGTTGTCGCTAGCGTGGGACGTATGCCTGGGGATGGGGCGAGGCGTGACAGATTCGACGTCGCGATTGTCGGCGGTGGCTTCGCAGGCGTGACGGCAGCCCGCGAGTGTGCTCTACGCGGACAGACGGTCGTGCTGTTGGAGGCGAGGGATCGTCTCGGCGGCCGCACTTGGAGCTCTGAGTGGGAGAACTTCCGAATCGAGTACGGCGGCGCCTGGGTCCACTGGCATCAGCCGCACACGTTTTCTGAGCTGACCCGCGCCGGTCTCGCTGTCCACACGTCAGACGACGCGGAACGTGCTCACTGGCGGGTCGGGCCGGAGCGACGCAGCGGCACGATCGACGAGCGCGACGCGATCGCGCAGCGGGGATGGGACGCCTTCGTCGAGGACGTGCGGACCGCGCTGCCACAACCCCATGCCCCGCTTGCCGCGATCGACAAACTCGCCCCCTACGACCGGCTCACGATCTCGCAGCGGGTTGATCAACTTGATCTCTCCGACGAGGAGCGGGCGGTGCTCATCGCGGAACTCGAGTCGCTCGCCAGTGCGCCGCTCGACGAGGCGGGAGCGGTGTCAGTGCTGCGCTGGCACGCGCTCTCCGGCTACAGCCTCAAACTCACTCAGGAGACCGGGGGACGGGTCACGATCGTCGGTGGGACTGGAGCCCTGCTCAACTCGATTGCCCGCGCCGCGCCGTTCGAGTGCCGGCTCTCCGAGCCGGTTGCCGCAATCGTGCGCACCGGTTCCGGGGTCGAGGTCCAGACACGCGCCGGCGGCGGCGTCCATGCGCGGGTCGCGGTCGTGGCGCTGCCGCTCAACGTCCTGCCGTCGATCTCATTCGAGCCAGGGTTGCCCGAGGCCAAACAGCGGGCGATCGCCCACGGGCAATCCAGCCGGGGGGTGAAGCTCATGCTGCGGGTGCAGGGAGAGCGCGCCCTTCAGAACGCGATCGCGCCCGGTCACCCGTTCGGTTATCTCGCCAGCGAGGAGCTCGCCGGCGACGGGGCTCAGCTGATGATCGGCTTCGGCCCCGACGCCGAGCTGCTCGATGTCGACGATCTCGGGGCGGTGCAGCGCGAGCTCGATGTGCTGATGCCCGATTACAAGCTGCTCGGGGTGACCAACCACAACTGGTTTACCGACGAGTTCGCGCGCGGGACGTGGGCAATCCACCGACCCGGCTGGTACGAGCATCACCACACAGCGCTACGCGCGCCCGAACCCGGCGTCGTGTTCGCCGGTAGCGATTTTGCCGACGGGTGGGCCGGCTTCATCGACGGCGCGATCGAGTCTGGGCTGCGGGCAGGCGCGCTGGCAAGCGATCTGGCTCGATGAGCGCGGACACGGCGACACTGATGACGGTCGAGCCGCTGCTGTATAAGGCACCGGATGAACACGCCACGCGGTCCTCACGTCGCATCCGTCCTCGCGACTTTGGCGGCGATTTGCGCCGCGGGGCTGTCGTCGTCGCCCGCGGTCGCGGCGGCCGGGTCATCCCGCCGAGGCCCACGGATCAAGCCGACCTCGGCTCATCACCGCAAAAGCGAGCCGAAGTTCGTGGACCCGCTCGACACGCCGGCCGTGCGCGGCTACCTCCACTCGAGGATCGGCGACATCGCGATCGGCGTGGAAAATCTGCGGACCGACAAGACCTATCTGCGGAATGGTGGCGCTGAGCAGGACACCGCGAGCATCATCAAGGTCGACATTCTCGAGACGCTGCTCTACCAACTCCACGGCAAGCCGATCCCGGGCGCCGAGCTACCGACCGCCGTGGCGATGATCGAAGACAGCGACAACGACGACGCGACCGCCCTTTGGGACCAAGACGGCGGCGCGCCCGGTGTCGCGGCCTTCGACCGCCGCGTCGGAATGCGCCAGACGACTCCGAACGTCGCCTGGGGTCTGACCACCACCACCGTCGGCGACCAGCTCAAACTCCTTGACGAGCTACTCGACAAGCGCGCTCTGATCGACTCGGCGGCACAGCGTTTCGCCCTAGGTCTGATGGAGAGCGTGACGTCCTCGCAGGCCTGGGGGGTCAGCGGCGGCGTCCCCTCACGGATGAGCGTTGCGCTCAAAAACGGATGGCTTCCGTTTGGAGATGGCTGGCACGTGAACAGCATCGGTCGCATCCGCGGCGATGGGCGCTGGTATCTCATCGCGGTGATGACGAGCGATGACCCAAGCGAGGCCTACGGGGTCGACACTGTCAACGCCATCTCATCGCGCGTCTGGCACTCGCTCGCGCCGCTCAGCCGAGGAGTGCTCGGAGCCCGGCGAGCCACGGGAAAGACCACGGCTTCGCGGTAGGGGAGGCCTTGCCCTCTGGTGGCGGCGTCCCCACAACGGCGAGCCAAAGGGTACCGACAGTCGATCCGGGGCTGTGGACCGGAGGTTGCCGCGGTCAGGCGGTCTTGGCGCGCGCGAGCATCTGGCGGGCGATGATCAGCTTCTGGATCTCGGAGGTTCCCTCGTAGATCCGATACAGCCGGGCGTCCCGGTAGAAGCGCTCGATCGGCACAGTGCGCATGTAGCCGAGGCCGCCCAGAATCTGGACGCCCCGGTCGGCGACTCGGCCGAGCATTTCGGAACAGAAGAGCTTCGTGGTGGCCGGACCTTCGCGGGTGTCGGTGCCGGCATCGAACGCCTCGGCGCTGAAGAGCGCGAGCGCCCGCCCGGCGCGCGCCTCGGTCTGAGATTCGGCGAGCAGCGCCTGGACGAGCTGAAAGTCCCCAATCGGGTGCCCGCCCTGCCGGCTGTTGGCCGCGTGGAAGGTCGCCTCGTCGATGATCCGCTCGGCCAGACCGACGCAGTGTGCTCCGATCGTCAGCCGCCCCCGAGCGAGAGATTGCATCGCGGCGCGGAATCCCGTCTCCTCGGCGCCACCGATGAGTGACTCCGCCGGCACACGAACGTCATCGAGGTAGACCTCGGAGGTCCACGCACCCCGCTGGCCCATCTTCGCGTCATGGGGGCCAAGCGACAGCCCGGGCGCACCCTTCTCGACAAGGAAGGCGGAGATCCCCCTCGTGCCCATCGCCTCAGGATCAGTGCGCGCGAACACCACGAATAGGTCCGAGAGCTCGGCATTGGTGATGTAGCGCTTGACCCCGTTGATCACGTAGCTCTCTCCCTCGCGGCGAGCACGCGT
Organism: Solirubrobacteraceae bacterium; assembly: GCA_036501965.1. Lineage (GTDB taxonomy): Bacteria > Actinomycetota > Thermoleophilia > Solirubrobacterales > Solirubrobacteraceae > Palsa-465. The sequence goes on from DASXZK010000049.1 coordinate 3,768, forward strand.
GCGCAGTCCGCTCGGATCTGAGCCGGCCTCGGCCTCGGTGAGCGCAAAGCAAGCGACCGCGCCCGCAGCAAGGGCGGGCAGCCACCGCTCCTTCTGGGCCTCGGTACCGTAACCGGCGATGGTCTGGCCGGCGATCCCATTGTTGGTGCCGAACATTGAGCGAAACGCCGCAGCGGTGCGCCCCAACTCAAAGGCGAGCCTCACCTCCTCGGTCATCGAGAAGCCCAAGCCGCCGTACTGCTCGGGCAGCGCGTAGCCAAATAGACCAAGCTCAATGGCTCCCTGGCGCACCCGTTCCGGGATCGCGTCGGTCTCCTCGATCTCGTCCTCGCGGGGGACGACCTCACGAGCGATGAACTCACGAACCGTCTGAATGATGAGATCGAACTCGGCTTTCTCCATCGAGCGTGGCTCCCTGTCGTAGTGGCCTCCTCAGTCTGCCGCTCCCGCCGGCCGCTCGTGTCGTCGTAGTCCACGACATGGCCGGCGAGTGCCGTTGAGGAGCGCGGCGTCGGCTGCGCCAACGGTCATCGGGGTGCCGATCACGGTCGCGGGGCCATGCGCTGCCCCGACAACAGGGTCGCTGCTGCACGCGGCGTGCCACCGGATCGCGCGCTCCGCGCAGCGCAACGCAACGCAACGCAACGCCGATCCAGTCGAGCAGGGATTGCTTTGCGATCGTCCGCTCGCCTGCGAGGAGACAGCGCGTCCGATCGGCGACGGCAAACCGCGCGAGTCGGTCTCCCAGCTATGACCAGATGACCGACGCCACAAAGGGGACCGCCCAGACCGTCTGCGAGCGGGATGTCACCTTCCTGCTCGCTGGCGATCCCCCGGCTTATCAGCTCCCGACCAGGAATCACTGGGAGGACACGAGCGGCCAGTCGATGTTTGCGCGCTCGGTGCAACTCCGCTGCTTTCGCGAGATCGTCGCGAACAACCGGTTCGGGCTCGATGCCGGGGCGGCGCAGGCGGCGGGCGACTGGATCGCCGGGGAGCTGCCATCCCACTGGGATGTCGCGAGCGGCCTCTACCAATCGCTGCTCCCGCCGATCGACCGACACGGCAACCCGCCCGCCCAGTACGACCCGAGCATCGATCCGATCATGGCGTGCCTCTATGGGGGCGGCATTCCTTACACCGACCCGCAACTGCTCGCGACAGCAGCACTCGTGCACGACCAGTGGACGGACGCGACGAAGACGCCATATCGCATCAACGCCGACGACGAGGGGCGCGGCCTCGGCCCTCTGATCGGCCGCTACGTGGAGGACGGCTACGACGGCGACTCGCTGACGGACTCCGCCGGGCACCCCTGGGCAGTGTGCACATGCAACTTCGCAGAGCTGTCCTTCGCGCTCGCAAACGAGATCAACGCCGGCAAGCCGGTGCCAACCGACGCCAAGGCGGCGACATTTCTGAGCCAGGTCGGCATCAGCGACCCGGCGGCCACCTCGGCGGCCGACGCCGCGGACGCGCTCCGTACGGCCGGCGACCGCATGCTAAACGCGGTTCTGTTCCACAGCGATCATCTGTCGCTGTCCGAGCAGTTCGACGCGACGACCGGATACGAGAAGAGCGTGTCGGATCTCACGTGGAGCTACGCCGCCTACCTGTCAGCTGCCCGGGTACGCGCGGGGCAGCACCACTACCCCCAGCTCACTCAGTAACGATCTACAGCAGGTGCCTGGCGTCACCCGGCGAGATCGTCCCACTGTCGATCCTGTCCGCGCTTAGGCCGACGCGGCCCACAAACCCCCGGCAATACACGAGAGGGTTGAACCGGAGCGGCTGACTACGGGGAAGCAGGCACTTGCTTTGTTCCCTTGAGTGCGCGACGTCTTCGTCTACGGCGAAGGAAGAAAAGATGTAAGCGTTCAGTGGCATTTGCAGTGATAACGAGCGGGTGGGTGCAATCACTCTTCGTCCACCCCCGGGCGAAAGCGCAGGAGGCTTCTCGCACGCCGTGCGTGCCGTCTCTACGATCCCGCGAAACTCAGGTGGGGAGAATGTGGCGATGGAGTTGAACGCTACTGGGGGGATCGCGACCCGGCACGCAGGGACGCTGCCGGGCGGGGACGCCGGGCCGGCTTCGGGGACGGTGATCCCGGGGCGGGCCGCCCACCGGAAGCGGCTGGCCGCGCTCGGGTTTCTGATCGGCGTCATCCTCACCGCGGCGGCATGGGCAACCACCTGGGTCCCGTCCGCCTCCGCGGCCAGCCGGTCGTGCACGACCCGCGACTTCCGCATCAGCGAAGCCTACGAGCAGGCCGCCGCGGGCAGGCTCTACATCGGGTTCTCCTACCGCAACATCACCCACCACGCCTGCCTCACCGGAGGATTCCCCGCCGTCACCCTGTGGGGCGCGCACCGACGCAAGCTAGGCGTCGCGCACCACACGAGCGGCGGCCACCCCGGCATGCTGAGAGTCAACCCCGGCCGGCGCGTGTTCGACGTGATCCGCTACCCCCAGTTCCCCATCCCAGGCCACTCCTGCCGGGCGGTCAAAGCCGCCAGCATCTACGCACCCAATAGCACCCAGTCCTCCACCGTCCACATCCCCCGCGGCTCAATCGACTGCGACGCGGCCGGCATCCAAGTGTTCCGGATGCAGCGCACCCCGCGCGGCCTCGGCTAGCGGCCCCGGGAGCGCGGGGCCTAGCCGAGGCCGCCGGACGCTTTGCGCTGCGCCGGCCAGCGTCGCGTCCTGGAGCTCTCCGGCGCCGAGCCGCTCCCGTCTCCCCATCGCGCGCGCCGCACCAGCATGCGACGGAGTTAGGCTTCGCTCCGGGTGTATTCCTGGGTTGGATTGACAGCTAGCGACCGAGGAACTCGCGGATGGCTCGGTCCAAGGCGAGCGCTTCGCGGTGCTGGAAGCTGGTGCTCGTGAGCATCGCGGCGTCGGTCGCGTTGCGCATGTTCCCGGACTCGATCAGGACCTCGGGGATCCGGGTCAGATTCAGGCCAGCGAGGTCGTCGCGGAACACCACGCCGTCGACCCCGTCGTAGGTGCTGGGAGGCATGTGCGCGACGGTCTCCATCTGGTGCAGGACGTCGCGGCCGAACCGCTTGGACCGGCCGATGATGTGGTGGTTGGGGCCGTCGGCGACCGGCTCCAGGATCGCAACCCCGCGTCCGCCGGGCGGGCCACCGTCGGCGTGGATGTCGATCGCGACGTTGGCGTGGGAGCGGTTGATGATCGCCGCGCGGACGTTCACGCACGGGCCGACCCCATGGTTGTTGTGGCGGGTCATCACGACGCGGGCGCCCTGGGCGCGCAGGTCGGCGGAGAGATCGGTGGCAACGTTGAAGTTGAACTGCGCCTCGGTGTAGCCGCCGTCGGTCTCGGTCCCCGTGGTGTTGCACGTCTCCATCTCACGGCCGTTCCAGATGAGATGGTCGATAAAGCCGGGGTCGGTGTAGTTGCGCCCGTTGTGCCCGGGGTCGATACCGACCGTCCGACCGGCCAGCGGCAGCTTCGCGAGGTGCCGCCGGGTGTTCGTTCGCCTGGTGGTCGTCGGGGTCGTCGCCGTGGACGATGCCGTGGCGGCCGTCGTCGAGCTGATGACGATCGCCGCCGCGCGCGTGGTCGAGAACGTCTTCTGCGCCACGGTGTGGGCAGCGCTGCCGCAACCGGCGAGCAGGATCGCCGGCGCGGCGCATGCCATCGCGCGTCCTCTCATCGTGCCTGCCCACACGCGCATCAGAGTAGAGCCCGGTCGGTCGCCAGGGGCTAGTAGTTCATCAGAGAGCTGGCGATCCGCTGCACGACCGCTTCGGCGGACGTTTCATCCTCGGCGTGCCCGACGGTGACCGCTATCCCGTACCGGACCCCGCGGCAGGAGAACTGCGCGGCCTGGTTGACTACGTAGGGAGCGCCGAGCAGCCCGGAGCCCTCAGGCTTCCACCCTTCCTTGGAGAACACTGTGCCGGGCAGACCTGCGGCGAGGAGTCCGACGCGCTGCTCGACGTGCCCCAGCAGGTTCATCCCGAATTTCCGGTAGCGCGCCGGCATCATGCTCTGGATGTTGGCGAAGAACTGAGCGAAGCCGTGAGCGGTCACCAGGGACTGCCCGAGCACATACACCGGGTCAGACAGGTCTAGGCGAAACCCGGTCATCCCCGCCGCGGAGGCGACATCCTCCACTTCCCGGGAAGGTGAGCTCAAGTGCGCATAGACCCAGTCGGCGGCCTCGTTGTCTGAGACCTCGATCATCGCGGTCAGCTCCTGGATGGACTCGGAGTCCAGTCCCTGGGTGGCGTGGTCCTCGAGGAAGGCGACCAGCAGCATCGACTTGGTGATCGACGCGCCGTAGTTCTGTGCGTTCTGGTTGACCGAGGCGAGCGTCTGACCAGAGGAGGTCACCAGCGCAAACCCAACCCGGTAGCCGGCGCTCATCTCTGAGAACGCCGCCGCGCGGGCCGCGCGAAGGTTCAAGTTGCAGCCCACCATCTGCGGCCTGTGCACGACTCTACGAACGTGATGCGTGCGAGGGGGGGCCGAAGCCGCCGTGGTGGAGGTCGTCGCGTTCGTCGTCGACGCCGCCTCATGCCCTGCGGTGCTCGTCTCCGACCCGATCGTTTCGGTCAGCGGGTTGGACGGGTGCGCCACTACCGCGGTGGTCTGCGTCCGGTGGGGGCGCTTTTGATGTTGTGAGCCGGGTCGGGTCAACGCGAATGCGAGAGCTCCGCCGCCGATCACATCGACGACGACGACCATCACAAGAAGGCGGCGCATGCGTTGCCGCATGCGCCGCCGGCGTCCTTCTTCTCGGCTGCTCACCAGGCCCAGGAGACTGAAGCGCCGATTCCGCCAGTGCAGGTGATCTCGCCGCCCTGCTCTTGGCATGTCATCGCGTAGTTCTCGCCGGTCACAGGCGAATGGGCCTCGACCACGGCGTTCACGGCGGACTGGTTCTGCCAGGCCGTGTACACGTTGTCAGCGAACGGGCACGAGGTGTCAGGACCCGCGTAGACCCCGTTGCCGCAGTACTCCCCGTTGGCGTACGGGTTGTCGCTGCTGCCCGAACTCGCGCTCGACGATGACCCGCTCGAAGACGAACTGCCAGAGGACGAGCTACCGCCGTCGCTGCCAGTAGCGTGGTGGCTGGTTGCCTGGGCGCGCGCGGCTGCCCGGGCGCCCGCCGCGTTGGCCCAACTGCTCAGCGCCCCTGCGCCCGACACCGACGAGGACGCCCCGGAGGCGACCGGATCAAGCGGCACCAGAGAGCTCTGCAGCGACGTCGCAAGCGTCTGCAACTGGCCGGCCTGCGAGCTGTGCGGGTTCACCAACGTGGCCGACACCGCGGTCAGGTAGCCATTCTCGTTGTCAAACGCCTGCTGGACCTGCTGTGAGAGCGACTTCTCCGAGCCGGGCACGGTGATCGCGCTCACCGCGCCCCGCGCGGTCGCCAACGCGGTCTGCGCCGCACCGCCCGACTTCTCAGCCGAGCCAACGTTGGACTGCTTGGTGCTGATCGCCCCGAGCGAGTTCGACAGCCGCGTGTTGACCGACACCAACGGCGTCAGCGCTGTCTGCAGCTTGCTGCGATAGACCGACGCGGCCGCGGCCGGATTGCGCTGGTTGGAAGTCCCGTGGTGGCTGCGGGTGGTCAAAATCACGACCGCGACAGCGACCGCCACCAGGCCAAGCACGCCAAGCGCGATCAACGCTATGCGCGGGGACCGCCCAGGCTTCGCTGGAGGCGCTGACGCCGGCGGTGTAAAGGTGGGCGGCGGAACCGACCCGCCGGTCTGTGTCGTGGCCAGGGGAACCGTCCCGTTGGTCTGCGCCGCGCTCGGCGGAGGAAACGACGCGTTGACTGCAGCCGGAGTGGTCGGCGGCGGGAATGACGCGGTGTCCGCAGCCGGCGGGGGCGGCGGGGGAAATGACGCCGTGACCGCAGCCGGCGGGGGCGGCGGGCTAAATGACCCGGTGACCGCAGCCGGCGGGGCGAACGACTCCGCGGCCGGAGGGCCGCTCGGCGGTGTGCTGGTGGCGGGCCCGGTCGAGTTCCCGGCCAGCGTTGAGTTGCCAACCGGACCCGACAGCCGCATCACGGGCGCTCCGCAGGCGCCGCAAAACCGGCCCAAGCCCGTCGGTTGCCCGCAGGAGGTGCAAAACGCACCCGCCTGGTCAACAGTGGTCGCGTCGTCATCAGTAAGCGGCATGCGCTCTACCCCCAACGGTTATTTCGCTCGGTGCCCACCACCGTGCGCCTCAACTCCCGGCTTCTAAAAACCTTCTCACCGGTCAGCGCCACGCTACTCGACATAAATGCGTCAAACCAGGCTTATGCGCCCAATTACTCAGAAAGCGCAACCATGGGTGCCGGCCGCTCCGTGGGCTGGGCGAGCGTACCCATCGAGGCGCCGTCCAGGTCGTCGTCGTGGTGCGGGCATTACTGACTCCGACGCGCGATGGCCAACATCCCGGGATCGCACCTCGGAGGTCGCCGGTTCGAGTCCGCCATATCAGCTGCACTCCTAGAACCCCCACAAGACGGGGGTCTGCTTCGCTCTGAAATCCCCTACTGGCCTCGGATCTCAGATGGGACATCGTCTTTGGGCTTCAAACGACATTGACGGACGACTGGAGCCTTGCCACATCGCCGTCCACCCGGACGGCGTCTGTTCCGAGCGGGACGCTGTCCTGCACGGTCGTCCGTCGCCATGACGCTCACCGCGGAGTCGGCGAGCGCACCCGCGGCGGCAAGGGAATCGCCCCGGCACCATGCCGGCGGAGGCGCGCCTTCAGGCGACAGGATCGTTATGTGCCGGTCAGCGGGGGGCCGGAGCGCAGGATGATTTTGGTGTCGGTGTCTGCGACGCCGAGTTTGAGTCGGAGAGTTCGCAGCAGGCTGTCGAGTTCGGCGGTGTCGCGGCAGGCGACACGCAGCTGGTAGTCGGGTGTACCGGCGAGGTGGAGGACTTCGCTGACGGGGCCGAGGGTGCTGCTCAGGGTGGCGAACGTGTCTGAGTCGGTGCCGTGCAGCAGCACCACCGAGATGAGTGCTTCGATCTGGCGGCCTCCGGCGGCTGGATCGATTTGCGCTGTGAAGCCGGTGATGATGCCTGCTCTGCGCAGTCGTCGAACGCGGTCGGCCGCCGCGTTGGCGCTGAGGCCGACTTTGGCGCCGAGGTCGCGCCAGGGCAGTCGAGCGTCTTCCCGGAGGAGTCTGAGGATAACGCTGTCAATCTCGTCCATCACTGCGATTGTCGCAGCAGAAGCCGATGCTGGCTTGTGATCTCGCAGTTTTGAGTGCTACGCACGCGGTATGGATATACCCGAGGCGCTAGGGACTGGCCTGATCGTCGGCATGATGATCGCGACGCAGTTCGGCGTTGTCAGCGCTCTGCTTTTGGAGACCGCGGTCCGTGCTGGCCCGCGCGCCGGTGCAGCGGCGGGTGCCGGTGTCGCGAGTGTCGACATGGCCTACGCGACGGGCGCAGTGATCGCCGGTGGCGCGGCCCGCGCCGGGTTAGCCGCCCATCAGGCGGAGGTGAAGGCCGTCGCCGCGGTGGTCCTCGCGCTGGTGGGCATTCACGGGTTGTGGTCTCTCACGCGGCACCGGTCGCTTGATCAGCCCGTCCAGGCAGCGACTCTCGGCGACGTTCCTCGGCCGGTCGGCGCCCCGTCTGCTCAGTACCTTCGCTTTGTCGGTCTGACGGCGATCAATCCGCTGACGCTCGTTTACTTCGGGTCTGTCACCGCGTCCCTCTCGCTGAGCGGAGTGGCAGAGGGCGTCGCGTTCGTGGCCGGGGCGGGTGCTGCTTCCGCACTGTGGCATCTGGCGTTGTCCCTGGCCGCCGGTCACGCCGGCCGGCACGTCACACCAACAATCCAGCGCATGGTCTCATTCGCCGGGAGACTGGCTGTGGTTGTCATGGCGATACGACTCGCGATCGCGGTCTGAGCCGAACATGCGCCCTGGCAACCAGTCCCCTCATCCGTGATCGCCAAGCAACGCCCACAGATCGCGACCGGGCCTGTCAAGCCCAAGCGACAGGGGCGCCTTGGGCGTGGATTCTGGGTCCTGTGTGCCGGCTCGTCATCAACCGAGCGGGCACGATGGTCGTGCCGTTCATGACGCTTTATCTGGTCAGCGCCCGGGGGTTCTCGATTGTTGTGGCCGGCGAGATGCTCGCAGGGTTCGGCGGCGGCGCGGTCGTTGGCCCCGTTGATCGGTGGTGCGCTGGCAGATCACATCGGGCGCCGGGTCACGCTTCTCGGTGCCACGCTCACAACAGCCGCCATCATGGTGGCGCTGGCGTACGCTCGCGTGGCGGCGCTGATCGTCGTGCTGATTGTCCTGCTCGGTGTGACCCTGGAGGCACCCCGGCCAGTGACACAGGCGCTCGTCGCCGACCTGGTCCCAGAAGTAGATCGCGCCCGCGCGTACGCCGCACTGTTCTGGGTGAGCAACCTCGGGTTCGCGGCGGCGATGACGAGCGCAGGCTTCCTGGCGCAATCCGCGTTCACCGCGATCTTCTGGATCGACGCGGGCACCGGCCTGTTGTTCGGCGGTCTCGTTTGGGTGTTGTGCCCGAACCTCCGTCGGGCATCAGCTCATCCAATTAAGAGTGGGATCCATCTCTTAGTACGCTAAGGGAGCTTGCTAAGGAATGCAAGTCTCTCTAATCTGAAGGACGTGGCCACACCCGCCCCGGAGCATGTCCGCCACCGCCGTCGCGGTCAGCAACTCCAATCCGCGCTGCTCGATGCCGCCTGGGATGAGCTCGTCGAGGTCGGCTTCGCCAACCTGACAATGGAGTCGGTCGCCGCACGCGCCCAGACCGGGATCGCGGTGCTCTACCGCCGCTGGGCCAACAAGCACGAGCTCGTGCTCGCCGCGATCGCGCACTACGGCCACGCCCATCCGATCGAGACCCCCGACACCGGCACCCTGCGCGGCGACCTGCTCGCCCTACTGACCGCCTTCAGCAACGCTCGCGCCACCTTCATCGCAGTCCTCGCCGCTGCAGGCTTCTCCGGACTGTTAGCCGATACCGGCCTGACCCCCGCCCAGGCACGCGACAAGCTCCTCCACGACCAGCGAATACGCAACGATCAGATCATCTACCAACGCGCCCACGATCGCGGTGAGATCACCCTCGACCACGTCCCACCCGCCGTCCTCGCGATGCCCTTCGACCTGGTTCGCCACGACCTGCTGATGAACCTCAATCCGCTCCGGCCGAAACGCATCCACTCGATCATCGACGAGCTGTTCCTGCCCCTGCTCGAGAGTTACCAGAGCCCGGCCGCATCGACACGCGCCATCACCACACGGTCTCCATCGCAAACGGGCCTTGGGCTGTCTGCATGACGAATCGCTCGCCGGGCACGAGCTCTGCGAGAGGACGTCGACGGAGACGCCGCCTCACCCCTTGGGTGGAAGCGCGCCGGCGAACGCGACCCCACGGGCGATCCAGGCGCCGAGCTGGCGCCTTGTCTTGATGCCCTGTGGCGCGAGGAGGATCCAGCCTTTCATCGGCCTGCCGGTCATGTCAAAGAGCCGCGTGTGCGGGCGCGCGAGAGCGTCGTCGCTCGCCTCCGGGCCGACGCGCACCATCAGCTCGCCGCTGCTGGAGATACCGACTGCCATGTTGCCGCGCAGCAAGAACGCGAGGCCTCCGAACATCGCCTTCTCGGTCACTCCGTGCTCGTCGGCGAGCTGCTCGCGGATTCGATGCGCGAGGTCTTGGTCGTAGGCCATACCGATGCAAAACGTATCGCCATCGAACTCGATCCGCGGCGGCGTCTCGACTCCGCTCGCCTGCGGCTCGCTCCACGGAGATCCGCCGCACACCCGGTCCCGGCAGCCGCCCCGCCGGCCCAACCCTCAAGGGTCCCAATCGCCGCTATTCAAGGCGTACCCGGGCGCTCCGCCCACGCCGGCGCGCCCGGCCGCCGCCAAGCGACCGCCGGGCGCCGACCGGCATGCGGGTCGTCAGTCGGGCCGGATCAGTGCACCGGAGCGGGGGGCCCGGGGACGGCGCCCGTCACCACGGCGTTGTTCACGACGTACGCGTAGCCCATCGCGAAGTCGTTGTTGTTGATCGCATTGGTGGCGCCGGTGTTGTCGACGCACTCCCCGATGTTCCAGGTGCCGGCGCCGGGCACGCCCGTCGCGTCGGCCGGGTAGGAGATACGCGTCGTTCCGGGTCCGACCACCACGATCGAGAACGCCCCGCCGACCTTGGTGTTCAGCAGCGAGACGGTCGGCGTCCCCGTCGTCGGCTGCTTGCAGATCGAGACTTCGGCGCTCGTCGTGGTCGCCGCCGGGGTTGCCATCGCCGCTTCGCTGGAGGCGACGATCGACTGCGTGGCGGTGGTCGTCAGCGTCGTGAATGGCCCCGCGAACACGAATCCGGAGTTGACCGGGATCGTGGAGATGCCCCCAGTCCAGTCACCGATCGAAACAATGCCGTTCGCGGCGGTGGTCGCGTTGGTCGCGTTCGCGGCGGTGGTCGCGTTGGTCGCGTTCGTGGCGTTGGTCGCGTTGGTCGCTGTGGTGGCGCTGGTCGCCGAGTCGGCGGTGTTCGCGTGCAACGCTTTCGGCACGGTCAGCCCGGTCTTAAGCTTGCCGGCGCTGATTGCGCCCTTCGCGATCTTGCCGTTCGTGACCGCCCCGTTGCGGATCTTGCCGTTCGTGACCGCGCCCTTGGCGATCTTGCCGTTCGTGACCGCGCCTTTCCGAAGCTGCTTGCTGCTGACGCTGTTCTTGGCCAGTGTCACGCCGGCGTAGGCCGAGCCGCCCATCGCGACCACGAGCGCCACGATCGATACGGTCAGCGCCGCGCCCGACGTGGGAAGCCGCAGCCGGCGCCTCCGACGTGCATCATTGGCGGTGCGTGGCCGTTGCGTCGCCGCGCCGCCTCATGGTCAGTTGTCGCATGGACAACCTCCTCTGTGTATTGGGTCCCGGCGAGGTGCGACGGCAACGCCCGACCAGGCGCGCGGTCACACGCCGCGACGCGACCGCCGTCGCGGCGTGCGAGATCGCCGACCCGCAGTCCGGATCGCTCCGGACGTGGGTGTCAAACCGACCCCGTGCCGACGACGATGTGCCGTCGCTTCGTGCCACAGCTCCCGGTCCGGAGCCCCCGAGGCACATCTGCCCTTAATTAACATCCACCTTCAGTCTGTGAACGTATAGCGCGCCGAATCGCTTGTCAAATACCTCGTGCGTTCATCTCGATCCGCCGCGGCTCCCAAACGCACCCGCGCGAGGCGAGATCGGTGGGGAGCGGCATTCTCGGCCTCACTGTCTGACCGCCGCGAGCGTTGGCCCGGTCGCGGACCTGGCAGACGGTGCCAAGCCAACCCGTGGTCCTATGCGGGCTTGAGGTCTGTCGGAGGGTGAAGGCCATCGAGCGCGCTCTGCAGGATCGGCCCGACGTAACCGGGGTCGCCGTCAATCTTGGCGATCGCGGAGATCATGTCGAGGACTTGTTCAAGGTTGAGATCGTCGCGGACCGCGTGGGCACGTTGAGCGGAGGCCAGGAGTGGTTGGCCGGCTGTGAGGACGCGTTGTCGGTTGTCACTAAAGAACGGGTTGCCGGTCTCTGAGTGCTTGAGCAGTTCGGTGCCGACCTGTCGTTTGCTCTGGAAGAACGCAAAGACATCGCCCAGCCAGAGCAGCAGCGCCGCTTCGGGCAGCTTGCCGCTGACCGCTTCAGCCGACGCGCATATGAGGTCGACCTCGTCGGTGTAGAGCGCTTCAAGTAGCTCCTGTCGTCCAGGGAAGTTGCGGTAGAGAGTTGCCATACCGACGTCAGCGCGTCGTGCGATCTCGGCCATCGAGATCTCCGCGTCCGGATCCGCGAACGCCGACCGGGCAGCGGCCAGGATCTTCTTGCGGTTGCGCTCGGCGTCGGCACGTCGAGCCGGTGATCTCGGTTGTCCTTCTGGCATCAAGTCTCTAAGTGGACAGGCTATCCGCTAAGGTTATGTGGACAAGCTATCCATTTCATCCTACCCGACCGTCGCGATGCGCTCGCGCGGCAAAGGAGCCCGTCAATGGAATACCGACCCGTGGGACGCACCGGCGTCAACGTCAGCCAGATGTGCCTCGGCGCGATGATGTTCGGCGCCTTTGGCAACTCCGACCACGACGCCGCGGTCCAGATCATCCACAAGGCCCTGGATGCCGGGATCAACTTCATCGACACAGCCGACGGCTACTCCGCCGGCGAATCGGAGGAGATCTTGGGCAAGGCGCTGGCCGGGGCACGCCGCGAAAGCGTGGTGCTTGCCGTGAAATTCGGCCTCCCGATGGACGCGGACCCGAACCATCGCGGCGCCGGGCGGCGGTGGATCGTTGAAGCAGTGGAGGGGTCCCTGCGCCGCCTGCAGACCGATTACATCGACCTCTACCAGGTCGGAGTTCCCGATCCAAACACCGACATCGACGAGACACTCGGCGCCATGACCGACCTCGTGCGCGCAGGCAAGATCCGATCCTTCGGTGCGTCGAAGGTCCCCGCCTCCCAGATCGTCGAGGCCCAGTGGATCGCCGATCGTCGAGGTCACGAACGATTCCGCACTGAACAGCCCCCCTACTCGATCCTGACACGGGCGATTGAGTACGACCTGTTGCCGACCTGCCAGCGCTACGGCATGGGCGTCCTGGCCTACAGCCCGCTCGCCAGCGGCTGGCTCTCAGGCAAATACCGTAAGGGTCAGGAGGTCAGTGGGCCGGGCTCCCCGGCTCGCTCTCAGCGCTGGCCCGGTCGGTTTGACGCCACCAACCCCGCAAACGCAGCAAAGCTCGACGCCGCAGACGCGCTCGGTGCACTCGCCGACGACACCGGACTGACGCTCATCCAGATGGCGACCGCATTCGCCGTCCGCCACCCGGCCATCACATCGACGATCATCGGGCCGCGGACCATGGAGCACCTCGACGACTACCTCGCGGCCGACGGGATCGACCTGCCAATTGACGTGCTGGATCGGATTGACGAAATCGTCCCTCCAGGCGTCACGATCCAGGTCACCGACAACATGTGGGAGGTCAGCACGACGGCGTTGACCCCCGCGTCCCGCCGCCGGTAGAACATCGCGGCCGGACCGGCCACCCACCGATCCGGCCGCATCACTCCCGCAGACCGACGGAGTGGATGGCCGGCGGAGTCTCGCACCGTCATTTCATGCGGTCGTACGCGGTCTGCGAGGCCGATATGTCGCCGAGATGCTCGATTGCCCACTCGCGGAGCGCGCTGAGTGGTTCCAGCAGGGTCCGCCCGGCGTGGGTGAGCGCATATTCAACGCGCACCGGCACCTCGGGGTAGACCGTGCGGCTGACGAGGCCATCGCGTTCAAGTCCCCGGAGGGTCTGGGTCAGCATCTTCTGTGAGATGCCCTCGATGCTGCGCCGCAACTCTGAGAAACGCGCGTCCCCGTCACCCAGGACGCCGATGATCAACACCGTCCACCGGTCGCCGATGCGATCAAGAATCTGGCGGGTCGGACAGTTGGCGTCGTAGGGGTCGCCGCACGGCACGGCCAGCAGGTTACCGCACGGTGCCTACTTCCCATCCGACGCCTACTCTCCTATGGTTACCAATCCCGGCTCGACTCCGGGCCGCGGAACCGCAAAGCAACGAAAGGCATCCATGTCTCGCATCGTCGTCATCGGCGGTACCGGCTACGCCGGATCGGCCATCGTGGCCGAGGCCGCCGCCCGCGGCCACGAGGTCACGGCGCTCAGCCGGTCCCTGCCCGCCGACCGCATCGAAGGCGTCGACTACATCCAGGGCGACGCCACCGATGAGACCACGCTCGCATCGGTTATCTCGGGCGCCGACGTCGTGGTGGCCGCGCTCGCGCCCCGCGGGCCACTGGCCGGGCCCTTCCGTGACGTGAATCGCACGATCGCCCATCTCGCCGACGCTGAGAAGGCTCGGCTGTTCGTCGTCGGTGGCTTCTCCTCGTTGCGCCCGGCAGTCGGGGCTCCGCGATTCGTGGAGGACCTCAGCCATGTCCCCGCCGAGGTCCAGGACGAGGTGCTCGCCGGAGCGGCGCTCATCATCGAGGACCTCCCCACCGCCCCGCAGACGCTCGACTGGGTGTTCGTCAGCCCGCCACGGATGTTCGGCTCCTTCGCGCCCGGGGAGCGCCGCGGTGAATACCGACTCGGGGATGACATCGCCCTCGCACCCGAGGACGGTGGCGCGATCTCCGCTCCGGACTACGCCCTCGGACTCGTCGACCTCATCGACCATGACGAGCACCACCGCACCCACGTCAACCTGGCCCACTGAGAACCTGACACGCTCACCCACACCGCCAGCACAACTGAGCCAGACCGGTTCCATCGAGGCTCTGAATCGAGGACGATCTGTCCTCGCGACAGGAGACCCTCAGTGATGCCACGTCCGAGAAGTATCCGCAGGAGCTGATCGATCGCGGGGTGCGCTTGGCGAGATCACACTCTCCGTGGAACCCGGTCCGGCTACCCGAGCGCATGACGGCGATCGGACCAGAGCAGTCGACGCGGAGCGGAGGAATCTGGCCTCTCGCGTGTGTGCTGGGGCGGATGATGGCCGCCGAGTTGGCAGGTACTGACCCGGTGGTGTACGATCTGACCATGCGGTCAGCAGCTGGACCCGGTCGTCAGAAGCAGCCGACCTTCACCGGTGCCGCTCGGAGGGCGCAGATCGTGGCGGCGGCGATCGACACGATCGCCGAGGTGGGCTATGGGCAGGCGTCGCTTGCTCGGATCGCGCAGCGGGTGGGAATCAGCAAGGGGGTGATCGTCTACCACTTCGACAGTAAGGAGGAGTTGGTCAAGGCCGTCGTGGTTGAGGTGCTGTCGAAGGCGCGCGATTACATCGTCCCGCGGATCGAGGCCGCGTCAGGCGGGAGGGGGAAGCTCTGCGCGTACATCGACTCGAACATCGGCTTTATGGGCGAGTACAGAAGTCATTTGATCGCGGTCGCAGAGATCGCCCGGGGGGCGCGTGACCCGGCCGGCAATCGGACAATCGACGCCTACTCGCTCGAGTCGGGGACGGCCGCGCTGGCCCAGTTGCTGGGCAGCTTTCAGGCCAGCGGTGAGTTCCGCGAGGACTTCGACTCGCGGGTGATGGCGGAGACGATCCGGGCGGCGATCGACGCGATCCCCCGCCGACTGGCGGCCAAGCCCGACTTGGATATCGACGTTTACCGCCGGGAACTGACGGGTCTGTTCGATGTGGCCACCCGGAGCGAGACGACCCGGGCAGGGAGGCGAGCCTGATGCGGACCAGCACTCGGGGGTCGCGCAGCGCGGCGGTCGAGGTGTCTCATCTGCGCAAGTCCTACGGCGCGACGGTGGCAGTGGACGACGTCTCGCTGTCGGTGGCCGAGGGCGAGATCTTCGGGATCCTCGGCCCCAATGGGGCGGGGAAGACGACCACGGTGGAGTGCGTGATCGGGCTGCGTTGCCCCGACGGCGGCCGCGTACGCGTGATGGGTTATGACCCGGCCAGCGACCGCACGAGCCTGCACACCGTTGTGGGCGCGCAACTGCAGTCCAGCGCCCTGCCGGCCAAGCTGCGGGTGTCGGAGATCATCGACTTGTACCGCTCCTTCTACCGAGAGCCGGCCGATGTCGGCGACCTGGTGCAGGCGCTCGGGCTTGCCGAGAAGCGCCGCACGTATTACCGCTCGCTGTCGGGAGGGCAGAAGCAGCGGCTGTCGATCGTGCTGGCGCTGATCGGTGGACCTCAGGTCGCGGTGCTCGACGAGATGACGACCGGTCTGGATCCGCGGGCGCGCCGCGATACGTGGGAGATGATCGAGGGCGTCCGCGACAGTGGGGTCACGATCCTGCTGGTCACCCACTTCATGGAGGAGGCCCAGCGGCTGTGCGATCGGGTCGCGATGCTCGATCGCGGCCGGGTCGTCGCGCTCGACACCCCTGCCCACCTCACCGCCCGCGCCAAGGGTGGAAAGCTCGTCCGCTTCGTCCCCTCAGGCTCGTTCGATGAGCGGCTGCTGAGCGACCTTCCCGATGTGAGCTCGGTCGTACACGACGGCGCCCGCGTTGTTGTTGTCGGAACCGGGGACCTCGTCAACGCGGTGATCCTCACGCTCGCGGCGGCCGGCATCAGGGCCTACGACGTCGAGCTCGACTCCTCAACTCTTGAGGACGCGTTCGTGGCCCTCACCGGCCGAGATGTAGCGGTGGTACCGAGGTGAGCCGGCCCGCTGCCCCGCCCCCGCCCCAGGCGTTCGCGCAGCTGGTCGCCTGCGAGGCCAGGCTGGCGTGGCGCAATCCACGAGGCCTGGTTGTCGGCATTGCGTTCCCGGTGGTGATGCTCGTCGTCTTCGGTGAGCTGCCGCATGCGCAACTGCATCGCCTGGCTCTGGGGGGCCTGACGCGGTTCGACGTCGAAGTGCCCGTTCTGGCCACGCTCGTGATCGCGGCCTTAGCGCTCGTGAGCCTCCCCGGCCCATTGGCCACTTACCGTCAGGAGGGGACCCTCAGGCGCCTGGCAACCACGCCGGCGCCGCGATCCTGGGTGCTCGCTGCCCCGGTCGTGATCAACCTCGGCCTGGCCTTGGTCGGGTTGATCGTCGTCTTCTTGCTCGGCCACGTGGCGTTCGGTCTCGTCATCCCGCGGAACCCCGGGGCGCTGGCGCTGACACTGGTGCTTTGCATCTCAGCGCTGTTTGCGATCGGCCTGGCAATCGCCGCGGTCGCCCACGTCAGCGGCCTGCAGGTGATCAGCGCCGCTGCCTTTCTGCCGCTGGTGTTCTTCGCCGGGCTATGGATCCCCCGCCAGCAGATGTCAAGCGTGCTGCAGCACATCAGCGACTACACCCCGCTCGGCGCCGCCGTGCAGGCTTGCCAGAACGCGATTCTGGGCGCGTTCCCGCCGGCCAGACCACTCTTGGTGATGGGCGCCTACGCGCTGATCTTCGGGGCCGCGGCGTGGCGACTGTTCCGATGGGAGTGATGACTGCCAGCCACAACCGAACACAGCCAGACAAAGGAGTCGTATGTCCACCATCACAGTCCCCAGAGGCATCACCACCGACGACGTCACCGAGGCGTTGCGGGCCGGCCTGGACCCTCGCTACGAGGTGCAGCCTGGGATGCGGATGCCCCGCTCGCCGCTGCTCGGCAAACCACAACCCGACCGGCCCGAGCTCATTCTCGTCTCGGCCAGCCCGATGATCAGAGCCCAGGTCAAGATCACCCGCCGACCGGACCAGACCGACATCAAGGTCACTCCAGCAGGACTGCTCGGCGACCTCCTTTTGAACACCTTCGTGATCGCCCCGAAGATCCGGCAGGTTCTCCGCAGCGCACCCAGCCTCCGATAGGCGCCACCCGGTAACCGAACCGAGGCCTGTCCCGCCCACGGGGAGCGGCAAGTGCCCTAAACCGCACTGAAATCTCTTCAGACGCTGGTCAGCGCGCCGCTGCTCCTGTGTCGAGTGAAAGTCGGTCACGTCGGAACTCGTCCCTCAAGCCGGCGCGATCCACGACCGAATCGTTCGGATCACCCTTGCCGAGCCCGGAGCGGAGGCGTACGCGTTCAGTTTCGGCTAACCGACGTTCGCCGGCGGCAAGGACTGACGCGCCGCCACGATCCAATTGCCAAACAGAGGGCCGGCGGCCGCCCGTCATCGAGCGAGGCCGCCTGGGTCCGAAGCCGAGCCGGCCGCGGAGGCATGCGCGAGCACCTCCGGGTTGGCGTGCTCTGGCCTCCGACGGAAGTAGTCCGGGAGGAACGGCCAGCAGGCGAGCATCAGGACGACGCCGAGGATCAGGCCGCCGACGCCGACGAGGATCGGCGTCTGGATTCCTCCGAGTGGCGTGGAGTAGTTGTTGCCGGCGGTGTCGTAGTAGGAGTAGGCCTTGACGCCGACGAAGGCCATCATGGCGCCGCCGGTGAGTGGCACGATCCCAGCGAGTAGGAGGTTGCGGGGACTCTTGAGCAGGTCGCGCCTGAAGTAGACGGCGCACGCGAGGCCCGTGAGCCCGTAGTAGAAGACCACTGCGAAGCCGAGGGCGGAGATGGTGTCGCCAAGCACGGACTGGTCAGGGTTGAAGGCGAGCAGCGCCACCGTCCAGATCATCGACAGGGCACCCATGAACAAGGTTCCGAACCGCGGCGTGAGGAATCTCGGGTGAATCTGGCCGAATGCGGATGGCAGGGCCTTCCAGCGAGCCATCGAGAAGGTCGTGCGGGAGGTTTCCAGCACGGCGGTCTGGGTGGATGCGGCCGCGGATGTCAGGACGGCGAGCGTCAAGAGCTTGTCCAGAGGGGAGCCGAACACGCTGCCGCCCAGGGCATTGAGCACATCCGATGAATTCCCAGAGAGGAAGCCGGGACCGTGGAACGCCTGGGCGGCGACGCTCACTGAGACGTAGGTGAGCAGCAGGATGACCGTCGAGAGCACCGCTGCGCGGCCGGGTGCGTGGTGGCGGTCGCGGGATTCCTCGTTGACCGCGACGCCCGCGTCCCACCCCCAGTAGATGAACACGCCGAGCAGCACGCCGGCGGAGAGCGCTTTGAAGCTGAGGTCGAAGGGGTTGAACCATTCGGCTCGCACGCGGATCGAATGGGTCGGGTGCGACGCGTAGACCTTGAGCAGCGCAACGACGGTGAACACGGCGAGCATCACGATCTCGAAGGCGAGCAGGCCGAGTTGCACGCGGGCCGAGACCTCGATTCCGCGATAGCAGATCCACGTCATCAGCCCGATCCACACCAGGCAGCCGAGGATCAGCGCGAGGTTCGAATGGGCGAGTGAGTTCAGACCGAGCAGCGTGAAGGTGTAACTGCTCGCGACCTCGGCGAGCGAGGCCATGACGATGATCCCGGCCAGGAACATCGCCCACCCGTTGATCCAACCGAGTTGCGGACCGAAGGTGCGGGTCACCCACGCAAACGCAGTCCCGGCATCCGGGTCGGCGATGTTGAAGTACCGGTAGGCGAGCGAGACGAACAGGATCGGGACGAAGGCGACGATCAGCACGGCAGGCGCGTGCACCCCGACGCCGGCCACCGCGACCACGAAACCAAGCGTGGCCGCGAGGCTGTACGCGGGCGCGGTGGACGCGACCGCGATCACCAGGTTGGAGACGTAGCCGAGCGAATCGGCCTTCAGCCCCGCCCCGGCGGGCGGCGAGGACGCCGGATCCCGTTCGTCGGCGGTGGCCGGCCGCGAGGAGTCGAGCGCCGTCATGTCAGACCCCCTGGGGTGCGAGCGGCACGCCGGCCGGAACATGCTGGGTGACGCACCCCACGCCGCCACCCCCGTAGGCGAGCATGTCGCTCGGGACCCCGACGATCTCACGCTCGGGGAAGACGGCGGCGAGAGCGCGGTAGGCCTCGGATTCCCCGGGTGCATCGAGCCGGGGCACGACGATCGCGCCGTTGACGGGGTAGAAGTTGACGTAAGGCACGGCGTAGCGCGTGCCGTCGATCTCCTGGGTGTAGGGGAGCTGTGGGATCTCGATGATCTCCAGCCGCCGGCCCTGGGCGTCGGTCGCTCCGCGCAGACGCTCGAGATTCTCGCGCAGCGGCGTCCAGTTGGGGTTGGAGCGATCGGGTGCGACCTGCACGACCACCCGCCCGGGACCGGCGAACTGCACCACGTTGTCGGAGTGCCCATCGGTGTCGCGGTCCTCAGCCAGGCCGTGCTCGAGCCAGAGGATCTTCTCGGCCCCGGTCGCCTGGCGGAGCGCGTCCTCACACTCTTCACGCGTCCAGCCGGGATTGCGATTCGCGTTCAGGACGACGCTCTCGGTGGTGATGAGCGTTCCCTCCCCGTCGACATTGAACCCGCCGCCCTCCATCACCAGCGGTGAGGCGTAGCGCCGGACGTCGCCCGCCAGAGCCAACTGCCGCGGAAGGTCGGCATCACGGTCGTACGGGGAGTACTTCTCACCCCAGGCGTTGAAGCGGAACTGCACGAGCGCAACGCCGCCCTGACGATCGACGAGGTAGATAGGGCCGCTGTCACGCACCCAGGAGTCATCGATCGGCAGCTCGAGGACGCTGACGTCCTCAATCTCGCACCGGGCGTGGGCCTCGTCGGCCTGGTCGGGGTCGGCGATCACCGTCACCGGTTCGAACCTGGCGATCGCCCGGATCAGCGCCTCGTACTCCGCCACAGCGCGTTCCCGATGCGGTCCCCACACGGTGCTCGTCGTCGGCCACGCGACAAGCGTCCGATCGTGCGCCCCGGTCCGTGCTGGAGCGAGCAGGCCTGCGGCGCGCGGAGTCTCCGCGATGGTCTCAACTGTCATTCTGACTCTCCTTCCGAATGGCATTCAGAATCTGATTCGGGCCGACCATAGTGTCCGTCGACGCTCGCGTCAAGCGGTGTACGCTCGGAGCCGAACCGATGGTGATCACGAACGCCCAGGCCGAGGAGCGACGCAGGGCGCTCATCGACGCCGCGATAGCGGTCATGTCAGAGCAGGGCGTCTCGCAGAGCCGACTGGTCGACATCGGACGTCGAGCCGGGATCAGCCCGAGCCAGGTTCTCTACTACTTCAACAGCAAGGCCGAACTGTTCATCGAGGCGCTCCGCGCGGTGGAGCATGAGCTGCGCGACGACTTCCTCGCCGCCATCGAACGACTGCCCAGCGCCGCCGAACGTCTCGAGTATCTGCTCCAGGCCGCCGCTCCGACCGGGCCAGGCGACTACCGGCTGCTGCTCTGGATGGACGCCTGGGAACTCGCCCCGCGCAACCCCGAGGTGGCGCGGCAGCTCCAGCAGCTCGAAGATGATTGGACGGGCCTACTCAGCGATCTGGTCCATTACGGCATCGCACGCGCGGAGTTCGCATGCGAGGACGTCCCGGCCTTTGTCCTGAGGTACTCCGCGCTCATCGACGGCCTGACGATCCAGGTCGTGCTCGGCTCACCACATGTCGACCGCGCAGGGATGCTCGAGATCTGCCGCGACACCGTGCGGCGCGAGTTGTCGGGGACGGCGACGCCTTCTTCCCCACCTGCTTGACCCGGCCCGACAGCTAGGACTGCGGTCTGCTCTCCCAACGTCGGCGACCTGACGCTTGCCCTCCGCGCTTGACGGCGACGGAGTGTCCTGGTAAATGCCCGGGATCCGCTTTGTCTGAATGCTGAGACGTGAGGAGAGGATCGCCGAGATGACCAGCACCTCAGATGTGCTCGACGTCGTTCCCGAGGCCGCGGCCGAGGAGTCCGCAAAGCTCCGGCGTCACTTCGGGAGATTCGATGTGTTCTTCTTCCTCATCTGCACGCTCGTCGGACTCGACACCATCGGGTCGGTCGCATCCGACGGCGCGCAGGGATTCACCTGGCTGATCTTCCTCGGGCTGGTGTTCTTCGCGCCCTATGCGCTGCTCACCGCCGAACTCGGGACGGCTTACCCCGCCGAGGGCGGCCCCTATGTCTGGACCCGGCTGGCACTCGGGCGCTTTGTCGCCGCGGTCAACTCGGTCCTGTACTGGATCTCGAACCCGCTGTGGCTCGGCGGCTCGCTGACCATCACCGCGTTGACGGCGTTCAACCAGTTCTTCTTCAACGTGGGCAGCGTCGGCAAGTGGATCTTCGCGCTGCTGTTCATCTGGACCGCGGTCTGCTCGGCGATCATGTCCCTGGACAAGGGCAAGTGGTTGCCGACGATCGGCGCGTTCATCCGCATCGCCCTGCTGTCGTTCTTCGTCCTGACCGTGATCATCTATGCGACCAAGCACGGTGTCCACGGGTTCGGAGCCGGCAGCTTCAAGCCGACCTACGCGGTGTTCATCGCCGCAGTGCCCGTGCTGTTCTTCAACTACGTCGGCTTCGAGCTGCCGTCGACCGCCGGCGAGGAGCTCAAGAATCCCCAGCGCGACGTGCCATTCACTGTGTTCCGCGCGGCGATCACCTCGGTGCTGTGCTACGGGGGCCCGGTGCTCGCGATCCTGCTGGTGCTGCCGACCGGCCAGGTGACCAACCTCGGCGGCTTCATCGATGCGATGAAGACGGTCTTCACCGTCTACGGTGGCCACGTCGCTGCGAACGGGACCGCCACCTTGACCGGAGTTGGCACCGTCCTCGGTGACATCGCCGCCGCCGGCTTCATCCTCGCGCTGCTGACCAGCGGCATGACCTGGATCATGGGAGCCGACCGCGCCCAGGCGGTCGCCTGCTACGACGGCTGCGGACCCCGCCGGCTCGGGGTGATCTCCGAGCGGTTCGGCACCCCGGTCGCGATGAACTTCTGCTCGGGCGTGATGTCGACGATCATCATGGCGCTGGCGTTCATCCTGACCTCGGGCAGCGCCGAGAAGTATTTCTCGGCGGTGCTCGACTTGTCGATCTCAACGACGACGATCTCCTACCTGCTGATCTTCCCCGCGCTCGGGATCCTGCGCTACACGATGCCCGACGTGCCCCGCCCCTATCGGGTTCCGGGCGGGCGCTGGGTGGCGGTGGCATTCAGCGTGGTCACCACCGGTTGGGCGCTACTGGCGACCATCGCACTGCTGTGGCCAGGCTTCGGTACCTCCGATCCGGGCACGGCGCTGGCCTCGATCGGGTTCGGCGGCCAGCGACTGCAGTTCGAGCTGTCGCAGCTCATCCCGCTCGTGCTGTTCATCCTGATCGGGGTCGGGTTCTACGCGGCGGGTACCAAGACCCGCACGCACATGATCACGGTGCGGATGGCCGACCACGACCAGGAGCTGGGCGCCGTCGCCCCCGCGTGATCGCTGGCCAGGGCCCCGGCGTCAGGAACCGAGGCGCAGCCTTCGCGACGTTCCCCCTCCAGCGTTTGCGCTGGACGAGCTGCTCTCGACTCCGACGATCGGGAACGACCAGGCCTGATCCTGACCTGTCGAGCTCGCGACACTGACGGTCACCGTCCCCCCGCCACACGAGCCTTGTGTCATCGCGACGGACCCTCCCATCGACCAGCACGAGAGATCCGTGAGTGCGACAGACCCAGTTGGCTAGGGTGCGGGCAGCTATGAGCGGCAGGCTGCCGGAGTACATCGTCGGACCAGACGCCATGACCCTGCGCCTCTGGAGGCGCCACGACGCGGCCGGACTCGGCGAGGCTGTCACTGACAGCATCGAGCACCTGCGTCCGTGGATGCCATGGATCGCGCACGAGCCACTGTCGGTCACCGAGCGCCAGGCACTCATCGATCGCTGGCGCCAAGAATGGCTCGCCGGTGGCGACGTCGTGATGGGGGTGTTCGTCGCCGGCGCCGTCGCCGGTGGCTGCGGCCTGCATCGTCGGATTGGTCCTGGCGGTCTTGAGATCGGGTACTGGACGGCGCGACGGTTTCTGCGCCAGGGGATCGCGACCACCGCTGCTGGGCTGCTCACTGACGCCGCGTTCTCTGACCCGACGATCGCGCGGGTCGAGATTCATCACGACCAAGCCAACCAAGCCAGCGCGGGGGTGCCCCAGAAGCTCGGTTTGCGTCTTGTCCAGGAACGGCGCGACGAAATCCAGGCGCCCGGCGAGTCCGGCATCTCGTGCGAGTGGCAGATCACACGGCAGGAGTGGCACGCTCGGCGAGGCTCGTCCTAGAGGTCGTTGCTCAGCGACAGACCAAGCAGAAGCTCGCGATAGGGCGCAGCCGTCTTGCTGTGCTCACTGAACCCACGAGCGTGATAGAGACGCAGGGCCGGCTCGTTTTCCTCACTGGCGTCGAGTTCGATCCGCAGGCAACCACGGAGGCGAGCACGTTCGACGGCGAGGTCGAGGAGGGCGGCGCCAACTCCGGTGCCACGCGCGTCTGCGCTGACGAACAGATCCTCCAGCCAACAGTCATCGGCGCTGGTCCACACTGAGTGACGAAATCGAAGCTGACAAACGGCCACGGGTCGCGCGCCCGGTGATGGCGCGCCCAGCAGAAATTCGGAATCGCCGCGAACGATGATGGTGTCGACGGACGCGTGAAAGGATGCGTCCGTCGGCCAGTCGCGTCCGTACCAGTTGCGGAACTCGATCAGAAGCTCTGCGACCGACGGTGCCTCCGTCGCGTTCGCTACCCAAACCACTGGAGGCACACCTACAGTCTATGCGGCGCCGGAAAGGAAGTCTGCTTGTGAGACCTGGCTCGTGATCATCCGACGGGAGATATGAGACGAGCCGTCAGCTCGCGCGTGAGCCTTCGGCCGGCGCGAACACGACGACCGCCGTGAAGCCCTCGGCGATCTCGATGAACCGATGCTCCTCCCCAGCGGGCACGAACGCCACCGTGCCCCGGCGTCATCTCGACGCTCGCGTCCGGCGTCCTGAGTGTCGCTCGGCCGGTCGTGCAGATGTAGATCTCATCCTCGGTGTGCGGCTCCTGCGGGTCGGTCCCGCCCGCCGGAAGCGAATACGTCCCGCAACTGAGATCGTCGACGCGCAGGTGTTCAACCCAGTGGTCGCCAAGCGCTGCAGTGTGCGCACCCGCGCCGCCGAGAACGTGCATCGAGCCCACGCTACCAGCGGCCCACGGCGCTGCCGTACGGACAGGATCAGGTCAGGCGCACGCGGCCCCAAACGGCCAGGGTGGCCGAAAGGGTGGGGTATTGGTCCTTGCTGCCAGACGGGAACGTCGGGAAGATGGACGCATGTCAGGGACTCGCCAGGTGCTTGTGCTTGCGGTCGACGGGTGCCACTCGTTGAACGTGTTCGGTCCGCTCGAGGTGTTTTACGGTGCCTCGATCGAGGTGCCTGGCGCCTACGAGGTCCAATTGGTCGGCCCGAGCGACGGGGGCATCGTGCGAACGGACACGGGGGTGCCGCTGGGCGTCGCCCCACTCCCAGAGCCGCCGCCGCGTCATGACACTCTCGTGGTCGCGGGCGGGGCGGGCATGGTCGACGGTGTCGATGACGACGTCCTGGACTGGGTTGCACGAGCTTCTCGCCGGGCACGCCGAACCGCGTCGATTTGCACCGGCGCCTTCCTGCTTGCGGCCGCGGAGGTGCTCGATGGCCGTCCGGCGGTGACGCACTGGGCGTATTGCGCGGAGCTCCAGCGACGTTTTGAGCGGGTAGCTGTTGATCCCGACCCGGTGTTCATCAACGACGGCGACGTCTGGACGTCCGCGGGCAGTACCGCGGGCATCGACCTGGCGTTGGCTCTGGTCGAGCAGGACTTGGGGCCGAGGGTCGCGGTTGCGACAGCCCGTCGGCTGGTGATGTTTCTCAAGCGGCCCGGCGGTCAGTCGCAGTTCAGCCGCGCGCTGTCAGCTCAGGTGGCTGCCCGGCCGGAATTGCGCGACCTGCAGGAGTGGATCAACGGTCACCTCGATGAGGATCTCAGCATTCCGGTGCTCGCCGAGCGCGCGGCGATGAGCGACCGCTCGTTCACTCGAGCGTTCCTGCGCGAGGTCGGTCAGACCCCGGCCGCATATGTCGAGGGTCTCCGGATCGAGCACGCGCGGGTGCTTCTCGAGGACGGCGCCCGCTCCCTGAACGCGGTCGCGCGCGCGGTCGGGTTCACGAGCCAAGAGGTGCTGCGGCGCGCGTTTCATCGTCGGCTCGGCGTCTCACCGTCCGCCTACCGGGATCGGTTTGGCGGCCATGCCCTTCCCGAAGCCGACCGCTCCCCGCCGTGACGACGGCGCCGCCGCGCTGACGGTCGTCGACCGTCAGCCATGCGACGGCGGTCATAGCGAAGGCCAACGAAATCAGTCGGTCACTCCCAAGGAGGAAGTTGTGATGCCCAAGAACCGCAACTGGGTTGGACTCGGCGTGCTCGCGCTGCCAACGCTGCTGGTGACGATGGATCTGTCGGTCTTGTTCCTCGCCGTCCCGAAGCTCACACGCGCGCTTCATCCGAGCAGCTCGGAGTTGTTGTGGATCACTGACGCCTACGGGTTGATGATCGCGGCCAGCCTGATCACGATGGGAACCCTCGGTGATCGCATCGGCCGGCGACGATTGTTGTTCCTCGGCGGCGGAGGGTTTGCGCTCTGCTCGCTCGCGGCGGCGTTCTCCACGACGCCGGAGATGCTGATCGTCGCACGCGCGCTGCTCGGCGTGTCCGGCGCGGCGCTCGCGCCATCGTCGCTCGCGCTGATCCGAAACATGTTCGACGACGACCACGAGCGCCGGCTCGCAATTTCGATCTGGATCAGCTGCTTCGCCGCCGGAGGCGCAATCGGGCCACTCCTCGGCGGCGTGCTGCTGCAGCATTTCTGGTGGGGCTCGGTGTTTCTTCCGAACGTTCCGGTGATGGCGCTCCTGCTCGCGGCCGGACCGCGGCTCCTCCCCGAATCACGCGACACCTCACCTGGAGGGATTGATCTCCTGAGCGTCGCGATGTCCCT
Source organism: Solirubrobacteraceae bacterium (assembly GCA_036501965.1). Taxonomy (GTDB): domain Bacteria; phylum Actinomycetota; class Thermoleophilia; order Solirubrobacterales; family Solirubrobacteraceae; genus Palsa-465. The sequence continues at coordinate 30,033 of DASXZK010000049.1, forward strand.
ATCGGCCTTGCTGGCAATCGTCTACGGCACCATCCGAGTCGCGGGGGTCGGAGCCGCTCCGCCGGCGCTCGCGTTCATCCTCATCGGCCTGCTGATCGGCGGGCTGTTCGTGCGCCGCCAGCGACGCCTGCGGTATCCGCTCGTCGACGTCCGTCTGTTTTGCGCCCGGCGTTTCAGCTCGGCGGTCGCGGCGCTGTTCGTATCTCTGTTCATCATCGCGGGCACTGATCTCTTCATCGCTCAGTACATCCAGTTGGTCCATCACTTCAGCCCGCTCGCCACGGGACTGTGGTTGCTCCCGGAGATCGGCGGGCTGATCGTCGGATCGATGGTCTCTCCAATGCTCGCGCGCGTCTTGCAGCCCGGGAGAGCGATCGTCGCCGCGCTGGGTGTCGCCGTGGCCGGCGCGCTCATCCTGGCGACACTGCAAGACACCTCGAGCGTCGTCCTGCTGGCATCCGGGATGACCTTGCTCGGCCTCGGCGCCGGCCCAGTCGGCGCGCTGGGCACCGACATCCTCATCGCAACGACGCCGCCGGAGCGGGCCGGTGCGGCGTCCGCGGTCTCAGAGACCGCAATAGAACTCGGCGGCGCCCTCGGGATCGCCCTTCTTGGCAGCCTCGGAACGGCCGTCTACCGCTCAACCCTGGCGGCCACCGCACCCGCGGGACTGAGCCCTTCCACGATGGCAGCAGCAAAGAGCACACTCGGAGGCGCTCTCGAGGCCACCCAACACCTCCAAAGCCGGCTCGCCGACCCGCTCTCGCACGCTGCGAGGGTCGCGTTCAGCGATGGCTTCACTGCCGCTGCGGCGGCCGCCGCCGGCGTGGCCGCGGCAACCGCCCTCGTTGCCGCGGTCATCCTTCGCGACCCAGATCCACAATCCGACCCCGTCCCACAACCCCGCTCAGACGGCTCGATCGTACGAGGCTCGGCGAGCTAGCAGACGCTCGACGAGCGTGTCGGTGACGGAAGCCCTTCACCAGTCAGCCACCATGCAACGGAGGTACCAGGTGTTGCTCGAGGACAAAACCGCGATCGTCTACGGAGCGGCCGGCTCAATCGGCTCCTCGGTGGCACGTGCGTACGCCCGAGAGGGCGCCCGCGTGCACCTTGCCGGGCGAACCGCCGCGACGCTCGAACAGGTCGCGCAGACGATTCGGACGAGCGGCGGCATCGCCCACACCGCGCCTCTCGACGTCCTTGACAGGGCCGCGGTGGAGAGGCACGCCCAGCATGTGGCCGACGAGAGCGGGGGCATCGATGTCTGCTTCAACGCAACGTCGAACGACGACATCCAGGGCAGGTCATTGCTCGATCTGTCTGTCGGCGAGTTCTTGCAGCCGGTGATCAAATCGCTGACCGCTCACGTCACCATCACCGCCGCGGTCGCCGCGCACATGGCCCGTCGGGGCGGCGGGGCGGTGCTCGTCATGGGCGGTGGACGGGAAGCGATCCCGCGACTGGGCGGTGCACATGTCGCATGGGCCGCGTTGGCTGGCCTCTGCCGCCAACTCGCAGCCGATCTCGGCCCGCAGGGGATCCGGGTCGTGTGGCTGCTGTCGCCGGGATCGCCGGTGGCCGACAGCGACCACGGTCCCGCGGAGCCCTCCGAGGTCCCGTCGGATGGCGCGTCGCACCTCACCAGAGGGCTGATCCCGCGTTATCAGCCGAGTCTCACCGAGGTCTCCGACATTGCGACCTTCCTCGCTTCGGACTCCGCGCGAACGATCACCGCGAGCGAGATCAACCTCACCGGCGGTGTCGTCATCGACTGATATGGAGACGTGGTTGTCAAGAGGGGGACGGCTGAGTTCTCGCATTTGAGGTGGTGTTGCGGTGGGGTTGTGGTCGGCTGGGTGGGTGGCGGTCCGGCGTGCTGTGCGCGACGCGGGTCAGACTGATATTCGCGGGTTCGGGGGTTGGTTTTCCTTCCGCAGGACCATGGTTCGTCGTGGGGTGACCGCTGTCTAATGTCGAGCGTCACACGGGCTTGGGGGCCTGGGTTGCTCATAGTCGAATCGCGGGTTCCCCGCGCGTTACCGGGCCGCCACCGACGCAGCCGGCGGGATGAGAGGGGGTCCGGGTCGTGTGTCACTCGATTTGGGTGATCGCCCAGCAGAACCCGGCCAGCTCGCGGGCTGCGGCGACCGCGATCAGGGTGCGACGCTTGTTGCGGGCCTCAAGCCGCGTCCAGGTGCGATGCAGCCGCAGCTGGGCCTTCCAGGCGATCGCGACCGCTGCGGGTGGCTGGTGCTTTTGGCGCTCAGTGAGCGCTTTGCCGAGGTTCGGTCGTGGCCGGTAGTGCCACGCGGCCTCGGTCAGCAACCGGCGGGCATGCGCGCTGCCGGTCTTGGTGATCGACCCGAGCCGGCGTTGCTGTCCGGTCGTCGCTTCAGACGGGACCACGCCGATATAGCTCATCAACCGCTCGGGCTTGGCGAACCGTTCGAAATCGCCGATCTCCGCGCAGAGCCCGACCGCCGTCAGCGTGTCCACGCCGCGCAGGCACCGCAGCCGGCCGGCCTGCACCGTCCACGGCGAGCTCGGCAGCAGCGTGACGATCTCGCGCTCCAGGCTGTCGCGTCGCAGGAAGAGCGCATCGATCGCGCCGCGATAGTCCAGCAACGTGGTCTGCGCCGCTGGCCAGCCGAGATCGATGTCTGCCAGCCACTGGCGGTGACGGTCAGTCCAGGCGTTGCCGTCCTCGAACCGGTGTCCGTGGCGGAGCAGCAGCTTGGAGAGCCTGTGCCGGGCTCGCATCAGATCCATCCGCACGGTCTCGCGAGCGCGGACCAGATCCCTGAGCGCCTCCTCCTCGCGGCCGGGCACCCGCACCGGATGCAGCTTGCCTGCCATCAACAGCCGCACCAGATGCTCCGCGTCACGCCGATCGGTCTTCACCCGCTCCCCGGCGGCGCGTGGAATCTTCGACGGTGCCACCACCACACAGTCCACCCCACGTTTCTCAAGCTCGCGCGCGAGCCCATACCCGGTCGGGCCGGCCTCATACGCGGCCCGCACCGGGCCTGGCAACTGCTCGCAGAACGCGGCCGCCTTCTCCGTCTCACCACCCAGCGTGAAGCACTGCAACTGCCCGGTCTCGACGTCCAGGACCGCCGCGACGATCTTCGTTGCATGCACGTCCAGACCGACCAGGGATCTAGCCTTCGCCATGGCTGGTTCCTCCAATATGCGGTTGTGGGCCGCCGCGCGGGTACCAGCCGCGCGGCTGAACAACACCCCCCACCACCGGTGGGGGAGCCGGCCCGTTCTATCTCTCGGGCCGGACGGATCTCAATCCATATTGTCTAACGGGCCAAGGCGCTCGCGATCACACGCCGCGAACGGCCGCTCAAGTGCGTCGAGCGCGCTGACGGCGGCGCCGAGGGTAATCTGGCGGCGATGGACGGACTGCGGATTGGGTTGGACGACCCGCGAGCCGACGACATTCGCGAGTTGCTCGCCGTTCATCTGACGTTCGCGAGGTCAGAGAGACTCCCGCAAGACGCCCACGCTCTCGACGTGGGTGATCTGGTCAATCCGTCGATCACGTTCGTCAGCGCTCGCAACGGCTGCCAACTGCTTGCGGTTGGTGCGCTGCGCGAGATCGATGACGAGCACGGCGAGATCAAGTCGATGCATACGAGCCATGCGGCGCGGGGTCAGGGCATCGGCGCCTCCGTCCTGACGTATCTCGTTGACATAGCGCGCGAACGCGCATACCGGCGCGTGAGCCTGGAGACGGGGTCGGACTCCATGTTCGTCCCGGCACGCTCGCTGTATGCAAAGGCTGGTTTCGTTCTCTGCGAGCCGTTTGGGGACTACCGAGAGTCCCCCACAAGCACTTACATGACCCTCGAGCTTGCAGGGGTTCAATGCGGCCCCCGGCCGCGCTCGACGCCCGTCAGTGGTGGAGGCTGAACGGCGGGTAGCGATCGGTGATCAGTAGGAGGGCGTAGGCCGCACGGACATTTCCGAGGGAATCGATGGGATTGGGCAGACTGAACGCCGCATGAGGCTTTCGATGACAGACGTGGAGGTCTGCTTCAACCGTCGGATGGGCCTGGTCTACGGGCGACTCGATCTGTTGCTGGCCGAATCATCGCTCCCCAGCGCGCTCCGGGCGGTCGCGACAAGCGGAGTCGCGATCCTCGGCGACCGGGTCTACCTCCGCGAGCACTGGGCGCTTCGCGCGACGACGGCCGAGCAAATGGACCGCTGGACGGCCGAGCGATGGGTCAATGACATCCATCTTCGTATCCCTCCGGCGTCATCAAGCGGTTCGGGGCGAGCGCAGCTGCTTGGCTGGGGTGTGGTCGTCTCGCTCTCGCTGCTGGACGACGCCGAGCGGCGGCATTGCCCGTTTGATCTGCAGGCCATCGTCAGCCTGCAGTTCGCCTCAGGCCAGCCCGATCCCGAGAACCCGTTTGAGCTGGGCGCGATGAACCTCTACACCGTCCAGGCAGCCAGCGACGATCTGTCCACAGACATTGAGGCATTCCAAGAGCCGGTGGTGACGCTGACTGTCCGCTCCGGCCGCAGACCTAGGACGGGCTAGGGGGCTCACGCAGGTTCTCAATGAGATCATCAACCGGGCCGGCGAGGCTTCCCACGTCCAGATCACGGACGCATACGACGCGTTCCAGGCGGCCTCGGTGGACGGCCGGTGCGGGCCGGGCCCGGGTCATACGGACGCAGGTGGAGCGAGCGAGGGTATGAGCTCGTTCAGTGCGTGCGAGGTGTCGATGCCGAGAGCGCCGAGTAGCACTGCTGCGGGGTCGGGCAGGGGAAGAGTGAGGAGCTGGGCCAGCACCTGCTGGGCCGTGATCTGGAGCTTCCGTCGGTTGGGCTTCGACGCTTTCTCGAGCACTTTCTTTGCCGCGGGCGTCATCCGAAAGCGATCCTTTTTCGCGACGTCTCTGATCCTCGGCTTCTTCGGCACGGCGCGCATCGGCAGCGGGGGAGCGTCGGCGCCGGACCCGAGGCCCACAGCGCCCAGGGCTTCGTGATCGAGCGACTCAAGGGCCTGGCGAGCTTGCTGCAGGTTGACGCCTAACACGCGTTCGATCGAGGGATCCTCCAACAAGGCGAGCAAGAGGTGATCGGTGCCAACTCGGCGATCACCTCGGCGACGAGCTTCCTCACCGGCGCGCAAATAGATGGCCCAGGGGTGGAGCACTTCTGGCACTGCGGATTCGGTGGTCATGAAGCCTCCTTGTTGTATTTGGTGTGTACGGATTGGCGGGTGATGCCCAAGGCGTCTCCGATCTGCTGCCATGACCAGCCCTTTCCCCGGGCCGATGCGACGTGGTCCGCTTCGACCCTCTCAGCCAGACGATGGAGCGCCAACGAGGCGCGGAGGCCCAGCGCCGGGTCGTCGGACGCGACCGCGGAGGCGATGTCTTCGGCGTTCATGGCTGTCAGCCTAGACTGACAATCCTACGTTTGTCAACCTAAACTGACGCCACGTGATCTCGCCTCCGCTGCGAAATCTTCTGCTTCAAGTCGAGGCACGGGCTGGATCGACTGATCGAACCGAAAGACACTCTCGGGGTCGTATGTTGCCTTCACCTGGGTGAGCCGGTCCAGGTTCGCGCCGTGGTAGGCGCGCGCTGACTCCCTGAGCTCGGGATCGGGGAAGTTGGGGTACACGCCGCCCGAGCCGCTCGGGTGGACAAGCTCCCACGAGCGCGACAGCCAGTCGCGCGCGGCCTGCCGCTCGGCCTCCGATGCGGCGGGGTCGACGACGGCCTCGTGCTTGAGCAGGAAGCGTTCTCCACGGTGGGCGAACGCGGTGGCGTCGGCGGGCACGCGGTTGTACGCGCCGGCCCAGGGGGTGAAGTCCAGCACGCGCGCCTCGCGCTGGCCTCGGCGGTCCGCGAGGTGCGCCAGGAGCTCCGCGCTCACTTCGGCGGGGAGCTCGTGGCGAAAGAACTCCGACTTGGAATACGAGTGGCCGGACTCGCGCTGGACCGACCTCCGCTCGCCGGACCACACGTCGTACTCCGCCAGATAGCGCTTGATCTCGCGGTAGAGCCCAGGCTCGTAGTTCTCCTTCGTGGGTGCGACCCCGACGTCCGCGACGAACTCGTCGAGCGCCGCATGGGCGGCGGGCTCTTGATCAAGGACGACGCCGAAGACCGCGAGGGAAGGGGGCACGTTTGCCGTGGCCCTGACGACCAGACTCGCCGAGATCCGATCTGGAGCATCGGGTGCCCATGCCTGCCAGGCGGCGAGCACTGCCGCGCCCACGGTCCACGGCCACACCAGGTGAAACGCCGTGGCCGGCGGCACCGGCAGCGTCCGGAGCACCAGGTGCGTCACTGCCGCAAACTGGCCGCCGCCCGCTCCCCGCAGCGCCCAGAACAGATCCCCATGGCGCTGCTCGTCACAGTCGACGATACGTCCGTCGGCGAGGACCACGCGCGCGGCAAGGAGCTGATCGGCTGTGAGGCCGTGCAAGCGGCCGAGGATCCCCAAGCCGCCGCCGAGGGTCAGCCCGGCGATCCCCACGGTTGGCCCGCAGCCAGCAGCGATCGTGCAGTCGTGGGCTGCGAGAGCGTCGTAGACGTCGGCAAGACGCGCGCCGGCGCCCACGGTGATCGTGTCCTCAGAGACGGATGCCTCGTTCATGGCGCTCACATCGATGACGACGCCTGTCGTCGACGAGCGTCCGGCGAAGCAGTGCCCGCCGCTCCGCAGTGCGACATGTAGCCCTTCCTGTTGCGCGAACGCGAGGGCGTGCGCGACATGCTCGGGCTCCCGACAACGCACGACTGCGTACGGACGCACATCGTCAAAGCGCGCCATCTGCGACCTGCGTGCCGACTCATACCCAGGCGAATCCGCGACCAGCACCTCGACGCCGCCCGTCATCAAGCGAACCATGGTTCACGGTCTATCAAGGGCCGCAACCGCGCCGCCCGATCGGGAGGCGGGTGAGCGACGCTCCCGTGCGTTGCCGGGGCTATGGGCCGGTGGTACGGTCGCACCCGGGACCTTTGGGCGGCGGTCGCAATTGCAGGGATCGGAGGGTGAGATGCGGGTGAGCTCAGGCGTGGTCGCGATCGTGACGGTCGTGATCACGATCGCAACACCAGGAATCGCGGGGGCGGCGACATCGCTGGGAGGGGAGGCTCAGCTCTCGGCTGTGACCTGCCTGCCGAACGGCTGCACAGCCGCGGGCGACTACGTCAACGCTGCCGGGGTCGAGGTCCCGTTGGTGGAGCATCGCAGCGGGAGCACGTGGGCCATCCAGACCGCTCCGGCGCCCACGGGGGCGGTGAGCAGCAGCCTTTCCGGCGTCTCGTGCGCCGCTGGAATGCGCCCGTCCAAGAGTAACTGCGAGGCGGTCGGCTCCTTCACCGACAGCACCGGCGCGCAGATGGCGTTCTCTGAATTTCGCCGCAAGAGGGCGGGGGCGGTCCAGACTGTCCCGGTCCCACCGGGGACGGAGAGCAGCAACCTCTCGGCGGTGTCGTGCATCGGGACGGACTTCTGCATGGCGGTCGGCAGCGACACCAACAGCAAAGGCGTCAAAGCGCCGCTCGCCGAAGAGGGCCCGTTCTGGACCTCGGAAACACCTCCGATCCCAACCGGTGCGAAGAGCAGCAGCCTGTCGAGCGTCTCATGCGTGCTCTCCCCGCTTGCCTGCACCGCGGTCGGCAGCTATACGCTCAAAAACGGGACCCGGGAGACGCTGGTCGATCAGTGGATGCCATCAGGCGGCTGGTATCTGGAGACCAGCGTCAACCCCTCGGGCGCGACCAGCAGCGACCTGCTGGGCGTCTCCTGCGTCACCGACACCTGTAGCGGAGTCGGCGACGAGACCGTCAGCGGCGCCACCTCGACCCTTGCGGAGCAAGGTCTCGGAACGACCTGGGAGCTCGAGACGACTCCGAACCCAACCGGATCATCGAGCGAGCTGAGCGCGGTCTCCTGCGACCCGACGTACTCGTGCGTGGCGGTCGGAGCCGACCAGAACTCAACTTCCGACCAGGCGTTCGCGGAGACCTGGGACGGGGCCCAATGGATGCTCCAGACAACCGCAATCCCGAAGGGGGCCGTCGCAGACGACCTCCTCGGCGTGTCATGCACAACGACGAGCGCCTGCACCGCTGCCGGCGACCGCACGAACACCAACGGAGACCAGATCCCCCTGGTCGAAGTGTGGAACGGAACGAGCTGGGCGGTGCAGAAGAACCCCAAGCCCCCGACCTAGCGACACCCACTTGCGCGTCACCGTCCACTCGGCGCGATGTTGTGGTTGAGGTGAAAGACGTTCTCGGGGTCATAGATGTCCTTGACCGCGGTCAGCCGGGTCAACTTGGCCTCTGAGTAGGCGCGGCGGACCCCCGCCGCGCCCTCGTCGCTGAGAGCGTTGACGTAGGCGCCGGTGGCGAACCGGGCCAGGGCGGCCGCCTCCCGGCGCGCCGCGCCCATGCGCATCGCGTCCTCGTCGGGGTCACTCCATCTGACCCCTGCCACATACTCGAAGCGCGTGCGGCGGTGACTGAACGCGCTGGCGTCGTCGTCCACGTCGGCGATCGCGCCGCCATACGCCTGCAGGCTCGCGCTCGGGAGGCCGTCGCCCGGGGCGCGGTCCAGCAGCACCGAGATGGCGCCGTCGGACAGTTCCGGCAGATAGTGACCCTTCCAGTAGCGCCGGTAGGAGTGACCCTCGAGGCTGTCGTCGCGCGTCTGCAGATCCAGGTAGGAGAGCTCGGTCACCACGTCGCCGGCGGGGCGGCCGATCGACCGCAGCGCCTCCAGGAGCGTCCGGCCGTCCCGCGGATCTCCGACCCACACGTACCCGAGCGTCACGCCGTCATCGGAGATCTCCGCGGTGAGGGTTGCCCGCCGGGGCGCGTCCTCGGCGAGGTCGCGCCAGCCGCGCATCGCGCCGGCGGCACGGTCCAGCGGGAAGGTGAGCTCGACGGCGAGCGCCTGCGTCCCGACGCGGTGCAGGTGGAACTCGAACTCGACCACGATGCCGAAGTTGCCGCCACCGCCGCGCAGCGCCCAGAACAGGTCGGGGTGCTCGTCCGCGGTGGCGCGCACGACCTCGCCCTCCGCGGTGACGACGGTGTAGGCGGCGACGTTGTCGCACGTCAGGCCGTGGAGCCTGGCCAGCCAGCCCATGCCTCCTCCGAGGGTGAGCCCGCCGACCCCGGTGTGCGACACGTTGCCGGCGGTCGTGGCCAAGCCGAACCGCTGCGCGGCGCGATCCATCGCGCCGAGCAGGGCCCCACCCTGGACCCGGGCGCGCCGCGCGACCGGATCGACGCTCACATGGTCCATCGCGCCGAGGTCGATCATCAGCCCGCCGTCGGGCACGGCCAGCCCGGCGATGTTGTGCCCGCCGCAGCGGACACCTATCTCGAGGTCGCGCTCACGAGCGGTGCGCACGGCGGCGACGACGTCGGCGACGGATCCGCAGCGGACGATCAGCGCCGGCCGGTGGTCGATCGCGCTGTTCCAGACCGACCGGGCGCGGTCGTACCCGGGCGTCGCAGGGGTGAGGACCTGGCCGTCCACGAATGGGCGAGCGGTGGTGGGGAGATGGGGCGTGGTGGTCATGACGCCAGCGTTCCACGCCGTGCTCCGGTTGATAAGGGCCGTTTTGGTGGCCGGTTCAAGGACCAATCTCAGGCCGACTCCGCAGTGGCCCGAAGAACGCGCGGATCTCCCCGGCGACCTGTTCCGGCTCCTCGTGGGCCATGAAATGCCCGCCGCGACGCGGGGTGCTCCAATGGCGCAGGTCGGCGAAGACTCGTGCGGCGAGGCTCCTGGGGTAGGTTGCGTAGGCGGGCTCGTGGCTGAGGGTGACAGCCGCCGGCACGGTGATCTTGGGGACGGGATCGTTCAGCTCGTAGTCGTAGTACTGCTGAAACGACGTGCCGATGCTCTGAGTGACCCAGTACAGGCTCGCCACTGTCAGCAGGGTCTCCCTGTCCCAGCGCGACTGCAGATCTCCGCCGCAGTCACTCCAATCTCGGTACTTGTCGATGATCCAAGCGAGCAGCCCGGCGGGAGAATCGGCGAGCGCGGCGGCGATCGTGTCCGGCCGCGTGGACATGATTTCGCTGTACCCCTGATCGTTGACGTCGTAGGCGTCGCGGGTATCCAGATATGCCTGCTCGGCGACGGTGGGTGGCTGATCGGTGAAGTCGCTCGTGACGACTGCGGAGGTGATGTGCACTCCGATGACATCCTGCGGGTAGAGGGCGCCCAGCCACTGCGTCACTCCGCCGCCGATGTCACCACCAAACGCCCCGAAGCGCTGGTAGCCGAGCACGCCGGTCATGAGCTCGTGCCAGATCGCGGCGACGCCGCGGCGCGTGAACGGCTCCTGCGGCGGCTCCGAGTACAGAAAGCCCGGGAGCGACGGGATCACGACGTCGAACGCGTCGTCCGGCCCGGCTCCCGCGGCGACCGGGTCGGCGAGGCGCTCGGCGGCTCGGAGCATCTCCACGAAACTGCTCGGCCATCCATGAGTCATGATCAGTGGCAGCGCTGCCGATGGGCCCTCTGTCACCGGCGCGCGCAGATGCACGAAATGCACGCGCCGGCCGGCGACGTCCGCAACGTACTGCGGATACGCGTTGAGGGCCCGCTCCGCCCGGCGCCAGTCAAACCCATCCGCCCAGTAGGCGACCAGCTCTCGCAGGTACCCGGGGTCGGTCCCTGCGGCCCAGAACTCGGTGTCTGATGGGGTGGTGAACCTGGTGCGCTCCAGTCGGGCGCGGAGGTCGTCCAGAGCCTCCTCCGGCACGCAGATCTGGAAGGCGCTGATCGTCATCAGGCGTCGATGTCGAGGTCGGGCAGCGCCGTGTCCAGCCGACGCGGCAGCCACCAGGTGAATTTCCCGAGCAGCTCCAGCACCGCGGGCAGCAAGACGCACCGGACGATGAGGGCGTCGAGCAGGACCGCGACCGCGAGCCCGAAGCCGAACTCCTTGAGCGTGCGTTGATCGCCGAACATGAACGAGAGGAAGACGCAGACCATGATCGCCGCGGCGGCGCTGATCACCCGACCGGTCGAGGCGATCCCGTCCGCCACGGCAGAGGAGGCGTCGTGCCGTTTGATCCACTGCTCACGCACGCGTGAGACGAGGAAGACCTCGTAGTCCATCGAGAGTCCGAACACCACCGCGAACATGAGTACCGGAATCCACGGCTCGACGGGGCCCCTCTGCACTCCCATGAGGCGAGCACACCAGCCGTCCTGGAACACCGCCACCGTGACACCGAGCGCGGCGCCGATGCTGAGCAGGTTCATCAGCGCTGCCTGGACGGGAATGACCACCGAGCGGAACAGTACGAGCAGCAGCAGCGCCGAGAGCACGATGACGATCGCGATGAACAGCGGGAGCGTGCTGGACAACGCGTGAGCGAAGTCAATCGAGGCGGCGGTGAATCCGCCCACCAGGACGCGCACGCCGGTTCGGCGCTCGATCGGCGGGAGCACGTCCTGGCGCAGATGGTTCACCAGCCGAGTGGTCGCCGCCGCCTGGGACGCCGAGTCGGGGTAGGCGTCGATGACGACCGCCCTCCCCGCTGGGGCGACCCGAGGAGCGCTCACCGCCGCGATATCGGGCGTGTGCGCGACGGCGACGCGGATCGCCGGGACGGCCGCCTGGTCGCCCGGGCCGGAAAGTGCGGCCACGAGCACCAGCGGCCCATTGAATCCGCCCCCGAACCCGCGGGCGAGTAGGTCGAAGGCGTTCCGCGTGCTGGTGTGGGCCGGATCGTTGCCGGCGTCACTGGTCGCGAGGCGCAGGCCGAGCGCCGGGAGAGCGAGGCCGATCATGACCGCGAGGGAGGCGATCGCCAGCGGCCATGGCTTCGATTGGACGACCAGGCTCCACCGCCGCCAGCGTGACCGGGGCCCGATTGCATGCGGGGCGATGGCATCCGGTGTGGGTGCGGGAGCGCGCCGGCGCGACCTGCCCCGCCGGCCGCGCGTGCGCACGACGCGATGACCAACGCGCGAGAGCACCGCTGGGAGCAGTGTCAGCGACGCGGCCATGGTCAGGAGCACCGCGAGGGCCGAGGCGATCGCCAGCCCGTACATGTAGCTCACGCCGGTGGCGAACATCCCCAGCAGGGCGATGACCACCGTCGTCCCGGCGAGCACGACCGCGCGCCCTGAGGTGTCCATCGCCTCAACGACCGCTCGGTGCACGTCGCCGGTGGAGAGAAAGCTCTCGCGGAAGCGGGTGACGATGAACAGGGCGTAGTCGATTCCCACACCCAGGCCGATCATCAACGCCAGTTGGGGCGCCACGTTGGCCATGCTGGTGACGCGCGTCGCGAGGCCGATCAGAGCGACCGCGGTGAGCAGGCCGAGGCCGGCCGTCAGTAACGGCAGCCCGGCCGCGAGCAGCGAGCCGAACGTCAGCAGCAGGATGAGCAACGCGGCGACCGCCCCGATCTCGGTCGCCGGCCCGATCCGGAACCCTTCCGCGCTCTCCATCACCTGGCCGCCCGCGGCGACGGTCAGACCGGGAACGCGGATCCGTGCGACCTGCGTGAGCACCGGCTTGCCGGCGGCGGTGGGCAGAAGGTTGGCAGGGTTGTCGTAGTCGACGACCGCAAACGCCGTTCGTCGGTCAGGCGAGATCTGAGCCGCGCCGCGCGGACTGTACGGACTGACGATGCCGTTCACGTGCGAGTCGGCTCTGACCTCGGACAGCAGCCGGGTGATCGCAGCGCGCACTCGCGAGTCATCCACGCTCCCCGTCGAGACCCGGTAGACGATCGTGTCGATGTCGCCGCTCTCGCTGGGGAACTGTCGGGTGAGCAGGTCACGGGCCTGCTGGGACTCGGTGCCGCGCAGCGTGAAGTTCGTGGAGTAATGGCGACCGACCACGGTGGCCAGCACAGTGGTCAGGACCGCGACGGCGACCCACGCCACGAACACGCGCCGCCGATGCGCGATGCACCAACCGACCGTCCGGCGCATCACTCCTCCGCGCCGCGGCCTGGGTGGCGGCGTGGCGCCGCCGGGTTCGGCCACGGCCAGCGGCGCTCTCGTCTCGGTCATCGGTCCTGCGCTCCAGCGCTCACCAGAGGCGCGGATGGACCCGTCGCCGGCCGGCCGATCGGCTCATCGTGCACGACGATTCCGGCCTCCCGCAACGGGCCGGCGACCTGATCGAGCCACAGCACGCTCTCGCAGTCCAGGATGCCGCTCGGCAGGTCGGTGGCAGAGACGAGCACGTCCGCAAACGTGACCGTGCTCGCGGCCGCACCCACGTAGTCGCCCTCGCACCGCACGGTCCGCGCGGCGATCCGCTCGCCGTGCTCGAGCACGGCGACCCAGTGCGAGACCTGCTCGGCGCTCACCGTGTCAGACCCTGTCGGGGTGGAGCGCAGCAGGGTCCGCGGCAGCCGGTTCATGACGCCCGCGCGGTTGGCCGCCAGCAGAGCGCGCTGGGCAGGGCGCTCGTTGAGACAGATGTACGGGCTGACGGTGATCCCCGCGGCGATCGCCCCGAGCCAGCCACCATCCGGCTCGGCGAATCCCAGGCAGCGTCGCGGCCCGAACGGCGCGGGCAGCGGGATCACCGCGGTGTGATGCCTGGGCAGCGCGGTCATCCCGCGATGAGCGAAGTCAGCGCCGGCTCGCCCGCTCGTGGCCTTGCTCGAGACGGTGAAGACCATCTCCACCTCGTCCGCCTGAGGATGAGACACCAGCAGGTCGGCGGCGACCAGATTGGTCACCCCGGGGGCAATTCCGGCGTTCATCACCACGGTCCCCCGGGCCGTCGTCGACCGTTCGCGCAACTCCCGGCCGACGCGAGCGGACAGCGCCGAGACATTGATGAGCAAGCCACCCCGGTCAAGCACCATCCGCTCCGCGGTGAGCGCCAGATCGGGGACCGAGTTGACGATCAGGTCGACCTCGCCCGCGGCCGTGGCGACCGTCTCGGGCTCGCCCAGATCGACGTGACGAAAATCGGCGCTCGCGTCCGGGCGCCGGCCGCCACGCAGCACCGACCAGCCCGCCCAGGCGAAAGCACCACACAGCAACGATCCCAGGGAGCCCTGGGCACCGATGACCAGCACCCGAGGTGCCGGCCGGTCAAACCGTTCGGACATCATTCCCTGCTCCTTCGCGACGTGACTTGAAGACATGGCGCAAAAGACTTACGCTGCCAGTGGCCTGGGTCAATGACCAATTCAGCGCTCAATTCACAAACCAATCGCGGTGAGGGCCGCCGGGCTGAAGCGCCGGGGCCTGGGTTTGCCCCCGACCTGCTGATCGGGATCGATCGCACTCGGCGTGATCTGAGAGCCCAGCTCGAGCGAGGCCTGCGCGACGCGATCCAGGACGGCAGGCTTCCGGTGGGGACCGTGCTGCCTCCGTCGCGGACCCTCGCCCGGGAGCTCGCGCTCGCCCGGTCGGTCGTCGTCGAGGCCTACAGCCAGCTCGCCGCCGAGGGGTACCTGCACAGTCGGCAGGGCTCAGCCACCCGCGTCCTGGCTCGCAGCGACCCGCCGCATCACCAGGACTCGCCCGGCCCGCCGGCGGACAGCGTGAGCGCCATCTTCCAGGCGAGGCTGCCTGACCAGGCCAGCTTCGACACCCACGCGCAGCGACACCCCGACAGCGGCATACGTCTGACCAGCGGCGGTCTCCCGGACCCGGCGAGCTTCCCCCGCCAGACATGGATTCGCCACTACCGCGCCGTGGTCGGCGGCCAGCCCGACGCGTCGTTTCGCTACCCGCAGCCCCAGGGGACTCCGGAGCTGCGCCAAGCCCTCGCCAGTCACCTCAGTCGCGTCCGCGCGGTGCGCACCACCCCCGACCGGTTGATGATCTGCAGCGGGTTCGCCCAGGGTCTCTCGCTCGTGTGCGGCGTCCTGCGCAGCCGCGGCGTGACCGCAGTGGCCGTGGAGGACCCATGCTTCTCCTATCACCGCCGCCTGATCAGAGCCGCCGGCCTGCAGCCGGTCCACGTGCCCGTCGACGAGGAAGGGCTCGACGTCACGCAACTCGGCGACCGAGCAGTCGGCGCCGTCCTGCTCTCCCCCGCCCATTCGTATCCGACCGGTGCCGTGCTGTCGGCTGACCGCCGGGCCCACCTGCTCGACTGGGCCCGGGACAGTGACGCACTCATCATCGAGGATGACTACGACGCGGAGTTTCGCTACGACCGCACCCCGGTCGGCACGCTCCAGGGCCTCGCCCCCGACCATGTCATCTACGGTGCCAGCACCAGCAAGATCCTCACCCCCGCGCTCCGGCTCGGCTGGCTCGCCGCCCCCGAGCACCTCCTCGGCGACCTACTCGTCGCCAAGGCACTTCACGATCTCGGGACCGAGACCTTCGGCCAACTCACCCTCGCCCGCTTCATCGACAGTGGCGACCTGGGACGCCATCTGCGCCGGATGCGCCCCGTCTACCACGCCAGACGCGACGCGCTCGTCCATGCCTTCGCAACCCACCTCCCGGACGCCACACCCACCGGCGTCGCGGCCGGACTGCACCTGTTCATCCACCTGCCCGACGACTGCGACGAGGATGCGCTCGTCGAGGCGGCGGAGCGCCACGGTCTTCATCTCGAGGGCGCGGCACGGCACTGGGCCAATCCCCGGGCCGCCCCGCCGGCACTCGTGATCGGGTACGGCGCGCTGCATGAGACCAGCGCCGCGCGCGCCGTCTCGACCCTCGCCGCCGCCTACGCCGACGTGCGGTAGTGCGTCCCGGCGGGTCACCCTCCGCACGCGCGCGGTCGGATGTCAGCGCGTGAGATCAGCCATCCGTGCCGACGGTGGGTCATCGTGTAGGACCCGCTCCAGGTGCGGCAGCCGAACTGCTGATCGTGAGTGATGAGCGACACCACCTGGATCGTGGCGCGCGGTCCGGACTCGGAGGTCACTCGGCCCTGGAACTGCGCGCTCTCGACCTGCTCGCGGTGCTCGCTCGAGATGAAGGCGACCTTGGAACCGACGAGGCCTGGTGTGATGTGGCCGAACGCGCCGGCAAAGTTGCGAGCGCCGATGTCCGCCCAATAGTCGTCGAGTGCCTGCAGCGGACCACTGACGTGCACACTCTCCTCGTCGATCGTTTCGAGGGCCTTGATCAGCGCGAGATTGGCCGCGGGGCTCCCGGCCAGTGAGCCGTTGGTGACGCCGACCTGCTCGACGATCCCCCCGTGGGCGATCAGCACAACCCACCGCGAGCCGTCCTTCGCGAGGAACCTGGCGTCCGTCCCAGCGTGGAGCCGGCCGATCAGTGTCAGGATCCTCCGCGCACTCGCGAGAGCCGTCCCAGGTGCGACACCCTGGACCGAGAAGGATGCGTTCGCGGTTGAGATCCAGATGACCCGACCTCTGACGCGGCGACGCTCGCCGGCGGGCAGGTCTCTCAGCAGGGTCGGGGGCGCGTAGCCAACCCGTAGACCCTTCGCGGTAAGGCAGAACAGGTCCTCATCCGCTTGACCGCTCCTCGAACTTTTCGCCAACACCCTCAGCGCCTTCGTTCTGGTTGCGCCGAGGAGCGCGAAGAGAGTCCTCGACCCACCACCCCCCGCAGGGCACCCCGACACGTGGGGCACAGCCACCCGCAGCCCGCGGGATGTCACGGTCCCGATGAGGCTCGTGCCCGCGTACGCCTGTACACGGCAGCTTTGAGAGAGTGATCTCCGAGTGAACTGCCAGGTGTTTCCCCCCGCACATGTCGGCGAGCAATTGTCGACGTCGCTGACGCCCGGACCATGCGCTGCGGGCGAGCCCCAAGCGCGCCACGCGACTCGTCCGATGATCCACGAGGCATCCCCGGACATCTGGAGATCTGTGGGCTTGACCTCAAGCGCCGCAGAATCCGTGAATCCAGCAGTAAGACAAGCGGCGGGATCCTACAACCGCGCTTGCCGAGCAACGATGTACATCGTGTTAGTCGTCGCGACCAGCGCGCGGACGGCCGCAGCTGCGTCGGCCGCACTCGACGCAAGTGTAACTTCAGCGCTAATTTGCCCGGCCATGACCGCGACGTGATAGCGTCGCGCAACTCGCGTCACGAGGGGGCACCTCCGCGAATGGCTCGGGGCATATATGCGGGCCGAACCCACGACTGAGACCGTCACAGGTCTCATGGCCCGCACGCCGTGCCTGGGTCCCAGCCCCCAACCCCTCCATCACTGAACAGGTGACGATCTCCATGCCTAGCAGAGGCTTCTTCGGTTCGCTCTTCGACCTGTCGTTCACGTCTCTGGTGACCACCAAGGTCATCAAGTTCATCTACGTGCTCACGTTGATCATGCTGACTCTGTTCTCGCTCGCGATCGTGTTCGTCGCGTTTCGCACCTCCACGGGCCTCGGAGTCGTCGTTCTGATCATCGTCGCGCCGCTCTGGTGGCTCTTCTCGGCCATCTACGCGCGAGTCTCCCTGGAGTTCATCATCGCGCTCTTTCGCGTGATGGAAACCAATGTCGAGCTGGTCGCCCTGAAACGCCAACAGATGGGGCTCACGCCGAGCTCCCACGCAGGCGCCGTCAGCGACTTCGGCGCGCAGCCACGGCCCGCGCAGCAACCCAGCTACCAGGTGGGGGACGTCGTCAACGGGCATCGGTTCGACGGGACCCAGTGGGTTCCGCTCGACGACGCATGATCTGACGGTCAATGGCTCGCTTCTGTACACGATGTGGCCGAGAGTTCGAGGAGCCGGACGGCTTCTGCCGGGGGTGCGGTGCGACCCGCGAGGAGGCGGCCCCAGTCGAGCCATCGGGCACGAACGGAGAGACGGCCCCGCCGCCGCCTCCTCCCCCTGTGGGGCGCCCAACCGCGTCTGCCCCGCCGCCCCCGCCTCCTCCTCCTCCACCGCCGCCACCACCACCGCCGCCGCCGCCGCCTCCTGTTCCAGAGGCCCCGACCACGCCTCCCCCGCCGGCGCGGAAGCCGGCCACCGCCCAGTCATCAGAACAGGCGACACGGGTTCACACCGCAGCGACGACCGCCGGCGTCCGAGGTGACACCGCGCGGGCGCGGGGCGGCGACGGTCGCCGCACCCCGGTTCTGATCGGAATCGCGGTCCTCGTCGTACTGCTGGGTGGGGGCGCAGTCGCGTACGCGAAGCTCCATTCCCACCATCGCCATCCGCCGCACCGGACGGCACAGGTCATCCGGACCTCCTCGGGCACCGGAACCGAGTCGGCCCAGTCGACTCCCACCGCCGACACGACGTCGTCGACGCCGACGACCTCAAGCTCGATAACGACGTCGACGACATCGACTCACACAAACACGAAGGCCGCGGTGCCACCTGGCGCGTGTCTGTTCGCCGCGACCGGCGTGCAGCTGAAGAACGGCGTCAACCTGAGCTGCCCGTTCGCGCGCAGCATCGTCACGAAGTTGGTCGCGTACTACAGGGGCGGGTCGACGCTGCAAACCGGCGCGGCCACGTTCGAGGTGCTCAGTCCGGACACCCATCTGACGTACTCGGTCACCTGCTCGCTTGGGACCACCGGCATCGACTGCCACAACAACCAGTCAGCGGACGCGGACAACGGCCATGGCAACAACGACGTCGTGTTTCCGAAGACCCTCGTCCACTAGGAGCACGACTCCTTGGCCAGTCGCCGGCAGCGGCCCAAGACCAGGCGCGAGACGCGGCGTGCGGAGATCCGTCGGCGCCGTTGGACCGCTGCCGCCGTCGTCGCGCTCGTGCTGGGCGTCGTCGTGGCAGGCATCCTGGTGCAGACCGGCCGACACCACACGGCAGCGAGGACGGCTGCGAGAGAGACCTCCACCCATCCACCACGCTCATCCGAGACCTCGAGGAAGCATGCGGCCCAGGCATCACAGCCCCGCCGCAGCAAACGCCCCGCGCGCCCAACACACGCCGGACCCGTTCGACCGCGGGGTTGCAGGTTCGGTCTGGCCGCCGCACGGCGCGCAGCTGAGACAGAGCGCGCCGCCGGATTTCGGGTCGGCTTTGAGTTCACGACCGCCACTGGACGGACGCTCGCTGCTGTCTCACCGAACACCGCCAACTACAGCGCGTCGGTCACGAAGTCCATGCTCCTCGTCGCCTTCCTGCGTGACTGGGCGCGCGGCGGCCTCAGCGTCGCCGCTCGCGAGGAGTTGACGGCGATGATCGAGGTGTCGGACAACGCCGCCGCCGACTGGGTCTACGAGCATCTCCGAAGCCCGACCGCAGATGTCGAGCGCGTCGCAAGAGACGCGGACATGACCGGTTTCCACCTCGACACCTCCGACCCCGTCTACGTGCTCGGTCAGTCGCTGGTCACTGCCCGAGATCTCGCCCGATTCTTCTCACGGATCGAAACCTTCATGCCCACCTCCGCCCGACCGTTCGGGATGAAGCTGTTGGCAGGCGTCGAGGAACGCGTTGGGCTGCTGGCGGCCGGTCTGCCCGGGCGTGTGTACTCGAAAGAGGGCTGGAAGCCCGAGCCCGCCGGATCGCTCGGCGCGCCGTACGTCGTCAACCAGGCCGGTCAATTCTCGTGCGGAGGAGTCATCTACGGGGTCGCGGTCACCGTTGGGCATGCCGAAGATCAGCTGCAGGCGGAAGGTGTCGTTCAAGAGATCGTCGGCGCCCTCAGGCGCTGAAGGTCCCGCGCGCGTCAGGCGGACGCGCGCTCAGTCGCGATCCCAGTCGCCAGCAACGACAGCGACTGGGCGCTGCGGCTATGGGACCTCTCCGGGCGACTGGTCGGCTGACCGCACTCCGCAGATCAGGCGTTTCGGGGATCGTTCGCCGCATCCAGGTACTCGAGGCCGAGCGGGCCGATCGCCGATACCTGCGTGACGTACTCACCGGTCCGACATCGGGCCGTGGCCGCCGGGCAGGTAGACGGCGTCGTAGTCCTCCAAGCGCACATCCGACAGCTTCAGCGGCCGCCGCATCGCCTCGGCGGAGCGGATGATCGCCTCGAGCTCGAGCGCGCTGTCCCCCCGGCCCCTCGCCACACACACGCAACTGATAGGTTGCGCATATGCGGGTCGCGGCCCTGGCTGACATCCACGGCAACCTGCCGGCGCTGCGAGCGGTGCTGGCGGATCTCGACGCCGGAGGCGGTGCCGACGCGATCGTGATCGCCGGCGACGTCGTCGGTGGAGCCCTGGTGCGGGAGGCGCTCGAGCTTCTGGACGCTCGTCCCGAGCGGCTGCTCTGGATCCGCGGCAACTCCGAACGCGAGGCGGTCGACGCGTGGGACGGCGTGGCGGTCGAGGATGACGGGCCCGGGCGGGCGGCGGCGTGGAGCGCCCGGGCGCTCGATCGGCAGTGGCGGGACCGGCTCGCCTCATGGCCGATCGCCAGCGATCTGGACGGCGTGCGCTTCTGCCATGGATCGCCGCGGCGCGATGACGAGACCTTGACCCGGCAGACACCGGACGCCACGCTGCGCGAGGCGCTGGCCGGGGCCTCGGAGGCGATGGTGGTGGGCGGGCACACGCACCAGCAGGTGATCCGAGCGATGCCCGGCGCCCCGACCTACGTCAATACGGGCAGCGTCGGCATGCCGTACGAGGGACGGGCGGGCGCGTTCTGGCTGCTGCTGCAGGACGGGGAGCCGTCGTTGCGCGAGACCGCCTACGACATCGGTGCCGCCGTGGCCGAGCTGCGGTCCTCCGGCTTCCCGGACGTCGATGAACAGGTGACCGAATCGCTCCTCACACCCGCCGATCCCGAGTGGGTCGCGGCGTTCTTCGAGCACGCCGCGGGACGCGCGCCGGACCCGGGGCCGATGCCGCCCGGGTGATCGCCACACGCGGTCCCCGCGTTTCTATGTTGCGGTATAACCGCCCCGTCATGCGGAAAAGCGAGGGGTAATGGCACGAATCGACATCGACGTCCTCACCCGAGAGCTCGGCGACGAGCTCGATGCGCGGCTCAAGGACGCGGATGGTGCCCTCGCCAGGCAGTTTCCCGGCGACCATGGCGGGCGTCAGCCGGTCCACACCGTGTACGTGTCGGGCGATCGGTACCGACCCCGGCTCACCGAAACGTGGGGCACGGACGCGCTCAGCGCGCTCGACACACACGCCGGGCTGTTCGAGGAGTTGGTCGGCAACGACGACATCGTCGCGCGCGTGCGCCACAAGCTCACCGATGAGCCGATCGAGGACCTGCGCATCGATTTCGAGGACGGCTACGGCGCGCGGGCCGACGAGACCGAGGACGGGGATGCGGCCGCCGGCGGCGTCGCGCTCGCACGCAGCCGTGCCGAGCACGCGGCGCCGCCGTTCACGGGCATCCGGATCAAGAGCCTCGAGGCGCCCACCCGGCGCCGGGCGGTGCGCACCTGCATCGCGTTCATCACGGCGCTCACCGACAATGGCGCCACCCTCGACGACTTCGTCGTGACGCTTCCCAAGGTCACGAGTGTCGAGCAGGTCGAGGCGATGGTCCATCTCTGCGAGCGAGCCGAAGCCGCAGCCGACGCCGGGCGGATGCGCTTCGAGATCCAGGTGGAGACGCCGCAGTCGATCCTCAGCCCCGACGGAGCGGCGCTGGTCGCGCGGATGGTCCACGCGTCCGAGGGCCGGTGCACCGCCCTGCACTACGGGACGTATGACTATTCGGCGTTCTGCGGGATCGCCGCCCCGTACCAGAGCATGGCCCACCCCGCCGCCGACCACGCCAAGCTCGTTATGCAGGCGGCCGCCGCCGGCACCGGGGTGCGTCTCTCGGACGGCTCGACCAACCGGCTGCCGGTGGGCGACGCCCCAGCGGTGCGCCGCGGCTGGGAGGAGCATCTGCGCCTCGTGCGCCGCTCGCTGGAACGTGGGTACTACCAGGGCTGGGATCTGCACCCCGCTCAGCTGCCGACCCGGTTCGCGGCGACGTTCGCCTTCTACCGCGACGACCTCGCCGACGCCACCCGCCGCCTGCGCGACTACTTCTCGCGCACCGACTCGGCGATCCTCGACGAGCCCGCCACGGTCCGCGCGCTCGCGGACTACGCGTTGCGCGCGGTTCAGTGCGGCGCCGCGACGGCCGGCGAGGTGGAGGCCGCGACGAGCCTGGACGCACACCGGCTCGCGCAACTGGCTCGCCCGCCCCGTTGACAAAGCGCGGCGCTCGAAGGTAGGATTCCGTACTCCGATAACTTACTTCCGCATATCGGAATAGAGCTTCGGACCGCGGGAGTGCTGGGCATCAAACGCAGGCAGGGCCGTCGTTTGATGCCCAGCACCCCCCGGCAGGCCCGACACACACCGCGACAAGGAGCCTCCGACATGGGCATCTCGCTCGGCGCAAACCAATACGGCAAGGCGGAGAACCGCGTCGTGCGCATCTATCGCGACACCGCTCGCCACGAGATCGTTGACCTCAACGTCTCGACCTCGCTGCGCGGCGAGTTCGCCGACTCGCACGTGACCGGCGACCAGGCTGACGTGCTGCCGACGGACACGCAGAAGAACACGGCGTTCGCCTACGCCAAGCGCCACGGCGTGAGCTCGCCCGAGGACTACGCGATCGCGCTGGGCCGCCGGCTGCTCGAGGCGACGCCGAAGGGGGACAGCGCCCAGGTCCGGGTCGAGCAGTACCCGTGGGATCGCATACCGGTCGGACCCGACGGCCACGACCACGCGTTCGTCCGGCGCGGCGACGGAACGCGCACGGCCGTCGTCACGGTGAACGGGCGCGGCGACACCGAGCGGGTGTCGGTCGTCTCGGGCATCAGCGACCTGGTGGTGCTGAAGTCGACCGGCTCGGAGTTCAAGGGCTTCCTCAGGGACGACTACACGACGCTGCAGGAGGCCGACGATCGGGTGATGGCGACCTCACTCGTCGCCCGCTGGCGCTACACGGGCAGCGACAGCGACTGGAACGCGAGCTACGACGCGATCCGCTCCACGCTGCTTGAGGTGTTCGCCACCACCCACAGCCGCGCGCTCCAGGAGACGCTCTACCTGATGGGCACGCGCGTGCTCGAGACCCACGACGACGTCGCCGAGATCCGGTTCTCCGCGCCCAACAAGCACCATTTCCTCGTCGATCTCGAGCCGTTCGGCCTCGAGAACGACGGCGAGGTGTTCATCGCCGCCGACCGCCCGTACGGACTGATTGAGGCGACCGTGCTGCGTGACGGCGCCCCGGACGCGGGCGACGCCTGGCTCGCCGTCCCGGCGTTCGCATGACCGGGAGCCCAGCCATGAACACTCACGGATTGGACTACCTGGTCAACTGCTCGATGCTGTTCACCGAGCTGCCGTTGCTGGAGCGTCCCGCGGCGGCACGTGCCGCCGGCTTCGACGCGATCGAGTTCTGGTGGCCGTGGCCGACGGAGCCGGTGCCGGGCGACGCGGAGGTCGACGCGTTCGTGCGCGCCGTCCGCGACGCTGGCGTGCAGCTGGTCGGCCTGAACTTCTTCGCCGGTGAGCTCACCGGACCCGACGCCGGGGTGCTCTCGATCCCCGGTCGCGCCGCACAGTTCCACGACAACCTGCCGGTCGCGGTCTCGATCGGCGAGCAGCTCCGCGTGTCGGCGTTCAACGCGCTCTACGGCAACCGGGTCGACGACGCGACGCCACCGGAGCAGGACGACCTGGCGCGGGAAAGCCTCGGTGCCGCCGCCGACGCGGCCGCCCGGATCGGCGCCACGGTCCTCGTGGAACCGGTGAGCGGGCCGAAGCCCTATCCGCTGCGCACCGCCGACGATGCGGTCGCGGTCGTGAGCGACGTGCGCGCCGCCGGCCACCCGAACGTCGGCTTCCTGTGCGACCTGTTCCACCTGGCCAACAACGGCGACGACCTCCCCGCCGCGATCGAACACCACGCGGACCTCACCGGCCATGTGCAGATCGCCGACTGTCCCGGGCGCGGTGAGCCGGGCAGCGGCGAGCTCGCGCTGGGTCGCCACCTCGCCGAGCTCGAAAGCCGTGGCTACACCGGCTGGGTCGGCTTGGAGTACTCGCCGACCACCGACACCAAGACGAGCCTTGGCTGGCTGGCGCGCGAGCGCCGGGCCGCTCGCCGCTCCGTGGTAAGTCCATGAGCAACGCGAACCAAGGAGAACGAGCATGAGCAAGATCGCCTTTATCGGCCTGGGAATAATGGGCAGCCCGATGGCCGTGCACCTGCAGGAGGCCGGTCATGAGGTCAGCGGCTACAACAAGCGCCGGGACCGGAGCGGGCCGCTCGTCGACGCCGGCGGCCGCAAGGCATCGGACATCGCCGACGCGGTAAACGGCGCCGACGTCGTCGCGGTCATGGTTCCCGACTCCCCCGATGTGCAGGAGGTGCTCGCCGGGCCCGGCGGCGTGTTCGAGAACGCCGCCTCCGGCACGCTCGTGATCGACTTCTCGAGCATCCGGCCCGACGTCACCGCCGAGCTCGCGGCCGAGGCCAAGCAACGCGGTCTGCGCCTGCTCGACGCGCCGGTCTCCGGCGGCGAGGCGGGCGCCAAGAACGCCGCGCTGTCGATCATGGTCGGCGGCGCCGCCGAGGACTTCGACGCGGCCACCCCGATCTTCGACACGGTCGGCAAGACGATCGTGCACGTCGGACCGAGCGGGTCGGGCCAGACGGTCAAGGCGGCCAACCAGCTGATCGTTGGCGCCAACATCGAGGTGCTCGCCGAGGCGCTGGTGTTCCTCGAGGCCTACGGCGTCGACACCGCGGCCGCGCTCGACGTGCTCGGCGGCGGCCTGGCCGGCTCCAAGGTGCTTGAGCAGAAGCGCCAGAACATGCTCGACCGCTCGTTCGATCCCGGGTTCCGGATCGATCTGCACCACAAGGACATGGGGATCGTCACCTCGGCCGCACGTGAGGCCGGAGTGGCGCTTCCGATCGGGGCGGTCGTCGCCCAGCTGATGGTCTCCGCGCGCGCGTGCGGCGACGGCGATCTGGACCACTCGGCGCTGCTGCGCGGCGTCGAGCGGCTCGCCGGTCGTGACCCAGACGAACGAAAGTGATGAGTTGACATGGCACGCATGACCGCGGCGCAGGCCGCTGTGAACATCCTCAAGGCGGAGGGCGCGACCCAGCTGTTCGGGCTGCCCGGGGCGGCGATCAACCCGTTCTACAAGGCGATGGAGCTCGACGGCGGGTTGCGTCACACGCTCGCTCGCCACGTCGAGGGCGCCTCGCACATGGCCGAGGGCTACACGCGCGCCGCGCCGGGCAACATCGGCGTCTGCATCGGCACGAGCGGCCCGGCAGGGACGGACATGATCACCGGGCTGTACTCGGCGAGCGCCGATTCGATCCCGATCCTATGCATCACCGGCCAAGCGCCGGTGGCCAAGCTGCACAAGGAGGATTTCCAGGCGGTCGACATCGCTCAGGTCGCCAAGCCGCTCACCAAGATGGCGGTGACGGTGCTCGAGCCGGCGCAGGTCCCCGGGACCTTCCAGCAGGCGTTTCACCTGATGCGCTCCGGCCGCCCTGGTCCGGTGCTGATCGACCTGCCGATCGACGTGCAGATGGCGGAGATCGAGTTCGACCTCGAGACCTACCAGTCACTGCCGGTCTACAAGCCGCGGGCGAGCCGCCCCCAGATCGAGCGCGCGCTCGACATCCTCGCCGCCGCGGAGCGACCGCTGATCGTCGCCGGAGGCGGTGTGGTGAACGGGAACGCCGCCGAATTGCTCGTCCAGTTCGCCGAGGAGACCGGCACGCCGGTGGTGCCGACGCTGATGGGCTGGGGCACGATCCCCGACGATCATCCGCTCAACGCGGGGATGGTCGGGCTGCAGACCTCGCACCGCTACGGCAACGCCACAATGTTGGCGGCCGACTTCGTGCTCGGCATCGGCAACCGCTGGGCCAACCGGCACACCGGAGGCCTCGCCACCTACACCGAGGGCCGCACGTTCGTGCACGTCGACATCGAGCCGACGCAGATCGGGCGGGTGTTCGCGCCCGACTATGGGATCGTCTCCGACGCCGGAGCGGCGCTCGAGCTGTTCGTCGAGGCGGCCCGCGACCGAGACCTGCCCGACCGCTCCGAGTGGGCGGACGAGTGCCAGGAGCGCAAGCGCACGATGCTGCGCAAGACGAGCTTCGACAACGTCCCGATCAAGCCCCAGCGCGTCTATCAGGAGATGAACCGCGCGTTCGGCGACGACGTCCGGTACGTGAGCACGATCGGGCTCTCGCAGATCCAGGCCGCCCAGCTTCTGCACGTGTACCACCCGCGGCACTGGATCAACGCCGGGCAGGCCGGCCCGCTCGGCTGGACGGTGCCCGCCGCGCTCGGGGTCGCCACCGCCGACCCCGACGCGACCGTCGTGGCGCTGTCGGGTGACTACGACTTCCAGTTCATGATCGAGGAGCTCGCCATCGGCGCGCAGTTCCAGATCCCCTACATCCACGTCGTGGTCAACAACGCCTATCTCGGGCTGATCCGCCAGTCCCAGCGTGGGTTCGAGATGGACTACTGCGTGCAGCTGGCCTTCGAGAACGTCAACGCGCCTGGGCTCGGTGGCTACGGGGTCGACCATGTGAAGGTCGCCGAGGGGTTGGGATGCAAGGCGCTCCGGGTGTTCGAGCCCGACGACATCCTGCCCGCGCTCGAGCAGGCCAAGGAGCTGATGCATGAGTTCCGGGTGCCGGTCATCGTCGAGGCGATCCTGGAGCGGGTGACGAACGTCTCGATGGGAACCGAGCTGGACAACGTCACCGAGTTCGAGGAGCTGGCGCTGACCGGAGCCGATGCGCCCACGGCGGCGTATGCCAACCTCGACTGATGCCGGCGGTTCTGCTCGCTCCCGACAAGTTCAAGGGAACGCTCACCGGCGCCGAGGTGGCCGCGTCACTCGCCGAGGGGATCCACAGCCGGCGGCCGGGAACCGAGGTGATCGCGGTCCCGGTGGCCGACGGCGGTGACGGCTCCCTGGCCGCCTTCGAGGCCGCGGGGTTCGAGCGGGTGCCGGTCACTGCGAGCGCCGCCGACGGGCGGCCCGCGCACACCCGGTACGCGCGGCGCGGCGCGACCGCGGCCGCCGAGCTGGCCGAGGTCGCCGGGCTGGCGGGGCTCCATGGCTCCCTGGCGCCGCTCACCGCGACGAGCCGCGGGCTCGGCGAGGTGATCGCCCACGCGCTCGACGCAGGCTGCACCCGGATCGTCGTCGGGATCGGCGGCAGCGCGTCGACCGACGGCGGGCTCGGCCTCGTGCAGGCGCTCGGGGCGCGCGCGCGTGACGCGTCAGGCGCCGACGTCGGGCCGGGCGGGGCGGGTGCGGCGAGCGCCGCCACGCTCGATCTTTCCAACCTGCATGGAAAGATCGCGCAGGCGCGGATCGAGATCGCGTGTGACGTCGATAACCCGCTCACCGGACCGCAGGGCGCGGCGGCCGTCTACGGACCGCAGAAGGGCGCCGGCCCCGACCAGGTCCGAGAGCTCGACGCGGCGCTCGGGCACTGGGCCGACGTCGTCGCCGCCGCGACCGGCCACGATCACCGCGCCGAGCCGGGCGCGGGCGCCGCCGGCGGCGTCGGCTTCGGGGCGATCGCCGTGCTCGGCGCCCGGCTCCGCCCCGGGGCGCAACTGATCCTCGACCAGCTCGGGTTCGCCGGCGCGCTCGCCCGCGCGCAGCTCGTCGTCACCGGCGAGGGATCGCTCGACGCGCAGACGCTGCGCGGCAAGGCGCCCGCCGCCGTCGCCGCCGCGGCCCGCCGTGCAGGGGTGCCGGTCATCGGGGTGGCGGGGCGCTGCCTGCTCGACGCGCCGCAGCTGCAGGCTGCCGGGTTCGACCGCGTATACACGCTGCTCGATGAGGCCGACACGGAGCAGCAGGCGCTCGAAGAGGCGGCGACGCTGCTGCGCCGGATCGGTGAGCGGCTGGGCGATGGGCTGTCCGATGACCTGTGAGGAGCCGGTGCACGACCGCTCGTTCGTCGCGCGGCGGGCGATCGTCGACGGCGTGGAGCGCCCGGCGGTCGTCGCCGTCGACCGCGGACGGATCGCCGCCATCTTCGACCCCGCCGACGCGGGTGGCGTGAGCGCTCGGGAAACGATCACGCTGGGCGAGGACGAAGTCCTCCTCCCCGGCCTGGTCGACACACACGTCCACATCAACGAGCCCGGACGCACGGAATGGGAGGGGTTCGACACCGGCACCCGGTCCGCGGCGGCCGGCGGCGTGACAACCGTGATCGACATGCCGCTCAACAGCATCCCGCCGACGACGTCCGCCGCCGCGCTGGCGCGCAAACGCGAGGCCGCGGGTACCCAGGCGCACGTCGATGTCGGCTTCTGGGGCGGCGCCGTCCCGGGCTCCGTGGATGACATGGAGGGGCTGCATGAGGCCGGCGTGTTCGGCTTCAAGTGCTTCCTGGTCGACTCCGGCGTGCCGGAGTTCCCGCCACTTGACCCGGCCGGCCTGGCAATCGCGATCGCCGAGACATCCAGGCTCGGCGCGATCTTGATCGTCCACGCCGAGGACGCCGACCTGATCGCGGCGGCGCCTGCGCCCGGCGGGCCGTCGTACGACACCTACCTCCGTTCGCGTCCGGCGGCCGCGGAGGACCGTGCGATCGCCAGGGTGCTCGACGCGGCCCGCCGGACCGGCGGACGGGTGCACGTCCTGCACCTGTCGAGCGCCGACTCGCTCGCACAACTGAGGGACGCGCGCGCCGAGGGCATCGATGTGACGGTCGAGACCTGCCCGCACTACCTCGCGTTCGCCGCCGAGGAGATCGCCAACGGCGCCACCCAGCTGAAATGCGCGCCCCCGATCCGGGACTCCGACAACCGCGACCGGCTGTGGGCGGCGCTGGCCGGGGGCGAGATCGACATGATCGTCTCCGACCACTCGCCCTGCACCGCCGACCTCAAGCGCCGGGCGACCGGCGACTTCGCCGCGGCCTGGGGCGGGATCGCGTCGCTGGAGCTCGGCCTGCCGGTGATCTGGACGGCGGCCCGCGCGCGCGGTCACGACCTG
Source organism: Solirubrobacteraceae bacterium (assembly GCA_036501965.1). Taxonomy (GTDB): domain Bacteria; phylum Actinomycetota; class Thermoleophilia; order Solirubrobacterales; family Solirubrobacteraceae; genus Palsa-465. The sequence continues at coordinate 58,904 of DASXZK010000049.1, forward strand.
GCGGACGTGACGCGCTGGATGGCGAGCGCGCCCGCCGACCGCGTCGGGCTCACCCACAAGGGCCGGATCGCGGTCGGCGCCGACGCCGACCTGATCGTGCTCGACCCGGACTCCGAGTTCGTCGTCGACCCCTCGCGGTTGCACCAGCGCAATCCCGTCTCCGCGTACGCTGGGCAGCGACTGGCGGGCGTGGTCCGCCAGACCTGGCTGCGGGGCGAGCAGGTCGACCTTGCCGGCGCCGCCGCTCACGGCAGGCTGATCGAGAGGGGACGGCGACGGTGACGAGCTACTACGTGCCACGCGGCGGGCTGCCGGGACAGACGGAGCTGGCGAGTGACCGCACGCGGTTCACCACGTCCTACGCGCTGATCTGCAAGCGCACGATGCGCGACATCGTGACCAGCCGCCTGCCGTTCTGGGAGGAGACCAGGCTATGGGTGCTGGCCCGGCCCTTGTCCGGGTTCGCCGAGACGTTCTCGCAGTACATCGTCGAGGTGGCTCCGGGCGGCGGGTCTGATCACCCCGAGACCGATTCCAACGCGGAAGCGGTGCTGTTCGCCATCGATGGGACGGTGGCGGTCACGATCGAGGGGGCCACCCACGAACTGGCGCCCGGCGGCTACGCGTACATCCCTCCGGGCGCCGCGTGGACGCTGCGCAACCGCACATCGGACCTCGCCTCGTTTCACTGGATCCGCAAGGCCTACCAGCGCGTCGAGGGGCTCGACGCGCCTGACCCGGTCATCGCCGACGAGCGGGCGATCGAGGCGGTCGGGATGCCCGACACCGACGGCGCGTGGGCGACGACCCTGTTCGTCGACCCCGCCGACCTGCGCCACGACATGCACGTCACGATCGTGACGCTGCAACCGGGCGCATCGATCCCGTTCGCCGAGACGCACGTGATGGAGCACGGCCTATACGTGCTGCAGGGCACGGCGGTGTACCTGCTCAACCAGGACTGGCTGGAGGTCGAGGCCGGAGACTTCATGTGGCTGCGTGCGTTCTGCCCGCAGGCGTGCACCGCCGCTGGACCGGAGCCGTTCCGCTACCTGCTCTACAAGGACGTCAACCGCCACGCGCCGCTGCCGGGCGGCTATTCCGCAGAACAGAAATAGTTTTCCGATTTTCTTGTGCCGGACGGTGGTGACCTGTACAATTCGCGTCGGCTCGGAGAGTGCTCTGGCACGGAAACCACCCGCCCCCACGGCGGCCGTCGAGCCGGACAGCGAGGATGGGATGGACGATGGTTATTGCTGCCGAGGCCGAGGTCATCATCAACGGGCTCAGCACGCCCTTGGGTGATGTCCCGGTGTGGACGACCGCGCTGGACTTCTTCCGCGACCAGGGACTGACGGGTTGCAAGGAGGGATGCGCGGAGGGTGAATGCGGGGCCTGCTCGGTGCTGGTCGCGCGGCCGGGCGTCGCCGCACCGACCGAATGGGTCGCGATCAACGCCTGCCTGGTGCCGATCGCCTCGCTCGACGGCCAGGAGGTGATCACCGCCGAAGGCCTGGGGAGCGCGGAGTCGCTGCACCCGGTGCAGCACGAGATGGCGGTGCGCGGCGGATCGCAGTGCGGGTACTGCACCCCCGGTTTCATCTGCAGCATGGCGGGCGAGTACTACCGCCCCGACCGCGAGCGTGACACCGAGCCCACCCACCCGGGCGACGCCGAACACGGCCCCAACGGCTTCGACCTCCACGCGCTGAGCGGCAACCTGTGCCGCTGCACCGGGTACCGGCCGATCCGCGACGCCGCCTACGCGCTCGGGACGCCGGAGGAGTCCGATTCGCTCGCCGCCCGGTCCGCGAGGCCGGCTCCCGCCGCGGTCGCAAGCCGCCTGCGCCGCGACGGTCTCACGTTCAGCCGGCCGGCGACGCTCGCCGAGGCGGTCGAGATCCTGCACGCGCAGCCGGAGACAACGGTGGTCGCGGGTTGCACCGACCACGGCGTCGAGATCAACCTCCGCGGCAAACGGCCTGACGCGGTGCTCGCCATCGACCGCCTGGCGGAGCTGCGTGAGCTGACCGTTGACGAGGAGACGATCGAGATCGGCGCCGCGCTCTCACTCACCGAGATCGAGCGCCGGCTCGACGGTCGCGTGCCGCTGCTCGCCGAGCTGTTCCCCCAGTTCGCGTCCCGCCTGATCCGCAACGGCGCCACGCTCGGAGGCAACATCGGTACCGGTTCGCCGATCGGCGACAGCGCACCTGTGCTCCTGGCGCTCGCAGCCCGGGTCGTTCTCGCCTGTATCGACGGCGAGCGTGAGGTCGAGCTGGCCGACTACTTCACCGGGTACCGCACGAGCGTCCGGGAGGCTCACGAGTTGATCCGCGCCGTCCGGATTCCGCTCCCGCTCGCCGGGTTGACCGCCTTCCACAAGATCGCCAAGCGCCGCTTCGACGACATCTCGAGCGTCGCCGTCGCCTTCGCGATCGATCACGACGAGGAGGGCATCGTCCAGCGCGCCCGGATCGGTCTCGGCGGCGTTGCCGCGACACCGGTGCGCGCGAGCGCCACCGAGGCGGCGCTCGTCGGCGGTCCCTGGTCGCCGGACCCCGTGGCCGCGGCCGCGGAGATCCTCGGCGCGGAGGGCACCCCGATGGACGACCACCGCGCGAGCACCCGGTACCGCGCCGCGATGCTGCGCACCAGCCTGCTCAAGCTGCACGCCGACAACCCGGGGATCGCCGTCGTGGGGGCCCCGGCATGATCGCGACGAATGGAGGGACCGATGAGTGAGCTCGCCGCGCGGCCGGAGAATCCGGCGGTCGGGATCGCGGTCCCGCACGAGAGCGCCGTCCTGCACGTGACCGGCGCCGCGCTCTACACCGACGACCTCGTGTACCGCACCAAGGACGTGCTGCACGCCTACCCCGTGCAGACCTCGTACGCGCACGCGCGCGTAACACGCATGGACACCGCGCCGGCGCTGCGCGTCCCCGGCGTGGTGCGGGTGCTCACCGCAGCGGATGTGCCGGGCGTGGGCGACGCCGGGGTCAAGCACGACGAGCCGCTGTTCCCGACCGAGATCATGTTCTACGGCCACGCCGTCTGCTGGGTGCTGGGCGAGACGCTGGAGGCCGCACGGCTGGGGGCGGCCGCCGTCGAGGTCGAGGCCGACCCGGAGCCGTCGCACGTGACGGTCGCGGAGGCGATCGCCGCCCGCAGCTTCCAGGGAGCCCAGCCGCAGGTGGTGCGCGGCGACGTCGACACCGCGATGGCCGCGGCCGACCGGGTGTTCAGCGGCGAGTTCGAGTTCTCGGGGCAGGAGCACTTCTACCTGGAGACCCACGCGGCACTCGCCCACGTCGACGAGGCCGGGCAGGTGTTCATCCAGTCGAGCACCCAGCACCCGTCCGAGACCCAGGAGATCGTCGCCCACGTGCTGGACCGGAGCAGCTCTGAGGTGACCGTCCAGTGCCTGCGGATGGGCGGCGGCTTCGGGGGCAAGGAGATGCAGCCCCACGGCTTTGCCGCGATCGCGGCGCTCGGCGCCGTCCTCACCGGGCGTCCGGTGCGCCTGCGGCTGAACCGCACCCAGGACCTGACGATGTCGGGCAAGCGCCACGGCTTCCACGCCGACTGGCGGGCGGGCTTCGATTCAGACGGCCACCTGCTCGCACTGGAGTCGACGCTCACCGCGGACGGCGGCTGGAGCCTTGACCTCTCCGAGCCGGTGCTCGCACGGGCGCTGTGTCACATCGACAACGCCTACTGGATCCCCCACGCGAGGTTCGACGGGCGGATCGCCAAGACGCACAAGACCTCGAACACGGCGTTCCGCGGCTTCGGCGGGCCCCAGGGGATGCTCGTCGTGGAGGACATCTTCGGCCGCTGCGCCCCGCTGCTCGGGCTCGACCCGATGCAGTTGCGTGAACGCAACTTCTATCGCGCCGGCCAGAGCACGCCCTACGGGCAGCCGGTCCGCCACCCCGAGCGCCTGCAGGCCGTCTGGGAGCAGACGGTGGCGGCCGGCGACGTCACGTCGCGGCTCGCGGAGGTGGAGCGTTTCAACGCGACGCACGAGCACGTCAAGCGCGGACTCGCGCTCACCCCGGTGAAGTTCGGGATCTCGTTCAACCTGACCGCGTTCAACCAGGCCGGCGCGCTGGTGCTCATCTACAAGGACGGGTCGGTGCTCATCAACCATGGCGGCACCGAGATGGGCCAGGGGTTGCACACCAAGATGCTGCAGGTCGCGGCGACCACGCTCGGGGTGGGTTTGGGGCGGGTCCGCCTCGCGCCGACCCGCACCGACAAGGTGCCGAACACCTCGGCGACCGCCGCGAGCTCCGGCGCCGACCTCAACGGCGGTGCGGTCAAGAACGCCTGCGAGCAGATCCGCGATCGGCTGCTCACCGTCGCCGGCGGCATGCTCGGGGTCCACCCGCATGACGTCCGGATCGTCGACGGCGTCGCCCGCCCGCTCACCGCCGGCGTCGAGGGCGGCGTCGAGTGGGAGGAGATCGTGCACACCGCGTACTTCCAACGCGTCCAGCTCTCGGCATCCGGCTTCTACCGCACCGAAGGGCTGCACTGGGACTCGACCGCGATGCAGGGCACCCCGTTCAAGTACTTCGCCTACGGGGCGGCGGCCACCGAAGTCGAGGTCGACGGCTTCACCGGCGCCTACCGCACCCGGCGCGTCGACATCGTCCACGACGTCGGCGACAGCCTCTCGCCGCTGATCGACCTCGGCCAGATCGAGGGCGGCTTCGTCCAGGGCGCCGGCTGGCTGACCCTGGAGGACGCGCGCTGGGACACCAGCGACGGACCCGGCCGCGGCCGCTTCCTCACCCAGGCCGCAAGCACGTACAAGCTGCCGAGCTTCTCCGAGATGCCCGAGGCGTTCAACGTGACGCTGCTGCGCGACGCGACCGAGGCGGGGGCGGTGTACGGCTCCAAGGCGGTCGGCGAGCCGCCGCTGATGCTCGCGTTCTCCGTGCGCGAGGCGCTCCGCCAGGCCGCCGCGGCGTTCGGCCCCGCCGGCACGAGCGTACACCTGGCCAGCCCGGCCACGCCCGAGGCGGTCTTCTGGGCGATCGAGAGCGCGCGCGGCCAGGAGGGCAGCGAGGTCACTGAGGGCTTCCCGGGCCGCGAGCCCCCGGTGCGCGACCCGGAGGCGAAGCCGATGCAGAAGTCATCCGAGCGGTTGCAGCATGCGGTGCATGCCTGATGGCGCCTGGCTCGACGCGGTCGTCCGGCTGCGCGCGGCTCGCGAACCGGCGGTTCTGGTCACGCTCGCCACGGTCCGCGGTCACGCACCGCGCCGGGCGGGAGCCAAGATGGTGGTGAGCGCGACCGGCGCCTGGGGCTCGATCGGAGGTGGCAACGTCGAGGCGCTCGCCATCGAACGCGCCCGGGCGCAGCTCGCCGATCCCGACGCCGCGCCGGAGATGATGACCTGCGAGCTGTCCGAGCGCGCCCCGTCCGAGCACGGCGCCCAGTGCTGCGGCGGCAAGGTGACCGTGCTGCTCGACCCGTTGCGGCCGGTTCCTGCGGTGGCCGTCTTCGGCGTCGGTCACGTCGGCCTGGAGCTCGCGCGCATCCTCACCCGCCACGACCTCGAGCTGCATCTGATCGACACGCGACCCGAGATCCTCGCCGAGTCCCGCCTGTCGGTGCTCGGGGATGCGCTGGCCACCGTCCATGTCCACCGGGTCTCGGTACTGCCGGAGTCGGTGGTTGCAGAGCTGCCCGCGGGCAGCCACATGCTGATCATGACCCATGACCATGGTGAGGACGTGGCGCTGTGCGACGCCGCGCTGCGGCGGGCCGATCTCGGGTCGATCGGGCTGATCGGCTCGTCGGGAAAGTGGGCGAACTTCCGTCGCAGGCTGGCCGATGAGGGGGGCCACGACGCGAACACGATCGCCCGGATCAGGACGCCGATCGGATTGCCCGACATCGGCGGCAAGGAGCCGGCGACGATCGCGGTCAGCGTCGCCGCCGATCTGCTGCGGACGTTCGAGAGCGAGGGGGCGCGGTCATGACTCTGTATCGCGCGCAGGTGCTCGATGTGCCCGACGATCCGTTCCGTGGCGGGGTTCTGCGCTCCGAGCAGGATGCCGGGATCCTGGTCAGCCCGGACGGGCTGATCGCCGACCGCGGCTCGTTCGCCGAGGTGCGTGCCCGCAACCCGTCGGCCGACGTCTGCGAGCTCGCCGACGGCCTGCTGCTCCCCGGCTTCGTGGACACCCATGTCCACTTCCCCCAGGCACGCATCATCGGCGGCCTCGGCATGCCGTTGCTCGATTGGCTGGACCAGTGCGCGTTGCCCGAGGAGGCGCGGATGGCCGAGCTCGGCTATGCGGAGGACGTCGCCGAGGAGTTCGTCTCCGGGCTCGCCGACGCGGGCACGACCACCGCGCTCGTCTTCGGCGCCCACTTCGCGCCGGCCGTCGATGCGCTGTTCCGTGCCGCGTCGGAGCGCGGGCTGCGGATCACGAGTGGGCTGGTGGTCAGCGACCGGCGGCTGCGCCCGGAGCTGCACACCACCGCCCAGCGGGCGTACGACGAAGGGCTGGAACTGGCCAACCGGTGGCATGGCGAGGGGCTTTTGCGGTACGCGGTGACGCCGCGGTTCGCGCTGTCGTGCAGCAACGAGATGCTCGCCTCGTGCGCGGCGCTCCACGCTGAGGTGCCCGGCAGCTGGCTGACCTCGCACGTGAACGAGAACCCGGCGGAGATCGCCACCGTCGAGGACCTGTTCGGGTGCAATTACGTCGAGAGCTACCACCGTCACGAGCTGGTCGGGTCCCGGACCGTGCTCGCGCACAACGTCCACCCCACCGACGGAGAGCTTGACTGCCTGGGAGGCACCGGCGCGGCGGTGGCGCACTGCCCGACGAGCAACGCATCGCTGGGCAGCGGGATGTTCCCGCTCGACCGTCACCTCGCGCACGGGGTGGCGGTGGCGCTCGGCACCGACGTCGGCGGCGGCACCGGGTACTCGATGTTCAAGGAGGGTCTGCAGGCGTACTTCATGCAGCAGCTCCGCGGGACGCGGGGCGTGCCGCTGACCGCGGCCCATCTCCTCCACCTCGCCACCGCGGCCGGCGCGTCGGCGCTCGGCCTGCGTGACCAGGTCGGCGATCTGTCGCTCGGCAAGCGGTTCGACGCGCTCTGGCTGCGGCCACCGCCCGGCAGCCCGCTCGACGTCGGCCTGCGCCACGCCGGCGACCCGGAGCAGGCGCTCGCGCGGGCGTTCGCGCTCGGCGTCAGCACCGACGTGGCCGGCGTCTGGGTCGACGGCGTGCGCGTGAAGACCACGAGTCCCGTATACCACCATGCGGAACTCTGATATCGTGCAGTGAACTAGTGGTCGAGACGCGCTCCCCGGCGCACGGAGGCTCAGATGGCAACCGATGGCTCCGTCGAGCCTCGCTCGAGCGGCGGCGTCCAGTCGCTCAGTCGCGCGTTCGCGATCCTCGAGGCGATGGCGGATGCCGGTGGTGAGATCGGCCTCTCACAGCTCGCCACCAACGCGCAGCTGCCCCCGGCGACGATTCACCGTCTCGTGCGCACGCTCGTCAGTCTCGGCTACGTGCGCCAGGAGCCGTCCCGGCAGTACTCGCTCGGCCCCCGGCTGATGCGCCTGGTCGACACGAGCACCAAGCGCCTGGCAACCCTCGCCCACCCGTACATGTCCGACGTCGTGCAGGCGCTCGGCGAGTCGGTGAACCTCGCGGTGCTCGACGGCGAGGAGATCGTCTACGTCGCGCAGCTGCAACCGTCCCAGAACTTCATGCGGATGTTCACCGAGGTCGGGCGCCGGGTGAAGCCGCACGGGACCGCGGTCGGCAAGGCGATCCTCGCCACCAAGCCCGAGGGGGAGGTACGCGACCTGCTCGGGCGCACGGGAATGCCGCGGCGCACCGAGCACACTTTGACGACGCCCGAGGAGCTGTTCGCCGACCTGGAGCGGATCCGCGAGCGCGGGTACGCGCTTGACGACGGAGAGCAGGAACTCGGCGTGCGATGCGTCGCCCTCGCCGTGGAGGGCGCCCCCCGGCCGGTCGCGCTCTCGATGTCGGGTCCGCTGACCCGGATGTCGGACGACGTGATCGACGGCGCGGTCCCGATCCTCCGCGAGGCCGCGGACCGGATCGGCCGGGAGCTCGCCGCTCCCGGTGCCGTGCCGGCGCCGGTCGGCTGAGTCCCGCCGGGGGGCTCCGCCGCGCCGTGGTCCTGACGTCGGCGGTCTCCGCCGCGCGCACGGTCAGGTCGCGATCTCCCCCCGCTCAGCGGGAAGTGAGACAGCGGCGATCGCGCTTGACAACTCTGGGCGACCCTATTACGGTTTCTCCTGCCTAGCGGAAAAAGAAATCCACTAGACGGAAGACGAGGGAGAGAAACCATGTCGTCATCACCGATGTCGGTGCGGCCGGAGAGAGACTCTGAGGCCACGGACATACATCCCGTGGACCGCGTCCCACCGGCGCACAAGCTGTTCATCTTCGGGCTGCAGCACCTGTGCATCATGTACGCGGGCGCCGTCGCGGTGCCGCTCATCGTCGGACCGGCGATCGGGCTGAGCGCGACGCAGATCGCCACCCTGGTCAGCGCCGACCTGCTCGTCTCCGGGGTCGCCACGATCATCCAGTCGGCCGGCATCTCCAAGCTGTTCGGCGTCCGCTTGCCGGTGGTCGCCGGCGCGACGTTCACCGTGCTGAACCCGATGATCATCATCGCCACCCAGTACGGCGGCGTGCACGGCCTGCCCTACGTCTACGGCGCGATGATGGTCTCCGGCGTGCTCGGGCTGATCCTCGCCAAGCCGTTCTCGATGATCGTCCGCTTCTTCCCGCCACTGGTCGCCGGGACGGTCATCTGCATCATCGGCCTCTCGCTCGGCGGCGCGGATATCTCGCTGATCGCCCCCAAGGTGGTCGGCGGAGCGAACGTCGCCGCGGTCAGGGATGTCGTGATCGCCGCCATCGTCATCCTGTCGATCATCGTGATCAGCCGCGTGTTCCGCGGCTTCATCTCGCAGATCGCGGTGCTCCTGAGCATCGTGATCGGCACGATCGTCGCCGCGATCATGGGGCAGGCCCACTTCGGCAACCTCGGCGGGTCCGGCTGGTTCGGCGCGCCGCACATCTTCCGCTTCGGCGACCCGAAGTTCGCCGCCGCGCCCATCATCACGATGTGCATCGTGATGCTCGTGACCTTCACCGAGTCCACCGCGGACATGCTCGCGGTGGGTGAGATGGTCGATCGCGACCTCACCCCCAATGACCTCGCCCGCGGTCTGGCGACCGACGCGCTGTCGGCGTTCATCGCCTCATTCACCAACTCCTTCCCGGACACCGCGTTCGCGGAGAACGTCGGCCTGGTCGGCCTGACCGGGATCCGCAGCCGCTGGGTGGTCACCACCTGTGGGTCGTTGCTGGTCGTCCTCGGCCTGATCCCGAAGGTCGGGCAGATCATCGCCGACCTGCCTGGCCCGGTGATCGGCGGCGCGGCCACGATCATGTTCTCGATGGTGACCGCAGTCGGGATCCAGACGCTGCACAAGGCGGACTTCCGCGACAACAACAACCTGCTGATCGTGGCGATCTCATTGGCGGTCGGGTTGCTGCCCGCGTTCGATGGGCACTTCTACGACGCGTTCCCCAAGGACTTCCAGGTGATCTTCGGCTCGAGCATCACCGCGACCGTGATCTTCGCGTTCGTGCTCAACATCGTGTTCAACCACTGGGGCAGCGACGCCGGGCGTGAGAGCGCGGTCCAGCTCGCGGTCAGCGAGGGGGCGGTCGTCACCGGCGGCGTCGGGGAGACTCACACCCCATGACAGGCGACGCCGGGCGCGGCGTGAGTGCGCTCGACCTCGTTCCCGGCGACGAATTGCGCGTCCGGCTGCGCAGCTGCTGCGCAGCCGACGCGTGGGTGGAGGCGGTCATGGGCGGGCGGCCGTACGCATCCGAGGCCGAGCTGCTGGCGGAGTCCGACCGCGCGACCGCCGAGCTGGACGCGGCCGGCCTGGCCCAGGCGCTCGCCGGCCATCCGCGCATCGGCGACAAAACTGCGGCGGCGCACGGCTCCGACGGGCGCTCCGCCGCCTGGTCGCGTGGCGAGCAGGCGGGAGTCACGGGCGCCGCGACCGGGCTGCTCGACGAGCTGGCCGCCGCCAACGCGGCATACGAGGAGCGCTTCGGCCATGTCTATCTCGTGTGCGCCTCCGGTCGCGGCGCGGACGAGCTGCTCGCCGTCTGCCGGGCGCGCCTGGGCAACGATCCGGCGACCGAGCGCGGCGTCGTGCTCGAGGAACTGGCCAAGATCAACCAGCTGCGGCTGACCAAGCTGCTCGGGGAGGAACGATGAGCCTGTCGACGCATGTGCTCGACGCGACCAGCGGCCGGCCGGCCGCGGGAGTCACCGTCCGGGTCGAGACGTGGGCCGACGGCGAGTGGCGGCCGATGACGGAGGCGCGGACCGATGAGGACGGTCGCGTGGGGGCGCTCGGCGACCCGGGCGAGGGGGTCCATCGGCTGCGCTTCGACACCGGCGCCCACTTCGCCGCAGCCGACATCGACACGTTCTATCCCGAGGTGACTGTCACGTTCACCGTCGTCGACGCGGGCGCCCATCACCATGTGCCGCTGCTGCTCAGCCCGTTCGCGTACTCCACCTATCGAGGTAGCTGACGTTCGTGTCGGCCGTCGCCGGTGGGACGGTGGTGGTGGACGGCTGTGCGATCGCCACCGTCGACGCCGCCGCGACCGAGTACGCCACCGGACATGTGGTGGTGAGCGACGGACGGATCGCCGCGGTCGGTGCGGGGCCCGCGCCCGTGATCGACGGGGCGCGGCGGGTCGACGGGACCGGTTGCCTGGCGACGCCCGGCTTCGTGAACACCCATCACCACCTGTATCAGTGGCTCACGCGCGGCTACGCGCCGGACGGCACGCTGTTTCAGTGGCTGACCGCGCTGTACCCGGTGTGGGCGCACCTCGACGCCGACCTGGAGTACACCGCCGCCAGTGCCGGGCTGGCCGCGCTCGCACTGTCCGGGTGCACGACGGCGATGGACCACCACTACGTGTTCCCGGCCTCGGGTGGGGATCTGCTGGCCGCCGAGGTCGAGGCGGCCCGGCGGATCGGCTTGCGCTTCTGCGCCACCCGGGGCGCGATGAACCTGGGGCGCTCGTCGGGAGGGCTGCCACCCGATGAGGTCGTCGAGGACGCCGACCGGATCCTCGCCGAGTGCGAAACGGCCGTCGCGTCCTATCACGACGCCAGCTTCGACTCCCTGCTGCAGGTGGCGCTCGCCCCCTGCTCGCCGTTCTCGGTCACGACGGAGCTGATGCGCGACTGCGCGAAGCTCGGCCGCTCGCTCGGCGTCCGACTCCACACCCATCTCGCCGAGACCGACGACGAGGAGGAGTACTGCCTCGGGCACTTCGGCATGCGCCCCGTCGACTACGTCGAGTCGCTCGGCTGGCTCGGGGACGACGTCTGGCTGGCGCACTGCGTGCACCTCTCCGACGCGGACATCGCCAGGTTCGGCGCCACCGGCACCGGCGTTGCGCACTGCCCGAGCTCCAACGCGCGCCTCGGTGCCGGAATCGCGCGGATCCCGGAGTTGCTGGTGGCCGGCGTGTCGGTGGGCCTGGGCGTCGACGGCGTCGCCTCCAACGAGCACGGCGGCCTGGCCGAGGAGCTGCACCAGGCGCTGCTCGTCGCCCGCGCGCGACTCGGCCCGCAGGCGCTCAGCGCGCGCCAGGCGCTGTGGATGGCGACCATCGGCGGCGCGCGCTGCCTGGGCCGGTCAGATGCGATCGGGTCGCTGGAGGTGGGCAAACTCGGCGACCTCGCCCTGTGGCGGCTCGACGGGCTGGGCCACGCGGACATGGCCGACCCCGTCACCGCGCTCGTGTTCGGCCCGCCGGCGCCGCTTCAGCTGTTGCTGGTCGGTGGCCGCGTGATCGTTGACGTAGGCGAGTTGCGCACCGCCGACGTGGCGCAGCTCGCCGCCGCCAACCGCGCCGGTGCGCGCGAGCTCGCCCGGCGCGCCGGCGTCGCGTGATCGCCGTGGACGATCCGGGTCGCGACGACGAGCTCTACCGCAAGCGGATCCTCGAGCACGCCTCGTCACCGCGCAACTGGAGCCCGCCGGACCGGCCGCTTGAGCGCGTCGATCTCCGGTACCGCGAACTCAACCCGCTCTGCGGCGACGAGCTCGGGGTCAAGCTCGCACTCGGACCGGATGGGGAGGTCACCGATGTCCGCTTCGAAGGCCACGGCTGCGCGATCAGCATGGCGGCCGCGTCGATGGCGTCCGATCAGATCCGTGGTAGGACGCCGCCTGAGATCGTCGCGCTCGACCGCTCGTTCATCCTCGCCCTGCTCGGGGTCGAGATCCCCCCGCTGCGGATGCGCTGTGCGCTGCTCGGCTTGAAGGTGCTGAAGAGCGCCGCGTTCGGCCGCCCCTTCGACTGGGAGCCCACCCGCTAGGGACGGGTCAGGAGGCGAGCGTCTTCTGACCCTTGTAGACCGCCTCGAGGATCGACGTGTCAACGACCTGATCCACCGGCGGGAGGCTCTTGGTGCCGGACGCGCTGAGCGCCTTGTAGATCGGTCCTGAGACCTCCGCGGGATCGACCCACATCACGCCCTTGTCGGCGAGTGAAGGGCTGCTCAGCAGCGGAACCTGCGCCTTGGCCTGCAGGGTCTGCTGCTTGAGGTTCAGGCCGAGGCTCTTGCCGTAGGTGTCGACGGACAGCTGGGCGGAGAGGCCAAGCTGGGTCTTGGCGTCCTGCCAGCCGAGGATGCTCGCGTGCAGGAAGCGTGTGACGGTGTCGCGGTTGCTCTTCAGATAGCTGTCCTTGGCGAACAGGATGTCGGCGTAGGCCGGGAAGCCGAGATCCGCGAAGCTCGTGACGATCGGGTCGACTCCCTGCTCGCGCAGCGTTATCGGCTGGTTGTAGGAGAAGCAGTAGTACGCCTCGCACGCGCCCTGCACCAGTGGCTCCGGTGAGAACCCGACCGGGACCGAGTGGTAGGAGCCGTTCAGGTGGTTGATCTTGAAGACGGCGTCAAGGATCGGCGAGTCGCCGGCCTGCAGGCCGATCTTCTTGCCGACGAGATCCTGGGGGCTGTGCACCGGATTCTTCGGCAGCGACATGATCGCGGCTGGGTTGGTCTGGTAGATGGTCGCGAACATGACCAGGCCTGACTTCGACGCTGAGCCGACCAGGTCGACCATTCCGTTCGGGTCCACCCCGATGTGCGCCCGCCCCGAGTCGATGATCGGTGCGATGTCCGCGATGTTGGGTCCACCTGCGAGAAAGGTCGGGTTGACCCCCAACCGCTTGTAGTGACCGTTGTGCAGGGCCAGCCAGAAGCCCGCATATTCGACGTCCTTCAGCCAGCCGAGCTGAACCGTGATGGCGTCACCGCCACCGCCACCTCCGCCGCCGGAAGCCGACGAGCCCCCGCACCCGGCGAGCACTCCCGGCAGCAGCGCAGCGGCTCCAGCCATGCCGTATTTGACGAATTCGCGACGACGAATCCCGTTGTCCTTCATCGTTCCTCCACTGAGTTGAGAACTTCTAAAGACAGCTAGCTGAGGCGTCGGTTGCCCCAGACCTCCAGCTGAGCGGCGGCGACAAAGCTCAGCATCGAGAGCGCCACCGCGATCACCGCCCCGCCCCACTCCCGCACCAGGTTCGCCTGATTGGCGCTGTTGACGATGAACAGACCGAGTCCCTGACTTCCCATCAGGTACTCCGCGGCGACCGCGGCCCCGATGCTGCCCGCGGCGGCGATCCGAAGGGCGGTGAGAAAGCGTGGCGCGGCACTGGGGATCGCGAGCAGTCGCAGGCGCGAGACGCGGCTGGCTCCCCACGCCGAGAAGACCTCTGAGGTGCCGGGGGGCACCATGCGCAGTCCGGATCCGACCAGCACGAACGCCGGCAGCAGCGAGATCAGAGCGTCGATCGCGATGACGGTGGTGTTCGAGTAACCGAGCAGCCGGGCGAGCACCGGAATGAACGCGACGATCGGCACCGACTGGATGAGCAGCGCGGTCGGGGTGATGAGCACGCGCAGGGTCTCCGACGTCCAGCAGATGACGGCTGCGGCGCTGCCGGCGATCATGCCGATCACCAGCCCGACGACGGCAAGCCAGATCGTTCCCCACGCCGGCGACAGATAGACACCGGGATGGTCGACGATGTCGCCGAGGACGGTGAGCGGCGCCGGCATCACCAGCGACGGCACCGAATCGACCCAGATCCACAGCTGCCACAGGACCAGGATCCCGACCATGAAGGCGAGCCCTCCGAGGACGGCGTGACCGTGGGCGCGGGCGCGGATGGCACGGCTCTGGACGTCGAGGTCCGCCGTGGGGGATGCAAGTGCGGGCGCGGCTTCGAGCGTGACCGCGCCGCCACCGGTCTGGGAGGGCCCGATCTCAGGCATCTCCGAACCTGCTCACACACCACGTCTGGCCTGCACTGGCGATGCCGAAGCCGACCACCGAGGTGAGCGCGGCCAGCAGGGCCGCGGCCCACAGGTTGACGATCTCGTAGTTCTGCATCGAGGAGACGAGGATCGCCCCGAGGCCCCGGTCGGCGACGAACCATTCGCCGAGCGTCGCTCCGAGGATCGCCGCGGGCACGCCGAGCTTGATGCCGTCCGCCAGCAGCGGCACGGCGGAAGGGATCTGTAGGAGCCGGAGCCGGTGCCAGCGGGAGGCGCCCAGGGAGTGAAAGAGTTCGGCGCGGACGGGCGAGATCGCATCCAGGCCGGTGGCGAACGGGAGCAGCACCACGAAGAAGACGCCGATCGCCGCGAGCACCGTCGCGCAGGTGTTGGCGGACACGAGCGAGATCAGCAGGGATCCGAGAACCACGAGCGGAAGCGCGTTGGCGAACACCGCGATCCCCAGGACCGCGCGGCGCGTCCCCGGCACGATGATCGCCATTCCGGCGAGTGCGACCGCGACGGCGGTGCCGATCAGCAGGCCGATCCCTGCGGCGGTGACCGTCGCCCCGAGGGCGCTCGTGAACAGGCTGCTCGAGTCGAAGATCCCACTGATGACGGCGTGCAGGGACGGCCACTCCGGGATCGCCTTGCTGTCGCCGATCAGCTCGAACGCGCCGCAGATGACGAGCACCGCGATCGCCCAGCTGCCGACGCGCTTGGCCCGAGCGGTCATCATGCCGCTCCGTCATCCAGGGCCAGCGTCAGCTCGTCGGCGAGCGCGTGGAACTCCGGCGTGCTCAACAGCTCGTGGCTGCGCGGGCGCTCGAAGGGGATGCGCTTGCTCATGATGATGCGACCGGGAGTGGAGCTCATCACGACGACGTTGTCGGCGAGGAAGACCGCCTCGTCGACCGAGTGGGTCACCATGATCGTGGTGATCCGCTCGGCCAACCAGATCCGCTCCAGCTCGATGTTGAGCCGGCGGCGGGTGACCGCATCGAGTGCGCCGAACGGCTCGTCCAGCAGAAGCACCGAGGGGTGAAGCACGAGCGCCCGTGCGATCGACACGCGCTGGCGCATACCCCCCGAGAGCTGGCGCGGGCGGTGCCGAGCGAACTCCGTCAGGCCGATCAGCTCCAGCAGCTCGTTGATCCGGGCCTCCTCGGGACGCCGGCCGGCGATCTGGAAGGGGAGCGCGATGTTGTCGGCCACCGTCCGCCACGGAAGGAGAGCGTGGTCCTGAAATGCCATCCCGAGTTCGTGGCGACGCGCCAGCTCCCGGGGGTCTGCTCCCGCGACGGTGGCCTCGCCGCTCGTCTGAGGCTCGAGCCCGGCGATGATTCGCAGCAGGGTCGACTTGCCGCACCCGGAAGGCCCCAGGATCGCGGTGAACTCGCCCTCCTGGACCTCGAGCCCGACGCCCTCCAGCGCCGTCAGCCGCGAATTGCGTCCGGAGGAGAACGACTTGCTGAGGTCGCGCACGACCACGTGCGCGGATGCCGACACAATCGGGAGAGGATCGCTGATCTGGTCCTGGGCTGCTGCAATCGCGGTCATGTCGGCGTCACCTGGGGTCACGTTCGCTGGCGAAGGGTGGGGTCCCGAGTTCTGGGTCGGCACTGCTCGTCTCTCGTCCCCGGGCCCGCGGATAGGTATATCCGGTCAGACCAATTCTGTCAAGCATGCTGCGTCCGCCCATCGAGGAATTCGGCCCCGACGCGCCAGATCAGCGCGGCCGACGCCGCACCTGGATCGACGTGCCCGAGCGAGCGTTCCGCGAGCCGGCGCGCACGCCCGCGGCGCGGCGTGAGTTCCTGGGTCGCGCTCGCCCGGTCTGCGGCATACGCGGCCACTGCGGCAAGCGCCTGCTCGAGCGTCTCACCCTGCCGCACCCGTCGGGTGAGCTCTCGGCTCGAGGGGCCGACGACGTCGAGGAGGGTCTTGTCGCCCTCCTGGCTGCGGCCACGCTCGGCGATGCCGTCGACGGCGGCCGCGATCGCATCGCAGATCGTGCGCGGGTCGCCGGCGTCCGCTCCGTCGAGAGTACGCGCCGCGCGCAGCAGCGCCGTGCCCCAGAGCGGACCGATCGATCCGCCGACCGACGCGAACGCGTGGGCCGCGACTCGGACCGTCTCGGCGTCGGTCTGTAGACCGGCAGAGTCCACCGCCCGATTGACCGCCCTCCACCCCATCACCATCGTCGCTCCGTGGTCGCCATCCCCAGCGACCGCATCGAGCCGGTCGAGCTCCTCGCGGTGCTCGTCGATCGTGCTCTCGATCGCCTGAAACAACGCCGCGGATCCGTTCATGGTCAGGCTCCCATCCGAGGGGCGAGCAGGGGTTGACATGGGGCGTCGAGCAGCCGGGTGAGCTCGGCATCCAGGTGCGTGAGGGTGAGCGACAGCCCGGCCATCTCGAGCGAGGTGACGTATTCGCCGACCAGCGCGCGGTGGACGGCGACGCCTTCGCCGGCGAGCCGCTGGGCAACTCGCCGCATCGCGATCAGGCCCTCCATGAGCGGGGTCGCACCGAGGGTGTTGATGAGCACGTGTACGGGCTCGCCTGCGCGCGGCGGCAGGTCGGCGAGCAGGACATCGATCAGCTCGTCGACGACGTCATCCGCCAGGGCGAGCTCTGCTCGGCGAATCCCGACCTCGCCATGGACGCCCATCCCGATGTCCATCTCCCCGTCGGGGAGCTCGAACGTCGGGCGGCCGGCAGTTGGCACGGTGCACGGTCCGAGGCCGACGCCGACGCTCCGCGTCCGGGCGTTCGCGTGAGCGGCCGCCGCGACGACCTCGGCTCCCGATCCGCCCTCGTCCGCGCGGGCGGCGGCCGCCTTGAAGACGATGGCGTCGCCGGCAACGCCGCGACGCTCGGCGGCCGGCGCGGCCGAGACGACGTCGTCGGTGACCAGCACGGTGTGGGCGCCGATCCCCTCATCGGCGAGGAGCTCGGTGGCCATCCCGAAGTTCATGATGTCTCCCTCGTAGTTGCCGTACAGGAAGAGGACGCCGTCCTCCCCGGCGACGGCGCGGGCGCACTCGACCGCGGGGGTGGCGGCCGGGGACGCGAAGACGTTGCCGACCGCGGCGGCGTCGGCGAGACCCGGGCCGAGGTAGCCCAGGAACGCCGGTTCATGCCCCGAGCCGCCACCGACGATCACGCCGATCCGTCGTTTGCGACGGCGGGTCAGGACGACGCCCCGGCCCGACGGCGTCAGCTCCACGACCCCGGGGAATGTCGCCACCAGGCCGCCGAGCATGTCGTCGACGGCGTCGAACGGGTCGTTGATGAGCTTACGCATGCGTGCGCTCCTCGAGTTCCGCGACGGCGGCGACCTTGGGGAGCGAGCGTCCGCCCTCGAATTCGCTCTCCAGCCACGCGTCGACGACCTCCAGCGCAAGCTGAGAGCCGACCACGCGGGCGCCCATCGTGAGTACCTGGGCGTTGTTGCTCTTGCGCGCGCGCCGCGCGCTGTAGGTGTCGTGACACAGCGCCGCGTAGATCCCCGGGAACTTGTTGGCCGCGATCGACATCCCGATGCCGGTGCCGCACACGAGGATCACGCGATCGGCGTCGCCGCTGCGCAGATGGGCGATCGCGTCCTCGGCGACGGCCGGGTATGCCTTGATGGATTGATCGGTGCCGAGGTCCAGTACGTCGACCCCCTGTGTGCTCAGGTGCTCGGCGATGACGTGACGCAGGGGCGCGCCGGCGTCGTCGGAGGCAAGGACGATCGGCTTCATGATCGGTCGGCTCCGTTGACGGACGGCAGGGACTCGAGGTACTCACGCCCCTGGCGCATCACCCACAGCGGGTCTCCGCCGTAGTGCTCGATGCAGAGCGCTCCGCGATAGCCGGCGCCGATCACCTGCTCGGCAGCCGTCCGGTAGTCGATCTCGCCGTCAGCGATCCCGCAGGGCACGCTCAGGGCGAGCCCGGTGGAGGGCTGCTCGAGCCGGATGTAGTTCTTGATGTGCCAGTAGTTGACCCGCCCCAGACACGCGTCGAGCGTCTGCCGCCACGGCTCGACCATCGGTCCGGGGACGCGGACCAGGTTGCCGATGTCGAGGTTGACGCCGAGCCGGTCGCTGTCGACGCCGTCGAGCAGCCGCAGGATTCGCTCTCCGCGGTCCAGCAACGTCCCCTCGTGCAACTCAAGGGAGACGTCGATGCCGACTCGCTCCGCGCTCTCGCAGACCTGAGCCAGCCGCTCGATCGCGCACTCGAAGTTCGCATCGCTCGCGTCGTCCATCGGAGGAGCGGCCATCCAGAACGGGCCATCGAGCTGGGCGCCCTGGAGGGGGCGATGAAATCCGATGCTGAGGATTGGAGCTCCGAGGCGAGCGGTCGCCTCGAGCGTGGCCAGTGTGAGCTCCAGGTTGGCGTGCCCATCCGCCGGGTCGATGATGCTCGCGCGGACCAGCGACACGCCCGACGGACGCAGACCGGATCCGTCGAGCGCCTCGCCGAGCGCGTCGATCTCGTCGGCGCTGAGAGTTCCCGGCGAGACCCAGGCAGAGACGAGGTCGACGTGGTCGAACCCGCAGTCGGAGATCGTCTTCAGCGCGCCGCCCCATGCGTCGGGGTCGGTGCCGATCGCCGGCGCGCCGGGTCGTCCGAGCGCGAGCGTCGAGCCCGCGACGGCCAGCTCTCTGTTTGATTGCATCGTGGTCATAGTGGTAAGATAGGTAAGACCAGTTTAGCCGTCAAGCCCCAAACTAGAACCCGGGGGCGCTCGTCCAACAGGAGAGACCGATGTCCGCGAACCCTGAAACCGCCTCTTCCGCAGAGCTCGACTACGCGACGCTCACCGATGGTTCGCGCGTCGCGCTCGGAGCTGCTCGGACCCGGCTGACGGGCGGCCACTCGCGTCAGACCCTCCTCTTCCCGCCCCATCCGGTGTTCGCAGTTCGCGGGCAGGGCGCCCGGATCGAAGATGTCGACGGCCACAGCTACCTCGATCTGGTCAACAACTACACGAGCCTCATCCACGGCCACGCGCACGCTCCGACCAACGCCGCGATGATCGCCCAACTCGAGCAGGGCACCGCGCTGGGAGCGCCGACGACCGAGGAGCTCGTGCTCGCGCGCGAGCTCTCCGACCGGATCCCATCGATGCAGCGCGTCCGCTTCACGGTCACCGGGTCAGAGGCCGTCTTCTTCGCGCTGCGGGTCGCACGGGCGGTCACCGGCCGCCCCCGCATCCTCAAGTTCGAAGGCGGCTTCCACGGAAGCTCCGACGAGATGCAGCAGAGCATCGTGTCCAAGCCGCTGGCCGCGGGCGAGTTCTCGGCGCCGGTCCCCAACAGCGATGGGCTCGCGCCGGTCACGACCGTGATCGCGCGGCTGGGTGATCGCGAGTCCGTCAGCCGCGCGCTGGAAGCCCACGTGGGCGAGATCGCGGCGATCGTGGTTGAACCGTTCCTCGGTAACAATGCCCTCATCCCCGCGACGCCGGACTTCCTGCAGTGGCTGGCCGAGACGGCGCACTCCCACGGCGCGCTGCTCGTACTCGACGAGGTGCAGAGCTGCCGGCTTGCCCGGGGCGGCGCGCAATCGATCCGCGGCATCACCCCCGATCTCACGGCGCTGGGCAAGACGATCGGCGGCGGGCTGCCGCTCGCCGCGTTCGGCGGCTCAGAGGAGCTGATGTCGGTGATGGACGGCATGACGCCGCGCGTGCCGCAGCCGGGCACCTTCAACGCGTTCTCGCTCTCGTTGGCCGCGGCCAACGCCACCCTCGAGTACTGGGACGAGCAGGAGATCGCGCGGCTGGGCGCTCTCGGCGCCCAGGTCCGGGCGGGGATCGCCGACGTGTTCGCCGCCAACCAGATCCCCGTCACTGTCCAGGGCGAGGGCTCGATGTTCCATATCGCCCTGCGCGATGGTCCGATCACGAGCTATGACGAGGTCGGCGACGTGGATGCTGACGGCTGGCGCATCATTCACCACCAGTTGCTCGCCCGCGGTATCTACGTCACCGCCCGCGGCACCGGATGCCTCTCGACCCCGATGCGGTCAGCGGAGGTCGATGAGTTCCTCTCGCGCCTCGGCGAGGCGGTCGGCGTTCTCTGCGCGCAACGCGCGAGGCCCGCGTGAGCGACCTTCTCTCCGAGCGCACGTGCGTGGTGACCGGAGCCGCGAACGGCATCGGACGCGCGATCGCGGAGCGGTTCGCATCCGACGGCGCGCGGGTCCTGGCGTTCGACCGTGACCAGCCGGCGCCGTTTGACTCCTCATGCATCCGGGTCCACCTCGGCTCGGTCGAGAACGAGAGCGACCTGGTGGCCGCTCTCGACGCCGCGGTCGAGTGGGGCGGGCGGCTGGACGTGATGGTCAACAACGCCGGCATCCAGATCGAGCGGACGATCGCGGACACCACGACCGAGCAGTTCGATCAGCTCGTCGCGGTCAACCTCCGCGGGGTGTTCATCGGACTGCGCGAGGCGGCCGCACGCATGCTCCAGACGGGCGGCGGCGCGATCGTCAACGTCGGCTCCGTCCTCGGCGTCACCGGCGATCCGCTGCTCGGCGCCTACTCCGCGACGAAGGGCGGGGTCATCAACCTCACCCGATCTGCCGCGGTCACGTATGGCAAGCGCGGGATCCGGGTCAACGCGGTGTGTCCCGGCGCCGTCGCCACCCCGCTCACCACGCGTACCTGGGACCTCGCCCCCGATCCCGCTCGGGCCCGCCGGGAGATGGAACGCCTCTATCCGATGGGACGAATCGTCGAGGCCTCCGAGGTCGCCTCGGCCGCGGCCTTCCTGGCCAGCGACATGGCGAGCGCGGTCACCGGCGCGTTGCTGATGGTCGACTGCGGGCTGACGGCGGCGAACCCCGAGTACGCCCTCATCGGCGAGCTGACCTGAGCTCTGCGGTCAGCTCTCGTGGAGCCGGGCCGACTGCTCAGCGCTTGGGTGAGTCGGAAAGCAGCTGGCGCACGAAGTCGCGATTGTCCTCGTGCAGCCACTGCGCCGCCTCGAGCGCATCGTCAAGCCGGCCGTCGACCACGCCCGCGGCCAGCCGGCGGTGCTGCTCGAGGATCTCAGGGCTCATGAACTGGCCCTTGGGAGAGAGCCGGATCGACAGCGCGATCTCGCGCTCGAGCCCGCGCCAGATGCGCATCAGCGTGGCGGAGCGACTCGCCGTGATGATCGCCTCGTGCAGACCGCGATCCAGATCGGCGGTATCGGCGTCGTTCTCCACGGCCTTCTCCAGCGCCTTCATCGCGCGGGCGACCAAACGCCGGCCGGCGGCGTCGCTGCGTTCCTGCACCAGCCGCAGCGCCCCGGTCTCGATCACGTACCGGACGTCGATCACGTCGAGCAGATCGATCGAGTCCGCCGACTGCAGGGACGGGGCCAGCTCGGGCTTGGCCAGGACGAACGCGCCCCGGCCGATCTGAACGTCCACCACCTGGAGCATCACCAGCACGCGCAACGCCTCACGCACGACAGGCCGGCTGACCCCGAACTCCTCGGCCAACGTCCGCTCCGAGGGAAGACGATCTCCCACCTGGTGGTCCTCGCGGATCCGCCGCAGCAGCTCGTCGGCGACCCGGGTTGACTGCGACACCGACTGACCGGGGATTCCAATGCCTGCGAAGGACATGCGCAGACACAATAGACGCGATCCCGTGACCGGCAAAACTGGTCGGGCCGGTCTTGCCAGTCTGGTGGACGTTTGATACAACGCGGTTCATGACCTCGCCCGGCGCCCGTTCACCGCGACGCGTCATCCTTGACACCGACACCGGGATCGACGACGCCGTCGCAGTCGTCCTCGCCGTCGCAGACCCGCGCCTCGACGTCGTCGCCGTGACGACCGTCTTCGGCAACGCCGACGTCGAACACACCACGGCGAACACGCTGACGCTCCTGGATCGCATGGACGCGCGTGAGGTCCCCGTCGCACGAGGCGCCGCTGCCGGGCTGGTCGGAACCCCCACGTTCGCGCCGATGGTGCACGGGGCCAACGGCGTCGGCGACGTGGAATTCGGTGCGCCCGCGCTCCGCACCGTCTCGGATTCCGCAGCCGAGCTCATCGTGCGCACGGTCCGCCAGGACCCCGGTCAGATCACCGTCGTCGCGCTCGGGCCGCTCACCAACCTGGCGCTCGCGTTTGCGATCGATCCGGGACTGCCGGCGCTGATCGACGAGGTCGTCTGGATGGGCGGCGCGCTGGATGTCACCGGAAACGTCACACCGGTCGCGGAGGCCGACGCGCTGCACGACCCCGAGGCGGCCGACCTGGTGCTTGCCGCCAACTGCCGAATGACGGTCGTCGGCCTCGACGTCACCACCCGGGCGCTGCTCGACGTCGCAGGCTTGGAGCGGATGGAGCGGGCCGGCGCTGCGGGCGCCGAGTATCTGGCGCGGATCCTCCCCTACTACTTCGACTTCTACGAGCGACGGCTCGGGGTGCGCGAGTGCGCCATGCACAGCGCGCTGACGGTGGCGATCGCGGCCGATCCGAGCCTGGTCAACGCCGCCGTGACGGCCCCGGCCGCGATCGAGCTCTCGGGCGAGCGTACGCGCGGGATGCTGGTCGTCGATCGCCGGACCGACATGCGCGCCCCGTGGACGGTGGGGCGGCGTGATACGTCCGTCGTCCTCGACGCGGACGTGTCCGGCTTCATGGCGCAGATGCTGGACCTGGTCTGCGGCACCGGCGCGGGCGCCGCGACGGGCCCGCGATGACGCGAGACCTCCGCGCGCTCCCCAAGGCGCACCTGCACCTGCACCTCGAAGCGGGGATGCGGTCCTCGACGCTCCGCGCGCTGTCGGATGGCTACGGCGTCCCGGTCCCCGTGCTCGAGAGCTACGGCGACTTCTCTGTCTTCAACGACACCTACGACGCCGCACTCGACGTCTTGCGCTCGGAGTCCGACGTGCGTCGTCTCGTGCACGAGGTCGTCGAGGACGCGGCAGCCGACGGCGTCGTCTACATCGAGCCCGCCCTCTACGTCCCTCCGTATCTGAGTCGGTTCGGCACCGAGGATGAGATCGTCGAGCTGTTCCTCGACGCGCTCGCGGACGCCTCAGCGCAGTCCGGAGTGGGCGCCGCCCTGCAGATCGCCGGCGACCGCACCCAACCGCCGGCCGAGTGCGAAGCGCAGGCGCGACTGGCGGCTCGCTTCGCAGACCGCGGCGTCGTCTCGTTCGGGCTCTCGAGCGACGAGCGAGGACATCCACCGGAGCCGTTCGCGGACGCCTTCGCGGTCGCCCGCGAGGCGGGGTTGGTGAGCGCCCCGCACGCGGGGGAGCTCGAGGGACCGTCGAGCATCGCCGGGGCCCTGGACGCGCTCGGCGCCTCGCGGATACAGCACGGCGTGCGCGCGGTCGAAGCACCGGACCTGGTGCGAAGGATCGCGGCCGAGGGCATCTACCTGGACGTCTGCCCGACATCGAACATCCTGCTGTCCGTCTTCCCGAGCTTCGGCGAGCACCCGCTGCCGGCGCTCCTCGATGGGGGCGTGCGGTGCACCCTGAACGCGGATGACCCGCTGCTCTTCGACGTCGGCCTGCTTGACGAATACCAGCTCTGCCGCGAGGCGATGGGACTCGACGACCGCGCGCTGGCGGTCATCGCCGAGAACTCCCTCGATGCCTCGACGGGCGCCCCGTCGCAGCTCCTCGACACCGCTCGCTCCTCTCTCCAGGCGTGGCTGGACCACGACCTTCAGACCTCGCGTGACGGGTGAGCACGGTCTCGAGGCGACGCTGGAGATCGGGCTCGACATCGTGCCCGGTCTCGCCGGCCGCGCCGCCGAGGTCGCCCAGCGCTTCCTCCGCGCCGACCCAGCGGCGGCCCGCGCCAAGGGCGAGCGCGGCGATGTCGTCACCGACGCGGACCTCGCAGCCGAGCGGTTGATCGTCGATGGGCTCCGTGCCCACTTCCCCGGCCACCAGATCCAATCCGAGGAAGCGGGGCTTTTGGACGGGGATCCGGCCTGGAGGTGGCTCGTCGACCCGCTCGACGGGACCAACAACCTCGCGCTCGGCCTGCCCCTGCTCGGAGTGTGCATCTCACTGGTGCACGACGATGAAGCCGTGCTGAGCGTCATCCGGGACGGCTCGCGAGGCCGCACGTTCACCGCAGCGGCGGGACGCGGCGCGCGATGCGACGGCGTCCCGCTCTCGATCAGTGCACCGCCAGCGCCGCCGCTGATGACGGTCTCGTGGATGCAGGGCTATGCGGTCGACGAGGACGACGCGTTCGCCGACCGCGCGCCGCGCGCCCTCGCCCGGTCGCACAAACGGGTCCTGCGCACCTGGGCGCCCGCAATCGACTGGGCGCTCACCGCGACCGGGCGGGTGGCGGCGGTCGTCGCCCACCGCAACGAGACCGAGGATCTGGTCGCCGGGCTGCTGCTCATCCGCGAGGCGGGCGGGGTCATTCGCGATCGCGGCGGCGCACCGCTCGGCCCCGGCGCGGCGACGAACACCGTGATCGCGGGTCACCCTGACGGTGTCGCCGCCGTGCTCGCAACGCTCGGCCGGGCAGAGCCCGCAGAGTAACCGTCAGACCGAAACCGGGTCGAAGTGGGTGCTGTAGCGCGCCGCGGCCATCGCGAGCACCTCCGCGCAGCGGAGGACCGACTCGACCTCGACGTACTCGTTGACGCCGTGCAACCCTCGGCCGGTGGGTCCGAACACGACGGCGGGCGCCCAGCCCCCGCCGTCGACGATCTTCGCGTCACACACCATCGCTCCGGCGCGCGACAGCTCCAGGCCGTAGCCGAGATCCACGCCGGCGCTGGCCAGAGAGGTGACGAGCTCATGACCGGCGTCCAGCTCTCCGCCGGCGTGCCCACCGGCCCCGAACGTCACCTCGATCGTCGCACCGTCTCGTTCGGCGGTCGCGACCGCCGTGGCGAGCTCAGCCTCCGCGTCGCCCACGCTCTCCCCGGGCATCACGCCGAACAACCCGCGCGCGACACAGCTCTCGGCACGGGAGGCGGGCCACTCGCCGCCCTCGATCAGACCGACGTTGATGAACGCGGGGTCATCGTCGCTGTCGTAGCCGCCGGCCTCGAACGCTCGCTCGCGGCGAGCGTGGGCAGCTCGGTCGAGCGCGGCGAGCGCCCGGACCATCACCTCGATCGCGCTGACGCCTCCCTCGGGACCGGTCTTCAGGATCCCGCCGGCCCGGCCCCGCACGTTGAGAGCGAACGACTGAATCCCAATGTGGCGGTGCGCCACCCGGAGATCCGTCGGCTCCGCGAACACGACCCCATCGCCGACGTGACCACGCTGCAGGCAGGCGACGGTGCCGTTGCCCCCCGACTCCTCCTCGGGCACCACCGCAAGGCTCACCGACCCGCGGCGAACGAGCCGCAGTTCACACAGCGCGTTGAACGCGAACAGCGCCGCGACGACCCCTGCCTTCATGTCCATCGCCCCGCGCGCGTAGATCCGCCCTCGGGCCTCGCGGGGCTCGAACGGCTCACCGTCCCATCCGTCCGGCGTCGCCGGCACCACGTCGATGTGCCCGTTGAGCACGAGGTGCGGGTCGCCCTCGCCCACGGTCGCGACGATGCACCGCACCTCGGCGATCCCACGCTCGTACCCCGCCCCACGCTCCTCGTCGACTGGCACGTACGGTTGGCGGCCGTCCGGCGCGGTGACATCGCGGAGCGACGGCCAGTCCGGGACCCAGTCGTCGACCCGCGCACTTGGATGAAGCTCACGGCGGATGATGTCCTGGCAGCGATTCTGCGTCTCGGAGCCAGGGACGCTCGGCACGCGCAGCAGCTCACAGAGCACTCCGACGAGCTCCGCCTCGCTGGTCCGCACGTGCTCGCGGATCCGCGAGGCGGTTGCTCGACAATCGTCAGCGGGCATGCGCTGACGGTTCTACCAGCCTCGGTGGTCAGTGGCAAGACCGGCTAGACCGGCTTTATCCCTTCGGCGATGCTCATCTCCCACGCACCGAACGCCAGGTTCGCCGTCGACGCCGCCAGAAACGCCGACGCCCATCCATACGTCTTTGCGTCGCTTCCACCGAACGCGAGGGTGACGAGGCCGAGTCCGGCCAGCGTGGTGCCGCTGGCCATCCGCAGGCGCGCGCACCCCCGGAGATGGCGGTACTCCCACGGCGAGATGATGAGTTGCATGCCGTGTCGCGGCGGAGATGACCACCGTCGATGGAGACGGTTCACGTCCGGATTATCACCACGCTATCCGGCCGCGTGCAACCTCCGTGCCACGAACACGAAGCCCGCCGCCAGGACGATGGCCGCCCAGAAGCCGAAGCCGAACAGATTGAAGTGGATGTGGAAGAGGAACTTCAGCACGACCATCAGCGCTGCCAGGCCGGCGAGAACGAGGCGCGTCTCGCTCCGGCTGCCTCGAATCGAGGGCAGCGCCGTCCCGGGCGACAGCCGCTCGACGCCCAGGTCCGCGATCGCCGCGACCGCTGCAAGCACCGCGAGGATCGCCAGCCAGCCGTCGGGGGCATCGGTGGCGGTCAGGCTCGCCGAGAACGGACCGATGGAGAAGCTGAACCACGGCAGGGCCAGCAGGTCGATCACCAGCAGCAGCCCCAGCCCCCCGAATATCCATTCCTCCCGGCCGATGGAGTCCGTCTTGAACGACGAGAACCTCGATGTAGACATCTGTCTGCGCCCCCTGTTTGAGTTTTGGTCCCGGCAACAGCACCACCAAGGTTCACAGCCGGCGGCTTTTGTGGCATCAGGTGGGGGACCTGATCTTTTTGTTGCGAGCCGGGCTTACGACGCCTCGGTCGCGGTGATCAGTGCCTGCACGCCGTCGAGGATCCGTTCCAGTCCCCAGCGGAACGCCTCAGCCTCGGTGCTTTCGTCGACCGCCGGTCTCGCCATCGCGATCCGGTACAGGCGAGGGAACGTGGCCTCGTCGATGAGTTGAGCCAGCAACGCCTCGAAGCTCGGGGGCGCGGCCGCCTCGGGGTCTGAGGCCGCCTCGGGGTCTGAGGCCGCGGCGAACGCCCGGGCCGCATCGTTGGCCATGCGCGCCTCGCTCAGGGTGTAGGAGCTGATCAGGCCGATGATCCTGAGCTTGTCCGCGTCGGCCAGCGGCGTGGGATCGAGCGCCTCCAGACCCCGTTCGACGAAGTGCAGAGAGTTGGGCGCCATCGGCGGCACCGCCATCGGCATCTGCGTGATCCAGGGGTGGCGGTCGAGCATCTCTCGCTGGATCAGCGCCCAGTTGAGCAGGCGCTCGCGCCAGCCGTTCCCCTCCAACACCAAGTGCTCGGCACCCTCCGCGCTGGCGTTCCACATGAGCGCCAGGAGCTCATCCTTGCCACCCAGGTGCCGGTAGAGCGACATCGGCGTGAAGCCGAGCTCCCGCGCAACCCGCCCCATCGACACCGCCTCCAGCCCCTCTGCGTCGGCCACCGTCGTGGCGGCCCGCACGATCGCATCGATCGACAGCTCCGCCTTGGGACCCCGGCGGGCTTTGCTGCGCCGCCCCCAGAGCAGGTCGAGGCCGGGTGGAAGCGAGGGTGAGGGGTCGTCGGAGGACATGGCTTGACATCACTGTATAGCCCATATACTGTTCTGTGTATGTCCTACACAGTTTCTGCTCAGGCAATCACGAAGTCGTTCGCAGGCCGGCCCGCACTCGACGGCGTCGATCTGGACATCGAGACGGGCTCGGTGCTGGCGCTGCTCGGCCCCAACGGCGCCGGCAAGACGACGATGGTGCGGATCCTGGCCACACTCAGCCGTCCCGACTCCGGGACGGCGACGGTCGCCGGACACGATCTGCTGACCGACCCGGCCGCCGTCAAGCGGCGGGTGAGCCTCACGGGCCAGTTCGTCGCCCTCGACGAGGTGCTCACCGGCCGTGAGAACCTCGAGATGATGGGGCGACTGCTCCATCTCCCGCGTGCGCGCGCGAGAGCACGGGCCGCCCAGCTGCTGGAGGAATTCGACCTCAGCGACGCCGCGGACCGGCGCGTCGGCACGTACTCAGGCGGGATGAAGCGCCGGCTCGATCTGGCGATCAGCATGATCGAACGGCCCGAGCTGTTGTTCCTGGATGAGCCGACGACGGGGCTTGATCCCCGGAGCCGAGAGAGCCTGTGGGCGACGATCGGCCGCCTGGTCGACGACGGGGTCACCGTCCTGCTGACCACCCAGTATCTGGACGAGGCCGACCGGCTGGCCGACCAGGTTGCGGTTCTGGACGGCGGCCGGATCGTCGCCCGTGGCACCCCGGATGAGCTCAAGGCACGACTCGGCGGGGGCGTGCGCGTCCGACTGCAATACGCGGACCGGGTCGCCTACCAGGCCGCGTGCGACGCACTGGACCCGGTGATCGCGGACGAGCAATCGCTGAGGCTGGAGCTGCTGACCAGCGGAACCGCAACCGACGTGCACGAGCTGCTGGCCGGGCTCGAGCGGACCGGCGCCTCCGCGCACCGGGTGGCGATTGACGGACCGAGCCTCGATGACGTCTTCCTCTCACTGACCGGCGCTCCGTCGAGCGCCTCGACCCTGGAGGTCACCCGATGAATCACCTGCTCAGCGACTCCCAGGTCATGGTCGGGCGGTGCCTACGCCGCTCGGTGCGTGACCCCGAGGCGTTCTTCACCGCCCTGGTCCTCCCCGTCATCCTGCTGTTGCTGTTCGTCTACGTATTCGGCGGCGCGATCGCGCACGGCGGCGCCTACGTGAACTACGTCGTCCCCGGCCTGATCGTCCTGTGCGCCGGCTTCGGCGCGGGAACCACCGCCGTGGCCGTCGCGACCGACATGTCGAGCGGCATCGTCGAGCGGTTCCGGGCGCTGCCGATCGCACCGCCCACGATGCTGCTCGGCCAGGTGACTGCGAGCCTGGTGCGCAATCTGGTCGCCACCACGATCGTGATCGCCGCCGGCCTGGCGGTCGGCTGGCGTCCCTCTGCGTCGGCGCTCGGATGGCTGGGCGCCGCCGCGATGATCGTCCTGCTCATCTTCGCCATGTCCTGGCTGGCGGCGGCCGTCGGACTGCTGGCCCGCGGGGCAGAGGCCGCCAGCTCGTTCATGTTGCTGATCATGTTCCTTCCGTACGCGAGCACCGCATTCGTGAAGGCCGACACCATGCCGGCGGTGCTGCGCGCGTTCGCCTCCCACCAACCGTTCACGCCGATCATCGAGACGATGCGCGGGCTCTGGATGGGCCACACCGACACCGGCGCGAGCACCGGCCACGAGGCGTTGATCGCAATCGCCTGGACGCTCGGCGTGCTGGCCACCGGAGTGATCGTCTCGTCCCGGTGCCTGGCCCGCCGCGGCGAATCGCGGTGACCCGGCCTGGAGCGCCGCGGACCGGTTACCTTCGGATCATGCTGACCCATCGAGTGCGCCCGCTACACCCGTGAGCACCACGATCATCACCGCCGAAACGTTGGAGCTCAGCGCGACGCGCGAGCTGTTCAACGCCGGGTTCTCCGGCTACCTCGTTCCGATGCACCTCGACGAGCCAACGTTCGCGACCCACCTGGATCGCAACGACATCGACCTTGCGGCGTCGCCGGTGCTGGTCGACGGTGATCCGGTCGCGTTCGCGCTCGTCGGTGTCCGGGGTGCCGACGCGTGGATCGGCGGCATGGGGACCGTCCCCGCGGCGCGCCGCAAGGGCTATGCGCGCGAGGTCATGCAAGCCGCGGTGGATTTGGCGCACGCACGGGGATGCCGGTCGCTGTGGCTCGAGGTGATCGATGCCAATCGGCCCGCGCTGGCGCTCTATGAACGACTGGGCTTCGAGACGGTCCGTGACCTGGTCGTCTGGAGTCTCCCCCAGGGTGTCGGGGCTGACGAAGCGGTCGCACTGCCGCTCAGCCGGGCGCGGTCCTGGATCGCCGCTCACCGGGAGAGCGGCGAACCGTGGCAACGCGCCGATCCGGTGATCGCCAAGCTCGAGCGCGACGGGGAGGATCTGCGTGCGATCGCCTTGGAGCAGCGTGGCGAGCTGGTGGGCGCCGCCATCTATACGGTCAGCGACGGGTCGACCAGGATCATTCAGATCGCGGCCCTGGATGAGGCCTCCGCCTCGACGCTGCTGCGTAGCGCAGCGGGCGCTGGGCCGCTGAGTGTAGGCAACGTCCCCGAGGACGACCCGGCCTCTCAGGCAATGGCGAGTCTCGGGGGCAAGCTGGTCGCGCGCCAGCACGAGATGCGGCTCGCCCTGTAGCTCCGGTCGACCAGGCGCGTGAATGCTTCGCGGAAGAGAACGGCCACCGGAGGACACCGGCGTCGGCCGGGCAGCCGGATCCGCGCCTTTACGCGCCTCGGCCGCGCAGGCCGGCGCCGCGCCTCCGCGGGCGGATCCGTCACCACCGGGGCGCTCAGCGCGACGCTGGTGACATACCCAGCCGCCCGGAGCGGGCCGGCGGAGGTCAGACACGATGTTTAGGCACTGACACGACATTTTTCTCGGATCGGGGCGCCGGCGCTGCGGGCGGCGGCCTGACGCCTCCCCCACTCGCCGACCGGTTCACGGCGGCGTGCCGATTGCTGCCCGAACAGCGGGCACGACCTCGCACTCGCCGAGTGCCTGGCGGCCGTGTGCGATCAATCGACCGCCCGACGGGCACGATCACCCAAAAGCCCCCAGTGACACGCGCGGATGCGGGATCGTGCCCGGCCTGCCCGCCTGCCCCGCCGGCCCCGGCCTGCCCGTCTGTCCCGCCTACCCTGCCGGCACCCCGCCTACCCTGCCGGCACCCCGCGTGGCCAGCCCGCACGCCCGCCGCGGCGAACCCTCGCCCGCTCACCCCGCGGCAGCCAGCAGCACGTCGCGCGCCCCCGCAAGCACCTCGTCGGCCAGCTCCGGGTCCTCGACCGCGCGGGAGATGGTCAGCGCCCCGACCAGGGTGCTCACCGTGGCGATCGCGCGCTCGCGCGCCTCGCCGGTCGCGCCGTCCTCTGCCAGCAGGCTCTGCAGGCGATCGATGTAGCGGCGGATCTGCTCGGTGTAGGCGGGCCGCGCCGCGTTGCCCGGCCGTGCCGCGTCACTGCCGAGCGCCGCGACCGCACAGCCGGTGCCGGGATCGTCGCGATGGTCCGCGGAGAGGTAGGTGGTGATCAGGGCGGACAGGGGGTTCGCGGCGTCGGCGATCGCGTCGTTGAGCCTGCCCGAGCCGTCGGCGCAGGCCACCTCGGCGGCCTCGGCGATCAGCTCGTCGCGTGAGCCGAAATGCTTGTAGAAGCCCCCATGGGTCATCCCCGCCGCAGACATGATCTCGGCCACGCCCGGCCCGTCGGTGCCGGCTTCGCGGATGCGGCGCGCGGCGGCCTCGACGATCCGCTCGTGACTGCGCCGCTTTTCGTCCTCCGAATGTCTCATGGCTTGGATGATAGGCATCATCTGATATAGATGACGCCCACCATCCAAACCTCTTCAGGAGATGCGCCATGAACATCCAGGGATCAGTCGCGTTGGTCACGGGCGCCAACCGCGGGATCGGCAGGGCGATCGTCGCCGAGCTGCGCGCGCGGGGCGCGGCCAAGATCTACGCCGCCGTCCGTGACCCGGCATCGATCACCGACCCCGGCCTCATTCCGATCGCGCTGGACATCACTGACCCCGCGCAGGTTGCCGCGGCCGCTCGGACGGCCGCCGATGTCGACCTCGTCGTCAACAACGCGGGCATTGGGGGGGTCTCGACGCCGCTCACCGCCTCGCTCGACAGGGCGCGAGCCGAGCTCGAGACCAACTACCTGGGCCTGATCTCGATGACCCAGGCGTTCGCCCCGGTGCTGAAGGCCAACGGCGGCGGCGCATTCCTGAACCTTCTCTCCGTCGTCTCATGGGTGGCGATGCCGCATCTGACGACCTATTCGGCCTCGAAGTCGGCGGGATGGTCGTACAGCAATGCCGCCCGGATCGAGCTCGCCGGGCAGGGCACCGAGCTCGTGGGCGTGCACGTCGGCTATGTCGACACCGAGCTGACCGATGGCCTGGCGGGCGACAAAGTCGCGCCGGAGGTGGTTGCCACGGCGGCACTCGACGCGCTGGCCGCGGGCGAGCCCGAGGCGCTGGTCGATGACCGCGCGCGGTCGGTGAAGGCCGGGATGTCCGACGATCAGAACCTCATCTACCCCGGGCTGCGCGAGCAGTTCGCCGCGGCGCTCCCGGCGTAGGGACACACGCCACGTCGGACGGCCGGCCTCGCATGGGGCCGGCCGTTCGCGCGTTCAGCCGGCGAACGCGACCGCGGCGGCGTGCGCGGGACGTGCCTCGCCGCGCGCGACGTACTCATGCAGCGGCGGCCACGGCTCGAGCAGCCCGCGGCTGTCGCCGCTGCCGAGCACCCCGACGCAGACGATGTCGGCGAGCGTGAACTGCGCCCCGAGGATCCA
The DNA here is from genome assembly GCA_036501965.1 of Solirubrobacteraceae bacterium. Classification (GTDB taxonomy): domain Bacteria; phylum Actinomycetota; class Thermoleophilia; order Solirubrobacterales; family Solirubrobacteraceae; genus Palsa-465. The sequence goes on from DASXZK010000049.1 coordinate 91,685, forward strand.
CGGCCCCTCGCCCAGGGCGCTTGCGAACGCGGTCGCGGCGTCGCTGAAGCGGCGGAACTCCCGGCTCGCGGCCAAGGCCTCCGGTGGCTCGCGCATGCAGCGGTAGAGCGTCGCCTCGAGCTCGGTCATCCCGAAGAACATCCACTGGTAGACGAGCGCCCGCTCCGAGGAGCCAAGCGCCGGCAGCAGACCCGAGTCCGGGTGCAGGTCGCCGAGCGCGAGCAGGATCGCCCCGGACTCGAACATCACCGTGCCGTCGTCGAGCTCCAGCGCCGGGACCCGGCCGAGCGGCTGGCGGGCCAGGTGCTCGGCGGAGCGTCGCTGCTCCGGCGCGATGCGGGTGGCATCGAACGGAGCGCCGATCTCGTGCAGCGCCCACAGCACGCGCGAGGAACGCGTGCGGGGCATGTAGAAGATTCGTGGCATCTCGGGTTCAGCGCAGGACGATGCAGGCGCTCGTGCCGTGGGCGAGGAGCCGGTCGCCGTCCTCGGCCGTCATCGTCGCCTCGACGGTCATCACCCGGCGGCCGGGATGGATGACCCGCCCGGCCGCGAGCACTCGGCCGGTCGTGTCGCTGATCCCGCGCACGAAACGGACCTGCAGGTCGGTCGTCGTGTACCCGACGCCGGCCGGCAGCAGCGTGTGCACCGCGCAACCCATGCACGAGTCCAGCAACGTCGCGGCGATCCCGCCGTGGACGGAGCCGATCGGGTTGTACATCCACTCGGCGGGCTGAAGCGCGAACGTCGCCGTGCCCTCACCGACCGCAATCAGGCTCGCGTCGATCAGATCGGCGATTGGCGGCTTGGGCAGCCGGCCGTCGATCATCGCGCGCATCAGGTCGATCCCGGCCATCTCCCGGCCGACGGTTGCCAGGCCGGATGGGTCGCTCCACGAGAACGTGCGGGTGCGCTCCACGGAGCGCTCATCTGCGGTGGTCGCCATGGTGCGGCACGGTAGCGCAGTCGGTTGCTTGGTGCAACTTACACGCGTAGACTCGCGGTGAATGCCACTGCGCCGTGGATACGAAGGCCAGGAATGCAGCGTCGCGGGGACGCTCGCACTGGTCGGTGAGCGCTGGACGCTGCTCGTCATCCGCGAGCTGATGCTGGGCGTGCACCGCTTCGACGACCTGCAGCGCGACCTCGGGATCGCCCGCAACATCCTCCAGGACCGGCTCGAGCGGCTCGCCGACGCGGAGCTCATCTCACGCCGTGCTTATCAGGCACGTCCGCCCCGCTACGAGTATCGGCTGACCGAGCAGGGGCTCGACCTGTGGCCGGTGATCGTCTCGCTGATGCAGTGGGGCGACCGCCACCTGACCTGGCCCGCCGGCCCACCGGTGACGCTCGAGCACCGGGGCTGCGGCGGCGTACTCGACGGGCACCTCTGCTGCGAGCGCTGCGGGGCCCGGCTCGGACCACGGGACGTCTGGGCGAAGCCGGGCGCGGCGACCGCGCCGGATCACCCACTCAGACGCCGGAGAGGAACTCCTCGATGAGCGCAAGGGTCGCCTCGGGCTGCTCGAGCTGGGGCAGATGCCCGGCGTCGCGGATGAGTTCGAAGCGACCATCGGGGAACGAGTCGGCATAGGCGCGGCCGTAGCCGGGTGTGAAGATCCGGTCGCTGTCGCCCCAGATGACGAGGGCCGGGATCCGCACCTCCGAGAGGCGGCCGCGGAGCGTGGGGTCGTTCATCCCGCCGAACACGGCAGCCATGGTCGTCATGTTCGCCTGCTGAAGCTCGCGTTGGTCGGCCGGGATCGCCGTCGGGTCGACGTAGAACCGATCGGGGTCGTACCACGAGTGCTCGGCCACCTCGCGCGGCGTGAGCGAGAAGAAGTCGACGATCGGCTCGCCCTCCACCAGGATCCCGGCCCCGTCGATCACGACGATCGCGGCGATCCGCCCCTCCCGGTTGCGGCTCGCCATCTCCGACGTGAGCCATCCGCCAAGCGAGGAGCCGATCACGACGACGTCCTCCAGACCGGCGCGGTGCAGGTGATCGATCAACGCGTCGGCGTAGTCGGCCGCACTCTGGAGGCGCTCCGGCCGGTCGGCGCCGTTCCACCCCGGCAGCGTCGGGGCGAGGACATGGGCGCCGGCGGCGAGACGCTCGGAGATCGGCGCGATCGTTCGCGGCCCGCCACCCCCGTGGAGCACGAGCACCGGGCGCCCGGCCCCCGCCTCGTCGACCACCAGCCCGTCAGGAGACCCGGAGATGTCGGTCATCCGTCAGCCTTTCGTATTGAGAGTCATTAGAGCTGACTTTCATTATGAGAGAAGCTATCATGACGGGCATGAGCGAGATCCGCGTGTTCCCGCCGAACAGTGAGGAGGTCGTCCGCATCGGCCCGATCTCGATCCGCATCCTGGAGGACGGGAGCGACACCGAGCGCCGCATCTCGATCGCCGAGATCACTGTGCCGCCTCACACCGACGGCCCGCCCCAGCACTGGCACGCCCGCCACGATGAGGGGTTCTATGTCGTTTCCGGCGAGGCGCGCTTCACCGTGGGCGCCGAGCACCACGCGCCGCCCGGGACGCTCGTGATGGTGCCGCCGGGGGCCGTGCACACCTTCGGCAACCCCGGCACCGAACCGTGCGTGATCCTCAACACGTTCACGCCCGACTTCTACGTCGGATACCTCAGGGAGCTCGGGGCGTTGATGGCGCCGGGCGCCGCGCCCGACGAGGCCCTCATCCTCGAGGTGATGGCCCGTTATGAGACGTACCCCGCTGGGTGGGCCCCGAACGCGTGACCGCCGCCGGTCAGGCGAGCGCAGCCGCTGTGATCTGACGGGCGATCTCGACGACCTCCTCGATCGCGTCCCCATCAGACATGCCATAGAAGTCGATGAGCGTGAACACGCTCTCCGGACTGACCACCACGGCGAGACGGCGCTTGAGGCGCGCGATGCCGTCCGTGCCATCGACCACCTGCTCCGCAACGGGGTCCAGCGCCCGGTCGATCCAAGCGAACCGAAGACCGGGCCGCTCCGCGGCGGCGCGTGACCGGGCGATCGTCGCCGCAATCATCATGCGGGTCGATCCCTGATAGCGCAGAACTCGGCTGAGCAGGTCGCGCGCGGCGTAGGCGATGCGCTCGACGGGGTCGGTCGACTCACTGACCGGTCCAAGTGCGTCCTCGGCAGTCGGCCACAGCCCCTCGAGCGCCTCGCGGATGAGCGAGGCGAGGTCGGGGAAGTACCGGTAGGCGGTTGCCTCCGAGACGAGCGCGCCACGCGCAACCGCCCCCATCGAGGGCGGCTCACCGGCACGGATCAGCTCGCGTGCCGCCTCGACGATCGCTCCCCGCGTCCGAAGCCGCTGGTTGACGCGACCGCCCGACTCAGGCTCTCGGCTCCGGGTCGCCACCCCCGGAGCGTACGCGGGTTGCGTCCAACCGCCGGCCCAAGGAGGTGACGGTCTGTCGCTTGCGTCGGCGCCCCGAGACCGCGAGAGTCCTGGAGCATGCCATCTGTTCTCGTCGTCGGCGCCGGGCTCGCCGGCCTGCACGCGGCCTGGCGCCTGCACGACGCCGGGGTCGAGGTCGCGGTTCTGGAGGCGCGCGACCGGGTCGGCGGCCGCACCTGGTCGCACGCGCTCGCCGACGGCACGGTGGTCGAGCGCGGCGGCGAATTCATCGCGCCCGACGACGGCGTTCTGCGTGGTCTCGCGGCGGAGCTCGGGCTTGAGCTCGTCCCGCACGGCTTCTCGTTCGACCGCCGGCCGCTTCCCACCCACCACGCACCATCCGAGTCACAGCTCGATGCGTTCACGGCACTGATCGCCGAACGGACGGCCGCGCTTGACGAGGACGCGCCGGCCTCGACGGTCCTGACCGAGCCGTCGGCGGTCGAGGCGATGGCGCTGCGCCGGATCGAGACCTCGCTCTCCGCGCCGCTCGCCCAGGCGAGCGCCCGCCGGCTGTTCGGCGACCCCGCGCACCACTACGACCCTGCGGTCCGCGTGCGCGGTGGCAACCAGTCCGTCGCCCTGGAGCTCGCCCGGCGTCTCGGCGACCGCGTCACGCTGCGAGCCCCGGCCGTCGCCGTGAGCCATCGCTCCGGCGAGGCAACGGTCGTCACCGCGGATGGCACCGAGCACGAGGCGAGCGCGGTGATCGTGGCGATCCCGCTGCCGCTGCTGCGGGATCTGTCACTCGACCCCGGGCCGCCCGATCAGATCCGCGGTGCGGCGAGCCGGACGGGGTTCGGCGACGCGGCCAAGCTGCATATCCCGCTTGCCGAGCCGCCGGTGCCAAACGGTATGGCGTCGCCAAACGCGACCTGGTGGTGCTGGACCTCACAGGCAAGCCCGGACGCTCCCCGCGCGGCGCCGGTCCTCTCGTGCTTCGCCGGAGGCAGCGACGCGGCGATGCAGCTCACCGCGGCCGCGGCACTCACGCTCCGCCCCGATGTCGCGCCGGCGTCCGAGCAGATTCCGCTGTTCACCAGCTGGGCCGATGAGCGCTGGACTCGCGGCTCCTACAGCGTCCCCGGCGTCGGCACCTCTGACCAGGACGACATGGCATGGACCCGACCCTGGGGCTCGCTCGTGCTGGCCGGCGAGCACACCGCAGGGCCGCGAGCGGCGACGATGAACGGCGCGGCCGCGTCGGGTGCGCGGGCCGCCGAGACGGCCCTCCAGATGCTCGCGCGGTGAGGCGCGCGCCCACTCACGGTGAGCGACACGACGGCGCGACGTCGTAGTGGTCGTTGCCGCAATGTCGTAGTCGACTACGGACGTCGTCGCGGCCTCCTGCTGAGACAGTGGAGACCACCGAAGAACAGGCCTGGCCCACAGGCCGCTGACACCAAGGAGATTCCCATGTCGACCAAGTCCGTTCACCGCATCTCGCCCGTCAAGCTCGCCGGACTCGGCGCCGTCGCGGCAGCCACTCTCGGTGTGGCCTCCCCCGCTCTGGCCGCCACGACCGGCGGCGCGCCCATGACACAGGCCGCCGTGCAGGCCAAGAGCGCCCCGTTCACGATCGGCTTCAGCGACCTGACCGTCAAGCCGGGCCAGAAGCTGACGATCTCGGGGCTGGCCTACGCCCGCGCCGGCAAGAACCTGACGATCCTGTCGAACGCGCTGGAGTCAGGACAGTCGGTCAACGGCGTGCCGTCGGTCCAGACCCCCGCGCTGGTCGAGGGCATCTACCAGACCACCGTCCGCGTGTCCCCGGCCGCGAAGCCGGGCGTCTATCCGGTGCTGCTGCGCTTCGGCAACCGTCAGGTCGCTTCGACCGACACCCTGCGGGTCGTCTCCCCCACCTCCCCGGGCGGACGCTCCGTGCAGACCAGGGGCTGCGCGGGCATCGGCTTCAGCGTGCTGCACAACGACCGGGCGGGCAACGCCTCCCTGCCCGCGGGCGGCTACACCGTCTCCAGCCCGAACCTGGCCTGCGGCACCGCGTCGTCGGACTTCGCGGGCTTCCTCGCGCGGGCCGGGCGGACGCTCCCCGGGTGGACCAGCTCGTCGGCGACCGCCGGCCGCGCGACGTTCACCCAGACGAGCAGCGGGCTCAGCTTCAGCGTCGCCAAGCAGCGCTAGACGACGACCGAGAGACAGCAAGACCGCGCCGGCGCCGTTCGCCGGCGGGGTCTTGTGCGGCCCGGATGATCGGAGCGGCTCAGCCGCCCGGCGACTCGCGGTCGCCTTCCGCCCGCTCGATCATCCGGGCGAGCGCGACCAGCTCGTCGGCGGGCATCGCAGCCTCGATGACGCCGAACAGCTCGCGCTCCTCCAGCCGCACGTGAGCGGAGAGTGCCGTGCCGAGCTTTTGCAGGACGTCCGGGGTCGCGTGCGGCCGATCCGCGAGCCGGCGGGCGCGGGCACGGATCGCGACGTGGTCACCCAGCGCCCGGAGCAGCAGCGGGTGGTGGGCGTCGCCGTGATCGGCGTAGGCGGGGAACAGCAACTCCTCCTCCAGCTGGAAGTGGCGCCGGCCGTGCGTCTCCCAGAACGAGAGGAACCGCGCGCGCTCGGGATCGGCCGTCTCCGCGCTCGCCCGCCGCAGCTTCTGGGCGACGAACAACGCCTCGTGGTGATCGCGCGAGAAGATCGACAGCGCGTCGCTGCGCTTCACGCCGGCGACCCCTCAGCGGTAGTAGTCGGCGTTGATCTGGGTGAAGTGACGCCACTCGGCCGGGAGCTGGTCCTCGGCGAAGATGGCGTCGACCGGGCAGGCCTCGACGCAGGCGTCGCAGTCGATGCACTCCTCGGGATCGATGTAGAGCTGCTCGACGTCGGGGTGACCGGGCTCGTCCGGCGTCGGATGGATGCAATCGACCGGACAGACCTCGACGCACGAGTTGTCCTTCACGCCGATGCACGGTTGCGCGATCACGTAGGTCATCGTCGGTCCTCCTGCGGCAGGAAGTTTCTACATCACTGTTGGGAAAAGTATCAGCCGCCGGGGCTACGCGGACCGCGCGGCCGGGGCGCCATGGGTCTCGTGGCGGGGCCGCAGCCCCTCCCAGGAGGCGGCGACATCGAGCGACAGCCGCTCGATCTCCTGCAGATGCAGGGCGGACAGCGCCTCCAGGCGCTCAGCGCCCTCCGTGGTCAGATGCAGCCGGACGGCTCGGTGGTCCTCTGCGTCGCGCTCGCGCGTGACCAGTCCGGCGGCGTCGGCGCGGTCGACCAGCCCGACCGTCGAGTGGTGGCGGAGCAGGAGGTAGTCGGCGGCCTCGCCGATCGTCGGCCCGCGCGGGTCCGGGTGGCCGCGGATCGCCAGCAGCAGTTGATGATGCGCCGGGGTCAGTCCGGCGTCGGCGGCCTGCTGCTCGCTCCAGCGCTGAAAGCGCCGCAGGCCGGTCCGCAGCACGAGCAGTCGCTCGTATGCCTCGTCAGGGAACATACATCTTGCCACGATATTATCGCTCCACGATGCAATTTCTACCCAACCGGAGCTCGGGAGCCGAGCAGGCACTCGGCGACTTCACCGCGGGACCGTCACTGCTGTCGCTGGTGCCGGTGGCGGTGGCGGTCGGCGCGCTCGCCGCCGGCGTGTCGCTCGCGCTGCTCGACATGATCGGGTTCTTCACGAACCTCTTCTACTTCCAGCGGCTGAGCGTCCACCTCGTCTCGCCGGCCGGCAACACGCTCGGGGTGCTCGCGGTGGTGATCCCGGTCGGCGGTGGCCTCGTCGTCGGCCTGATGGCCCGGTTCGGCTCAGAGCAGATCCGGGGGCACGGCATCCCGGAGGCGATGGAGCGGATCCTGATCAACGGCAGCCAGGTCCAGCCGCGTCTGGCCGTCCTGAAGCCGATCTCCAGCGCGATCAGCATCGGCACCGGCGGCCCGTTCGGCGCGGAGGGCCCGATCATCCTGACCGGTGGCGCGGTCGGGTCGATCGTCGGCCAGCTGTTCCACCTGACCGCCGTCCAGCGGCGCAGCCTGCTCGTGGCCGGTGCCTCCGCCGGCATGAGCGCGGTGTTCGGCACCCCGGTCGCGGCGACGCTGTTCGGCGTCGAACTGCTCGCGTTCGAGTTCAAGCCGCGGTCGATGACCCTGATCGCGCTCGCGTCCGCAACGGCCGACGGGCTGCGGATGCTGATGGCGAACGCCGGGCTCGTCTCACCCCAGCCGCTGTTTCCGATCCACGCCCACCCCCCGCTCGGAGGCGTCGCGCTGCTCGGAGCCGCGGCGGTCGGAGTCGTCGTCGGCCTGTCCGCCTGGGTGATGACGCAGGCCGTGTACGGCGCCGAGGACGCGTTCAAGCGACTCACCGGACACCTGCACTGGATGTGGTGGCCGATGATCGGCGGGCTGATCATCGGCATCGGCGGGCTGCTCGACTCCCGTGCGCTCGGGGTGGGCTACGGCACGATCCACGCCGAACTGCTCGGCCAGCTCGGGATCGGAGCGTTGGCCGCGCTGTGCGCGGTCAAGCTCGTGATCTGGTCCTGTGGGCTGGGCGGCGGCACGAGCGGCGGCATCCTCGCGCCGATCCTGATGATGGGCGCCGCCCTCGGCGGGATCCTCGGCCACGCGCTCCCCGGCGCGTCCCCGGGCGTGTGGGCGCTACTCGGCCTCGCCGCCGCGCTCGGAGGGGTGACGCGATCACCGTTCACCGCGATCATCTTCGCCTTCGAGCTCACCCACGACCAGAACAGCTTGCTCGCACTCCTGATCGCCGCCACCGTCGCGCACCTGGTGAGCGTGCTCGTGCTCAAGCGCTCGATCCTCACCGAGAAGGTCGCCCGCCGCGGCTTTCACGTCATGCGCGAGTACGCCGTGGACCCGCTGGAGGCGACCTTCGTGCGCGAGGTGATGGACACCGACATCTACACCGTCGAGCCCGACCGCGAGCTGAGCGATCTCTATGACTCCCTGCAGGAGGGATCGCCGCAACGGCGCCAGCGCCTGTACCCGGTGCTCGAAGCGGACGGCCGGCTGGTCGGCGTGCTCCCGTGGTCGGCAGTGCTCGAAGGCAAGGACGTTGCGGGCACCGCGCACGACGCGATGGTCCTCGACATGACGGTCGCCCATCCAGACGAGATCCTGCGCCCCGTCGCCGACCGCATGGCAGAGCTCGAGATCGGCGTGCTCCCGGTCGTCGCGCGCGACGATCCGGCCCGGCTTGACGGGCTCATCACCCAGTTCGATCTGCTGCGCGCCCGCCAGAAGCTGCTCGTCGAGGAGCGTCACGCCGAGCGGCTGCTGCGGCCGGTGCGGGTCGGACCCACCGTGTCAGAGCGACCGGCGTCGTCTCCGCCGGCGGGCGTGTCGTGAGGCATGACGGCGCACTCCGAACGGCGTCCAGCCGGAGGCGATTAAGTCAGGAGAATGACCCCCGCAGCCGATAGTGAAACGTCATGCCATTCCGGTTTTTCGATCGGCTGCTCAGACGTCCCCCGCGTGAGCGCAGGCGGGGGGCGCTGATCGACGCCGACGCACTGGCCGGCGTGCTGGATCTCTTCGAGGAGCTCGTCTACATCGGAGAGGTGACCTCGGCAGGCGACTACGTCGGGCACTACGCAAGCTCCTCGATCGACCGCTTCGTCGGCAGCGCTCAGAACGGGGGCGCGCCATCCGGCGGAGGGCTATGGGAAACGTTGATCCATCCCGAGGACCGCGAGGCGCGGGTCGCGCTGCACAAACGACTGCTGGCGGGGCTCGAGACCGAGGCGACCTATCGCGTCGTGGGGGTCGACGGCGTCACCCGCACCATCCGCGACCGTGCGCGTCCCGTCCGCCGCGCGGATGGTGGCGTGCTCGTGCAGGGAATCATCAGCGACGTGACGCATCGTGCCGAGGCGGACGCGCGCGCGGAGGAGGCCGCCGATCGGTTCTTCACGCTCCTGGACGTCGTGGGCGAGCACGTCTACGTCGCCGCCATCGAACCCGACAACTCGCTGCGTGAGGTGTTCCAGGGTCCGGGCGCGGATCGCCTGCTCGGCGGCGCGGAGCCCGACGCGGAGATGGAGAACTGGGAGGCGGCGGTCCACCCGGACGACCGGTCGGTCTACGACGGGTTCAACGAGCGGCTGATCCGCGGCGAGCGCGCTGACGTCCATTATCGCCTGCGCGGTGCCGACGGCATCACGCGCTGGGTCCACGACCGCGCGGCGACCCGCGGCCGCCCGGATGGCACGCTCGAGATCAGCGGCATCGTTTCCGACGTGACCGAGCGCCGCCGGTTGGAGGATGCGCTGCACCAGACGGTCGCCGAGATGGAACGGGCCCACGAAGACCTCGAGGAGGCTCGCCGGGCAGCCGAGGTGATCGCCCACACCGACGAGCTGACCGGCGCGCTCAGCCGCCGCCGGTTCGCCGTGCTGGCCGACGCGCTCGAGTCAGACCGGTGCGGGCTGCTGCTGCTCGACGCCGACCACTTCAAGCACATCAACGATCGCCATGGCCACGCCGCGGGCGATCAGGCGCTGGTGGAGCTCACCGCGCGCATCCGACGTCAGCTCAGCGATGGGGACCTTCTCGCCCGCTGGGGCGGAGAGGAGTTCGTGGTCCTGCTGGACGGCATCGACGACGACGGTTCGCTCCGCGAGCAGGCCGAGCGCATCTGCGCTGCAGTTGCAGCGACGCCGGTCGCCTGCGGACACTCGTCCGTGCAGCTGACCGTGTCGATCGGGGCCGTGTGTGGCTCCAGGTCGGCGGGCCTGGAAGGCCTGGTCGCCGCGGCCGACCGCGCGCTGTACGTGGCCAAAGCGCGCGGGCGCAACTGCGTCTCGCTCACGTCCGACGGCCCGCTCGCCGTGGCCGCCGAGGCGACCGCGGTTCACGTCTCCGAGCCCGACGAGCTGCGGATCGCCCGTGCCGTTGTCCACGCCACGAGCCTTCAGGATCGCGATCGTCACGACCATGTCACGACGGTCGCCGACCTCTGCGCGGCGACCGCGATGCAGCTGCAGCTCGGCGACGCGGCCGTCCTGCGATGCCGCCTCGGAGGGCTGCTCCACGACGTCGGCAAGGTCGCGGTTCCGCGCGCGATCCTAACCAAGCCGACTGGCCTGACCTCGGCCGAGTTGGAGATCGTCCGCAACCACTGCGCATTCGGTGAGTCGATCGTCATCGGGTTCGACGCGCTGCGCGACCTCGCGCCGATCGTGCGCCATCACCATGAGCGCGTCGATGGCCAGGGCTACCCCGACGGCCTGGCGGGCGACGCGATCCCCCTCGAGGCGCGGATCGTCGCCGCCGCCGACACCTACGCGGCGATCACGGCCAACCGCAGCTACCGCGGGGCGCGCGCCCCGCAACAGGCGTTCGAGGAGTTGCGCAGCGTCGCAGGGACGCAGCTCGACCCGGTCGTCGTCGACGCGCTGCTCGAGATCCTCGAGAGCCTGCCGCTGCAGCCGGCCGCGACGCGCCACGCGGCCTGACGCGTCCGCCTACTCAGCGTCCGGAGCGATGACCACCGATGCGGTGGTGCGGCCCTCCAGCAGCTTGACCCGATCGCGCGAGAACAGACGGCGCACCCGGCCGTTGCCCCGCGCCGGCAGGACGATCACGTCGGCGCGGTGATCACGCGCCGCCTGCACGACCGCCCGCCGAAAGCTGCCCCGGGCGAGCTCGTAGCGCGCGACGGCGGTCGGCGAGGCCGACGACAAGACGGTCCGCGCCTCGCTCAGTGCCATCGTCGCGCCCTCGCAGGCGAGCTCGTTTCGGAACGCCGCACCCTGGCGACACGAGCCGCAGCCCATGTCGGTCCGCTCTCTGCTCGCGACCGCGACCACCGTCAGCGGCGGCTGAGCGCCGGCGAGCAGCTGAGCGTGAAGAAGCGCCGCGCGGCCCGCGTCACCCCGTTCGTAGACGACCATCACGCCCCCGGGCGGCTCGGCCGAGGGACCGGCGGCCGCCTCGACGGACGCTGGTCCGGTGATCTCCAGGGTGCTCATGGCGGGTCGGCACGATCATGCCACGCGCCCTGCGTCGCCGGGCCCGGAGCACCGGCCGCCCAGCACTCAACCGTCACATCCCGGTGATCGGTCACTGCGCGGTGGTGGTGGAGTCACAGCGGTGCGCGGGTCCGGTGCGTTCTCCGAGCTCGACCGCGCGGATCGCGCGCAGGTGACGCGCGAGCGCCGCCGGGCCAACCGGTCCGGCAGGAAGCTCGACGACGAACGAGGTCGTGCCGGGCAGGGCGTGGTTGGACCAGGCGGTCTCCTCGCCGGGCAGAAAGGTGAGGCACGTCGCTCGCAGATGGGCGACCTGCGCGTAGCGGCGGGGGATGCCGCGATCGCCGCCGGATTCGTCGACCAGGTCCATGTGCTGGTGGTAGGTGATCGTCACCGCGGGATGGATCCGCGCCACCAATCGCATCGCCGCCCGCGTCTCGGGCTCGGACGCCGGCCTCGGGCCGGAATCGAACGTCGGATCGCTCGAGTACCGCCAACGGAACGGGAAGTTCCGGTTCAGATCGACCCCATCGGCATTCTGCCGCGTGTCGGCGGCAACCCCGTCCGGGTTGAGCTCCGGCAATACCCATAGCTGGACCCCGCGCGGGACCGGCTGCCGGCGCAGCGCGCGTGTGATCGCCAGCCCCGCCTGCTCATTGCCGTGGATCACACCGATCACCAGGACCTTGCGCGGCGCGGTCGGCTGCCCGTATGCCCACGCCACCAGTGGCCTGCCCTGGACCGAATGGCCGATGACGTGCCGATCGCCCCGGTACCGCTGCGCCGGGGCGGACGCGGGCCCGGCGCTGCGTCCCGTCGCGGGCAGCGCAACGAGAGCGGTGATGGTGAGGATCGCCGCCGCGGTTCTCCGTCGCCTGCCGTCAGCGAGCATCGCTCGACGATCCTCACAGGTTTGGAGCAGCGGAGGTGTCACAAAAAGTGCCGTGTCCGGCAACTATCGTCTGGGCGGCGCGGGCCAACGACTCGGGGCGTCCCAACCGCTGTACCCGTATCAGTACTGACCCAGGAAGAACGCATCATGCCCGGAGCCCGTCTGACCGCCCTCGCGGCGGCGCTTGCAGCCGGTTGCGCGCTCGCCGCGCCGGCAATCACTCCCGCCTCGACCACCGCCGCCACCCAGGCGCCCCCGACGGCCAAGGTCGGTGGCCCCGCCGCGGTGGCTCCGACCTCAACGACTCAGGGCTTTCTCGGCCTCGCCACTTCGTTCAGCACGATCGCGGCACTGGAGGGGACGACCACCGATCCCGACGTCACCTTCCAGCATCTGCTGGAGAACCTCTCCCCCGGGGCACCGGTCCAGCTCCGCCTGGGAGGCGTGTCAGCGGACACCTCGTGGTGGGCGGTTCCCGGCATGAAGCCGCCTCGCTACCTCTCGACCCTCACCCCGCGGTGGGCCGCGAACTTCAAAGCCCTCCTCACCGCGGTGGGCGGCAAGACCATCCTCGGCGTCAACCTCGAGGAGGATCCGGACATCAGCCAGGCGATCGCCAGCGCCGAGGTCGCGGGCTTCAACCGGTATATCGGCCCGAACCTGATCCAGGCGTTCGAGCTCGGCAACGAACCCGAGTACTTCCCACTGTTCGTGGTGAACGGAGGACGGGGCCACGACACGATCGCCGCGTACGGCAAGAAGTTCTCACAGATCGCCGCACGGCTTGGTGGGGCGCCGCTCGCAGGCCCGGCGTCGGTAGGAAAGGTGTGGCTGAGCGAGTTGGGCACGGTCCTGAGTCACCTGCCCTCGCACCTGAACGTGGCGACGGTGCACCTCTACCCGCTGAAGAACTGCTCGCTCGGCGCGCACCCGCTGTTGTCGCGGCTGCTCTCCAGCTCCTCGATCCAGGGTCTGGCCGATTCGGCACACGGGATGGTCAAGGCGGCCGCTGCCCACGGCGAGCCGCTCCGTGTGGACGAGCTGAACGGCATCACCTGCGGAGGCAAGGCCGGACTCTCCAACTCCTTCGGTGAGGCGCTGTGGGCGCTCAACGTGCTGCCGGCCCTCTGGAAGGCCGGAGTGCAGGGCGTCAACTACCAGACGGTCGACGGCCTGCTCAACCAGGTGATCACCGCCCGGCACTCCGCCTCCGGCTGGCGCGTATCGGTCGAGCCCGTCTACTACGGCTTGCTGGCCTTCGCCGAGGCGGCGCCCGCCGGTTCCCACCTGCTGAACATCTCCAGCCCCGGCGTCGCCCACGTCTACCAGTTCGCCGTCCGCGCGCCCGACGGGACTGAGCGGGTCGTGCTGACCAACGTCGGCGCGGCCTCCCGCACGATCGACGTCCGCGTCGCGGGGACCCACGGCAGCGGGTCGGTGTCGCTGCTCAGCGGGGGGTCACTGACTGCGACCGGCGGCACGACGCTGGCGGGCCAGACGCTGTCACCACAGACGGGCCGGCTGGCCGGCACGCCGCGGGCGACGCTGGTCAAGCCCAATCACGAGGGCGCGTACGCGGTGCGGGTCCCGGCCCACGCCGCCGCGATCCTGACCCTGTCGCGGTAAGGGTGCGTGTGACCGGCTCGCTGCACCCTCCCGGTCGTCGCTGACCGGCGCTCACTCCCCGTTATTCGTCCGCCGGCGCGTAACGGTGGTGGAGCGAGAGCTGGTTGCCGTCGGGATCGAGGCAGATCGCCTGCCAGCACACGCCCGAGTCGAACGTGTCGGTGACAAAGCGGACGCCCTTGGCCTCGAGGCGCTCTCGTGCGGCGGCGACATCGGTGACCTGCAACCCGATCGGCATCGCGTTTGGCGAGAAGGTGGCGCCGAAGTCCTCGGCGCGCACCACGGCCAGCGTCAGGTTCCCGGCCTGGTACTCGGCGCCGGGCCGGGAGCCCCAGCGCTTGACGAACGGCAGCTCGAGCGTCTCGCCGTAGAAGGCGGTCATCGCGTCGAAGTCCTGAGCGGGGATGCAGACGAAGTCCACACCGGTGATGAGAGGGAGGGTGTCGGTCATGGCCATAAGACCATCACACCTCCGCGGACTCATCGGTCGCTGGGCGACTGGTCCGCCGGGGTCAGAAACGCACGCGCACCCGGAGGCCGCCTCCCTGCACCGGGCCGGCGTCGATGGTGGCGCCGTGGAGGTCCGCGATCGCGCGGACGATCGACAGGCCCAGCCCGACCCCGGTGACGGTGGCGGTGCGCTCGCCGTCCATCCGGCGGAACGGCTCGAAGATCTCGGAGATCTTCCCCTCCGGGACCTCCGGTCCGCTGTTGGAGACGCGCAGCCAGCTGCCGGCGGTGTCGTGGCCCGTCTCGACACTGATCCAGCCGTCATCGGCGCGATTGTGGACGATCGCGTTCTCCACGAGATTGGCGACCAGCCGCTCCAGAAGTGCCGGGTCACCGGTCAACGGCGCGGGATGAAGGTCGGTCGCCAGGGTGAGGCCGTCGGCGCGTCGCTGTCGCAGCGTGACGGCGTCCTGGGCCAGCTCGGCGAGGTCGGCCGGGGCGTCGACGTCGGTTCCGCTCTGGCTCCGTGCGAGCGTGAGCAGCGCCTCGATCATCTGCTCCTGCTGCTTGGTGGAGGCGAGCACGCGCTCACAGGTGCGGCGCAGAGTCTCCGCATCGGTCTCGGGGTTGGCCAGCGCGATCTCAAGCAGCGCCCGCTCGAGGGTGACGGGCGTGCGCAGCTCATGCGAGGCGTTGGCGACGAATCTCTTCTGGGCGTCAAACGCGTGCTCGAGCCGCGCGAGGACGCCGTCGAAGGTACCGGCGAGCTCGCCGAGCTCGTCCTCCTGGACGTCGACGGAGAGCCGCTCGTGCAGGTTCTGCTCGGTGATCCGCCGCGCGCGTGAGGACATCGTGCGCAGTGGCCGCAGCGCGCGACCGGCCACCAACCAGCCGAGCAGGATCGAGATGAGCGCCAGGACGCCGAGGGCCACGCCTGACCAGGTCAGCAGCACGCGCAGCGAGCGGCTGCGCTGTGTGGTCAGCGCGCCGTTGGCCCGCTCGACGATCACGTTCAACTGGTTCTGCACCGAGGATGCGATCCGCTTGGCCGTTGGCCCCGGTCCCGGGATGGAGTCGTTCAGCAGCCGGGAGCACAGCGTGTTGTCCGCCTTGAACGAGGGATCGCGCCCGACGCTTCTCGGAGGGACGCTCAGCTCGAAGCTATGACCACCGGGCCCGCGGCCCACCTTCAGGTTGGGGTAGTTCACTCCATGGGCGCGCATGCACTTGGACATCGCCAGCGCCCCGGCCCGGATCCTCGCCATCTGCACGGCGGAGTAACGCGGTCCGTACAGCGCCAGCTTCTCCGCTGCGGAGGGTTTCGTGGACCGCGACGGCGCCCAGGTGATCGTCTCCCGACCGCTGGGGGAGATGTGGATCTGCTCGATCATCATCGCGCCTTTCCCGCCGGATGCGGGCACGGCGCCCGCCCCGCCCGCCATGACGGTCAGCGGCGATCTCGGCAGCTGGACCTTCGTCCCGCCCACGCGCAGCTGTCGCGTCTGGCTACTGGTGTCCTGAGCGACGAGCAGGTAGGTGACGGCGAGCACGGCGGCCGACCCGACCATGAAGCAGGCGCCGTACAGCAGGGTCAGCCGCAGCCGCAGGCTGACGCGCCGCGGCAGCGGCGAGCGGCCGTCCCGGCGTCCTGAGGCGTCAGACCCGGTAGCCGCCACCCGGCACCGTCTCAATCAAGGGCGGGTCGCCCAGCTTGCGCCGCAGCCGACTGATCGTCACTTTGACCACGTTGCTGAACGGGTCCGCCGTCTCGTCCCAGGCGCGCGCGAGGATCTCCTCGGCCGAGAGCGCCGTCCCGTCGGCGCTCATCAGCAGCTCGAGCACGGTGAACTCCTTCGCGCTCAGCTGAACGCGCGCGCCGTCACGGGTCACGAGCCGACTGCCGGGATCCAGCCGCAGGTCTCCCGTCTTCAGCACTGGCGCCAGTGCGGGTTGCGCGCGGCGTGACAGCGCTCGGACGCGGGCGACGAGCTCGGCGAACGCGAACGGCTTGGTGAGATAGTCGTCGGCCCCGATGCTCAGCCCCTCGACGCGATCCTGCACCTCGCCGGAGGCGGTGAGCATCAGGATCCGCGGCCGGGCCCCGGCCTCGATCAGGCGCGCGGTGACCTCATCGCCGTGGAGCGTGGGCAGATCGCGGTCGAGCACCAGCACGTCGTAGTCGTAAACCTGCGCGTTGAAGAGCCCCTGCGCCCCATCGTTGGCGACGTCCACCGCCATCCCCTCGCGCCGGAGCCCGGTGGCGATCGTCTCGGCGAGCTCAGCATGGTCTTCGACTACGAGGACGCGCATCGTCTGAGGTGGGTGTCGTGCACACCACAAGGATGCTAAAGCGCCGGTTACACACCGGTTACGGGCACCGTTCCCGGCGCGCAACCGGTCGCTGCGTACAACTGCGGCCATGCAACGGAATCTCATCCTCAGACGACCGGCAGTCGCCGTCCTCGTCGCCGTGGTGGCCTCAGTCGCGATCGCCGCCTGCGGCGGATCGCATCGAGCGGGCGCCAGCGCCCACTCCACCGCGAACGCTCGTCTCAAGTTCGCCGCGTGCGTTCGCGCTCACGGCGTGCGGGACTACCCCGACTCAGGGGTGGTCAAGGAGACCGCGTCAGGCAAGTTCAGCGCCGACGGCCGCATCCTTTCGGAATCCTCGCGCGCGGTGGACGGCGCGTTCAGCAAATGCCAGAAGTATGAGGTGTCGATGTCCGGCCCGCGGTACTCCGCCGCACAGCTGGCGAAGATCAGGACAGGGGCGCTGGCGATGTCCAAGTGCATGCGCGCCCACGGCCTGAACTACCCCGACCTGACGGTCAAGGTCGGCCCCGGCGGTCACGGCGTCGAGTTGAGCAGCTCCGCGATCGGGCGCAAGAATCCCTCGCTCGACACCCCGGCCTTCAAGTCGGCCAACATCGCGTGCTCGCGGCTACTGAACCGGTCGATGCCGGGCGGGAAGGGCTGACCGGTGCCGTCCGCAGACGGCGGAGCGCCTGCGGGCCGCTCCCGCAGACGCATCCTGGCCGGCGCCACTCTGGTGGTGGTGGCGGGGGTCGTCGCGGCGGCGATCCTCGCCTCCCGCGGGAACGGACATCAGACGGGCAGACGACGCGCGGCCGCGACCGGCGCGGCGACCGTCGAGCGGCGAAACCTCGTCACCTCCGAGAACGAGACGGGGACGATCAGCTATGCCAAGCCCTCGACGGTCGCCGATCGTCTGCAGGGAACGCTCACCTGGGTCCCGGCGGTCGGTCGGGTGATCGACCCCGGCGAGCGGCTCTTCGACGTCGACAACTTCCCGGTGATCCTGATGAACGGGACCACCCCGGCCTTCCGGACGCTCGACTCCTCCGACTCGCCCGGGCCGGACATCGCGCAGCTCAACGCCAACCTGATCAGGCTTGGCTTCGATCCCTACCCGATCGTCAACGACGACGAATGGCAGCCGGCGACGACGGACGGCGTCGAAGCCTTCCAGGAGGCCGACGACGAGCCGGAGACCGGCAGCCTGACGCTCGGCACTGTCGTGTTCCTGACCGGCGCCCAGCGCGTCGCCGGCCTGCAGGGGGCTGCGACCGCGGTCCTCGACGACGCTTCCGGGAGCGGCGAGACGGAGTTCGTCGACGGCACTCCGACGACGTCCACCGCGACCACGACCACGGACACGGTGACCACCACCACGACCTCGACGGCCCGGGCACCGTCCGCCCACGACGATGGGGAAAAGAGGCGAACCAACTCGGCGATCTCGAAGCTCGACTCCGAGGTCGGACACCTGCAGAAGCAGAACCAGCGCCTGGAGCACGAGGTCGCCGCCGCGAAGTCCCACCACTCCTCGCGCAAGCGATCGCGCAGCGGTGGCTCCGGGGGCGACACGTCCGGACCGGCGTCGGGCGGGGACAGTGCGGTGCTGACCACGACATCGACAAGCCTCGTGGTGACGGTCAACATCCCTGCGGGCCAGCAGAGCGTGACTCACATCGGCGCGCGCGTTCCGGTCGTCATGCCGTCCGGTTCGACGGTCCACGGGCGTGTGACCAGGGTGGGCCAGGCGTCATCGAGCGGAGGCAACTCGACCGTGCCGATCACGATCCATCTCGACAACCACGAGAACGGGGGCAACCTCGACCAGGCGACGGTGAGCGTCCGGTTCGTCGAGAAGACCGCCCGGCACGTGCTGTCGGTCCCGGTGACCGCGCTGCTGGCACGGCCCGGGGCCGGGTACGCGGTGCAGGGGGCCCGCGCCCCCTACCGCCTGATCGATGTCACGCTCGGCACCTTCGCCACCGGCTTCGTGCAGGTCTCCGGCGCCGGACTGCGCCCGGGACTGAAGATCACGGACTCCCAGGGATGAGCGTCTCGCGCGCAGCGACGCCGCCGAGCGCAAGGCTCGACGGCGTCGTCAAGGAGTACCCCGGCGGCGTGCACGCGCTGCGCCACGTGTCGGTCGAGATCGGCGACGGCGAGCAGGTGGCAGTCGTCGGGCCGTCCGGCTCGGGGAAGACGACGCTGCTGACGGTTCTCGGCACGCTCGAGCGAGCCACCGCCGGGACGGTTGAGATCGCCGGGCTGGATGTCGGCGGCGCCGGCGATCGGGCCCTGGCGGGACTGCGAGCGCACCGCATCGGGTTCGTCTTTCAGTCATTTCACCTGCAGGAGGCGCTCACCGCCGTCGACAACGTCGCCACCGGGATGCTCTACTGCGGCATGTCGGGCAGGGCGCGCCGAGCGCTTGCGCGTGAGGCGCTGCAGCGTGTCGGTCTCGGACACCGCCTCGACCACCGCCCGGGCGCGCTGTCCGGCGGCGAGCGCCAACGGGTGGCGATCGCCCGGGCGATCGCCAAGCGCCCGATGTTGATCCTTGCCGACGAGCCGACCGGAAACCTCGACTCCCGCTCCGGCGCGGCGGTCCTGCAGCTGCTCCACGGACTGGCGGCCGAGGGATCGACGCTGATGCTGATCACCCATGACGAGACGGTCGCCGCAAGCTTCCCGCGGCGTCTGCGGATGCGCGACGGTGAAATCGCGCAGGACGAGTCATGAGCGCCGCCGCGGAGGCGCTGCCTCCGGGGGGCGGGACCGCGTCCGCCGGGCGGCGCTCGCGCCTGCCCGGGCGTGAACTGTTGGCAGTGGCGCTGCAGGGCATTCGCTCGCGGACGCTCCGCGCTGCCCTGTCGGCGCTCGGCATCGCGATCGGGATCGGCGCGATGGTGGCGGTCGTCGGGGTCTCGGCAAGCGCCCAGGCCAACCTCATCGCCGAGATCGACGCGCTCGGGACCAACCTGCTCACGGTGAGCCCGGGCACGAGCTTCACGGGAAAGAGCGAACCGTTGCCGGCGACCGCTCTGCCGATGATCTCCGGTCAGGCACACGTCGAGCGGGCAGCGGCCGTCTATGACACCAAGGAGAACGTCTTCCGCACGCAGTACGTGCCCGTCGGCGAGACCGGCGCGCTGAACGTGGTGGCGGAGGCCGGCGCTCTGCCCCGGGTGATGGGCGCTCACATGCTCTCCGGCCGGTTCCTCTCATCGCGCCGGCAACGGCTTCCGGAGGTGGTGCTCGGCTCCAGCGCCGCACAGAACCTCCAGATCTACCACCTCGACGGGCGCGTCATGGTGTTGATCGGGCACACATGGTTCACGGTGATCGGGATCATGGGCAACGCCACGCTCGACTCGAGCCTCGACAGCGACGTGTTCATCTCACTGCCGAGTGCGATCAGGTATTTCAAGATCGAGCGTCACCCGAGCGCGATCTACGTCCGCACCGACCAGAACTCGGTGACGAGTGTCTCGAACCTGCTCGGGCCGACGGCGAACCCGGAGGATCAGAGCGGCGTGAGCGTCAACCGTCCCTCCGACGCGTTGGAGGCTCGGGCGGCGGCCAAGGGCCAGTTCACCACGCTGCTGCTCGGACTGGGCGCAGTCGCGCTGCTCGTGGGGGCGATCGGGATCGCCAACATCATGGTGATCTCGGTCCTCGAGCGGCGCGGCGAGATCGGCTTGCGCCGCGCGCTCGGCGCCACCCGGGGCCACATCACCGCCCAGTTCCTGTGCGAGTCGGCGGTGCTGGCGGCGATCGGCGGCGCCGCCGGGCTGCTGTTCGGCGCCGGCGCGACCGAGGTCTATGCACAGACCAGGCACGAACCATTCGTGGTGCCGCTGTACGCGCTGATCGCCGCGCCGACGGCCGGCTTTCTGATCGGTGCGCTGGCCGGCCTCTATCCCGCGACGAAGGCGGCCCGGCTCAGCCCCACCGAGGCGTTGCGCACGTAGCTGCGGTTGTGCCCGTCACGACAGGCCGGGGGCGGCGGCCGCGAGGGCGTCCGCGAACGCATCGGGCCTGGACAGGAACGGGTGATGACCGGCGTGGAACTCGACCACGCGGGCACCTTCCCTGACACGCCGTCGCTGGGCCTCGGCGGGGGTGGCCAGGTCGTCCGTGCAGACGACATAGCTCGCGGGCTTGTGGCGCCAGGCGATCTCCCGCGGCGGCTGCGCGAAGGGCGCCAGCGACTGGCGGGTGAGACGGGACAGCGCCTCGCTCGTCGTGGTCTCGTCGCAGTCCTGCAGAAAGAAGCGGCGGACCATGTCCGGATCGACCCCGATCGTGCCGTCATCCGACGGCTGTAGCCACGGCGCGGGCTCGGAGCCGGTCACCTCGCCCTGTGACTGATCGCTGTCGGGCATCACGGACGTGACGTAGATCAGCTCGCTCACCCGCTCGTCCATCCCGGCTTCGGTGATGATCATCCCCCCGTAGGAGTGCCCGCAGAGGACGACGGGGCCGCCGGCCGATCCAATCGCCTCACGGCAGGCGGCGACGTCGTCATACAGGTCTCCCAGGGTCGGGCCGGTCTCGCCGCAGCTCGGCAGCGGCACCGCGATCGTGTCGATCCCCCGCTCGGCGAGTGGCGCGGTCATCTGGCTCCACCACCACGCGGCGTCGCGGACGCAGGCACCATGGACAAAGATCAGTGTTCCCATGGCGCGTACCCTAGCGCAACCTTTCGGTTGCGCGTTGAGGTCAGTAGACCTCGGCGGGCGTGGCCTCCGTGTAGCCCGCGGGGATCGAATCGTCCTTGGCCAACGCGATGTTGGTGGCGGTGGCTGCCATCCAGTTCTCAACGGACAGGACGTGGCCGGCCCCTTCGACCTGCCATGCCATCCGCAGCGGCTGAAAGCTCTGCGCATCGACGTAGAGGACGGCGTTCGCGGGCGGCACGCTCTGCAACGTGAACGTGAGCGCGATCGCGGGAGCGCCGTCGATCGTCGCGGTCCCCGCCTCGGTGACCTGTCCGCTCTGGAGCGCCTGCTGCAGCTGGGACGGGGTGCTGACCATGCTCGGGGTCGCGCTCCCGTTGGGGTCGGGGGTTCCCGGGTACTGCTGCCGGCTGTATTCGTGCTTGGCGGGGTTGATGGTGGTCTCGGTCTCGGTTCCTGTGCCGTTGGCACCGGGGACGTAGGTGTCGGGTCCGGTGATCTCCACACTGCCGTCGGGCTCGTAGTACGTCTCGGTCGAGTACTCGGTCCCGTCCTGTGCGGTGTACTCGTATCCGTCGTAGACCTTCCGCCCGAGGTTGATCAGCGACCCGTCGGAGCCCAGCTGCCCGGTGCGATAGTCGTCGGTCTGGATGACCGTGCCGTCCTGCATGTCGGCGGTGAGGTGTGCCTTGACACGCTTGACGACGTACGTGATGTCCTGCGACCGTCCCGCACTCACGCTGACATTCGGGCGTGCGGCTTGGTGCGAGGATGAGCGCCCGGAGCCGACGCCCGTAGCGACGACGGTCGCGATCCCGGCGGCCGCCAGGAGCGGAGTGCCGGCAGTCGCGGCTCGGCGCGCGGAGCGCCGGCGAGCCGTCCGGCGCGCGGTGTCGACGAACCCGCCGGGGACCTCTGTCTCGTCGGTGCGAGCGCGCATTCCCTCGCGAAGCTCGTCGATCAGTTCGTTGTCATTCATCTGCAGTTCTCCGTCTCGGTCGTATTCAGTGAGGCATCGAGCGTCTGTCGCAGTCGCGCGAGGGCGTCGAAGGTCTGGCTCTTGACGGTGCCGACGGCGATCCCCAGCACGGCCGCCGTCTCAGCCTCCGTGAGGTCGCAGAGATGGCGCAGCACGATGACCGACCGCTGCCGGTGGGGCAGCGTGTCCAGAGCGGCCATCAGAGCATCGCGCTGCAGCACGTCGTTCTCCACGCCGTCGGGCCTGCCCAGCGCGGCCAGCCGGCCGGCGGCGTCGTGCGCGCGCGTCCTGCGCTCGGCGCGGCGCCAATCGTCGCGCGTCGCGTTGACGACGGTCCGCCGCGCGTAGGCGAGGGGGTCGTCCAGGCGCGACCAGCGCTGGTAGACGCGGACGAGCGCCTCCTGCGCCGCGTCTTCCGCGCGCCCGCGGTCGCCGCTGACCATCAGTCCGAGCTTGATCAGCCCGGCACCGTGCTCGGCGGCGAACTCCTCGAACCGCGACCGCTTGCGCCCGGTGAGCTTCATCGGCCTCGGTCGCTGTGTTCTGGACTCATCATCTCGGGCTCCTTTGTCTGCGGGGGTCCGGCTGCGGTGTGCAGCGCGCGTACATCCACCAGACGATCGGGGCCGCCGGAAGGTTGGGTGCTCAGCGCCGGGGCCCGTCGGACAGGTCGGCCGGGCCCGGCTCGACCGGCGCCAGCAGCTGTACGACGTTGCCCTCCGGATCGACGATGTCGGTCCGGAGGTAGCCGCCGAACTCCCAGACGCGATCGCTGCTTCGGCCGCCGCGCCCGCCCATCGCTGCGCGCGCGGCAGCGATGCTGGCGACCGCGAAGCACAGCTTGATCGGCACCTCCGACCGCCGGCGGGCGACGCCCGTCTGGTCGATCGCGGCGGTGCCCGTGCCCGAGACGAGCCACAGCGTCCAATCGGCCGACCGCAGCTCGCAGAAGTCCTGCGCGTGCTCTGCGCGCTGCAGTTCGAAGACGCGCTCGTAGAACTCCGTCATCGGCCCGAGGTGCTGAACGTAGAGAACCGCCTCGCCGTGGCTCATGGAGCCAGGCTAGACGTGCACGGTGCGGTTGCGCTCAAGATCGGCGCTCGGCGGCCGATCGATCCAGAGATGTCGGCGAGGTCGGAGCGAACGACCAGCGGTTCGCCTCTCTACCAAGGGGTCGGGTTTCGTCGCGCCGCTCGGCTGGTGCTGGCCCTCCTCGTCGGCATCCTCGTGGTCTTGGCGGTCGTTCGCGGGTCCATCGGAGTCGTGAGTGCAGGGGCGCTCGCCGGGATCGTCACGGGCGTCGCAGCGCTGTGGGAAGCGCGCGTGCGTCGCATCGGGATCCGGATCGAGCCCCAGGGAATCCTCGCCGTCTACGCGGTCGGTCACCTTCGGCTGCCTCTGGAGTCGGTCGCAGGATTCAGTCTGCGCCCGCACGGCCCGGGCGACGGCGTCGGGCGGGTCGTGATCGAGCTGCTCGATGGCCGGCGTCGCGTCGTGCCCTCTGCGTCGCTGGTCGGCTCGGGACTGTTCCGGAGTCGTCAGGACCCCGCGGCCGGCGGCCGACCGGCGGATATCGTGGCCCAGCTCGCCGGCCAACTCCAGCGAGCGCGCGAGCAGGCGACGGCGGCCCTCACGGACGCCCCGCCGACGGCTCTCTGAGCCGCGGGCGACCGGTAGAGTCGCGCGCAGGGTCACCCCGGGCACGTGATTCCGAGGTGGGCCGGGAGGTGAGGTGCGAGTACTCGTCACCGCGCGGCCTGGCCGCTCCCAGCTTCCAGGTCCACGGCCGGGGCCCCGCATGTGTACCCGTCATCGGGGCGGTGCGGAACTGGTAGTGCCCGGCGCGTCGTAACTCGGGTCGGAGGCTGGCGCGCCGGAGGCGCTGCCGAGGAACCGGACGAGGTGGTCCGTGAGCTCGGGCGAGTAGAGCGCGGTGAAGTGGTTGCCCGGCACCCTGCGCAGAGTGCTGCGCGGGAGCGTCGCGGCAAGGTCCTCCACGGAGCCGCGGTCGCCGTCCTGCTCGCCGGCGATCACGAGCGCCGGGACCGTGACGCGCGTGAGCGCATCGCGCGGGGTGTCGACGAACGTGTCGAGCACGCGGATCAGCGCGGCGGGGTTCCCGCCGGTCTGCCGCAGGTAGCCCTCGAGATCCGCCTCGGGCGTGCCGGGTGCGAACGTCCCGAGGTTGCCCAGGATCCGCCGGTAGTTCTCACCGCGTCCCTCGGCATGGACGATCGGCTCCAGGCCCGTGCCGCCGATGAATGCGCGCCTGGGGATGACACCGCGGGTCAGGGCCCGAGCGACGACCCTGCCGCCGAGCGAGTAGCCGCCGAGGTCGTAGTCGGTCAGCCCCAGATGCGCGATCAGCGCCAGCACATCCGACGTGAGCGCGTCAGGCGGGTAGGCGCTCTCGTCGGCCGGCACGCTCTCGCCGTGGCCGCGCATGTCCGGCATGATCACGCGGTTCCCGCAGTCCGCGAGCCGCTCGGCGATCCCCGAGTCCACCCACGTCGGCAGCGCGGGCAGCATGTAGCCGTGCAACAGCACCACCGGCCGGCCGGCTCCGAGCTGGTGATAGATCAGTGTGATGCCGTCATCGGCCGGGAAGGCGTCTGCGGCGAGGGAGGGTCGAGCCATCGGGTGTGCCGTCCACAGTACCCTCGGCGCCATGTTCGACCACGTTGGGAGCGCCGTCTCTGACCTCGCCGCCTCGGAGCGTTTCTACCGCGCCGTCCTGTCGGCGCTGGGAGTGGAGCCGAGTCATGCGGACGCCGAGCTCGTCGAGTGGGACGACTGGGACATCGGGCCGGCCGATCCCGACCATCCCGTCACCCGCGGCCTGCACGTCGGCTTCCGCGCCCCGTCGCGCGCGGCGGTGGACGCCTTCTGGCAGGCGGGGATCGACGCGGGCTACCGCGACGACGGTGCGCCCGGCCCGCGCACCACCTACGGCCCGGACTACTACGGCGGCTTCCTGCTGGACCCCGACGGCAACAGCGTGGAGGCCGTGCACACCGAGCGTGAGCACGCCGTCCCCGACGGCTGCGTCGACCATCTCTGGATCCGCGTCCGCGACGTCGCGGCCTCCGGGCGTTTCTACACGACGATCGCCCCCTACGCGGTGCTGCGGGTCCGCGACGCCGCGCCCAACCGCGTCCAGGTCGTCGGCGAGGACTTCAGCTTCTCCCTGGTCCACGACGAACGCCCGCTCACCGAGCACCTCCACATCGCATTCCCGGCCCCGGACGACGAGACCGTTCGCGCGTTCCACGCCGCTGCGCTCCAGGCGGGCTATGAAGATCACGGCGGGCCCGGCGAGCGGCCCCAGTACCACCCGGGCTACTACGGCGCGTTCGTGCTGGACCCCGACGGCATCAACGTCGAGCTCGTCAACCACAACAACGGGTGAGGGGCGGGCTTCCCGGGCTGGTTGTTGCTCGGGGCGTTCGCGAGGTAGCGCGTCGTGGCGCCGGGACGTTTCTCGCACTCGCGACACGCGCCGGGTCTGTGTGGGTGATCCGGTGCCCTGGGCGCGGCAGATCACCCAACCGGACGCCGCCACTCTCGCGTGTGGGTGATCAGCACCGCCCCGGAGGCACGATCCCCGCGCCCTCCCTCCCCCGCCGCCCCGGGAGTGCCTTCTGGTCCGAGGTCGGGCACACGAAGTGGACCCGACCTCATTGCCCATGGCATGACGGGGCGACGGCAGTCAAGCGGCACGGCATGCCACATCGCGAACGCCCCGCAACACCACCACCGAGACCGCACTGCCACACAAGCGCCGACCCCTCCCCCGCCGAGCTACACGATGGGCGCCCGCCGACTCCCCTCGCTGACCACGCCGTCAGGCACGTGGGACCGCAGCGCCGCCTCGACGGCATCGGGGTCGTCAGGGGTGATCAGCGGCGTGACCGAACGCCCGTAGTCGATGAGGAAGCCGGCGCGCTTGGCGGGCCGACGGGGATCGAGGCTGGCCCAGATGCCGGGGTTGGCGGTTCCCCAGATCCGGGCTCGCCCGTTGAGCGCCCCGAGCCGCACGCGGGTGACGTGGCGGATCCGGTCGTAGGGAATCCGCTTGGTCCCCCAGGGGATGTAGTAGCCCCGAATGGCGATCTGTTGGTCGTCGAGATCGATCCAGCGGTCGCTGTAGGTCGTGGCCATCAGCTTCCTCCCTGTCGAGGGCGCGCACGCCCTGTGTCAACCTGGTCTTGACATTACACGATCTGTCAAGATGACCTTGACGTCATGGGTACCGATGAGCAGACCACTGACTCGCGAGCGCGAGTCGCGGTCGTCCTGGATCAGAATCTCAGCGTCGTGAACGCGGCGCTGCGCGGCGAACCCGCGGCGGCGTCGCCGATGGCCGCACTCCTGTCCGCGCGCACCGCCGCGGAGGCGATCGAGCAGGCGACGCGCCTGCTGGTCCAGCAGGCGCGTTCCGCCGGTCGCACCTGGCAGGAGATCGGCGAGCTGCTGGCGATCACGCGCCAGGCGGCGCAGCAGCGCTTCAGCCAGTCCGAGGCCGGAGCCGAGCATGCTTCCCTGGCGGCCCGCGCCGCCGAGGTCGTCGCCCAGGTCCAAGCCGCCGACTGGGAGCATGTCACCGCCGACTGGGACGAGGTGATGCGCGGTGAGCTCGGCCTCGATCGTCTCGCCGACGCCTGGCGGAAGATCACCGCGAGCGCGGGGGCGCTACAGACGATCGGGCACAGCTCGGTCGTCCGCAAGGGTCCTTACCGGATCGCCGACGTCCCGCTGATCTTCGAGCACGGGCCGATGAAAGCCCGCGTCGTGTTCAACCATGAGGACAAGATCAGCGGCCTGTTCGTCCTCCTGCCCGACGCGCCCTGAAACGGGACCCGGCCAGGCGACCGAGTCCCGTCGCGGAGCTGAACCGCAGCGTTCAGCCGCCGGTGGTGAGCGGCCCCTCGTCGGTGCCGAGCGCGAAGACGTGCAACAGCCCCTGGTCGGCGCCGTCCGGCAGGGTCACCGAGGCGACCGTCTTCCCGGTCTGAAGGGGGATGCCGGTCGTGAAGACCTTCGTCCCGATCTGCTGCGATGACCCGGCCGCGCTGTTGCGATAGGGCATCGACGCCGCGATCCCGTTGCCCAGGGAGGCGCTGCCCGACGTCCAGTCGGTGAATCCCAGCGTCGCCGATTGGCTGGCGCCGTCGGTGTAGGTGATCGTCAGCGTTCCGCTCGACGGCCCATTGGTCGCGGATCCCATGACGCCGAGCTCGGTGGCTCCCGCGACCGGCGGGACGTCGATCACCTGCCCCGCCGCGACGACGTTGTCGGGCTGACTGGCCGCCGTGGCCGGCCAGTCGTACTGAACCCCGCCGCTCGTCACCGCGGCCCCCGGGGCCAGCCCTGCGGCGGTGAGCGCCTGCTCGGAGTAGCTGAACCCGAGACCGTCCAGGTTCCCGGCCGCCTGGTCGCTGTCGTCGGAGATACCGGCGTTGTCGAAGTACGGCGCCAGGTCGCCCGGCCGGGCCACGATCACCGACGTCGAGATCGGTGGGATCGCCCCGGACGAGCTGGAGAACCGGAAGGTCACCTGGAAGTCCCCGTCGGCGGCTCCCCCGGTGATCTTGACCGGCGTGCCGGCACTGCCTCCGGCGGGGAGGTTGAGGGCCCCCGACGACGGGGTCACCGTGAGGCCGGCCGGCGCGCTCGCCGTCCAGCGCACCGTCTGGGGCCGGCCCGTCACCGATTGGACCGCAAGCGTGGTGCTCCCCGACCCGCCAGGCAGGACCATCACCGACGACGGAGTGGTCGAGCCGGTCGCCGCAAACACGGGCGGGCTCTGGGCGAGCAGCGCGTAGATCTCGACCATCGGCGCGGTCTGGTTCTCAAGGGACTCACCGCCGGTGGAGTCCGGGTCGCTGAACAGCCCCGTCGATTGGCGGTCCTGCAGCCAGGCGGTGTCGGCATACGAGGCCGCCATGCGGGCGTAGCCCGGGTCGTGGTTGATCCTGGCCAACGCGAACAGGTTGCGGAAGAAGATCGCGTTGAACACGTCCGGCTGGTGGTACAGATTGCCGTCGGAGCCGTAGTAGCTGACCGACGCGGCTGCCGTCTGCTCAGCCTGCTGGAGATACGTGCGGTCGTGGGTGATCTCGTACAGCAGCACCCCGGCGCCGATCATCGTTCCCTGGTTGTAGCTCCACAGCGTGCCGTCGACGTCACCGGCGTCGTCGAGGTGGTCGCCGTACATGCCGTCGGAGTTCAACAGGCATCCGCGGACCCACTCGTACATGCGCGTCGCCCAGGTCAGGTAGTAGTGGTCGTGGGTGGCCTGATAGAGCTCGAGGCCGACCTCCGCATTGGGACCGTTGGAGACCGTGTTGCGGGTGGAGCCCGCCACGTCCTCCCAGAACACCCCACCCGGACAGGCGACGTTCGTCCGGGTGTCCCAACCGTTCACCACGAAGTGGAAGATGCCCTCCGCGCGCGTCAGGTCAGACCGCTGATGGTTGAGCTGGTACTCCTGCAGAAAGTCGAGTCCGACCCACGCGTTGTCGTCGTAGTAGGTGGGCTGGTCTGAGTCGAGTGGCGGCCGGACGCCCGAGGCGTACGCCGGAGGCTGGGCCTGCCCGGTTGGGCTCACCTCCTGCGTGTCGTAATACCTCATGACCCCTCGGTCCCTCGCCTGCATGTCGCTGCGGTAACGAGCGCCGATCCCGGGGATGGCGGCCATGTAGTCCGTGGCCGCGAAGGGGTTCACGAAGTCCCACAGGTACCCGAAGTTCTGCGTCGGGTCGCTCTTCCTGTAGAGCTGATACTGAGGCAGGTAGAGGTTGTCCTGCATCGCCTGGTAGGTGGCGGCGGCTCGCTGGGCATCCACCGGATTGACGGTGTCGCCCGCTGCACCGGGGGCGGCCGAGGCGCGGGTCGCCGCGCCGAGCAGCAGCAGCGTGGCGACGAGGACCGCGGCGGCCCACCTCCATGATCGGGTCAGGGGCCGCAGCGAGCGCCGACGCGGCGGCGCGGGTTCGATCGCGACAGGGCTCATGGTTGGTTCTCTCCTTGCTGCCGCCGCGGTGGTTCCCGCGGGTTCTGGCGGCGCCCGGACGCTCGCCAGAGCACCCTGCCTCGCCACCCGGTCCTCCAGGCTCATCTCGACTCGGTCCCGCACCGGTCAAGGCCTGAAGGCTGACTGACAACGTTGTCATCCGGAACCCTAGCCGACCCGAAAGCGACGGTCAAGGCGCGACCGCGCGCGCTGGCGACGGTCGCGCGTTCCGGGCGACCGGACGCAGGTTGAAATTCGTGTCCGCGTCCTCTATCTCGACAAGGGGGTCAGGCACACACACCGGGAGAAGCGGAAGGTCAGAGTCGGCGGGAAGACGAGGACCAAGACCGTTACCGTCGTCACCTACAGCGTCAACGCGACCACCCGGCGACTCCCGGTCAGGAGGATGCTGTCGCTTCGACGCCTGACGCGCGGAACCCATACGCTGACGGTCAAGCTCGCCTATCACAAAACCAGGACCGAGACCGTCGAGAGGCATCACCGACGTGTGAAGGTCAAGAGGATCGTGACCGTCACCAAGAGCTTGAAGCCGAAACTGACGATCTGCTGAGGGAGACCACGTGGAGAATCCACTGTCCGGCAAGCTGGTTCTGCGTCGGTTCGTCGCGCCGCTCTCGGCCGGCGCACTCGCGGCCGGGCTGCTGCTGCTTGGCGTTGTCGATCGCCCCGCGGCCGCCGGCGCGAGCCAGGCGCCCTGCTCGCGCACCGGGCAGCTGGCGTACTCCGCGGCAAAGCACCCCGGTGGGAAGGCGACCATCTGGCTCGCGGACGCGGATGGGTCGCACCGCCGCAGGCTGTTACGGGCCGCCACTCCCGTTCTCTCTCCGAATGGCGCGATGGTCGCGGTGACGAAGTTCGATCGTGCGGGCGGGCTCGGGCTGTTCACGGCCTGCGGCGGGCGCGTCGGCCAGTTCTTCAGCAGCCACGACACCGTCACCGGCATCGCCTGGTCCCCCGACTCGGGCATCGTCGCGGCGGTCGTCGCCGCCGACCCGGAGCGGGCGCCGTTCAGTGAGAAGCTGGAGCTTGTGCAGGTCGCGACCGGGCAGGTGACGACCGTCGCCACGGGGTTCCTCGGCGGCTGGGGAGGCCCGACGTTCTCCCCGACTTCCCCGGACCAGCTGGCCTACGCGAACGTACCGAAGGTCGGCCGCAACCCGAACATCTGGTCGGTGACCCTCGGTCAGCGGAGCGTCCAGCTCACCAGGCGCGGCACCAACCAGTACCCGGTGTGGGGACCTCAAGGCCTGATGTACCAACATTCGCTGCCCGACGGCAAGCCGTACCTCGATCTGTTCACTGCCGGACACTCGTCAACCGTGATGAAGCTCGAAGCGTGGCCGGTGGCCGTGTCGAGCGACGGCAAGCACCTCGCCGCCGAGAGCGCAGCGTGCGGAGTGGTCTGGCCGGTCAGCGTCGACCTGTCGACGCGTCGGGTCGTCCACCAGTTCCCCACCAGCTTCGCGCCCTACGGGATCTCGCCCGACGGGGGGTCGATGCTGATCGCCGGGTCCAAGCCCAAGGCGGACTGCGGCGGTCCGCGGAGCGTGATCGAGATGGTCCCGTTCTCAGGCGGCAAGCCCAAGTTCGTCGCCGACGGCACCGACCCGAGCTGGGCGGACAGCCAGGCATCCGGCGTTCAGCCGTAGGTTTCCCGCGCGTACGCGGATGGCTTTCGGTCACCCGCAGCGCCCCGAAAGATGAGAAGCACCTTTATTTAGCGGGCACCTCTTGTTCACGACTGCCCTCGGTCGTGATGCATAGGGTCAGCGGCCGTCCCACGTGTGTGACGTGGCCCACCCCAAGGAGGCGCGATGAAGGTACGAACCCGGGTCGCATCGGCGGCTGTGGCAGCCGCGGCGCTGGCGATCCCCGTTGGACTGTCGGCGGGTCCGGCGGCCGCGGACCACCCGCATACCAATCAGGTCCAGCACGTTCTGCTGATCTCCGTCGACGGCATGCACCAGTCCGACCTCGACTGGTATGTGGCCAACCATCCAGGCTCGGCGCTGGCCCAGATCGCTCAGGGCGGCCATGAGTACACAAACGACCACACCTCGGATCCGTCGGACTCCGATCCGGGTGGCACCGCGCTGATGACCGGGGGTGACCCGAAGGTCACCGGCATCTACTACGACGACGAGTACGACCACGACGTCTTCCCGGCCGGCACCACCAACTGCACGGGTCCGGTGCCCGGGGGTGACGTGATCTACGACTCCCCCGACGACAAGCTCGCCAGCGTCCCGGATCTGCTGAACAACGGGAGCGGCAACACCTTCCCGTCGTTCGACGAGGGCGGCTCGATCTACCCCAATGGTGACGACACCGACCCGGGCAAGATCATGAACCTGACCCCGCACCCGCAGTCCGGTCTGAACCCGGCGACGTATCCGGTCAACCCGACGACCTGCCAGCCGATCCAGCCGTGGGACTTCGTCGGGGTGAACACGATCTTCCAGGTGATTCACGACGCGGGCATGCGGACGGCGTACTCCGAGAAGCACGCGATCTACTCGTCGTTCAACGGCCCGGGTTCGGGCGGCCAGAGCATCGACGACTTCTTCGCTCCGGAGATCGATTCCCAGGCCGTCGAGCCCAACGGCGTGCCGTACCCGGTCGACGGCGCCTGGACGGACGACAACGCCGCGACCAAGCAGTACGACTCCTACAAGGTCCAGGCGGTCGTCAATTGGATCGACGGATACGAGCACTCCGGCCAGGGACCGAATGTCGGCACTCCGGCGATCTACGGGGTGAACTTCCAGACCGTCTCCACCGCCGAGAAGCTGGGGAGCTCCCCGGCACAGCTGATCGGCCCCAACGCCCAGGGCGACTACACCGAGGGCCCGTCGCTGGCCGGCGGCTACGTGACCCAGAACGGGGTCCAGGTGCCCGGGCCGCTGCTGCAGAGCGCGCTTGACTACGTCAACGGGTCGCTGCAGCGGATGCTCGACGCGATCCAGGCCAACGGCGAGGCCGGCTCGACGGCGATCATCCTCACTGCCAAGCACGGCCAGTCGCCGCAGAACAACAGCCAACTCCAGCGGATCGACGATGGGCCGATCATCGCGGGCGTGAATGCGGCCTGGGCTCAGAAGCACCCCAACGAGCCGACGCTGATCGCTCAGGCGGCCGACGACGACGGGCTGCTGTGGTGGCTGTCGAACCGGTCCCAGCAGGCGGCGCAGTTCGCAAAGCACTACCTGTGGACTCACAGCGCGCCCGCGGTGAACCACGCGGGCCAGACGATCACCGTGCAGCACTCGGGGCTGCGGAAGATCTACGCCGGCGCTCAGTCGGCGAAGTTCTTCGGGGTCGCGAAATCCGACCCGCACCACCCGGACGTCTTCGGCAAGGCGCAGGTCGGCACCATCTACACGACCGGCTCCAAGATCGCCGAGCACGGCGGAGACAACCCGGCCGACCGGGACGTCCCGCTCGTCGTGTACTCGCCCGGCAACATCCCGGCCGCGCAGTCCGGTCAGTGGGTCGAGGCCACGCAGGTTGCCCCGACCGTCCTTGAGCTGCTCGGGCTCGACCCCAACCAGCTGCAGGCCGTCCAGGAGGAGGGCACCAAGGTGCTCCCCGGTCTTGGATGCCACAAGGGGCACGGACGACACTGACGGTCCCTCTGCGGCGGCGGCCCTCGGGCCGCCGCCCCGGGATCAGCCGCGCGCCAGCCGGGCGTGGATCGGACCGGGCCGGGACGAGACGATCAGCGCATCGACGCCGCAGTCGCGGTGACGGCCGACCGTCACGAGGTGCGTGCGTGATGGCACCGCG
This sequence comes from Solirubrobacteraceae bacterium, assembly GCA_036501965.1. Taxonomy (GTDB): domain Bacteria; phylum Actinomycetota; class Thermoleophilia; order Solirubrobacterales; family Solirubrobacteraceae; genus Palsa-465. The sequence continues at coordinate 124,818 of DASXZK010000049.1, forward strand.
ACCTGAAGTGGTTGGCGAGACACGCCGGATCCGGTCCCCCCGTTTCGAGGAGAGAAGCAGCTGATCTCAACCAGGACGTCGACCCGGCGGTGAGGTGACCCGCTCAGGACGAGACTGAGCCTGCCGGGATGTCTGACGTAGCGATTCACCCGCGCTCGGATGCGGCCTGTCGGCACCGGCCCGGCGGTCCCCCGCGGCGGTCGCCGGGTCACGTACCGGTAGCGCTCGATCTGGCGCCTCATCTGACACCGGTGATCGCGGGAACTGCAGGACGTGGACACGAGGACGGCCACGCAATGATGGGTCCGGGCGCTGCAGGCGACGTAGGAGTCCTCCGAGCTGACCGTTGACGACCTCAGCAGGCGATCGAGCAGGCGCGGCTCCCGCACAATCTCGGGGACGAGCCCCGCCGGACGGGTGAACGTCGCCACAGCGGTCCCGCCCGCGTCATCCTCTGTGATCGTCACGGGCGTCTCCGCGTCGAACATCCGCAGCAGCCTGGCCCGGGTCACCTTCCCCAGATTCGTGGTTCGGCTTGCCTCCGGCGTGGCGGTGACGAGGTTCCCGGTCACCGGTTCGGTGACCTGGTGTCCGTTGGCGAACGCGGCCGTGATCGAGCTGACCCCATCAGGCACAAGCACGACCGGCACGCCAGCGGTCTCCAGTCCGCCGCCAAGCGCGCCGAGGTAGCTCGCCATCTCTCCGAGGCTCTCGCACCCCGCAGTGGCAAGCGTCCGTGCCTTCGTCCCGGGGAACGGGCGCTTGCCCGGCAAGGTCGGGATCGATGGCTCCGCCGGCTCGGGGTGGGTGGTGACCAGGCAGACCCCTGGCCCGGTCCCAGTCTCCTGCGTCCTCAGCGCGAACGCGACACGCAACCCTGCAAGCGAGCGAAGGTGCACGCAACCCAGCGGCAGGTGGGGCGCAGCGAGCGTCGCGGGAACGGCGTACACCGACCCCGCGTGCGTGTGGCTGAGGTTGAGACGCACAGACGCCGACGGGTCATACGTCGTCGCCTGTGCGCCTGCCAAGGCCTGGCCCAGGTCGCTGGCCGTCGGCAGCGTATCGATGGTCGTCCGGGTCGCGCGGAAGATCGAGAGCTCGGCGGCGACCTGTGGGTCGGCCGGCCCGGACACTGCTTGCTCGCCGGCGGTCGCCTGGCCGGTCATCAGCTTCACGCAGCGCTCGAGCAGCCTCGGGTTCGCGCTGCCGGTGCCGGCCGCCAGGGCAGCGGAGCCCGCCGTCGCGACCAGCAACGCCGCCACCCCGCAAAGGGCGATCAGCGCTCGGAGACGCCTGGCTCGCGACGGCATTGCGGCGCAGACTAACCGTCGCCGGAGGGAATGGTCAAGCTTTCCTAAGGAAGCCGGGGGTCGACGAGGTGCTTGCCGCCCGTGCGCGCCTGGCCGTAGGCGCGCACGGTCTCGGGATCGACGACGCCCGAGAGACCGATGGCGGCGGTGAACGACGTTGCGAACGTGGTGGTCACCTCGGCGGCGACGCGGGCCTGCATCTCCGCCGCCGCCTCGCCACCGAGGCGCTGCAGGGCGGGATACAGCAGCCATCCGCCGACGCCCCAGGCCATCCCGTAGGTGCGTCGAAGCATGGTCGGGCTTCTGTCCAGGCCTCCGTAGACGTAAGCCTGCTTGTGCGTGGTCGACCCGTAGCGATCGAACGGCCGGCCGCGCATCTGCGCCCGCTCCATCGCGTCGAGGATCTGGTCGATCAGCTCACCGCCCCCGAGAGCGTCGAACGCGAGCGTCGCGCCGGTCGCGGCCACCGCATCGGCGAGCTCCTCCGAGAACGCGCTTGAGGACGAGTCACACACGTGGGCGGCTCCCGCCGCGCGCAGCTCCGCGGCCGGCTCGGCGCGACGGACCACGTTGACCAGCCCGACCCCGTCTTCGAGGCACAGGCGCAGCACCATCCGCCCCAGGCTGGAGCCCGCCGCGGTGTGGACGATCGCGGAATGACCCTCCGCGCGCATCGTGCCCAACATCGCCGACGCGGTCATCGGATTGATGAACCAGCCGGCGCCGTGGGCGGCGGTCGTCCCCTCCGGAAACGGCTGGCAGGCTCGCACGTCAATGCAGCGCAGCTCGGTGTACATCGCCCCGCCGATGAGCCCGACGACCTTGCCCATCAGCGCCTGGGCAGCCTCGGACGAGCCGGCGGCGATCACCGTGCCGGCTGCCTCGTTCCCGGCCGTCAACGGTTGACCGGCGCGCCCCGCCGCAGCTCGGGCGGCACCCTTGGACAGCGGAGCCACGAGAGCCGGCCGGCCACCTCTTGTGACGGCCTCCGCCCGCTCGAGATCAGCGCCGGCGAAGAGCACACCCAGGTCGGACGGGTTGACGGCGGCCGCCTCGACTCGCACCACGACCTGGTCGGTGCCGGGCGCCTGGACCGGAACGTCCTCAAGCGACACCTCGACGGTCCCGTCGGCGGTGACCAGGGTGCGCACCGACAGGGATTGGGCGGAATCGGGCATCTGCCACGCCCCGGAATATCACGTCGGGCGCCGGGCGGCAAACCGGTAACGTCGCCCCGAGCACATCGTCGTCACGTTCTGGAGAGGCTCATGTCCTACGTCGTGGATTTCACGGATGTCTCAACCGTCGGCCTGGAGTCCTCGCCGGTCGCCCCGGCGCTCGCGGGTCTGCGGGCGAACGAGTCTCGTTACTTCAAGAACAAGTACGACCACACGTTCACGGTGGAGCCGGCGGGCGACGCGAAGAAGACGATCGACTGGGTCCATCGCATCCTCGAGGAGGAACGCGACATCGTGATCTCCTCTCCGCCACTCGAGGCGACCGCATTCCAGCTGGAGAACATCCGGATGGCGTACGTGTTCTACGAGAGCGGCTTGTCGATCAACGTGATGTACACGATCGACGATTTCGGAAAGCGGGCCGTCGGGTTCAAGCTCTCCGACGGGATGGAGATCCCCGAAGAGCTCGTCTCGCGGTTCAAGTTCGCCAGGCAGAAGTCGAAGCTGGCGGGAACCATCCGCGGCTCCTACTTCAACATCAAGAACGAGTACTGACCGCGCGCAGGGCGGCGTGCCGATCCGGCCGCCCGGGGAAGCCGAGGACTCGCGCGAAGCGCATCACCGGCGCCAGGACCATCCCGCTCGCCGGACGCGTCTCGGCTAAATCGGACTCCTCACGCGACCGTAGATTGGCTCTTATCAGGGGTCCAATGGCGGCTTACCGTGCCGGTCATGAACTCGCATCGCCGGTCCTCAAATCTGCTGGCCGCCCCGGGCGCCCGTTCGCTGCTCGTCAGCTCAATCATCGCCCGCCTGCCGCTCGCGATGTTCAGCCTCGCGATTCTCGTGCACGCGCGAGAAGTGAGCGGGTCGTTTGCCGTCGCCGGCCTGGCGAGCAGCGCCTATGCCTTGTTCGGCGCCGTCGCGGCGCCCGTCCTGGGCCGAGTGATCGACCGGACCGGGCAGACCCGCGTCCTGCTCGTCGGCTCGGCCGCCAGTGCCGGGATCCTGGTCGGCCTCGGGATCCTCGGACGCGGCGCCTCGCCGGTCCTCATCATCGGACTCGCGGCGGCGGCGGGACTCACGACGCCCCCGCTCCCCGCGTGCGTGCGGACCCTGCTGCCGGCGATCGTCTCCGATCCGTCGCAGCTCCCGCGACTGTTCGCGTTGGAGTCGACGGTGCTGGAGCTCACCTTCGTGATCGGACCGCCGCTCGTGCTCTCCCTCGGCGCGATCTGGTCCCCAGGCGCCGCGCTGGTCATCAGCGGACTCGTTCTGCTGGCCGGCACGATCGCGTTCGCACTGCAGCCGCCGTCGCGCCGCTGGCGTCCGGCGCAGATCCCCGACCAACCGCGGCGGCGGCCTAGCTCGTTGACCTCGCCGGCGATCCGGGCGCTCATCGTCATCTCGTTTGGGATGGACATCGTCTTCGGGGCGACCGAGGTCGGCGTGACCGCGACCGCCCAGCATCTCGCCGACGCCGCGGCGGCGGCACCCGTGCTCGCACTCTGGGGTCTCGGTTCGCTGATCGGCGGCGTCGTCGCCACCCGGCTCGCGGGCAGCGCCCACAGCGGCCGCCGGGTCGTCGTTCTCCTCGCCGCGCTTGCCGTCACACACGGCGCGCTCATGTTCTGCACCGGGAGCCTGATGGCCGCCGGAGCCGTGATCCTGCTCGCGGGCACCACGATCGCGCCGACCGCTGCCATCGTGTACGCGATGGTTGACAGCACCGCCCCGGCCGGAACCGGGACGGAGGCGTTCTCGTGGCTGGCCGCGGCCGGCGCGACCGGCGCGGCGATCGGCGCCGCGGTCGCCGGGATTCTCGTACAGGACGTCGGCCCCGTCGCGGCCTTCGCGCTTGCCGGCGCCGCCGGCGCGGTCACCGCAGCGGTCGCGCTCTGCCGGACGCACGCGCTGGGCGCACCCGCCCCGGCGACGGCGATCGCCGTCCCCGCGTGAGCGTTCAGCCGCCGGCGCGACGCAACGTCGCGATGGCGCGCGCGAGCCGAGCTACGCCGTCGGCGATGGCGCGCCCGGTGAGGTGGGAGTAGCCGAAGATCAGCCCGCCGCGGCCGCCCGGCGCCAGCCGGTAGGGCGAGACCCCGGCCACCTCCACCCCTTCGCGCCGCGCCGCCTCGATGACCGCGATCTCGTCGAGGTCCTCGGGAAGCCACGCCACCACATGCAGCCCGGCGGCGATGCCGGCCGGCTCCAGCTCGGGCAGGTGGCGCGCGAGCTCGGCCAGCAGCGCATCCCGCTGCGCTCGATAGATCGGGCGCATCCGCCGCAGGTGGCGATCGAACTCTCCGCGGGTGAGGAAGTCGGCGAACGTCAGCTGGTCAAGGATCGGCGATCCCCGATCGGCCATCAGCTTGGCCTCGCTGAACGGCCCGACGAGGTCCCGGGGCAGGACGATCCAACCGAGCCGGAAGCCGGGAGCGAGCGTCTTGCTCGCGGTCCCGGCGTACGCGACACGGTCGGGGTCAAGGCCCTGGATCGCACCGACCGGTGCGCGGTCGTAGCGGTACTCGGCGTCGTAGTCGTCCTCGACGACCAGTGCTGAGCTCTGCTCGGCCCACGCCAGCACCGCCGCGCGTGCCTCCGGCGAGAGCACACCGCCGGTGGGCCACTGGTGCGACGGGGTGAGGATGAGCACGTCGGCGCGCAGCTGTGCCAGCGCGTCGACGCGCGCGCCGTCTTCGCCGACGGGCACGGGAACAAGTGTCATCCCGAGCGAGGCGGTGAGCGGGCGGGCGTCGTCGCATGCCGACGGATCCTCCACCGCCACCCGACGTGCACCGCGCGCGGCCAGCACCCCCAGCAGCAGCGCCACCGCCTGCGCGTAGCCATTGGTGATGAGGATCGTCTCCGGATCGGCGCGCGTCCCCCGGACGCGGTTGAGATACGACGACAATGCCGTCCGCAGCTCAACGGCGCCTCGGCCGTCCAGGTAGCCGAGCCGGTCGTCAGGGGCCTCGGTGAGCACCGTGCGCACCGATCGCAGCCATGCGGCGCGGGGAAAGGCCGCGAGGTTGCCGCGCCCGTAGCCGAAGTCCACCACCGCGCCGGGCACTCGCGGTGGAGCGGTCCGTGGTGGACTGGACGAGGGGACACCGGACAGCGGCGGGGTGGGCCTCGGCAGGAGCGCGACCTGCGTATAGCCGCCGCTCCGGCTCGTCAGGTAACCCTCGGCGACGAGCTGCGCGTAGGCCTCGACCACGACCCCGCGCGAGACGCCGAGGTCGGTGGCCAGCGCGCGGCTCGCCGGGAGCGCGACTCCACCCGGTAGGGCTCCCGAGCGAATCCGCTCTCGGATCGACGCCTCGATCTGACTGTGCAGCGCTTCCGCGCCCGAGCGGTCCAGATCGATGGCCAGCTCCGAGACGGGTGACAGGTTGGCCTTGGACGTGGTCACGGCGGACGAGCGCCATCTTATGCCCACCCGGTCGCGCGGGAGCCGACTGCGTGATTCCGTGTCGAGAAGCCGTGACCGGCTCCGCTCACCAGATGAAGGGCCACGACCGGCGTGGCCCAGGACACCAGGAGACCACGATGCCGAAGTACCTGTTGCTCAAGCGCTATCGCGGCGGCCCGGAGCCGCACCATCGCTTCCCGCCGATGGACCAGCGGACACCGGAGGACGTGGAGGCGCACATGGCCTTCCAGAATCACGTCAGCGAGCTGCTGGAGGAGAACGGGGAGTACGTCGACGCGCGGGCACTCGCCCCGGCGCGCACCTGGGTGCGCTACGGCGGCCCGGACGCCGCACCGGTCACCACCGACGGCCCGCATCCCGAAACGAGCGACCTGGTTGCGGGCTGGTGGATGATCGACGTCGATTCACACGAGCGCGCGATCGAGCTGGCGGCCTACGCCTCCTCCGCGCCCGGCCCGGGCGGCGAGCCGCTGAATGAGTGGATCGACGTCCGGGAGGTCATGTGGGAGCGTCCTCAGACCACGGACGCCGCGTGACCGACGAGCCGACCCGAGCGCTGGACGAGGACGCGCTGCGCGTCCTCGTCCCTGGCGTGCTCGCGGCCCTCGTCCGGCGGGACGAGGATTTCGATCAGGCTGAGGACGCGCTGCAGGAGGCGTTGCTGGAGGCGCTGCGCGTGTGGCCTGAGCACCCGCCACGCGACCCTCGCGCGTGGCTGGCGACGGTCGCGACCCGGCGCCTCCTCGACGCCCGCCGCCGCGAGGCCGCCCGGCACCGCCGCGAGGAGGTGACACAGGCCGAGCCACGAGCGGGCGAGCCGAGTCCCGACGCGGGCGACGACACCCTCTTCCTGCTGTTCTGCTGCTGCCACCCCGCGCTCGCACCCGCCTCCCAGGTCGCGCTCACGCTGCGCGCCGTCGGGGGTCTCACCACCAAGGAGATCGCCGACGTCTTCTACGTGCCGGAGGCAACGATGGCGCAGCGGATCAGCCGGGCCAAGCGCACACTCACCGGCCCGCCCGTGCGTCGCCTGGACCAGCCCGGCGACCTCGCCGTCGTGCTGCGCGTGCTCTACCTCATCTACACGACCGGGCACGGCGGCCGGGTGGACCTGACGCGCGAGGCGATCCGGCTCACCCGTCAGCTCACCCTCGCCACCGAGGAGCCGGAGGCGCGCGGGCTGCTTGCGCTGATGCTGCTCAACCACGCCCGCCTGCCGGCGCGACTGGACTCAGAGGGTCGCATCGTCACGCTCGACCGGCAGGACCGCAGCATGTGGGACACCCGCGAGATCGCCGAGGGGGTGCGCGTCCTGCAATCCGCGCTGGCCAGCCATCGTCCCGGTCGCTACCAGATCGAGGCCGCCATCGCCGCCCTGCACGACGACGCGGCCCGCGATGAGGAGACCGACTGGCCGCAGATCCTCGCCTGGTACGACGACCTGGTCGCGCTCAGCGACGACCCGGTGCGCCAGGACCCCGCCGCCGTGCTCGGTCGGGCGGTGGCGGTCGGCCACGTCCGCGGTCCCGCCGCGGGGCTGCGCGAGACCGATCGGCTGCGCGAGGTACTCGGCGATCGACACCGATGGCACGCCGTCCGTGCCCATCTGTACGAGCTCGAAGGCAACCCGCCAGCTGCCGCGGCGGCGTACGCCGAAGCCGCCCGGCGTGCGACGAACGTCGCCGAGCGCGACCACCTGATCCGCCAGGCCGCCCGGGTTCGGGCCGCCCGGAGCGAAGAAGGCTCATCCGCCGTGAGCTGAGCGCGTAGGCCTGAGCGCGGCCGGGGGCGGGGGCTAGCCCCACCCCGATCGGGTGTCCGCACCAGCGACAGGAGCGCCCGCCGCGACGAGGATTCGCGTATGCCCTCCATCGATGCCATCTCCCCATCCGGCCCGACAATCCGGCCCGCCGCCCGCTCTCGGACCCACCTTCTCCACACCACCGGACGCGACCTGCTCTACGTACTCGCCGTTCTGCCGCTCAGCATCGCCGGGTTCGCCATCTGGGTGACCGGGCTGTCGGTCACGCTGTCGCTCGCGGTCCTGGTGGTCGGCGCGCTGGCCTGGCTCGGGACAGTCGCGCTGGTCCGCGCCGCGGCCGACTGCGATCGGCGACTGGCCGGCTGGTACCGCGGCACCCGGATCGCCCCCAACTATCTCCCGACGCGCAGCTCCGACCTCGGACCGACCCTGAAGACCGTCAGCCGCGATCCCCAGACATGGCGGGACCTCGGCTGGGTCGCGGGCAACTCCACGCTCGGGTTCTTGGCGGCCACCGCCGCCATGACGCTCAGCGGACTGCTGCTCGCCCTGATCACAACGCCCGCCTGGTGGTGGGCGATCCCTCACCCCTCGCAGCAGTACGCGACCCTCAACGTCGGCCTCTACACCGTGACCTCGACGAGCCTCGCGTGGGTGAACGCAGCGCTCGGAGTGGTGCTCCTTCCGGTCGCCGCCGCGCTCAACCACTGGGTGGCATCGGGGCACGCGCGGCTGGCCGCGCGGTTCCTCGGAGCGCGATAGAGCGCGAGCCTCAGGGCGCCGGGGGCGCCCCGGCCGATGGCGCCGGGGCCTGCCCCTCGCCCAGCGACGTCGCGCCCCTGAGCACCTCGACCGCGATCGCGTCGGCGACCACGTCGTGGAGGTCGCAGATGACCCCGAGGTGCAGCAGCGAATCGGTCTCGGCCGCCACGTCGCCGTCGCCCAGCCGCATCACCAGCGGGACCGCGGGGCCGACCTGCGAGGCGGTGAGACCGACCGCGACGTTGACGAGATCGTCGGAGGTGACCGCCGCGATGACGGCGGCGCGGGGGACCCCGGCGAGCTCGAGCGTCTCGCGGTCCTCGGCATCGGCGATCGCGACCGGGATGCCCGCCCGCCGCGCCCTGCGCACGCATGGGGCGGAGATGTTGCGCTCGACCGCGAGCACCGGCACCGATCGGTCCATGAGACGCTGAGCGAGGCGAAAGCCGACCTGTCCGAGGCCGACCATCACCACGTGCTCCCGGCGGGCCGCGGATCGGCGCCCGACCAGAGTGGTGAGCCTCGGCCGGCTGAGCCGCCGGACGAGCGCGGCGGTGAACACGGCGACGAGCACCACCGCGGTCAGCGCAGTGAGCGTCGAGACCAGCTTGAACCAGCCCGGGCCGTGCGCGGCGGCCTGGGTGTCGGTGATCGTCGCGACCACGCGGGCGCTCGAGAAGATCGCGTTGTCGAGGCTCTGGTGCAGCGCTCCGAGCGCCAGCACCACCTCGACCACGAGCACGACGATCAGGCTCACCCCGGCCGTGGTGAGCAGGCGCAGGGCGTCGTCGACGAGCCGGACGCCCCGCCTCCAGCGGCCCACCGGGTGGGCGCCGGCGTTCAGGCAGCAGGTCATCAGCGCCTCCGCCGCGATATCGGCAGGCGAGAGGATGCCCACGCTCGGGACGATGCTGTGCAGCTGGCCGACGATCGTGCGGTCGAACAGCGTCGTCCACAGCGGCAGGTCCGGTCGCACATGCGCCGTCAGCAGGGTCAGCCGGAGCGCCAGCGCATCGTCGTGCGTCACGACCACCACGGCGGTCCAGCCGTTCTCGCTGAGCAGCGCCTTGGCCTCGGTGTCGGTCTTCGGGGAGGCCGCGTAGGCGCGCCCGCCCGCCTCGGTCAGCCGTTTGGCGATCGCGTCGGCCAGGGTTCCCGGGTCACCGAGGATGAGCAGATGCATCCGTGCCGTATACACGGCGCACGCCGCGGCTGCGTTGCCGCAGCGCGCCGGATCCGCCCACCTGGGGGGATCAGGCGCGCCCGCCTGTCAGCTGACGGTCTCGAGCACCGGGGTGAACGCCGGCTGCTCACTCATCGGCCGCACGTCGACGGCGATGACCTTGTACTCCGGGCAGCTGGTGTTGACATCGGCCGACTGACCGATGAGCAGGTTGGTGCGCGTCTCGGGGAAGTGGAATGAGGTAAACACGTGGCCGGGCTCGATCCGCTCGGTCACGCGGGCGTGCAGCTCGGTGTGACCGACGCGGCTGCGGATCGAGACCTTGTCGCCGTCGGACACCCACAGCCGCTCGGCGTCGCTGGGGTGGATCTCCAGCCAGTCGCGATCGACGATCTGCGAATTGTGGGTACGGCGAGTCATCGTCCCCGCGTTGTAATGCTGCAGCACGCGGCCGGTGACGAGCACCAGCGGGAACTCGCGATCCGGGGCATCGCCGGGCGCCTTGAACGGCAATGCGGCGAATTGGCCCTTCCCGGTCGGGTTGTCGAAGACGGTGTCGTACAGAGTCGGTGAGTCAGAGCCGTCGGGGTGCATCGGCCACTGCGCGCCCGTCCGGCCGATCCGCTCCCGGCTCACGCCCCGGTATTGCGGGGTCAGCCGCGAGATCTCATCCAGCGTGTCCCAGGGCGTCTCCCACCCCATGTCGTGGCCGAGCATCCGGCTGACGGACATGATGATGTCGTGATCGGTGCGCGCCCCGCCGGGAGGGTCGATCGCCGCCTCCACCAGCTGGAAACGACGCTCCGCGTTGATGAACGTCCCGTCCTTCTCCAGGAACGCTGAGGCGGGCAGGATCACGTCGGCATGCTTGGTGGTCTCGTTCTCGAAGATCTCCTGGCAGACGACGAACTCCAGGCTCTCCATCGCCTTGACCACGTGGGCGGTGTCCGGGTCGGTCTGGGCGATGTCCTCGCCGAAGATGTACATCGCCTTCAGGTCTCCGGCGATCGCCGCGTCGAACATCTCCGGGATCTTGTAGCCGACGCTGCGGGACAGCGGGACCCCCCACGCCTGCTCGAAGGATCGCGCGGTCTCCTCGTCGTCGACGCGGCGGTATGCGGTGTAGGTGTCAGGCAGCGCGCCCATGTCCGAGGAGCCCTGCACGTTGTTCTGACCGCGCAGCGGCAGCAGCGCCGAGCCCGGCTTGCCGACCTTGCCGGTCATCAGCGCCAGGTTGCACAGCAGCTGGACGACCTCGGAGCCGTACTTGTGCTCGGTCACGCCGAGCCCCCAGAGGATCGAGGCGCTGCCGGCCTCGCCGTAGATGTGGGCGGCACGCTCCAGGTCGGCGGCGGGAATGCCGGTGATCTCCTGCACCGCTTCTGGCGTGTAGGCATCCAGCAGCTCCTGCACCGTGTCGTAGCCCTCGGTCCGTTCGGTGAGGAACGCCTCGTCGGTCAGCCCGTCACGGCGCACCACGTGCGCCAGCCCGAGCGCGACCGCGGCGTTGGTGCCCGGGCGGTTGGCGAGGTGCAGCACCCCGTAGTCGGCCAGCTCGATCCGGCGCGGGTCGATCGTCACCAGCTTGCAGCCGCGCAGCGCGGCCTGCTTGATCCGCGCCCCGACGACCGGATGCCCCTGAGTCGGGTTGACGCCGATCAAGATGGCGGCGTCGGCGTGGTCGATGTCGCGGAAGGAGCCGGTGGCCCCGGAGAGCCCGAAGGACTTGCGCATCGCGAACGACGTCGGCGAGTGGCAGACCCGGCTGCAGTTGTCGATGTTGTTGGTCCCGATGGCGGCCCGCATCAGCCGCGCCATCGCGTAGCAGTCCTCGTTGGTCGCGCGGGATGACGCGAGCCCCGCGATCGCGTCCGGACCGTACGCCTCCTTGATGCGCGACAGCTCGGAGACGACCCGCGACAGTGCCTCCTCCCAACTGGCGACCCGCAGCTCCCCGTTCTCCCGGATCAACGGCGAGGTCAGCCGGTCCCGCGAGCGCGTGAACTGGTGCGCGAAGCGGCCCTTCAGGCAGGTATGACCCTCGTTGGCGGGTCCGTCAAGCGCGGGCGAGACCGAGACGATCCGACCACCGCGCACGTTCGCGTCGAGACGGCAGCCCACCCCGCAGTATCCGCAGGTGGTGGTGACGGTGCGGTCAAAGCGCTCGGTGCTCATCGGCCCAGCTCCTTTGATGGGTGGGGGCGACCTCCAGGCGTCGTCCCCTGATTCTCGGTCGGATCATGACGTTCTTTGCGCCGCCGCCCCCACGGCTTCGCCGCGGTCGGCGGAGCGATCACGCCGTCGAGCAGCGTGATCTCGGTGATCGCGTCCGTCGGGCAGGTGTCGGCGCATGCACCGCACGATACGCAGGTCGAGTCATTGAACCCCGCGTTCAGCCCCGCGGTGACGTTCGCGCCGAAGCCGCGGCCGGTGGCGGTGAGCGCGAACGCGCCCTGTACCTCGTCGCACGCGCGGACGCAGCGCCCGCACGAGATGCACAGCTCGTGCTCAAACGCCAGGTACGGATGGCGGTAGTCGTGCTCGACCTCGTGCACCGGCCCCGGCCATCGCGGTTCGCCGGTGACGCTGAGACGGCCGGCGACCTGCGCCAGCTCCGTGTGAGCTGCCGGCGCCTGCGGCAGCTCGGAGAGCACGAGCTCGACGACCGCCACCGCGACCCGCCGCGCGGTCGGATCCTCGGTGCTGATCACCATCCCGTCGCGGCACGGCGTCGTGCATCCCGGCAGCGGCTTCGGGGCGCCCTCGACCGCCACCATGCACACCCGGCAGGCGCCGAACGGCGCCTGGCGCTCGTCGAAGCACAGCGTCGGCACCCAGCGCCCGGCCTGCTTGGCCGCAGTGAGGATGGTCGCGCCCTCTTCCACCTCCACCTGGGTCCCGTCGACGGTGACCGAGATCACTTCAAGCCCATCTCGTCGGAGAAGTGGGCGAGCAGACTGCGCAACGGCGCCGGCATCCCGGAGCCGTGCGCGCACAGGCTGCCGAGCTCGAGCGTCTCGAGCAGCTGCTCGAAGCGCTCGCGGTCGACTGGCGCGTCAGCAGCGAACAGGTCGTGGGCGCGGCGCAGGCCGATCCGGCAGGGGAAGCACTTGCCGCAGCTCTCATCGGCTCCGAACTCGAGCAGGTGCACGCAGAGCGCGCGGATGTCGGTGTGGTCGTCGAAGGCGCAGATGCTGCCGTGGCCGACCATGCAGCCCTCCGCGGCGAGCGCGTCGAAGTCGAACACGGTGTCGAGCAGCGACGCGGGGAGGATGCCGCCCAGCGGCCCGCCGATCTGCACCGCCTTGATCGACCGCCCGTCGCGCAGGCCGCCGGCGACCTCCATGCACAGCGCCCGCATCGTCATCCCGAACGGGACTTCGTAGACCGTCGGCCGCGCGAACCGCTCGTTGAAGCAGACCAGCTTCGAGCCGTTGCTCTCCGAGTCAGGGCTCAGCTCGGCGTACGCCTGGGCGCCCTGGCGCGCGATGAACGGCATGTTGGCCAGCGTCTCGGTGTTGTTGACCACCGTCGGGAGGCCGAACACGCCGCGCTCGGCCGGGAACGGCGGTCGCGCCGACACCGTTCCGCGCAACCCCTGCAGGCAGGCCAGCAACGCCGTCTCCTCACCGACGACGTAGGAGCCCGCGCCCTCCACGATCGTGATGTCGAAATCGAACCCCGAACCGAGGACGTCGGTGCCGAGCAGGCCGTCGTCGTGGGCCTGCTGGACGGCGGCTTCCAGCGTGGGCTTGGACCGCGGATACTCCGAGCGCGTCAGCACGAACCCGTGCTGAGCGCCGACCGCGAACCCGGCAAGCGCGAGGCCCTCCAGCACCAGCGCCGGGTTCTGCTCCATCAGGTACTTGTCGATATAGGAGCCCGGATCGCCCTCGTCGCCGTTGGCCACGATGAACTTCTCATCGCCCTTGGCGGCGCGTGTGAACTTCCACTTGGTGCCGGCCGGGAATCCCGCGCCGCCGCGGCCACGCACCGTTGCAGCCTCCACCTCGGCCAGCAGCCCCTCGGGACCGAGTTCGCTCAAGGCCCGCCGCAGACCCGACCAGTCGCCGGGCCGGGTCAGCACAGGCTCCTCGAGCAGGCTCACCCACTCAGGCTCGACCGCGTCCGCGCACGTTCCGGTGATCGCCCGCGCCGGCGCGTCGGGGCCGGCGTCGACCAGATCGCCGTCGCGGACCGCCGGCGAGGAGTGGCAGAAACCGAGACACACCGTGTGCGCCAGCGACACGCTGCCGTCTCGGGCGCGCTCACCCGGCTTCAGGCCAAGCCCTTCGGCGACCGCCTCGACGTGCGCGCCACCGGTGGCCGCGAAGCAGGCCGTTCCGGTGCACACGCGGACGTGCCGGCGCCCGCGCGGCACCAGCAGATCGTCGTAGAACGTCGAGATGCCGTAGACCGCCGCCTCGGGCACGCCCGACACCTCGGCCGCATGCTTGCGGTCCTCGTCGGTGAGCTCGCCGTGATCCTCGACGGCGGCCTTCAGCACCGCCAGTGCCGACGGCGCGTCCACGCCGTGGTGGCGGCGGATCAGCTCAACCAGATTGCGAGACAACGTCTCTCCTTCTCCGACGGGCCCTCATGGGGAGCCGACTCTCTCTGGAGCGGGTCACTGCTCAACTGTCTCGGAATCTACACCCCGCCCGGGGCGCGCTCAGCCCACGAGCCCGCAGAAGTCGACCGCGGCGAGGGCGAGCGTCTCGACCGTCGCCACCAGATCGTCGACTGGGACGTACTCGTCGATCGTGTGCGGGATCGCGCGCTCGCCGCGGCGGCCGCCGTATGGGCCGAAGGCGACCGCGGGCATCCCGGCGATTCGGTTGAACGCCGAGGCGTCGAACCACGAGTCGAGCGATTCGATCTCGTGCTCGCGCCCGACGCTGTGCGCGACCCGGGCGAGACTCCGCACGATCTCCTCGTCGGGCGGGATCTCGAGCGGAGGCAGATCGACGGACCAGGCCACCTCGGGCGGGTTCTCGGCCAGCCACTCGTCAGCCCTGCAGGCGCGTGCGATCGCCGCCTCGATGTCCTTCTCCACCTCGGTGCCGAAGCCGCCCGAGTCGGCCTGGGCCGGCAGGTAGGTGATGTCGAGGGTCGCTTCGCAGCTGGCGGGATAGGTCACCCACCACTCGCCGCCCTTGATCATCGTGGTGACGATGCTCGGCGGGCGCAACAGCGCGTGCTGATGGCCCGGCCGGGCGAGCCAGTCAGCCTGCAGCGCCTGCAGTTCGGCGAGGACGAGCATCATCTTGTCGATCGCGTTGACCGCTCCCCCCTCGCGCCAGTGCGCCTGAGAGACCTCGGCGTGGCCCGGGCGTCCGTGGACCGTGATCGTCGGCGACAGGATCCCCCGGCACGCCACCCAGGTCTGCAGGCTGGACGGCTCGGGAACGATCGCCGCATCCGCGCGCAGACCGGCGGTGACCGATGCCGCCGCCCCGGCGCCGCAGTACTCCTCGTCGGTGACGGTGTTGACGATCAGATCGCCCGCGAGCGGGACGCCAAGCTCGGCCAGCAGCTCCGCCGCGACGACCATCGCCGCAACGCCACCCTTCATGTCGCACGAGCCGCGGCCGTAGAGAAGGCCGTTGTCGACGGTCGCGTCGAACGGGTCGTGCGACCACTCGTGCAGCGGTTCGGCGGAGACCGCATCGACGTGACCGTTGAAGATGAGAGAGCGTCCAGTTCCACATGCGGAGGGGAACCGCGCGACCAGCTGCGGGCGCCCGTCGAACGGCAGGTCGGCGGGCACCTGGCGCTCGCTGCCGGGAACGCCAGGGCCGGGGGTGAGCAGCTCCACCTCGGCCCCCGCGGCGCGCAGCCGCGCGGCGAGGAACTCCTGGAGCGCGGCCTCCTGACGCGGTGGATCCCTCGGACCGCGCGCGGTCGTGTCGAAGCCGACGAGGCGGCTCGTGAGCTCGACGACGGCGTCCCGGCGCTCGCGCGCGCCGTCGCGAATGCGCGTCTGCAGGTCGGAGCGTTCGCTCGCGGTCGCCATCGCGGCCGAGTATGGGGGACCGTCGCGCCCGGTTGAATCGGGATGTCCGTCGCCGCGGTTCGCCCCGGGCGATGGCCCCGCCGAAAACGTGCCATCCAGTGTTGCCCCGGGTATCGGTCTTCAACCCGCTCGCCGCGGACTGCATCGGAAAATCACAACCAGAACCTCGCGAAGCTGATTGGACGGCCGTGGCGATGCCCGCAACGATGCGGGGGCGCGGCGGTCGAGCGCAAACCACACGGTCCGATCCTGAGCGGGGTTCACACATGTCATGCGAAGCGGTGGAGGTGCTTGTCGTCGGCGGAGGCCAGGCCGGTCTGGCGATGAGCGAGCACCTGGGCGCCGCGGAGGTGCCGCACCTCGTGCTCGAGCGCGATCGGATCGTGGAGCGCTGGCGCACGGGACGCTGGGATTCACTGGTCGCCAACGGTCCGGCCTGGCATGACCGCTTCCCGACGCTCGAGTTCCTCGACGTCGGTCCGGACGAGTTCGCCTCCAAGGACCAGGTCGTCGACTACTTCGTCTCCTTTGCGGAGAAGATCGGCGCGCCTATCCGCTGCGGGGTCGAGGTCGTCTCGGCGCGGCGCAACGAGGGCCGGCCCGGCTTCCACGTCGAGACGACGGACGGTTCGATCGACGCGCGCTACCTGGTCGCGGCCACCGGACCGTTCCAGCGCCCGGTGATCCCACCGATCGTGCCCAGCGACGCCGCAACGGTGCAGATGCACTCGAGCGCGTACCGTAACGCCGGCCAGCTCCCCGACGGCGCAGTCCTTGTCGTGGGCGCCGGTTCGTCAGGGGTGCAGATCGCCGACGAGCTGCTCGCCGGCGGGCGGCGCGTCTACCTGTCCGTCGGCCCCCACGATCGTCCTCCCCGGCGCTACCGCGGACGTGACTTCTGCTGGTGGCTCGGCGTGCTGGGCAAGTGGGACGCGGAGACGCCTCCGCAGGGAGCTGAGCACGTGACGATCGCCGTCAGCGGAGCCCACGGCGGCCAGACGGTCGACTTCCGCGGGCTCGAAGCGCGGGGCATGACGCTCGTCGGCATGACCAGCTCGTTCGACGACGGCGTGCTGCACTTTGCGCCCGACCTCGCCGCGAACATCGCCGATGGCGACGCCAACTACCTCGCGTTGCTGCGGGAGGCCGACGCCCACCTCGCACGCATGGGTCTCGACCTTCCCGAAGAGCCCGAGGCCCACGAGCTCGGGGCGATGCCCGCGTCCGCCACCGAGCCGCTGCGTGAGCTCGACCTCGCCGCCGCCGGGGTGAGCTCGATCATCTGGGCCACCGGCTTCGCCGTCGACTACGGCTGGCTCCAGGTCGACGCGTTCGACGCCGACGGCCGGCCGAGTCACCGGCGCGGGGTCTCATCCGAGCCGGGCGTCTACTTCCTAGGTCTGCCCTGGCTCTCGCGCCGCGGCTCATCCTTCATCTGGGGGGTCTGGCACGACGCCAGGTATCTCGCCGACCAGATCACGATCCAGCGCAGCTACGCGTCATACGACGGCGGTGAGGTCCCCGCCCTGGGCGAGCGCGCGGCGAATGTGGTCGGGCCAGGGGCGTGAGCGGGCACCGCCCGGCTCCACCAGGCAGGCGACGATCTCGCCGTCTGCGGCGGTGGTGCCATCCGGGGCAGTGACGGTGAGGCGGTAGCCGACCGACGAGCGGCCGACCGAGGTCACAGCGAGCTCGACGTGTACCTCGTCGCCCAGGCGCAGCGGGCGGTGGAACTCCAGAGCCACGCGCAGCCGTGGCGTGTACCCGAACGTCTCCTCGACGATCCCCAGGGTGCTGTGCATGACGCGCTCGGCGACCTCGCCGAAGCGGACGATCGTGCGCCAGGCCGCCGCCCCGGACGGATCGGCGTCGGCTCGCTCGACCCGCTGGCCGATTCGGATCCGGGCGGGTGTCGGTGACATTCCGCTGACGGAGAGTACGCGGCTGTCTTGCGTGAGCCGCGTCCGCGTGACGGTAGCCTCACCACCCGTGGACGACGACATCCAGCTGCGGCGGCGCTCCGTCGGCCCACCGGCCGCCCGCTCGGTCCTGCTCACGATCCTCGGGGAGTACGTGCTGTCGCTCGATTCCGGGACGTGGCAGGAGACGCTGATCCAGGCACTCGGCGCGCTTGAGTACAAGAGCCAGGCGGCGCGTCAGGCGCTCGCCCGCAGCGCCACCGCGGGCTGGTTGACGACCGAGCGTCACGGCCGCCGCTCGCGCGTACAACTGACCGAGCGCGCGGCGGTGATGCTGCGGACCGGCGCGGCTCGGATCTACGGGTTCGGTGAGCCGTGGGCATGGGACGGCCACTGGCTGCTCGTCGTGCTCCGCGTGCCAGAGCAGCGACGCGAGGTCCGCCACCAGCTCCGCACCCAGCTCGCCTGGGCCGGGTTCGGCTCCCTGGGCGGCGGGCTCTGGCTGTCTCCCCACATCGAGCGCGAGGACGAGCTGCGCGCCAGCGTCGGCGCCGACTCGGTCGCCGAGCTCCAGTCGTTCCGCGCGGAGCTCGGGTCGATCGGCGACCCGCAGAAGCTGATCGCGAGCGCGTGGGATCTGGAGAGCGTCGCCGAGGGCTACCGCGAGTTCATCGCCCGGTTCGCGCGGGCGGCGCCGCGCACACCGGAGGCCGTGTTTGCAGCGCAGACACTGCTCGTGCACGAATGGCGGCGGTTCCCGTTCCTCGACCCTGACCTGCCCGAGCGGATGGTCCCGCGGGCGTGGCCGCGCTCCCGTGCACACGAGGTGTTCGTCCAGCGCCACGCGCTGTGGCACGAGACCGCCCAGGCGTACTTCGCCTCGCTCGAGGGGATCGCCTCCGAGGCGGCCGCCTGAGTCTGATTCTGATTCTGCGCGACACCCCGTTGACGCCCGTCGCGGCGATGTAGCATGTAGCGCATGAGCGGCGAGCGGCCCACCTCGCTCACGGTCGGCGGCCGCCGGCTCGATGTGCTCGACCTCGACGGCTCGCCGGACCTGCATCCGCTGGTGCTGCTGCATGAGGGCCTGGGCTCGATCGGGCTGTGGCGCTCGTTCCCGGCCGACCTCGCCGAGCGCACGGGCCGGCGGGCCGTCGTCTACTCCCGGCACGGCCACGGCCAGTCCCAGAATCCGGTCCACCCGCGCACGCCCGCGTTCTTCCACGAGGAGGCTCGGACCGTGCTCCCGGAACTGCTGCGGACACTCGGTGTGACCGAGCCTGTGCTTGTCGGCCACAGCGACGGCGGCTCGATCGCGCTCATCCACGGCGGCGAGGCCCCCGTCACCGGCGTGGTCACCCTCGCCGCGCACGTCTTCGTCGAGGACATCTGCATCCGCTCGATCGAGGAGATCCGTGACCGCTACGTCGACGGCGACCTCCGCGAGCGGCTCGCCCGTCACCACGATGACCCCGACGCCGTCTTCTGGGGCTGGTGCGGCGTCTGGCTCGACCCCGCGTTCCGGTCCTGGACCCTTGACGCGGAGGCGAGAGCGGTGGTGGCGCCGACACTCGTCATCCAGGGTCGCGATGATCCCTACGGCACGCTCGCCCAGGTCGACCGGATCTGCGCGGCGGTCGGGGCGTCGGCGCGGCGGCTGGTGGTGCCCGGTGGGCACAGCCCGCACCTGGATGCTGCGGCCGAGGTGGTCGAGGGGGTCGGGGCGTTCTGCGATGGGCTGCCCTGATGAGAGCTCAGCCTCCCACCCACTCCCGCAGCGCAAACCGCTGCACCTTCCCCGTCAACGTCCGCGGCAGCGCATCGACGAACCGCACCACATGGGGGTACTCATACCGACGCATCCGCTCCTTGCACCAGGCGCGCAGCTCCTCGGCGAGCAACTCGTCGCCCGGCTCCCCGGAGCACTCGACCACGGCCGCGATCCGGCTCGCCTCGTCGATCTGAACGCCGATCACGCCGACGCCGGCGACGCGCGGGTGCGCGAGCAGGCAGCTTTCCATGTCGACCGGTGAGACCCAGAGGCCTCCGATCTTGAGCATGTCGTCGTCGCGGCCGACGTAGCAGTACGCGCCGTCCTCGCCGCGCCGGTAGCGGTCGCCGCTGACGAACCAGTCGCCGCGCATGCACCGCTTGGTCTTCTCGTGCTGGTGCCAGTAGAGCGCCGCGCACGAGTCGCCGCGGACCTCGAGGCTCCCCACCGCCGGTCCCTCGAGCACGGTGCCGAGCTCGTCGACGAGGCGCAGCTCGTAGCCGGGCACCGGGCGGCCGGTCGTCCCGGGCTCGATCGCGCCCGGTCGGTTGGAGCAGTAGATGTGGAGCATCTCGGTCGAGCCGATGCCGTCGACGATCTCGACCCCGAAGCGCTCGTGCCAGCGCTCGGCGACATGTGCCGGCAACGGCTCGGCCGCGGAGGCGCAGATCCGGACCGAGTCGAGCGCTCCGTCCGCGCCGGGGTCGGCGGTGACCGCCCGAAACAGAGCGGGCACGGAGAAGAAGACGGTCGGGCGCTGAGCGCGCAGCGTCGCCAACAGCGGCTCGGGCTTGCTCGGCCCCGCATTCAGCACCGCGGTGGCGCCGCAGGACAGCGGGAACGACAGCCCGTTGCCCAGACCGTAGGCGTGAAACAGCTTCGTCGAGGAGAACGTGATGTCGTCGCGGCCGACACCGAGCACCCCGCGCGCGTAGTGCTCGCAGGTGTATTCCATGTCGTGGTGCAGATGCACGACGCCCTTCGGCTTGCCCGTCGAGCCGGAGCTGTAGAGCCAGAACGCGATGTCGTCGCGGTGGACGGGAATTGGGGTGAACTCGTCGGGCTGCCCGGCGAGCGCGGACCCCAGCTCGATGACCCCCGCGCCTTCACCGCCACGCACGAGGAACCGCAGCCGGGAGCCGTCGAGCGCTGCCTGGAGCCGTGGCAACGTCGCCGCGTCGGCGACGACCAGCTCCGTGTACGTGTCAGCCACGTAGTGGCGGAAGTTGTCGTCCTTGTCCTGGTGTGACACCGGGACCGGCACCACTCCGGCCTTGAGCGCTCCGAGAAACACGATCGGAAAGACGATCGTGTCGTCGAGAACGAGCAGGATGCGCTGCTCGCGACGGACGCCGAGCTCGACGAGCAGGTTGGCGGCGCGGTTGACCTGGCCGCGCAGCTCCGCATAGGTGAGCCGGTCCTCGCCGGCGATGTACGCGAGCTTGTCGCCGAGGCCCGCCTCGACCTGCCGGTCGACGATCTCGCCGAAGTTGACCAGCTCCGCGGAATCGGTCCTCAGCACTCCTCAGCCCTCTCTCTCGTTTCCCTGTGTCCCTCAGTGACGCCGGACGACGACCGACTTCATGTCGGTGTAGTGGTCGAACGCCTCCGATCCGTGCTCCTTGCCCAGGCCGCTGGACTTCACCCCGCCGAAGGGCAGCTCGTCGTAGACCTTCGTCGGCGAGTTGATCCACGTGTAACCGCAGTCAAGCTCGGCGGCGGCGCGCTCGGCGCGGTCGAGATCGCTCGTCCACACCGATGAGCCCAGGCCGAACGGCGAGTCGTTGGCCAACCGCAGTGCCTCATCGAAGTCCCGCACCCTCCAGATTGGAAGCGCGGGCCCGAACACCTCCTCCTGGGCCATCGGCGAGTCGTGCGGCGGCGCCAGCACGACCGCCGGCCGGTAGAAGTGACCGTCGGCCAGCGCGGGATCGCCGGGGCGCTCACCGCCGACGAGCAGCTCGCCCCCGGCGGCCACGCTCTCGCTCACCTGACGTTCGAGCAGCGCAAGCTGACGGGCGCTGTGGACGGGCCCGAGCTGGCTGTCGGGATGGGAGCCGAGGCCGACCCGCAACCGGCCGGCCTTCGCCACCACCGCGTCGATGACCTGGTCGGCGACCGAGTCCATGACGTACAGGCGCTTGATCGCCAGGCACGCCTGCCCGCAGTTGTAGAAGCGGCCCATCGCCGCGGCGCTCGCCGCCTTGGCGAGGTCCGCGTCGTCGCAGATGATCATCGGGTCCGAGCCGCCGAGCTCGAGCGTCACCCGCTTGGAGCCGGGCGCGGCGAGCGCGGCCACGCGCTCACCGGTCGGCGTCGAGCCGGTGAACGCCACCTTGCGCACCAGCGGGTGGGTGACCATCGCCTCCCCCGCCTCCGCGCCGGTCCCGGTCACCACGTTGAGCACGCCGTCGGGCAATCCGGCCTCACTCAGGATCTCGGCCAGCCGCAGCGTGGTGAACGGCGTGGAGTCGGCCGGCTTGGCGACGACGGTGTTCCCGCACAGCAGCGCCGGACCGAGCTTGTTGCAGAGCAGCGTCGTCGGGAAGTTCCAGGGCACGATCGCCGCGACGACGCCGAGCGGCCGGCGCAGCACGCGCCCGTCGACATTCGTATCCAGGCCATGGACATAGATGCCGCGGACCTCCTTCTGCATGCCCGCGTAGTGCTCGAGCGTCTCGGCCGCCTTGCGCAGCTCGAGCTTTGCCTCGCGGATCGTCTTGCCCTGCTCGGCGACGAGCATCGGGGTGAGCTCGTCAACGTGTGCGGCGAATGCCTCCGCGCACGCGTGCAGGATCGCGCCGCGGTCGGAGTATCCGAGCCTGGCCCACGCCGGGAACGCGTCGTGTGCGCGCGCGACCGCCGTGTCGACGAGCGCCACATCGGCACGCGTCACGCGCCCGACGAGCTCTCCCGTCCCGGGGTTGCGGATCTCGAACGTCGCGCCGGCGATCGCCTGAGGCTCGCCGCCGATGAAGACGCCGCGCTCCAGCACGGCAGATCCGGTGGTGCTCATCTCAGCTCCCTGTGAATTCCGGAGTGCGCTTCTCGCTGAACGCGGTCAGGCCCTCATGGGCGTCGTGCGATCGGAACAGGTTCTCCACCAGTTCCCGCTCGAGGGCAAGTCCGTCGGCGAGCGGGCGCTCGATGCCCTCATAGACCGCTCGCTTGATCTCGGCGATCGCCAACGGAGGCAGCGCCCCGAGCGTGGCGATGTGCTCGTCCAGCGCCTCGCGGCTCTCGAACACCTGGGAGAGGATTCCAAGCCGATGGGCTTCCTCGACCGAGAGCGGGCGGCCCGTGGTGAGCAGCTCGAGCGCGGGCCCGACGCCGATCAGCCGCGGGAGCCGCTGCGTGCCGCCGTTGCCGGGCAGCAGGCCGAGCGACACCTCCGGAGTGCCGAGCCGATGGCGGCCCTCCACGCCGTAGCGCACATCACAGGCGAGCGCCATCTCCAGGCCGCCCCCGAGCGCGTGACCGGTGACGCAGGCGACGAACAGCTTCGGCGAGCGGGCGATCGACGCCAGCGCCTCGTGCGCGCTCCCGACCATCTCCATGTTCGCCTCGACCTCGTTGGCGAGGAACCGCTTCACGTCCGCGCCGGCCGAGAAGAACTTCTCGCTCGCGGAGCGCAACGCGATCACCCGGGCGGTCGGGTCCTCGCCGGCGGTCTGGATCGCAGCCGCCAGCTCTCGCACGAACGCGAGGTCATAGGAGTTGGCGGGTGGGTTGTCGAGCGTGATCGACCCGACCGTGCCCTCGGAGGTGTAGGAGACGCCCATCAGACGAGCCCTCCGACGACGACGCTCTTGAGCTCGACGTAGCTGTCGAGCGCCTCGATCCCGTGCTCCTTGCCGAAGCCCGAATCCTTGATCCCGCCGAACGGCAGCTCGTCGTAGCCGTAGTGAATCTGGTTGACCCAGGTCATGCCGGCGTCGATCTGCTGCGCCGCGCGGTGGATCTTGCGCACGTCGTGCGTCCAGATCGAGGAGCCGAGGCCGTAGGGGGTGTCGTTGGCGCGCGTGATCGCGTCGTCGAAGTCGGAGTAGCGAAGCACCGGCAACACGGGGCCGAACACCTCCTCGGTCATCAGACGCGAGTCGGCACCGGGCTCGGCGACGACTGCCGGCTCCAGGAACCACCCCGTGTCGTGGCCACCGCTGCCGCCACCGCAGAGCAGCTCGCCGCCCTTGTCGACCCCGTCCTGCAGCTGGTCCGCAAGCTCGTCACGGCCGGCCCGGGTGTGGATCGGGCCCATCCGCAGCCGCGGCTTCTCGGCCTTGACCGTGCCGTCGCCGGGCTCGTAGCGCTTGACCCGCTCGACCAGCTGGGCGACGAAATCGTCATAGACGGCGTCGTGGACGAACACCCGCTTGCAGCCCAAGCACGCCTGCCCCGCGTTCCAGTAGCGCCCGATGATCACCGCCTTGACCGCGGCTCCGACATCGGCGTCCTCGCAGACGATCACCGGATCGGAGCCGCCGAGCTCGAGCGTCACGCGCTTGAGCAACGGGCCGGCGATCGAGGCGACGTGGCGACCGACCTCCGTCGACCCGGTGAACGCGATCCGGCGCACGTCGGGATGTGACACGAGCGCGTCGCCGATCGCGCTGCCACGGCCGGTGACGACGTTCAGCACCCCATCGGGCACGCCGGCCTCGTTGAACAGCCGCGCCACCTGCAGCGTGGCCAGGGGCGTCGTGGCCGCCGGCTTGGCGACGACCGTGTTGCCCATCGCGAGCGCGGGAGCGACCTTCGTGCCCAGCAACGTGAGCGGGAAGTTGTACGGCGTGATCGCGACGCACACGCCCATCGGCCGGCGGATCACCTGGCCGTACGCCGGACCGAACGCGGAGGGCAGCTCCTGATAGCTCCCGGTCACCTTCGCCGCGGCCTCGGCGTAGTAACGGACGCCGTGCGCGAGGTGATGGACCTCGCCCGCCGCTTCCGCGAGCGGCTTGCCCTGCTCGGAGGTGAGCGTCGCCCCGATCTCCTTGGCGTTGGCCTCGATCAGGTCGGCGGCCGTGGCGAGGATCCGGCCGCGCTTCTCCACGTCGGTCGCCGCCCAGTCCGCGAACGCGCGCCTGGCGGTCTCGACTGCGAGCTCGACGTCCTGCGCGGACGCGGCCGGGACGCTGCCGACGACCTCCTCGGTGGCCGGGTTGAACACCTTAAGCTCCTCGCCTGCGGTGGCACCCAGCCACTCCCCGCCGATCAACATCGTTGCCTCCACAGGACGCTCCTTTGTTCTCAGTTCTCGGCGAGGCCGTCGGAGACGACCTCGCTCTTCTCGAGGTACTGCCGGCGCCGGACCTGGTAGTTCTGCGCCGCGTACTCCACCCACTGGCGGGCCGAGCCCGACAGCTCCTTCTTGACCTGTGCCGGGACGCCCGCGGCCAGGACGCCGGCCGGAATCTGCTGACGCTCGGAGACGACCGCGCCGGCGGCGACCATCGCGCCGGTCGCGACGTGAGCGCGTTGCAGGACGATCGCGCCCATCCCGATCAGTGAGTCGTCCTCGACGACACAGCCCTCGAGCAGCGCGCCGTGGCCAACGGTGACCCGGGCGCCGACCCGCGTCGGCAGGTCCTCCGCGCAGTGAATGACGACGTTGTCCTGGACCGAGGTCTCCTCGCCGATCTCGATGTGGGTGATGTCGCCGCGCAGCACCGCCCCGAACCAGATGTTCGCCCGGTCGCCCACCCGGACGTCGCCGATCAGGACGGCGGTCGGGGCGAGGTAGACGCCCGCGCCGATCGTCGGTGACACGCCGTCGAGGGTGACGATCGTCGCCATCAGCGTCCCTCGAACCGTGGTGGGCGGCGCTCACGCGCGGCGGCCAGCCCCTCGTGGTGGTCAGCGGACTGCAGCAGGGCGGTCTGGGCGAGGCTCTCGGCGACCATCCCGGAGCGCAGATCGACGTCGGCGGCAAGCTGGAGCAGCCGCTTGGCGGCGCCGAACGACAGCGGCGCCCGCTCGAGCATCAGTGCGACGCGCCGGTGAGCGGTCGTCAACAGATCGTCGGACGTCGCGCTCAGCTCCGTGAGGAGCCCGGCCTGCAGAGCGCGCTCGCCATCGAGCTCCTCGCCGCCGAGCACGAGCTCACGCGCCCGCGCGAGGCCGAGCAGCTTGACCATGCGGGTGATGCCGCCGTGCACGGGCACCAGGCCGACGGCGCCCTCGCGGAACAGGATCCGGGTCGACGTGGCGCCTACGCGCCAGTCGCAGGCGAGCGCCAGCGCGAGCCCAGCGCCGGTGACGGCGCCGTCGATCGCGGCGACGACGGGCTTCTCGAGCCGCTCGATCGACTCGATCAGGTCGGTGAGCGCCCACGAGACGTGGCGATAGGCACCTGCGTCGTGCAGCTCAGAGAAGCGGCCGAGGTCTCCACCGGCGCAGAAGTTGCCGCCGGCGCCGCAGAGCACGATCGCGCGAACCTCGGCATCAGTGGCGGCTCGATCGAGCGCTTGGGCGAGGGCGTCGCAGAGGGCGGGGTCGATCGCGTTGCGGCGCTCGGGCCGATTGAGGGTCAGCGTCAGTACGCCCGCGACCCGCTCCTGAAGCAGCGCGCTCTCGATCATGCTTGACCGCATGCTGATAACACTATATCGTGTCGCTCGTCAGTCAAGTGTCAAACGAGAACTTTTTCGCCGAGGGGATCGCCCAGATGACATCCAGCGCACCGACAGTCGAGGAACTGGCGCCTCGCACCGAAGACGAGGTCCGCGCCCATCTCGCGTCCGGCAAGCTCATCGAGGGCCTCGCGCACATGTCGCCCGGGTATCTGAAGGGGATCCGCCGGATCCTCACCGTGTCGGCCGACACGGAGCTGATCTCCGCGCCCGCGTACCTGCGCGCCGCGCAACATGCGCCCGCCCTGAACAACTTCGGCTCGGCGATCTCGATCATCCAGGACGAATTGGCACACGCTCACATCGGCTACCGCCTGCTCGCCGACCTCGGCGTTCCCAAGGACGAGCTCATCTACCAGCGCGAGCCGGGGGCGTTCAAGTATCCATACGCGTTCGACGTCCCGCTCGACTCCTGGTACGAGATGGTGCTCGCCAACGCCCTGTATGACCAAGCGGGGTTCGTGCTGCTGTCCGACGTCCACGAGTCGAGCACGTTCGGACCGTGGAAGCGGGCGCTGGCGAAGGTGGACAAGGAGGAGACGTTCCATCTGCGTCACGGCCGCACGTGGGTCAAGAAGCTGTGCGCCGATCCGGAGGACAAGCGCCGGCTGCAGGCATCGCTGGACTGGATGTTCATCCTCACGCTCGAGTGGTTCGGGCTGCCCGACGATCGCAAGAAGCACGGGATCCAGCTCGAGTACGGCTTCAAGGGGATGTCCAACGACGCGCTGCGCCAGACGTGGATGGCGGCGGTCGTGCCGTTCGTGGACGAGGTCGGCCTGCACGTCCCCGCGCACCTCGACGCCGACAGTGACCGTTACGTGATCGACTGCCCGTTCCCGGCGGCGTTCGACGCCGAGGCCAAGCGCTGGCTGCTCGACGACGGGCCGATCAGCTGGGAGGACGTGATGGTCCGCTGGAAGGCACGCGGGCCGATGAACCACGACTACGTCGGGCGGCTCCAGCGTGGCTACCGCGGGCAGATGGCGATCGCGGCATGAGCACGAGCACGCCGATCACACGCGAGCAGGCCACGGCGCAGGCCGCCACCGCGGGCCCGCTCGGCCCCGTCCAGGCGGTCGAGGCGAGGCTATGGAACGCGCTGCGCGACGTCGAGGACCCGGAGATCCCGGTGTCGGTCGTCGGCATGGGGCTGATCGTGTCGGTCGCCTATCGGCCCGAGGACCGCAGCGTGGACCTGGAGCTCACCTTCACCGCGATGGGCTGCCCGGCAACCGACTTCATCGAGGACGACATCCGCGAGCGCCTGCTCACCGAGCCCGACATCGACGCGGTCCGGATCGAGGTTGTGTGGGACCCGGTCTGGACCCGCGGGCGGATCCGGGAGGAGGCGCGCGCGACGATGCGCGGCCTCGGGATCGTGGCATGAGCATGGGTGACGTCGACCGCAGGTCCGAGCTTGCGAGGACCGGAGGGCAGAGTGACGTCGACCGGAGGTCCGAGCTTGCGAGGACCGCAGGG
The DNA here is from genome assembly GCA_036501965.1 of Solirubrobacteraceae bacterium. Taxonomy (GTDB): domain Bacteria; phylum Actinomycetota; class Thermoleophilia; order Solirubrobacterales; family Solirubrobacteraceae; genus Palsa-465. The sequence continues at coordinate 152,269 of DASXZK010000049.1, forward strand.
CGAAACACCGAGTCGGTGTGGGAGGTGTTCGCCCGCCGCGAGTACGAGCAGCCGCTGCACCACGTCGGCACGATCACCGAGGACGACGAGGATCTGGCGCTGGTCTCCGCGCGCTCGATCTACGACGAGCATCCCTGGATCCACATGATCATCGTTCCGCGCTCCGCGATCCGAGAGGCGATCAAGCCATGAGCGCCACCACCGAACAGGACGTCGCGACCAGCTGCATGGTCAGCCTGGTCGGCGCGCTCGCCGATAACAAGGCCGCCCTCGGCCGCCGCTACGGCGAGTGGGCGGTGAGTGCCCCGACGCTCGAGTCCGCGGTCGCGGCGGCGGCGATGGCGCAGGACGAGCTCGGCCACGCGCGCTCGACCTATCCGGTGCTCAAGGCGCTCGGCGTCGACGAGCCCGACGAGACCGGGTTCGGCGGCGACCGGCGACTTGCGCTGCTCGACGACGAGCTCGCCGACTGGACGGCGATGATTTCGGCCAACCTGCTCATCGACGGCGCGCTCACCACGTTCGTCGCCGCCTGCGTGGATTCGAGCATCACCGCGATGGCACAGCGCGCCCGCAAGATCCTCCAGGAGGAGGGATCGCACCGGGTGCACGCCGAGGCCTGGGCCAAGCGGCTGTGCCGCGCCGGCGACCCACAGGCCGAGTTGCTGATCGCGCGGCTCACGGAGACGTGGGAGCAGAGCGCGCGCTTCGCGGGTCCCGACGACGAGCCGGGCGCAATCGCCGCGGTGCAGCTGGGAATGTTCTCGCTCACGCCGGCCCGCCAGCGCGCGATGGTGCGCGACTGGCTGGTGGCACTCATCGAGGCCGAGGGCAGGACGATCGAGCTGCCCGAACCCGCCGACTGGTCGGCGTGGGACCCGCGGACGCGGCGCTGGTCGGCGTGAGCCACCCGCCCGACTGCCCGTTCTGCGGCGCCGGAGCCGTCGAACGCGTCGGCCAGTGGGGCGGGCAGATGATCACCGCGCAGTGGCGCTGCGAGGCGTGCGGCTCGTACTTCGAGGCGATCCGGGAAGAGTTCGACGACCCGGCACCGGGGGACGAGGCTCCGGCCCACCGGTGATCGTGCGCTCAGCCTGAGCGGAGCAGATTGTCGGCGGTCCGGAACGCCAGAGCGCTGATCGTCAGCGCCGGATTGACCGCACCGTTGGTGACGTGCACCGACCCGTCGGCCACCCACAGGTTGTCGTGGCCATGGATTCGCCCGGACGGATCAGTGACCGATCGGCTGGGGTCCTCCCCCATGCGCAGCGTCCCCGCCTGGTGCTGACCTCCGCTCAGGTGCTGGGCGGGGAGATGCCTCCAGACCCGCCGCGCGCCGGAGGCCTCAAGCCACTCGGCGGCCCTGGCGGCGAGCATCGCCGACGTGCGAAGCGTCTCAGGGTGCACTCCGCCTGACAGCATCGCCACTGGGACCCCGAAGCGGTCCCGGATCGTCGGCGAGAGCCGGAGCCGTGCGTCAGGTCGCGGGATCTCCTGGGCGGGCGCGGCCACGTGCGCGGTGCGTGACCAGCCGTCGCGCACGAACTCCTTGAACTCGCGACCGCCGACCGGCACGTCCGGCGGGACAGCGCCTTCCAGGTAGGCGAGCGGGAGCATCACGAAGTCGTTGGCCAGCAGCCCTCCGCCGATATGGCTCGCGTTGCCGTGCGCGAACTGCAGCGTGCCCACCCCCGGGCCCGGTCCGAGACCGTCCTGGACCACCTCGTCGAACAGCCCGTAGGCGCCCGAGTAGACGTGGCCCTGGAGGTGGCGGCCGACCTGGTCGCCGTTGTTGCCGATGCCCGCGGGTTCGGCCGCGGTCGGGTTGGCCAGCAGCAGTCGGGCACTCTCGACCGCGCCTGCCGCCAGCACCACGTGATCGGCGTCGACCGTCCGCGCCTGCGGCTCGCCGCCCCCGATCTCCACCAGGCGCACCCCCACCACGCGCCCGCGGTCGTCGGTGAGCAATTGCGTGACCGGCGCGTCGACGACCACGTCACAACGCCCGGTGGCGACCGCGGCCGGCAGGACCGTGTTGTGTGAGCCCGCCTTGGCGCCGGTGGGACACGGGAAGCCGACGCACTGCGCGCACCGCTCGCACGCCCGGCGGCCGTCTCGCTCCTCGGAGTTGATCAGCAACGGCACGGGACCGGACGGCCAGCCGAGCGACGCCGCGCCCCCCGTGAGGCGCCGCGTCTCGGCGTTGGGCTCGATCGGTCCCATCGGGTAGGGCCGGCGCCGCGGTCCGAGCGCGGGATGAGCGGCCCCGTCGCCGCTGACCCCCAGTCGCCACTCGGCAAGCTCGTAATAGGGCTCCAGATCCTCGTAGCCGATCGGCCAGTCCGCCAGTGAGCTGCCCTCGGGCACGCCATAGCGCGAGGCCATGGCGAAGTCATCGGGGAGGAACCGCCAGGCCTGCGCCCCGTAGACCCTGGTCCCGCCACCGAGCAGCATCGCGTTGTTGTTGAACCCGACCTCGTGCGGCCAGACGAGTCGCTCCCCACCGGACCCGTCGATGAAGGTGCGGGGGTCCCCGACCCCGAACGCGGGACCGGAGGCCGTGACGCCATGGCGACTCAGGCGGTGGTTGCGCACGTGGTCGGTCCCGATCTGGTCATAACTCAGCTGACTGCCACGCTCCACCACGAGCACGGACATCCCACCCGCGCTCAGCCGCGCCGCGGCCGCTCCGCCCCCGGCACCCGCGCCGATCACGATCACGTCGTAGCGCTCGCAGAGTTCGGCCGCGGGCACGGTCGCCACCCGCTCATCGACCGCGCCCGGCGTGGCCGCCAGCGGTCGGGCAGCGAACCCGATCATCGCCCAGGAGGCCGGCGGGCGGGCACCGTCAGGCGGATCGACGAAGTAGGCCTCGGTGACGATCGCGGAGAGCGCACGGAGGAACGCGGCGCGCTCGCCCGCGTGCAGCAGCGCGTCCTGACTCGGGGCGCCGAGCGCGGCGAAGTCCCGCGCGCCCTGCATTTGAGCCGCTCGGTCGAGCTCGTCCAGGCCCGGGCGCAGGCACTGCTCCCACGCCTCACGGCACGGCCCCGCCACCGCCACGTTCACATACTCCGCGACGCCGGCTGCGTCGGCCGACGGCCACGCGTCCCCCGGGATGACCCGGTCGGCCGCAGCGACCAGCGCTCGGCGGCGGACCGGATCGATCACGAGCGCACCGCGGGCTCAGGCGACGGCGACGAGGCCCTCGACGAACTCACGGGCAGCCCTCATGTCGGTGACCGGGTCCCGTGCGGCGTCGAGCTCGAGGATCGTCCAACCCTCGAACCGCGCACGATCCATCGCGGCCAGCCACCCGCCCCAGTCGACGTCTCCGGTTCCCACCCGGCGAAAGTACTCCGCCTCGAGCGTGAAGCGGTCCTCGTTGCTCAGGTCGTCGTTTGGCCAGCGGCCGACGGCGTCCTTCCAGTGAGCGATGCTCACCCGCTCGTAGTGATGGTCCAGCACCTCGATCGGCGAGACGCCGCCCAACTGGATGTGCGCGGTGTCCGGGCACAGATCGACATACGACGGATCCGTCAGCGAGAGGAAGAGGTCAATGTCACGGCGGACGCAGAAGACGGACCCGACCTCGGTATGCAGGGCGACGCGCACGCCCTCGGACTGCGCGGCAGCACCGACACGGTTGATCAGATCGGCCACCGTCCTGGCGTAATCGAAGTCGACGAACACCGGTGAATCGGGCGTTCCGCGACGGCGCATCGGCATTCCAGCGACGAGGATCTCGGCACCCGCCTCCTTGAGGAACGCGGCATAACGTCTGGTCTCATCGAGAACCGCCTGCCGCGCGCCCGGATCGGTCAGCCCCGCGCCGTACTCGAGCGCTCCGAAGAAGCCACTGCTCACCGACAACCCGTAGCCGGCGAGGAAGCCAGCGAGCCCGGCCGCGGAGCCGAACGTCTTCTCGGCCGTCTGCCAATCGCCCGGCGCGAAGGTGAGCTCGAGACCCTCGAAGCCTGCCGACTGGGCGGAGAGGGCGATGTGCTCCCAGAACCCACGCGGGTCCTCGGCGGCCTTGCGCTCGAGCCCCGCGTGATCCTGCACCTCCCAGAACTCCGGGTGGTAGAAGGAGATCAGGTCGACAGCGAACTTGAATTCCACAGGTGCAACCTCTCTTCGTGCTCTGCGGTTGAACAGGTTGGCGGATAGGCCCGGCCGCGGAGGAGCGCGGCCGGGCCCCGCGGGCTACCGCGGCTTGAGGTGGAGCATCACGACCTCGTCCCAGGGGGTCGCGACCTCGTTCATCTCGTAGTCGTTGCTCGTGCTCGGCCACCCGACGGCGTGGCGGGTGCTGTACAGCCCCCACGCGCCCCCGTCCATGAGCGGGATGAGCGGCACGTCGTTGACCATTGCCGACTCGATCGTCGCGTATGCCTTGAGCTGCTGCGAGCTGCTGTTGGTCGCCGCAACCTGCTGCAGCGCCTGGTTCACGGCCGGATTCTTGTAGCGTTCGAAGTCACCGGTCGCGTTCTGATTGACCGGCGCGGTGAGCGCGCTGTTGAGCATCGCGTTGTAGACGGAGTACGGGTCGCTGGTGGTGAACTCACCGCAGAACGTGAGCTGGTAGTTACCGGTCGTGTAGTCGTTGGTCCAGTCACTCACCGAGACGCCGTTGACCGTTGCGTCGATGCCGGCCTTCTTCATCTCGGTGGACATCAACTGCAGGTCGGTCATGAAGTCGGTGTAGGGCGAGGGGCCAAGCAGAGTCACCTTGAACGGCTTGCCGTTGGGCTGGTTGAGCATCCCGCCCGCCCCGGGCTTGAAGCCCGCCCGCTCGAGCATCGCCTTCGCCGCCGCCGGGTTGTATGTCGTGGTGTCGTTGGCTAGCGACGACGCGAGCTGCGTCTTCCAGCGCGGGAGCGTGAGGCCGGTCGCACTCGTGGTGGGGACGTAATAGCCGTGCTCGCCCTCGGAGGTGATCGTTTGGCGGTCGATCGACTCGCTGATCGCCTTACGCACCACCGCTTGGTTGAACGGCGCCTGGGTCAGGTTCGGACACATGAACCAGTTGCCGACCGCCGAGATGAAGGCGTGGTTCGTCGACGGGCTCTTGGCGACGAACGTCTGCTTGTAGTTGGGGATGTACGCGGTCGACCAGTCGATCTGGCCGGAGTTGAGCGCGAGCCCGGCGCTCGGATTCGACGCGTAGGCGATGAATCGAAGCGTGTTGATCTGAGGCTTGCCCGCCTGCCAGTAGCTCGCGTTCTTGGTCAGGGTGAACTGCTGGGGCGAGAAGGACTCGACCTTGTAGGGACCGGTGCCGACCGGGCTCGTGTCCGTGTAGGTCACGGGGTTGGAGACCGTCGACCAGATGTGCTGCGGAACGATCAGCACCTCGCTGATGTCGAATAGCTGACTGTAGGCGGGATGCGGGAATTTGATGATCGCCTCGGTCGCACTCGGCGCGCTCGCTCCGGAGAAGGTCACACCGTTGACGTCGAGCGCCGCGTGCTTCTTCATCAGGTTGAATGTGTACGCGACGTCAGCGGCGCTGAAGGGCTTCCCATCTGACCACTTCACGCCCGTCCGCGTATGGACGATGAGTTCCTTACCGCCGTCCGCCCATGCCCAGGACTTGGCCAGCCACGGGTAGATCTGCCCCGGTTTGTCCAGGTTGAACTGCATCAACGGCTCATAGACCATCCCGGTCGCGCCCTGGACGTACGCCGTGTTGCTGACCGAGAACGGGTTGAAGGTGTCACTGAACGGTCCGACCGGGGAGGCCACGATCGACAGCGCTCCCGAGCCGGCGGAGCTCCCTCCTCCTCCACCGCCGCCTCCTCCTGACGAAGACGTGGCACCTCCGCAGGCACTCAGCAGGGCGGCGCACGCGGCCACGGCAGCGGCGCCGGCGAGCCAGTGTCTACTCCGACGACGGTGGGCGAGCATAGGGTGATCTCCTCTCATGCGGCTGACGGGGCGGGGGACTGCGTCGATTGCTCGGCTTCGTCGGGGTCGAGCAACCAGCACGCGGCCCAGTGGGCCGGGTCGACGTGGCGCCGGGGAGGCTGCTCGAGGCAACTCTCCATCGCGTGCGGACAGCGCGGCCGGAACCTGCACCCGACCGGTGGATCGATCAGACTGGGCGCCTCCCCGGTGCCCGCGAACCTCTGCCGCGGGCCTCGCCGTCGCGCCTCAGGATCAGGCGCAGCGGACAGGAGAAGCTGGGTGTACGGATGCGTCGGCTGCTGGGTGACCTCCTCAGCCGGCCCCGCCTCGAGGATCTGGCCGGCGTACATCACGACGATGTCGTCGGCGAAGTAGCGCGCCGAAGCGATGTCGTGGGTGATGTAGACGAGCGCCAGCGACTTCTCGACGACCAGTTCCCTGAACAGGTTGAGCACGCTGAGCCGCACCGACACGTCCAGCATCGACACCGGCTCGTCGGCGATCAGGATGCGCGGCTCGACGGCGAGAGCGCGGGCGATCGATACCCGTTGGCGCTGTCCTCCGGAGAGTTCGTTCGGCCGCTTGCGCAGGAACTGCTCGGCCGGTGTGAGATGGACCTGCTCGAGCAGTTCGATGCTCCGCCGCTCGATCTCCGCGCGTCCCGACGCCATGCCGTGAATGCGCAACGGCCGCTCGAGGATGTAGGCGACGGTGCGCAGCGGGTTGAGTGACGCGTAGGGGTCCTGCAGCGTGAGCTGCACCTCCCGGCGATAGCCGCGTACTGCGGCCCGTCGGCGCGGCTGGGTCTCCTTGCCTGCGAGCACGATCCGACCGGCGGTCGGGGTCTCCAGGCGCGCCATCAGCCGGGCGACGGTCGACTTGCCCGAGCCGCTCTCGCCGACGACCGCCACCGTCCTGCCCGGCGTGAGCTCGAGGGTGAAATCGTCGAGTGCATGCACGACCTTCGGCTTGCCGGCCAGCCGACGCACGTCGCGCTTGACCGGGTAGTGCTTGGTCAATCCGTCGACGCGGAAGAACGTGTCCTGGTCAGCCATTGGCCGAGCTCCTCTCGTCGTGCAGCCAGCAGGCGGCGAGTTGCGGCGGCTCGCCCGCGGCCGTCGTCAGCAGCGGCGGCATCGAGCTGCGACAGCGATCCCAGGCGTGCTCGCAACGCGGAGCAAACGGGCACCCGGCGGGCAGCTCCCGCAGGTCGGGCGGGTGGCCCGGGAGGCCGACCAGCGTCTTGCGCGGACCCGTGAGCGACGGGAACGAGCGCAACAGCCCCTGCGTGTACGGGTGGGCCGGCTGGGAGTAGAGCTGGTCCGCGGAGCTCAGCTCGACGACGCTGCCGGCGTACATCACGGCGATCGTGTCGGCGATGTCAAGCAGGAGCGACAGGTCGTGCGTGATGAACATCAGCGCGAACCCGAACTCGTGCCGCAGATCCTCCAGCTCGTCGAGGATCTGGCGCTGGGTGACGACGTCGAGCGCAGTCGTTGGCTCGTCCATGACGATCAAGGCCGGATCGAGGATCAGCGCCATCGCGATCATCGCCCGCTGACGCATCCCGCCCGACAGCTCATGGGGATAGCTCCCCAGTCGGTCGCGGCTCACGCCGACGAGATCGAGCAACTCGGCGGCCCGCTTGGTACGGGCGGCTCGGTGCACGTTCGGGCGATGGGTCCGGAGCGCGTCGACGAGCTGGCTCTCCAGGTCGATCACCGGGTTCAGCGCGTTCATCGCGCTCTGGAACACCACGGCGATCTCCTCCCAGCGCAGCCGCCGCAAGTGCTCGGGCGACACCTCGAGGATGTCGATCGGCCCCGCGCCCTCGGCTCCGGGGTGATAGACGATCTGGCCGGCCGTGACGGTCGCGGGCGGCCTCAGCAGCCGGGTGACTGCATGCGCGAGCGTCGACTTGCCAGACCCGCTTTCACCGGCGACGCCGATGACCTCGCCTCGCCGGATTCGGAAGTCGACCTGGTTGACCGCATGGACCGCGCCCGGACCTGAGCCGTAGTCCACCGACAGGCCGGTCACCTCGAGCAGCGTCTCGGCCTGTGGCCGGCCGGTGGGCGCGACGGCGGCGCTCACGCGCCCGGTCTCCTTTGCCGGAACGTCGCTCATGACGAGCTGCCCACTTCGACGCCGGGTGCGCTCGGAACCTCGAGGTTCGACGCGACCTGGGGCGGGAGCGTCGAGCCGCGCGTCCAGCGGCGCTGTCGTGTCCTGCCGCCGAGCCGGGGGTTCGCTCCCTCGTCGACGCCGAAGTTCATCAGCGCGAGGCCGGTCCCCAGCAGCGCCAGGCAGAGGCCCGGCGGCACGAACCACCACCAGGCGCCGGCGCTCAACGCCGATGCATTCTGTGCCCAATAGAGCATCGTTCCCCAGCTCCATGTCGTCACCGACCCGACTCCGAGGAACGCGAGTCCCGCCTGGATGAGGATCGCGTACAGCACCGTGGTGAGGAACTGGGCCGCGATCAGCGGAATCTCGTTGGGCACGATCTCCGACCAGATGATCCGAGGCGTCGACTCGCCGATCAGCCGCGCCGCCTGGATGTAGTCGCGCCTGCGCATCGACAGCGTCTGGGCGCGCAGGATCCGGGCCGACCACGGCCATGCGGTGACGGAGATCACGACCGAGATCGCCAGCGTTCCGGCGCCGTGCAGATAGCCCGCGAGCACGATCGCCAGCGGCAGCGCCGGAAGCACCAGGAAGACGTTGGTGATCGTCGAGAGCACCTCGTCCCAGATCCCGCCGAGGAAGGCGCTCGAGAGCCCGATTGCGACCGCGACCAGCGTCGATATCGCGGCGGCAACGAAGCCGACGATCAGCGACACGCGCGAGCCGTCGACGAGCTGCGCGAGCACGTCCTGTCCTGTATCGGTCGTACCGAGCCAGTGAGCGCCCGACGGGTGGCCGTAGGCCAGCGGCGAGGTCGCCGACGGGTCGCTCACGAACAGAGGGCCGATGACCGCCAGCCCGATGAAGAACACGATGATCCCCAGCCCTGCGAGTACCTTGCGCGAACGCAGTGCGTTGCGCACCCATCCTGACGGCTTGACGGTGAGCTCTGCCTCCACGGTCACTGCACCTCCCTGGTGCGGGGATCGAGGAGCACGTATGCGGCGTCAGCCAGCAGGTTGGCGAGCAGGACGAGGATCGTGATCATCAGGAAGATCCCCTGCATCAGGGGGAAGTCCTCGTTGGTGACCGCCTCGAACAGGACGTAGCCGATCCCCGGGTATGAGAACACGACCTCGGTGAGAATCGCGCCGCTCACCACGAACCCGAGCGAGAGCGCGAAACCCGCGACGTTGGGGAGGATCGCGTTGCGCGCCGCGTAGGCAAGGGTGACGCGCCGGTTGCGCAGCCCCTTCGCCTCGGCGAGCAGCACGTAGTCCTCGCCGAGCGTCGAGACCATCACGTTGCGCATCCCGAGCAGCCAGCCCGCGATCGAGCTGACGATGATCGTCACCGCCGGCAGCACAGCGTGCCCGACCGCGTTGGAGATGAACGCCCAGGTGAAGCCGATGTTGACGGTGGGGCTGTAGCCGCCGCTGAGCGGGAACCAGTGGAGGCTCACCCCGAACACGGTGAGCACGACCAGGCCGAGCCAGAAGTACGGCACCGCTGACAGGAACGCGGTGATCGGCAGCAGCGCGTCGACCCAGGTACCGCGCCGGGTCGCGGCCACCATGCCGAGCAGCGTGCCGAGGATGAAGCTGAGGACCGTGCCCACGCCGACGAGCGCAAGCGTCCACGGGAGCGCGCCCGAGATCACCGACGCAACGGACGACGGGAAGTAGGTGATCGAGATTCCCAGGTTCCCGTGGACGAGCTGGCCGAGATAGCTCACGTACTGCGAGACCAGCGACTCGTGGATGCCGACTCCGAAGGCGACGCTCAGCGCGTGCAGCGCGGCCGGTGACGCGGAGTGGCGGACGCGCTGGAACACCAACTCCACGGGGTTGCCGGGCATCAGCCGCGGGATGAAGAAGTTGACGGTCACCGCGACCCATGCCGCGATCAGGTAGAAGCCGAGCCGCCGGGCCAGGAAGATCATGAGCGGGTCCTCGCCTCCGCCGCAGACTCCGACCTGCGCACGAGGGGCCGGAGCGTCTCCTGGGCGATCTCCAACCCCGTGAAGATGCGGCCCACGTCCCCGGACCAGATGGGGTCCTCGTGCTCGACCGACAGAGTTCCGTCGAAGCCGACCTGATAGAGCGCGTCGACCACGGCGTTCCAGTCGACGTCGCCGCGACCGGGGACCCGGTACCGGTAGGCGCCGTTGTCCCACGGATTCGATCGGTTCCTCGCCCGTCCGAACACCCCGAACCGGTTGAGACCGCCGGGGAGCATCTGCACGTCCTTGGCCTGAGCGTGGAGGATCCGATCGCCCGCCATCTCGATGGCGGCGATCGGGTCGATCCCGAGGAACGTCAGATGCGAGGGATCGTAGTTGAGGTAGAAGCCCAACGAGAACATCCACTCCCAGAGCTCCGGCGAGTAGGCCAGGTTGCACGGGTACCCGTCGGGGTGCCAGCCCTCCATCGGGCAGTTCTCGACGATCAGATGGACACCTCGCTCCTCGGCATAGGCGACGAGCGGGGGCAGCTCGGTGGCGCCGAACGTGAGGTTGTCCTCGACCGACCGGGCGGCGTCCCGTCCGATGAACGTGCCCACATACGGGCAGCCGAGCAGAGCGCCGGCGTCGATGCAGTGGCGCAGGTGGCCGTGGATCTCCGCGCGGCGCGCCGCGTCGGGATGCAGGTTGTTCTCGTAGTAGGCGAGCGCCGAGATCTCAAGCCCTCGCCGATCCAGGCCCCCGACGACCTGCTGCGCCGCCGGCTCGTCGAGCGTCGTGACGTCGAGGTGGCTCGCCTCGAACGGGCGGCCGCCGACGCTCGGCCACACCGCCACCTCGAGCGCCTCGAAGCCATGCCCCGCCGCCCAGTCGGCGATCTCGTCGAGCTGAAGCTGCGGCAGGCAGGCGGTGAGCACGCCGAGCTTCATGGGACGGTCACCCATCGGTGCTCGGCGGCGGCGCGCAGCACCGCGTCGGTGATGGCGGCGCTGCGCGCCCCGTCCTCGAAGCTTGGAAAGTCACCTGGCTCGCCGGTTCGCACCGTGTGGTACACGTCGTTGAACAGCTCGGCGAAGCACTCCACGAACCCGTGCGCGTGTCCTGCCGGTAGTGCACTGACACTTGCGTACGGCGCGTGCCCGTTCGTCCCGTCGCGGGCGATCACCCGGTTGGCGGTGCGCGAGCCGAGCCACAGCCACTCGGCGTCCTCCTGATCGAAGGTGACACTCTCCTCAGCCGCGTCGACCTCGATCCAGAGCCGGTTCTTGCGCCCCGGCGAGACCTGGCTGACGGTGAGGGTCCCCACCACGCCACCGGTCGCGCGGAACACCACGCAGGCGACATCTTCGGTGTCGACCTTGGTGCCGTTGCCGGCGGGGGTGGCGCCGTTGCTCGAGGAGCGGTGCTCGTGCACGGTCGCCGTCACCGCCGCAAGGTCGGTGACGCGATGACCGGTCATCCACTCCGCCAGATCGCACCAGTGTGAACCGATGTCCGCAAACGCGCGGGACCGTCCGCCCTGGGCGGCGCTGGTTCGCCAGTTGTCGTCGGTGGCGTACAGGAGCCAGTCCTGCAGATAGGTCCCGTGGATCACGCGCACCGGCTCGATCCCCCCGCCGCGGATGCGCTGCTGGGCGTCGCGGACGACGGGCTGGTAGCGATATCCAAAGGAGGTGGCAGCGACCAGGCCCGAGGACTCGGCGAGCGTGGCGAGCCGGCGAGCGTCACCCACAGTGACGCTGAGTGGCTTTTCGCAGACGACGTGCTTGCCCGCCGCGAACGCCGCCTCGATGAGCCCGGGGTGACTGTCGTTGGGGGTGCAGATGTGCACGACGTCCACGGCGGGGTCGGCGATCAGCTCGGCCGCATCAGCAAAGACACGCTCGGCGCCGAACGCGGCGCTCGCCTCGGCCGAGCGCCCGGGGCTCGACGCGACGATGCCGACCAGCCGCGCATTGAGCATGCCGACTGCCAGTGCGTGTACCCGGCCGGCCTGTCCGGCGCCAACGATTCCTACGCCAACCTTCTCCACCAAAGCCTCTCCCAGTCAGAACCGTGCTGCGCTGGGCACGCTAACGAACGAACTTATGTCTGTCAAGAGCCAAAGTTACGTCGCGAATGCTGAAAAGTTCCCGCCCAAGCGATAATCTGGTCACCGTGCCGATGCAGAGTCCGCCCCGTTGGACCGAACTCGGTGAGCTCGTCGGGCTCGTTGCCCGACAGCGCGCCTCGACCCGCAGTGACCTCGGGCGTGTCACTGGCCTCGCGCGCGCGACGATCTCCCAGCGCGTCAGCCAGCTGCTGGACCTCGGTGTGCTGGTGGAGGCCGGAGACGGCACTTCGGCAGGCGGGCGGCGGCCGGCTCTGCTCGCGCTCAACCCTGCCGCCGGCGTGCTGCTCGCCGCGGACATCGGCGCGAACCACGCGCGTGTGGCGGTGGCCACGCTCGGTGGTCACCTGCTCGACGAGCGCGCGCTCCCGGTCACGCTGTCCGACGGGCCGCAGCGCGTCCTCAGCCTGCTCGTTGACCAGTTCCAATCACTCCTGGCCGATACCGGCTGGACCGCCGACGACGTCCGTGGCATCGGCATGGGCGTCCCGGGACCGGTCGAGTTCGCCACCGGCACCGTCGTCAAGCCCCCGATCATGCCCGGCTGGGACGGGCTCATCGTTCCCGAGGTGCTGTCCCGGGAGTTCGACGCCGCGATCCTCGTCGACAACGAGGTCAACCTGATGGCGCTCGGGGAGTACTGGTCACGCGAGCTCGTCGACGAGCAGTTGCTGTTCATCAAGGTGGCCACCGGGATCGGGTGCGGGATCATCACCAACGGTCTCGTCCACCGCGGTGCCGACGGTGCCGCCGGCGACATCGGTCACGTGCGCGTGTCCCATGATTCCGAGGTGGTGTGCTCCTGCGGCAACATCAACTGCCTGGAGGCGCTCGCCTCCGGCTCGGCGCTCGCGCGGCAGCTGACCGCCGAGGGGACGATCACGCGCGGCACCGGCGACGTCGTCGCACTCGCGCAGGCAGGCGACCCCCGCGCCGTCCGTTATGTCCGGATCGCGGGCGAGCGGATCGGCGAGGTGCTCGCCTCACTGGTCAACTTCTACAACCCGACCGAGATCGTCATCGGCGGCTCGCTCGCCGTTCTGCACGATGACCTGCTGGCGGGCATCCGCGGCGTGATCTACCAGCGCGCGCTGCCGCTGGCGACACGTCGCCTGAAGATCGAGACCTCCCCGCTCGGGCAGCGTCCTGGCATCCTCGGCGGGATCATGCTCGCCGCCCAGGGCGCGCTCGAGCCGACGCGGCTGTCGACCTGGATCAGCGGGGCGCTGGCCGAGGGCTGACCGGTTGCAGCGGCGCTGGGCGGGCGACCGCCGTGGCTACGCCAGCTGCCGGGAGATCTCGCGCGCGCTGCGCACCGCGAGCGTGGCGGAGGTCAGCGTCGAGTTGCACGACAGCGCAGTGGGGACGACTCCGTTGCCCGCGACGTAGAGGTTCTCGTAGTCCCAGACCCGGCCACGGAGGTCGCACACCGAGGTTCCATCGTCGGCGGGTCCCATGCGAACCGTGCCGGTGTAATGCAGCGAGCCGCCCGCGGCCAGGGTCATCCAGCTGCCCTCCTGGAGTGGTCCGATCGCGTCTCGGACCTGGCCGAGGAGGCCGCGCGCCTCATCGATCATGGCATCGTCGCGGTTCGTGTAACTGAACCTGATCGTGGGCCTGGGCAGGCCGATGAGGTCGGTGGAGTCGTCATCGAACTGAATCGCGTTCTCGTAGCGCACCTCGGTCGGGACGTAGAACGTGTAGCCGAGCACGTGGCCGTGGTCCTCGTTCGCGGTCTCCATCAGCTGGCCGTGAAATGGCTGCGCCGGGCCGCGCGATGGGATCCAGTACGCGCCGACGAACGGCTCGTACTCCGGAGGTGACACCGGCCGGTCGACGCCGGTCGCCCCCAGGCGCTCGGGATCGACGAAGGAGTCACCAGAGACCGAGGCGTGCTCGTTGAGGTAGTGACCAAGTGCCCGTGGCCGGATGCCGGAGGCCCACAGCAACTGGGGGGTGCGCAGCGTGTCCGCGGCGACGACGACGATTTGGGCGCAGGCGGTCCAGCGCTCGTCGGTCTGCACGTCCTGGAAGCTCGCGCCCGACACCCGTCCGGCCTCGACGGTCAGGCCAGTGCAGAGCGTGTTCGACACCAGCCGGAACGTCGAGTCGCTGCCTACGCGCAGTGGCGGGAAGATGTCGGCCGGACCGGTGCGATGGAACCGCCCTGAGCTGTGCCGGCGACCGGCCATCGGCATGTTCTGCGCGGCCCGGGCCTCGTCGTCGGAGGGCACGACGCGTCGCAGGGCGTCGAGGATCGCCGGCGCCATCGGGTTGAACGAGAACGCGTCGCTGGTCAACTGGAACAGGCTCGCGGCCGTCGCCCAGTCGGCGTCCCAGTCGTCCCCATCGAGCCCCGGCACCTGCTCCATGACGCTCGGCGCTGGCCCGGCCGCGGTCCAGTGGATCCCCATGCCGCCGGTATTCCACGCGATCGACGCGCCGGGCATCTGCGTGGTGTCGAAGCCGAGCCGCGCGGCGGGGAGAACGCCTCCGGACGGGACGGTCAGCGTCTTGCGACGGACCAGACCGAACTCCTCCACGCCATCCTGCACGTAGTTGAGCTGCAGCGCGTGGCGCATGAAGTGCGTGTAGATGCTGAGTAGGTGCGGATCAGAGGAGTCCGTCAGGTGCACGCCGCGCTCCCCTCCGAGGTCCGCGCCCGCCTCGACCATGAGGATCTCCGACTCGGGGCTGGCCTCCCGCACCTGACTGGCGACGGTGGCGCCGATCGGCCCACTGCCGATGATCAGCACGTCGACGGTGCGGTCCGAGTGATGCGAGGACGTTCCGCTCATCGCGAACGGCAAACTACCACCCAAAGACGGAACATGCCAAATAGATGCGTGTGCGCACTCCAACTTCGTTCGGGTTTAGGCGCAACTTCGGCGTGCCGGACCGGGACTGTGCGGGCCTGGGCCCGCGGCCGGGCCGGCGGCCGTCGCTCAGTCGAGCGCGAAGAAGCGGATGCACACGTGGCCGGCCTCCTCGCGAGCGAGGCCGACGAAGACGGTCTCGGCCATCCAGCGGTGGGCCGGGGCGTCGGTGCGAAAGACCGGCTGGGTGCGGTAGTAGAACTCGCCGTCGTCGACGGGCTCGCCGGCGTCGATGCGGGCCTCGACCTCGGCGGTGGCGCGCCAGAAGCCGCGGTTGACGATGTCGATCAGCGCGCCGTCGTCGGCGCGCAGGAGGTAGCGGGCATCCAGTTCGGTCGCGTCGCCGCGTTTGGTCGACCAGTCTCCCCCGCCCGGAACGACCTCACCGCGCAGGCGCGGACCGTCGACCGTGCCGCCGGTGATCGGCGTGAACCACAGCTCCTCACCGGCGCCGTGACCGATGCGCTCGCTGGGACCGATCGCGACCCGGGCCTCGAACGCGAACTGCAGAACGGGGTCAGGAAGGTTCATGCCCCCGGCACCGTAGCGGCCGCCAGGGCGCGGCGCGCGGCGCCGATCGACCCCGGATCCCAGCCCGGTCGTGGGATCGAGTCGAGCAGCAGACGGGTGTAGGCGTTGCCGGGCCGGCACAGCACATCGCCGGTCGGGCCGGCCTCGACCACCTGACCGCGGTACATGACGATCAGCTGGTCGGTGATCTCCCGCACGACGGCCAGATCGTGACTGATGAAGAGAATATGGCGGGCGACGCAGACTGGAAGAGTGCGTCGCCCGCCATTGGTGGGCCGGCAACCGTGGAGGAGGGTGCCGACTGCTCGACCGGTTCCCTTGGCGGCCGAGCAATCACCCCGCCGGGCATATGACAGCCGCGGGATGAAGTGGTGGACTTGATGGTGCTCCAGAGAAGTCGTGCGTCCGATCGTCGGGCGCCACCGGGGTCTGGAGCGGCGGTCAAATCAGTGCTGCACGGCGAACGCTACCAGCGCCGGCGCTGAGCGCAAGCGGTTGGTGTCAGCCGTCAAACGAGAAGCGAACCAGCTCATCCGGGTCGAGCCGTCCGTCGAGCAGATCGCGCGCGACGCCGCTGATCTTGAGGTTGTTCGCCCGGGCATAGCCGCGTATGCGAGTGAAGGCGGCGTCGAGGCTGATCCGGGCGCGCTCGGCGAGCACGCCCTTGGCCTGCTCGATCAGCACTCGGCTGGTGAGCGCTCCCTGGAGCTGTTGCACGACCACGCGTGATTCACGGACGCTGCGCTCCTGCATCAGACCGACCGCGGCGATGTCCGCCATTCCCTGCGCGACGGGCACATCGGCCGCGTCGAGACTGCCGCTCGCCACGCGGAACAGATTCAGTGCCCCGACCGTCTCACCGCGCACCCGCATCGGGAGGGCGTGCACCGAGCAGAACCCACGCGTCAGCGCTGCCGGGGAGAACACCGGCCAGCGTCCCCGATCGGCCTCCAGGTCCTCGCTGGACACCGACTCCCCGCGCGAGAAACACTCGAAGCAGGGGCCCTCATCGGTCTGGGCCTGCATCAGCTCAAGCGCGTGTGCTCGCTCGCTGGAGGACGCCATCACCCGAAGGATTCCCGCAGCGTCGGCAAGCAGCACGCCGGCCTCGTCGCAATCGAGCAGCTCGACGCAGCGCGCCGAAACCCCATGCAGGAAGTCGATCACGTCGAAGTCGTCGACCATGGTGTCGGCCAACTCGACGAATGTCTGGACGATCCGTTGCTCTCGGGTCATGGTCGTAAGCCGGTCCCTACCCCGATCTGGGCGCCGTGCGCTCATCTTCGCATGTGCGCGGCCGGACGACCTGGATCACGACGAGGCCTCCAGGCGCAGTCGCCGCGCCACGACATCGCGCGCGACCTCCCGTAACGGACGCCGCTGGGCAAAGGCATGGGCACGCATGCGGACGAACGCCTCATCGATCGGCACCTCGAGCTGCACGGAGATCATCCCCGTTGCCTGGTGGACCTCCGCCCAGTGCGGCGGCTCCTCAGCCAGCAGTTCGTGGATCTGACCGTCCCCGGCGCCGGCCTGCAGCGCCAACACGATCTGGCTGGCCAGGTCGGCGAGCACCGCACCACGAGCCCACTCCTCCGCCGAAAGCGCACCCGGCTCGGCACGGTAGAGCACCAGTACCCCGATCCGGATTGCACCCTGATGCAGCGGGAACGCAAACACGGCGCGTACGCCCTCGTCCACCGCGGCCCGGGAGAACAACGGCCAGCGGGTCCCGCTCGGATCGGCGAGATCGGATGCACCGACCGGCTCGTCATGGTCCCAGGCATCCACGCTCGGTCCCTCGCCCAGTTCCATCTCCAACTCCTGCACCGCCGCGATCCCCGCATCAGACACACCCGCGCTGCCCTCCAGCTGACCGTCGACCATCAACGAGATCGCGCAGCCACTCAGCCCGAGCAGGCCGATCGCCGCCGCGCACACGCGGTGGACCACCGACGGGGCGTCCCCATCCACGTCGGCCATTGCCGCCAGCACGAGACCGACTCGATCCAGGGACATGGGCCACACGCTACAGCTCGGGACACCGAGCTCATCAGTCGGTCAGCTACGCCATCCGCCAGCCGCGGGGTCGCCTGGATCCCGCGGCTCGCAGGAGGCGATCGCCGCGGAGATGGGCGAGAGCGACTCGCATCGTCGCGTGGAGCTGAAGGCCTTCGATGTCACAGAGCTCGAGCACCCAGCGGATGCGCAGGTCAGCGCCGACGACGGCGAGCTTCGGGTTGTGGCGGCTGATCCTGTGCAGCGCGGCCCCCAACTCGCTGAGCGTCGGCGTGTCGATGTGATCTGTCGCTCGCAGATCGATCGCGATCGCACGGCTGCCGGTGACGAGCGCTCGCTCGCTGCGGCTGCGGAGGGCGAGGACCGAGACCGCCTCGACCCGTGCGGGCAGCGCGATGACCGCGACGCCCCCGCGAATCTGGTAGCTCACCGCGTTGTCTTCCTGGTCGGCTGTGGTCACGCCATCACCGGTCGATGCCGAGTCAGGGCGAGCTGCTGAGTGGATTTCCGTATGCGATGCGTTGCTGCTCCGGATGTGACGTCGGGGACGTCACCGGGGTCTGGAGCGACGCAAACGAAATCAAATGGTCGAGCGAGGCTACACCCAATCCGACGCCTGCGCCACGTCGCGTGGCACAGTTCGGTCGCACCTGCAGCGTGGGGGTGCCGTTGCCGGGTAACCTATCGCCACCGCTCCAGTCCTTGGCGGCCCGGTACCACGAGCACGAGCAGTTTGGAGCGAGATGACAGTCGAGGAGTCCCAGCGCGTTTCGATGCGCACGCAGGGGTTAGCGGTCGATGAGCCGCCCCGCCATTCACAGTCAGAACAGCGCGCGGCGCTTCTCGCCTATGCGCGACCGCACGTTGGTCGCAGCGTGATGCAGATCGGGACTTCCGTCGTCCCGTACATCGCGCTGTGGCTCCTGATGTACCGCATGATCCATGTCTCGCTGGCGATCGTGCTGCTGTTGGCGATACCCGCCGCTGGATTTCAGGTCCGGACGTTCATCCTGTTTCATGACTGCACCCACGGCTCTTTCCTGCCCACCAAGCGGGCAAACGCGTGGCTGGGTGCGGTCCTCGGACTCATGGTCCTCGCGCCCTACCGGCAATGGCGCCACGATCACGCCATCCACCACGCCACCGCCGGAGACCTCGATCGCCGTGGAGTCGGTGACGTCCCCACGCTCACGGTCGCCGAATATGCAGCCCGCTCCCGGACGGGACGGTTCGCCTACCGGATGTTCCGCAACCCGCTCGTCATGTTCGGGCTGGGTCCGATCGTCGCGATGATGATCGGACCACGGATCGCGTCACGGTCACAGCGCCCGCGGCTGCGTCACAGCGTCCTGGGCACTGACCTCGCGCTGGCGGTCGTGATCGGTGGACTGTGCTGGCTGATCGGCTGGAAGGATTTCCTGCTGATCTGGGCGCCGTCGTCGTTGTTGGCCGGCTCGGCGGGCATCTGGCTGTTCTACGTCCAGCACCAGTTCGAAGACGCCTACTGGAAGCAGTCCTCGGACTGGAGTTACGTCGACGCCGCGCTTCAGGGCAGCTCGTATCTCAAGCTGCCGAAGGTCCTGCAGTTCTTCTCCGGCAACATCGGCCTGCACCACGTCCATCACCTCAACTCCAAGATCCCCAACTACAACCTCCAGCGGGCCCACGACGAGAACCCGATCTTCCATCAGGTCCCGGTGCTCACTCTCCGCGATGGCCTTCGCGCCATGCGACTGAAGCTGTGGGATGAGTCGCGAGGGACGCTGGTCACGTTCACCCAGGCGCGCGGCCAGGTCGACTCGCGCGGCGTCGGCGCCGCGGTCTGACCGACCCTCAGTTGGAGTTGGGGTCGGTTCCCGCGCCGGCTCCCGACGTCGCACCGGCAGCGCCTGCCTTGCCCGCGGCCCCGGCCGTGCCGTTGCCAGAGGACTGACCCTCGCCCTGGGAGCCACCAGGCCCGCCCGAACCACCAGCGCCGCCGGCGCTCGCCGCGGTCACGCCACCGCCGCCGTTCGACGTGTTGCCCGTACCGAAGGTGTCACTCGTCCCCGCGAAGGGCGGGGCCGCGGTCCACACCGCACCGCCGATCGCCGCGCCACCGGGACTGGCCGCCGCAGCCGCGCCGCCGTTGCCTCCGTTGCCTCCGTCGCCACCGCCGCCGCCGAGCGACGTGGTCGAGCCCTCACCGCCGTTGCCGCCGCCTTGGCCCTCGCCCCCCTGCCCGCCAGGTCCGCCGTATGCGCCGGCGCCGCCATATGTGCCGTCGGAGGAGAAGGTGGAGCCGGTCACCGATGCGGTGCCGCTGAGATCGGCGAGCGCACCGCCCTTCGCCACGCCGGCCGCGCCGCCGGCGCCGCCCTTGCCGCCGGTCGCACCGGAGATCCCGTTGCCGCCGGGCTGGCCGGCGTTGGACTGCTGGCCGTTGCCGCCGATCCCACCGTGGCCGCCGGCGCCGCCGACGCCTCCCGCCCCGCCGTGCCCGGACGCTCCCGCGTGCGCCGAGTCCGAGCTGAACGTGTCGTTGCTGACGGTGAGGCTGCCGTCGGAGGCGATCGCCCCGCCGAGCGCGGCACCGCCGGCACCGCCCTTGGCTCCAGCCTGGCCGGCGGTGGGTACCGCTCCCGCGACTCCGGGCTCCGCGGCCCCCGGCCCGCCCTCCGGTCCGCAGGACTCCGAACCGCACGAGCCACTGCCCCCGTACGCGGCGCCGCCGCCGTCGCCGCCGTTTCCGCCGATGCCACCGTTGCCGCCAGCGCCGCCGAAACCGCCGGCGCCCGAGCTGAGATAGTCACTTGTGAACGCGGCGCCGGAGATCGACGCGTGCGAGATGGAGTAGATCGCGCCCCCCTCCGTGGCGCCACCCGCCGCGCCGACGGATGGGGCTCCGGCCGCTCCGGGGACACCGGGCGCGCCGGCGCCGCCGCCGTTGCCGCCGGTGCCGCCCGGGTTGCCGGTCGGCCCGTCGCCGGGCGAGACGCCTGACGCCCCCGGGGAACCGCCGCCGCCGTTGCCGCCGCTGCCGCCGATGCCGCCGCTGCCCGCGCTCTGCGCGCCACCCCCGGTGCCGCCGTTCGCGTTGTCCGAGGCGTAGCTGCCACCGGTCACGCTCAGCGTGCCGGCGTTGTAGATCGCGCCGCCGAACCCCTTTCCGCCCGCGCCGGGCTTCCCGGCGTTGCCGGCCTTGCCGCCACGTCCCGCCGCGCCTCCGGCGCCGGCGTTGCCGCCCGCCGCGCCTGAGGAAATCGGTGGCGGCGCGCCCTCTCCGCCCTGACCGCCGAGACCGCCGGTCCCGCCGCCGAGCCCGGCGCCGCCGTAACCGCCGGCGCCGCCGCGGACGCTGTCGCCGTCGAACGAGCTGTCGTCGACGCTGAGCGTTCCGGCGTTGTAGACGGCACCGCCGTACGCTGCGCCGCCCACGGCACCGTTGCCGCCGGCTCCACCCGCGCCGCCCGCGCCGCCGATCCCGCCCTGGCCGCCGTTCTCACCGGCGCCGCCCCCGCCGCCCGCTCCCCCGGTTCCGCCGTTACCGCCGGCCCCACCCTGCCCGCCCGTCGCGCTGTCGCCGGTGAAGATGTCGTCATTCAGGTTGACGGTGCCCGAGACCACGTCGATCGCGCCGCCCTCCGCGCTCTTGCCCGCGGTCCCGTTCGTCCCGGCCTTGGCCTTCCCGCCCGCAGCGCCCGGTCCTCCGGTCGCGCCGGTCGTGCCGGCCGCCCCCGTGGCGCCACTGGCCCCGGCCTTCCCCGCCGTTCCGGCCGCGCCCACCACCGCGCCACCCTGCAGAGTGAGCCCGCCGAGGGTGAGCGTGCCGCCGCTGTCGGTGAAGAAACGCGTCTCGGCGTTCCCCGAGAACTCGACGTTGAAGCCGCCCGCCTCGATGTCGACCGTGTGCCCGACCGGGATCGAGATCGGGGTGGTGAAGCTGACCGTGCAGCTGACCGAGAACGTGATCGTGCCCTGCGCGGCGACAGCGGATGCGAGCTGCGCCTCGCTTGGGCAAGCGGTGAACGTCTGGGCGGCGGGCGTCGCCCCCACCGCGGGACCGGCAGCGTTCAGCCCGGCAGCTGTCAGTGCCAGTGAAAGCGCCAGACCTGCAACGGCCTGCCGACGGTGCCGGCGGGCGGATACGGCAACACTGGTCCCGTGATCCATGACCGTCCCCCTTGTCCCCGAGTCTGTGTGGCGGCGGGATCATAAGTCTCATCACGCTCCGGCAATGTGTTTTTTCGATGTGCACGCTCCCGGCGATACCTTGTGCCGATGCCGACCAGAACCCACGTTTCCGCCCCCGCCACTCCCTTCGACCGCGGTGAGGAGTTCGGCGCCGCCCACTCGGCCGCCATCGGATCGACGATCGAGCGCTACCGCGAGCTGTTCGCGCACCAGAACGGCGGGCCGCTGGACCTGCGCGCCGCCGGTGCGGAGGCGCTTGAGGCGATCGTCGGATTCGCTCCCGAGGCCGAGGCGGAGATCCGCGGGATCGCGGGCGGGGCCGGTCTCGAGGTCACTGAGGTCGCGGCGCTCAACGCCCGCACCGAGATCCTCGCCCGGCTGGGCGGAACCGTACCCGCGGAGTGCACGACGGTCGTCGCGTTGGGCGAGGAGACCGGCACGCCGCTCACCATGCAGACCTGGGATTGGCACGACCTGTTCTCCGAGTCATGGCTCGTCTGGACGATCGAGCACCCGGACGGCCATGTCGTGCACACGCTCACCGAGTACGGGATCCTCGGCAAAATCGGCATCAGCTCACGCGGGATCGGCACGCACCTCAACATCCTGCGCCATCTCGGCGACGGCGGGCGGATCGGGGTGCCGGTCCACATCATCGCTCGCACGATGCTCGACCGGGCGAGGAACCCCGGAGACGCGGTGGCGATCATCGGTAGCGCCCGGACATCCGCGTCGTCGGTGTTCACGATCGTCGGCGACTCGGTGCAGGGATCGACGGCGATCTGCGCCGAGGTGGCGGCCGAGGGGCCGCGGTTCGTCGCGCCATCGGAGAGCGGCCTTTTGCTGCACACCAACCACTTCCTCGACCCCCACCTCGCCGAGCGCGACGACGCGCCCCGCTGGGGACCGGACAGCTACCTGCGGCTCGAGGTCCTACGCCGGCGGATGCACCACGGTGTCCCGCGCGACCGCGAGACGCTGCGCGAGACGTTCTGCGACCACTCGGGTGGACCGTCGTCGATCTGCGCCCACGCCGATCCGGCGGGAGCGTTCGACGGGCGCTGGACGACACTCGCGACCGTCTCGCTCGACGTCGCCAGCGCCGAGCTCTGGGTGTGGCCCGGCCGGCCGTGCGACGAGAGCCTCGGCGGTTGGCACGTCGCCGGGTCGCCCGCGACGGACGCGCTCACCCCGACCGGCTGACGGCCGCCCCTCGGGGACCGCCTTCCGGTGGCGCTCTGAGAGGCGGAGAATGAGGATGTGGAGGTCGGTCATGACCGGCGCCATCCAGGGTCGGGAGCCCGCATCGCGATCGCCTGGGGCAGCGGGTGCGGCGCATCGTCGGGCGTGTACAGACGGAGGCCGAACGCCGCGTGTGGGCTGCTGAGAAGCTGTACCGGCTGACCACAGCGTGGGCAGAAGGACAGCTGCGCGGCGAGGGCCGGAGCAAAGCGCAGCCGGCAGCCGGGGCAGGAGGTGTGACTCATGACCGCTCCTCGCGGTCGAGGACGGCTTCCGAGCCCGCGTAGGGCCGTCCCTTCCCTGGCAGGCGCCGGCCGCACTCGGGACAGGCGCGGTTCATCACGGGGTGATCGCGCCGCTTGGTCTCCATCCCGAAGAAGACGCGGTGACGCCCACCGCCGAAAAAACGCAGGACGTGGCCGCACTCGCAGCGGTACTCGTCGCGGACCGGTGAGGCAGGTCGCTGCGCCTGTGTTGCGGTGGCCATGGCCAACCGCCTTTCTGCCCTTCTGGCGGAAGAGTCGCTCGGGGGGCGAGAAGGGCAGGGGCTCTCTGAGCGCAGCAGGATCGTAGCACTATTCCGACCCCACCGCTCGGATTTCGCCGACCGGGCTGCGCCGCCCTCAGGACAGCTGTGAGAGGCGAACCGCCAGCGGCGCCGCCGCGACGCGGCCCGGGAGCAGCGGCAGCTCGTTGAACTCCGCTGACAGCGCGTGGGAGACCGCCCCGGCGACCGCGCCCGGCGGCGCGAGCGTGCCGCCCTCGCCCACGCCCTTGGCGCCGGTCGGGTTGCCCGGGGCGGGGGTCTGCAGGTGGTGAATCTCGAACGCGGGCAGCTCGGCGGCCGTCGGCAGCAGGTAGTCCATGAACGAGCCGGTGATCAGCTGGCCGTCCTCGGAGTAGACGAGCGATTCGAGCAGCGCGCCGCCGATCCCCTGGGCGGTCGCGCCGGCGACCTGGCCCTCGACGATCTGGGGATTGATGACTCGGCCGCAGTCCTCTGCGATCACGTAGCGCGTGATCGTCACCGCGCCGGTCCCGGGGTCGACCTCGACCTCGCACACGTGGGTCGCGTATGGGTAGGCCACCGCGTCGGAGTCAAACCGAGCCGAGATGCGGTACCGATCCTCGTCCGCCGCGGAGCGCAGGAGCTCGGAGGCCGGAATCCGGGCCTGGGGCGCACCGACGACGTGGACGGCCCCGTCGCGCAGGCGCAGGTCGGCGACGTCGGCCTCGAGCAGCGCGGAGGCGTCCTCGAGCATGCGCTCCCGCAACACCCGCGTGGACTCGAGCAGCGCCCCGGAACCGAGGATCGCGCTGCGGCTGGCGAACGTACCGGTGCCGGTGAGCGGGCCCACGGAGGTGTCGGGCCGCTGCACGCGGACCCGCTCGAGCTCCAGGCCGAGCTCGTCGGCAACCAGCTGGGCGAACGTCGTCTCGGTGCCCTGCCCGATCGCCGGCAGCGTCGTCCACACCGAGACGCCTCCGTCCTCGCCGAGCGTGAGGTGGGCGCCGTCGGTGCCGGGGATCGCCACCATGCCGCGGCCCTGGTAGACGTTGCGGTTGACGCCGGTGTATTCGACGTAGCAGCTGATTCCGATGCCGATCAGCCGGCCCTCCGCGAGCGCGCGCTCTCGCCGCTGCGCGAACGATGGGTAATCGATCTGGGACAGCGCCAGCTCGAGCGCGGCGGGGTAGTCGCCCGAGTCGTAGCGCTGACCGGTGTGGGTGGTGAGCGGAAGCTCGTCGGCCGAGATCAGGTTGCGCCGCCGGATCTCGGCGCGGTCGAGCTGCAGCTCGCCGGCGAGGATGTCCATCAGCCGCTCGTGCACGAACGCCGCGACCGGCAGGCCGACGCCGCGGTAGGCGCCCTCGGGCGCCTTGTGGGTCGCCACCGAGCGGGCCCGGTAGCGGTACTGCGGCAGGCGATATGGACCCTGGAGCATGCCGGGGGTGCCGAGCGCCTCGAGGATGTGCCCGTGTGGGTGGACGCCGTAGGCGCCGGTGTCGCACAGGATGTCGGCGTCGAACGCGAGCAGCCGGCCGGCCGCATCGGCGGCGGCACGGACCGTGACGATCTGATCACGTGCGTGTGAGGCGGCGAGCAGGTTCTCCGCGCGGTCCTCGATCCACTTCACCGGCCGCCCGAGCCGGCGGGCGAGCTCCGCGACGACGATCTCCTCGGGGTAGACGTGCGCCTTGACCCCGAACCCTCCGCCGATATCCGGGCTGTGCACGCGGACCGCGCTCTCGGGCAGGTCGAGCAGCGGCGCGGCGACCCGCGCCAGTGCGTGGGGAACCTGGGAGGAGGACCAGATCCGCACTCCGTCGCCGTCGGGCCGGGCGAGCACGCCACGCGTCTCAATCGGGGAGGCGGACAGCCGCGGGTGGCGGAATTCGCGCTCGACCACGACGGCCGCCGCGGCGAACGCATCGTCGACGCCGCCGGAGTCGAACGTCACGTCGTAGAGCGCGTTGGAGTGGCCGGCGTGAACCTGCGGCGCGGAGGGGTCGGCGGCGGCGCGGCAGTCGGCGAGCGCGTCGAGCGGCTCGTACTCGATCTCCACCAGCTCCGTCGCATCCTCGGCGATATAAGGGCTTTCCGCGACCACGGCGACGACCGGCTCGCCGGCGAAGCGCACGACCCCGTCGGCGAGCAGCGGCCGCGGCGGTGACCAGCTGCTGGGCGCCGTGACCGGGGTGCACAGCGGGCCCAGCCCGAGCCCGGCCGCGTCGACCACGCAGACGACGCCCGTCAGCGCTCGCGCCGCTTCCAGCTCCGCCGACTCGACGCGGGCCGAGGCGTGCGGGCTGCGCACGAACGCCACGTGCAGCGCGTCCTCCGCCGGGAGGTCGTCGACGAACTCGCCGGCGCCGGTGAGCAGGCGCGCGTCCTCACGACGGGCGATCGACCTGCCGACGAACGGCTGACGGGCGCCTGATTCGGTCACGTACGCTCCCACGCCTGCAGCACGGCGCGACGGGTGAGCACCGCGGCCAGCCGGCGGCGGTGGCCGGCATCGGCGTGCGGGTCCGACGGCGGCTCCGCGGCACGCGACGCGGCCTCGCCGGCGGCGCGCGCGGACTCCTCGCCGACCGGTCGCGCGGCGAGCAGCGCCTCGGCCTCCGGGACGCGCCGCGGAACCGGGCCGGCTCCCAGCAGCACGATTCGGGCGCCGCCCTCGCGGCAGCGATCGCCGTCGCGCCCGAGCACGACGGCGGCGCCGCCGAGCGCGAAGTCGCCGTGGCGGCGGGCGTGCTCCACGAACGCGGAACCACTCGGCGGAGCAACGGCCGGGACCCGGATCTCGACGAGCAGCTCGTCGGGCTCGAGGCCGGACTGGAGCAGGCCGGCGAACATCTCGCCCGGATCGAGCAGCCGGCGGCCGCGATGCGACTCGGCGAGAAAGCGGGCATCGAACGCGGTGAGCGCGACCGGCAACTCGGCGGCGGGGTCGGCGTGGGCCACCGAGCCGCCGATCGTCCCGCGGTTGCGGATCGGCGGATGAGCGAGCCAGCGCAGTGCCTCGATCAGCAGCGGCCAATGCTCGGCGACAAGCGCCGAGCGCTCGAGCTCGGCGTGGCGGGTGAGCGCGCCGATCCGGAGCTCCCCGTCGCGCCGGGCGATGTAGGAGAGCTCGGCGAGGTTATTGATGTCGATCAGCGTCTCGGGTCGCGCGAGGCGGAAGTTGAGCATCGGCATCAGGCTCTGCCCGCCGGCGAGCACCTTCCCCTCTGCGCCGTGGCCGGCGAGCAGCTCGAGCGTCTCGGCGACGGTCTCCGGGGCGAAGTAGTGAAACGGCGCCGGCTTCATCGGCGTCGCAGCCCGGCGGCCGCCCCAGCGACGAGCGCCAGCAACCCGACCGCGGCGGGGACCGGGCGGCGCCACGCAGGTCCGGGCGGTGTGGGCTGACGCGCCTGATCCGGATCGGCCGCAGGCGGCACGGGAGGGTCGAGCTCGCCGGCCTGCGCCATGCGCTCGTGGGCGAGCCGCACCGCACTCACGATCGAGTCATAGCCCGTGCAGCGACACAGGTTGCCGCCGATCAGCTCGCGCAAACGCGCGTCGTCGAGCTCCCCGGCACGGTCGAGCATCGGCTCGAGCGCCATCAGGAAGCCCGGCGTACAGAACCCGCACTGGAGTGCATGTGTCTCGTGGAAGGCCTGTTGCAGCGGGTGAAGCGTGCCGTCCTCTGCGGCGAGCCCCTCGACTGTGCGCACCCGTCGCCCGTGGGCCTGGATCGCGAGCAGCAGGCAGGCCCGCACGGGCGCGCCCTCCAGCTGCACGGTGCAGGCGCCGCACACACCGTGCTCGCAGCCGACGTGCGTCCCGGTCAGATGCGCCTCATGGCGGATGAAGTCCGAGAGCAGCATGCGGGGCTCGACCTCGCGCTCGAACACCGCGCCGTTGATCTCGATGCTGATGGAGACCGGGTCCACGAAAGATCGACGGTAACCGTGGTGTGAAACGAGCGCCAACACCGCCTCGCTATCCACTCATAGCTGCAGCCTATGGTGCGGCAGCTAGGCTGCCGCCGCGATGAGCGGATCACTCGCCGCCCTCTCGCTGCGCGAGTCCGTCGCGGGGCTGCGCGCGGGCGAGATCACGCCCGCCGAGTTGCTGGAGGCATGTCTGGCGCGGGTTGAGGCCACCCAGGAGCTGGGCGCGTTCGTCGCTGTGGACGCCGACGGCGCGCGCCGGCAGGCGCACGAGCCCCAGCCGGCGCCGCTGCACGGAGTGCCGATCGCGATCAAGGATCTCGTCGACGTCTCGGGCCTGCCGACGCGCGGCGGCACCCATGCGCTCGACGACGCCCCGCCCGCAGCCGCTGACGCAGCGGTGGTGGCGGGCCTGCGCGCGCGTGGCGCGATCCCGGTCGGCAAGACGGCCACCCACGAGCTCGGGTCCGGGGTGACCACGCCGGCGGTGCGCAACCCGCGCCGCCCGGACCTCACCGCCGGCGGCTCGAGCGGCGGCTCGGCGGCGGCGGTCGCCGTCGGTGCGGTTCCGATCGCGCTCGGCACCGACACCGCGGGCAGCGTGCGCATTCCGGCGGCCTGTTGCGGCATCTGCGGGCTGATCGGCCGCAACGGCCGCCTGCCGATGGACGGCGTGCTGGCGAACAGCCGCAGCTTCGACACGCTTGGGGTGCTGGTCCGTGAGCCCGGCGACCTGCCGCTCGCCTGGCACGCCCTATCGGGCGCCGCACCCGGCGAGCGAGCGCTCTCGACGGTGCTGGTCTGCGGCGGGGAGGCGCTCGGCCGCGTCGACGATTCCGAGCTCGCCGCCGCAGCGGTGGCCGTCGAGGAGCTCGGACTGCCGGTCCGCGAGCTGCCACTCGGGCCGCTGCGCGAGTGGGCGCCGCTGCGCGCGATCGTCATCGACGACGAGTCGCTGCACGCCCACAGGCAGGCCGGCCTGTACCCCGCCAAGGATCCCGGGCACGCCGTCGGCGAAGAGCTCGCCGAGGCCCACGCGCACGCCGAGCGCCGGCCCGCTTCCGAGGTGGACGCGGCACGGGCCCGGCTCGCCGAGCTCGGCGGTGAGCTGCACGCAGCGCTCGGGGACGGCTGCGTGCTGGTGCTGCCCGCGCTGGCAATGGCGCCGCCTCCGCGCGAGCTGCCCGACAGTCAGGTCATCGGCCGTCTCAGCCGGCTCGTCGCCCCGATGAACATCGCCGGACTCGCCTCCGCGGTCATCCCGATCGACGGGACCGGCGTTCAGCTGGCCGGTCGCGACGAGGACACCGTGCTCGCCGCGGTGGCGCGGCTCACCACCTGAATCAGGGAGCGGCGTCGGAGCGCCGTTGCCACGGCCCCTCGACCAGGATCCGCGCGAACGCCGCAGCGGGCCGGCTGAACGTGTCGGCGACCGTGTAGGCCCACACGCGCCAGGTCACCGGCGGGTCGATCCAGCGGACGTTCTGGAGCAGGTCGCCGGGCACGTTCTTGATCGGGACCAGCGCCGGGCCGATCCCGGCGGCCGCAAGCCTCGCCGCCACCTCGACCGACGCGGTCTGCACCGCGGGCTGGGGGTCGAACCCGGCCGCCTGGCAGGCGGCGAGCGCCTGGTCGCCGAGCCCGTGGCCGGCCTCGTAGAGCACCCAGTCGCGGCTGGCCAGCGCCTCCAACCGCACGTCACCGGTGGTTCGTGCGACCGGGTCGGTCGGCGGCAGGACGAGGACGAGCTGCTCCCACCCGAGCTCGATCCGCGCGCCCGCCCACTCGTCGGGGAGCGGTCCGATTCCGAGATCCGCGCGGCCCTCCCGCACGGCGGCGGCGACGTGCACGCGGCTGGCGAACTCGAGCATCCGCACCGACATCTCGGGGTGGCGCTCGCGCCAGCGCTTGACCGTCACCGGCAGAACCGCCGCGGCGAGCGAGCGCACCGTCGCCAGCGTCAGCAGCTGCGGCTCCTGCGCCGCGGCGCGCCGGCTGCTGTCCAGCGCGCGCCGTGCCGAGGCGAGCGTCGCCTGCGCCTCGGCGTACATCGCCTTGCCCGCGGGCGTCAGCCGCACCCCTCGGGAGAGCCGCTCGATCAGCTGCACGCCGGTCTCGAGCTCGAGTGTGCGGATCTGCTGGGAAAGCGTCGGCTGTGAGACGTGCAGGCGCGTGGCGGCGAGCGTGAACGAGCCGGTCTCGGCGATCGCGACCAGGTACTCGAGTTGGCGGAGCGTCATCGGCCCGAACCGTCGCGCGAGGCTCGCTCGGCGGACCGCGGCCGCCGAAGCCCGGGCGTTCCGCCGCGCCAGCGCGCGTTGCCATCCGCCTCGAGCGCGAGCGCCGACGCCGCGCCGTCCGTGAGGGCGCGGGCGGCGACCGCCTTCACGCGAGCGACCGCGTCCGGCTCGAGTGCGGCCAGCGCGGTGGCGAGCTCGGCCGCCGCCGCGTTCGCGTTGTCGGCGAGACGGTCGACGAGGCCAATCGCGAGCGCCTCGTCGCGCTGGACGGTGCGTCCGGTCAGGCAGAGGTCGAGCGCGCGGCCGCGGCCGACGAGCGACGGCAGCGCCCACGCGCCGACGGCCAGCCCGTGGCCCGGGCCGAGGAAGCGCACCGAGGCGCCCGGGCCCGCCACCCGGAGGTCGCAGGCGACGGCGAGCTGAGCGCCGCCGCCGACCGCGGGCCCGTCGAGCGCGGCGACGATCGGCGCGCCGGTCGCGATCATCTGCCCGTAGAGGACGTACAGCTCGCGGCTCACGTGCGCGCGCTCGTCGTCGCCCACGCCGAGGTCCGCCCCGGAGCAGAACATCCCCGCGTGCGCCGAGCGCACCACGATCGCGCGAGCGGCGCCGGCTGCCTCGAACGCACCCCGGAGCGCCCCGGCCAGCGCCGCGTCGATCGCGTTGCGGCGCTGGGGGCGGTTGAGCGACAGGATGGTGATCCCGTCGCGCTCCTCGATCAGCAGGGGCTCGTCACGTGCCATTGCGTTCCGGCACCGTACGGCATGTCCCCCGTGCGAGGTGGCCCGACATAGACAGAACCTATAGCCGGAT
Organism: Solirubrobacteraceae bacterium; assembly: GCA_036501965.1. Lineage (GTDB taxonomy): Bacteria > Actinomycetota > Thermoleophilia > Solirubrobacterales > Solirubrobacteraceae > Palsa-465. The sequence continues at coordinate 182,713 of DASXZK010000049.1, forward strand.
CACGATTTCGTCTTGCCCTCGGTGGCGCGGCCCGTAGGGTCGGAGAGGGCCGGACCACGGCAGCGGCCGGCCAGGACATGGGAACGGAGAGAACACACGAGGGACCCGTGGCGGTCCTCACGATCGACCGGCCGGACAAGGCCAACTCGATCGACCTCGAAACCGCCCTGGAGCTGTCGAACGCACTGGACGAGCTGGCAGCGGATCCGGCGACGCACGTCGTCGTGCTCACTGGCGCCGGCGATCGCGTGTTCTGCGCCGGCATGGACCTCGGCGCGGTGCGCGAGGGCCTCGCGCCCCGGATCAACGCGGTGCCGGGTGGCTTTGCCGGACTGGTGCGGCGCTCGTTCCCCAAGCCGGTGGTCGCGGCCGTCGAGGGAGCGGCGATCGGCGGCGGCTTCGAGATCGTGCTCGCCTGCGACCTGGTCGTCGCCTCACGGGCCGCGAGGTTCGCTCTGCCCGAGGTCGGCCACGGCCTGACTGCTGCCTCGGGCGGTCTGGTGCGTCTGCCCCGGCGGATCCCGGCCGCGCTCGCGATCGAGATGGTGCTCACCGGCGAGCGGATCGACGCCGACCGTGCGCTCGCGCTCGGGCTCGTCAACCGGGTCGTCGAGCCGGGCGGCGCTCTGCCGGCCGCGCTGTCGCTGGCCGCGGTGATCGCCGAGCGCCCGGCGGCGGCGGTGAACGCGTCAGTGACGCTCGCGCGGCAGGTGGCGCGGGGCGACGAGACCGAGGCGTGGCAGATGAACGACGACCTTGCGGCCAAAGTGGCGGCCGCGGCGGCGGCGGACAGAAAGATGGCGGAAAGTCGATGAGCGACGTCTCCGTCACGCCGGATGGTTGCGCCTCGGGGCGAACCTCAACAGCAGGCGATGCACGAGCCAGGCGACGTTTCTCGCCCGCCCGACGCTGTCAGAGAGCGTGTGGTCGATCCTCACCGCCCACCGCGCCTCAACGCGCACTCGCCCCGGCGCCCGTCGGTGGGTGCGCACTTGACCCCGCCCTGCGGGTCACTACGCACACACCAGCTGACTCCCGTCGGCGGGTGCGACAAGCGACCCGGCTGCACCCTCGGACCCCATGAGCGACCCGTCGGTCGACAAAACGGTCCCGTCAGGACAGATTTCTCGCGCGCCGGGTACAGCCGAGGGCGCGCCGGACACGGCTGGGGTCGCGCCGGACACGGCCGGGGGCGCGCCGGACACGGCCGGGGACGCGCCGGGCGCCGCGGTAGCGGCGGCACTCAGCGAGCCTGCCGAGCCTCGGCCGTTTGACGCGCTCAGCTACCTCGAGTTCAACGCCGCACGCACGCCCGACGCTCCGGCCGTCTGGGACGAAGACAGCGAGCAGTCGTTCGCCGCCCTGCGCGACCGCGTATGCGCCCTCATCGCACGACTCACCCAGGAAGGGATCGGGACCGGCGACGTCGTCGCGGTCGCATTGCCCAACGTCGCGCTCTACATCGCGTTGGAGATCGCGGTTCCGGCGAGCGGCGCCGTACTGTTCCCGCTTCCGCTCGGCATCGGCCACCGCGAGCTCGCCTCGGTGCTCGAGCGCTCGGGCGCACGGCTGCTCGTGACCGACGACTCGCCGGCCGGCAAGGGGATCGCCGCGGTCGCAGCCGACCTCCGAGACGCGCCGGCGTTGCTCGCCGCGGCCGACCTCGATGGGGAGCGAACCGCCACCCCGCCGGCGCGAGCGCTCGACCCAGACTCCGACTCAGACCCCGACCCCGACCCCGACCCCGATCGAATCGTCCAGATCGCGCTCACCTCCGGTACCACCGGCCTGCCCAAGCTCGCCTCGCTGAGCGCGCGGTTGAAGCAGCTCACGTTCGAAGGCTTCACCACCCGGCTGCGCGTGGAGCCCGGCGATCGCATGTTCCCGATGTCGCCGATCACCCAGGGCGTCGGCGAGATGTGCCTGTACGCGCTGCGCCGCGGCGCGACCCTGGTGATGCTCGGCGAGCGCCGCTTCGACGCCGAGGCCGCACTCACGATCGCCGGCGACAGTCATTCCACGATCCTGGGCGGCGTACCGACGATGATCGGCCGGCTGCTCCACAGCCCCGCATTCGACCCGACGGCGCTCACCGATCTGCGACTCACCGTGTCGGCCGGGGCACCGCTGCCGCCCGCGGTCGCCCGTGAGTGGGAGTCCCGCACCCACAGCCCGATCGGGAGCTTCTACGGCGCAATGGACATCGGTCAGCTCGCCGTCCCCGATCCAGGGGATCCGGCTGAGAAGCGGTGGACCACCGTGGGACGCCCGCACGAGACCGCGGAGTTCTGCATCGTCTCACCGGACGGACGCGCCGTTCCCGCCGGCGAGGCGGGTGAGATCTGCATGCGCGGCCCGCTCGTTCAGGACCGCTATTGGGGCGAGGACAGCGGTCCCTACGACGCCGACGGCTGGGCGCACTTCGGCGACCTCGGCTTCCTCGACCGGGACGGTTATGTGCACATCACCGGGCGAATCAAGGACACGATCATCCGTGGCGGCAACAACATCAACCCGCTCGAGGTCGAGGCGCTGTTGCGTGAGCACCCCGCGATCGGTGATGCCTGCGTCGTCGGCCGGCCCGACCCGGACCTCGGCGAGCGCGCCGTCGCCTTCATCGTGCCGACCGCCGCGGGTCACCCGCAGCTCGGGCTGGACGAGCTCGCCGCATTCCTGGGCGAGCGCCAGCTCACGCGCTACAAGTGGCCCGAGCAGGTCGAGCTGATCGACGCGCTGCCGCTCGGTCCGACCGGGAAGGTCGACCGCCAGGGGCTGCGCCGCTCGCTCGACGCCACCGACCCCGAGGAGCCACGATGAAAGCGCAGACCGGCGATATCCAGACCGCGTGGCACGACGTCGGGGTCGGCCCGCCGGTCGTGCTCATCCACGGCCTCGCCGACGACCACCGCGCCTGGCGCCACGTCGCCGGACGGCTGATGCTCGACCACCGTGTGATCCTCTACGACCTGCGCGGCCACGGCGAGAGCTCGCTCGGCTCCCCCGAGGGACAGCTCGCGCAGCTCGGCGGTGATCTGCTCGCGCTGTGCGACGCGCTCGAGCTGGAGCGGTGCGTGGTCGCGGGGTTCTCGCTGGGCGGCACGATCGCGATGCGCGCGGCGATCGACGCCCCCGAGCGCGTCGCGGCGCTTGCGCTGGTGGCGACCTCAAGCCGCGTGGGCGGCGCGGCCCAGGGCTGGTACCTGGAGCGCGCGGCGATGGTCGACGATGGCGACGAGCGCCTGCGCGACACGCTCGATCAGGACACCGCCGACGTCTATCGCGCGCGGCCCGACGAGACTCCGGCAGGGCTGCACATCCGCCGCGCCTCGACGCGCGACCCGCGCGGCTATGCGAACGCCTGCCGTGCGATGGCCGCCCTGCGCGAGCACCCGCTCGACGATGAGCTGGCCCACATCACCTCGCCGACGACGATCCTCGCCGGCGACCAGGACCAGCACTGCCCGCCACGGGCAGCCGAGATCATCGCCGAGCGGATCGCCGGGAGCGGTCTGGAAATTCTGCCCGGAGCCGGCCACCCGCTCCCGGTCGAGCGGCCCGACGAGACCGCCGAAGCCATCCGCCGCATCACCGCGGCCGCAGCCGCAGGAGCGTGACCGACATGTCGATCAGCATCAGCATCGGAATCAGTCCTCGTGAATCGCTCCGCGACTGGATGCGCTTCTGCGGCGAGGCCGAGCAGGACGGCGTCTCGGAGATGTGGCTGATCGACTCCCAGCTGGCGATGAAGGACGTCTACGCCGGGCTCGCGCTGGCGGCGCTCGGCACCGAGCGGATGACGCTCGGGACCGGCGTCACCAATCTCCACACCCGCCACCCGACCGTCACCGCCAACGCGATCGCGGCCATCTCGGAGCTGAGCGGCGGGCGCGCGGCGCTCGGTCTCGGTGCCGGCGACTCCGCCGTGTACGGGCTCGGCCGCAAGCCCTCGAAGGTGGCCGAGGTGCGCGAGGCGCTCCGGTTCTTCGCCGAGGCGCTGAATGGCCGCACGGGCACGTGGGAGGGACGAGAGTACGAGCTCGCCCAGTCCGCGCCCGCCACGCCCGTCCACCTCGCGGTGAGCCAGCCTCGGATGTGCCGACTCGCCGGTGAGCTGGCGGACGGCGCGATCGTCATGGGCCCCGCGCAGCCCGACCTGCTCGCCCGCCAGCTCGGCTGGATCGAGGAGGGATTGGCGCGCGGAGGCCGCGACCGGTCACAGATCACGGTCGGCTTCATCACCACTCTGTCGATGAGCGACGACCCCGAACGCGCGTTGCGCGACGTCCGCTCCTGGGCGAGCGCGCAGGCGCGGCTGCAGGCCGACGCCGTCGACCTGCCGGCGAGCCTCGAACCGTTTGCGGAGGAGCTCGCGCGGGCCAAGGCCGACTACGACTACGGCGAGCACCTCTCGACCCGCGCCGGCCACCAGGGCACCGTGAGCGACGAGCTCGTGCGCACGCTCGCCGTCGCGGGCTCGCCCGAGGAGTGCAGAACGCGCGTGCGCGGGCTGCTCGACACCGGCGTCGACACGCTCATCTTCCCGCTGATGGGGACCGGCCGCCTGGAGCGGCTGTCCTCCATCCGGGAGCACATCCTGCCCGCCATCGAGAAGGGAGCACAGCATGGACCTCGGGCTCGCTGACCGCACCGTCATCATCTCCGGCGGCGCCTCCAACATCGGCCGGACGCTGTCGCTGGCGTTCGCGCAAGAGGGTGCACACGTGACGATCGCCGATATCGACGAGGCGCAGGCCGAGCGCGTCCGCGCCGAGGCCCCCGAGGGGCGGATCGCGGTACGGCGCACCGACGTCACCGACGACGCCAACGTGAAGGAGACGGTGGCGGCCACGCTGCAGGAACGCGGCCCCATCGACGTGCTCGTCAACTGCGCCGGCTGGACCGTCGACCGCCTGTTCCGCGACAAGCCCCGCGAGGAGTGGGAGCGGGAGATCGCGATCGACTTCTGGGGCTTCATCAACTTCACGCGAGCAGTCCTCGACGACATGGTCGAGCGGGGGTATGGCCGGATCGTCTCGATCGGATCCGACGCAGGGCGGATCGGTGAGTGGCGCGAGGCCGTCTACTCCGGCACGAAGGCCGGGGTGATCGCGATGTCGAAGGCGATCGCCAAGGAGGTCGGCCGCAACAACATCACGCTCAACGTCGTCTGCCCGGGCTTCACACCCGGGCAACCCGAGACCTCCGGCGAGGGGTCGGTCTGGGCCGGCGACCAGGGGCAGCAGTTCTCGCAGGAGACACTCGACAAGATCGCGCGGGGCTACCCCCTGCGGCGACTGGGCACGCCCGAGGACCTCGTCGGGCCGGTGCTGCTGCTCGCCTCGGACCGCGCGTCCTATGTCACCGGCCAGACGCTCTCGGTGAGCGGTGGCTACACGATGATCTAAAGGGAGAAGAGGCGATGTCAACGCAGGTCCGCACGACCGTGCCAGACGGAGGAACCGTCACGCCCGAGGAGCGGGCGCGGCGGCGCGAAGATTACGTCCGGGAGCGACTTCCCGCCGCCCGCAGGCGCAGCGGCGGTGCGGTGATGATGGTCCTCGTCGGGATCATCACCGCGTTCTTCTTCCCGACGACCGGCGGCGACTACCTGCTGTCCTACGGCGCGGCGGCGACCTGGATCGGCTTGGGGGTCGGATTCGTGCTGATCACCGCGCTCACGCTCGTCACCACCTCGGCGGCCGCACGCGAGGGGCTGAACTCCGACCTGCTCACCCGTGGCTGCGGCTACGGCTACGCCGGCTCGGCGGTGACCGCGCTGCTCTACGCGGCCACGTTCGTGATCTACGCCGCGCTCGAGGGACAGATCCTCGCGACCTCGATCGAGCAGGTATGGGGACTGCCGATCGGCGTCTGGTACGTGGTGGTCGGGCTGGTGTTCATTCCGCTCACGTGGTACGGGATGACACAGCTGTCGGTGACGATGTGGGTGTCACTTCCGATCTACCTGGTGCTGATCGCGGTGGCGATCGCGACGGCGCTAAACCGCCACGGCGGGTTCCCTGGTCACCTGTTCGACGCGGTGCCGCCGCACGCGATCACCGGCGCCGCCGGGGTCGCGGGGGTGCTCGGCGGGGTGGCGGGCACGATTGGCCTCAACCCGCTCGAGTTCAGCGACTACGCGCGCTTTGCGGGACCGGAGTCGCCGCGCCGCCGGGCGCTCCTCACCGTCGTGCTGCCCTACGCGCTGATGTTCTTCGTCGCCTTCCCGCTCGGGATCTTCTTCACTCTGATCACCGGGCAGACGAACCCGGGCATCTACTTCGTCGGTCTGCTCGGCCTCGGATTCGGGGTGGTGTTCGCGTGGGTCACCCAGGTCCGGATCAACCTCACGAACGTCTACTCGGGATCGGTCGCCCTCTCCAACGTGTTCACCCGCGCGCTCCACTGGTCACCGAGCCGGATCGTGTCGGTCGCGGTGATCGCCGCCGGCTCGGTCGGACTGATGTTCGCCAACATCCTCACCCATCTGCTCTCGTTCCTGGAGTGGGACGGCATCTTCCTGCTGAGCTGGGTGGGGACGGTCGTCTGCGACCTGCTCATCGTGCGGCGGCTGATGGGCCTGGTGCGCGGCCGGATCGAGTGTGACCGTGAGCGGCTGTGGCTGATCAACCCGGTCGGTCCAATCGCGCTGGCGGTCGCCGTCGGCACGGGCTCGGCGCTGCACTACGCGGTGTCCAACGCGTACGTCAAGGACCTCGCCGGGTTCATCGCCTTCGGGGTCGCGGTGGTCGTCCACGCTCTGATGGCGCAGGTCACGCGCGGCCGCTACTACCTGCGCAGCTGAGCCGGCGCCGGGAGACGATGCGGGGAACCTTTTCGGCCTCAGGTCGAACAACCTTCCCAGCATCGCGGCGCCCCCACGCTGGGAGCCTTTGTGACCCTCACGGTCAACAACCTTCCCAGCCTGCCGCCTCGCACGCTCGTCAGCCCGCGTCGAGCCCCGCTGCCGCGTCCCGGATCTCGTCAAGGCCCGGCAGCGCGCCGCGCGCGCCTGGCGCCATGGTCGCGAGCGCCGCACCGGCGCTCGCCAGGCGTGCGGCCTCCACGAGCGAGTCACCGGCCGCCAGGCGTGCGGCGAGGATTCCGCAGAAGCAGTCGCCCGCACCGGTCGTGTCGATCGGCGTGACCCGCAGCGCCGCCAGCTCATGCAACGAGCCCCCGTCGTGCACGAGCGCGCCGGCCGCACCGAGCGTGACGATCGTCGGACCCGGCGGGCCGAGCGCGGCCAACGCGGCCGTCGCCTCCGCAACATCCCGAGGCGTCTCAACGCCAGCGAGGATGCCGAGCTCGGACTGGTTGAGCACGAGCACCCCGACTCGCTCGCGCAGCGCCGGCGGCAACGGCACCGCGGGCGATGGATTGAGGATGAACCGCCCCCGGGCATGCTCGGCCGCCGCCAGCACGGCCGGGATCGGCACCTCGAGCTGGGCGAGCACGACCGACGCGTCGCGCACCGCGTCGACTCGGACGTCCGCAGGCTCGAGCGCACCGTTGGCACCCGGGTCGACGATGATCAGGTTCTCGCCGTGCCGCGAGTCGACGGCGATCGTCGCGCTGCCGCTGTACTCGCCCGCGACGCGCGCGACCGCGGCCACGTCGACGCCGCGACTGACGAGGTCCTCCAGCATCAGCCGGCCCGCATCGTCGTCACCGACGCGCGCGACCATCGCCACGCTCGCACCGGCGGCCCGCGCGGCCGCCGCCTGATTGCCACCCTTTCCTCCACCCGCTCGCGCCGAGGAGGTCCCGAGCACGGTCTCGCCGGGGGCCGGCAGCGTCTCGACGGTGATCGTCACATCGAGATTGAGGCTGCCGACGGACGCGACCTCCGGGGTCACGGCGCCCCCTGCGCGACATCGGGGCGGTGCCTGCGCGTCGAGCCCCGGATCGCCAGGCGCGGAGCGACGAGGCTGTGACGGACGGGCGCATCGTCGCCGCCCAGCCGCAGCTCGAGCATCCGGCACGCCTCGGCGGCGATCGCGCCCGACGGCTGCACGACGGTCGTGAGCGCCGGCTCGGTCAGCTCGGCCATCATGATCCCGTCGAAGCCGGTGACGAGCACGTCGCCCGGCACTGCTACGTGGCAGCGCCGCAGCTCGGCCATCACTCCGAGGGCGATGATGTCCGACCCGCACACGATCGCATCGGGCGGACCCCCGCGCAGGATCCGTCGCGCCGCCTCACGACCGAACGCGGTGGAGAACTCGCCCGATTCCCGCACCGAGACGGTCAGTGAGCGGGAGCCGGCGACCGCACGATCGAATGCGAGTGCACGCGCCCGGCCCGTCGAGCTCGATTCCGGGCCGCCGATCACCGCCACGCGCTCGACGCCGCACTCGGTGAGATGGGCGGCGATCTCGGTGCAGCCGCGGTCGTTGTCGACCCCGACGAAGTCGGCGGGCAGCCCGTCGACCTCGCGGTCGAGCTGGACGAGCGGCGGCCCGTGGGCGGCCCGCTCGAGTGCCGCCCGGCTGCGATGGTGATGGACCGGGACGACGAGCAGCCCGTCGACCCGCCGTTCGCTGAGCCCGACCAGCCACCGCGCCTCGGCCTCCGCCGAGCCGTGCGAGTCGGCGAGCAGCAGGTCGATCCCGACGGCCTCGAGCTCCCGGGTGACCGATTCGATCAGCTCGGCGAAGAACGGATTGGCGATGTCCGGGACGAGCATCCCGATCGTGCCGGTCCGCCGCGTTCGCAGCGCCCGGGCGATGCGATCGCCGCGATAGCCGAGCCGATCCGACGCCTCGAGCACGGCGCGCCGCGCCGCCGGGGAGACCCGCGGGCTCCCCGACAGCACGCGCGAGGCGGTCGAGGTCGACACGCCGGCGCGCTGCGCGACGTCGCGCAGGCGCACGCGGGCGTGATCCGTCTCGAGCATCTCGGTCGGCGCTGTATCCGCGGGTGCTCAGCGACCTCCTGATACGGCCCCGCCCACCGCCGGCGCGACCGCCGATTCCGGTCCCGGCACCGGGAGCGACTCCTGATGCTCGACCTGCGAGCGGGTGAGCAGCGTGCCCAGGAAGCCGATCACGATTGCCACCACGACGCCCAGGTCGGCACCCGACCAGGTGCCGGTCTTGCCGCCGAGCCCGAGCGGGCCGAGCAGGTAGCCCTGCCAGTTCAGCCATCCGGCAGACGTATTGATGACCATCCCCCAGCCGACGGCGGTGGCGAGCGCCAGCAGCGCGAGCGGCCAGGCGCGAACGTCGCCGTAGCGCCCGCGCGGGTTGTACAGGTCGGTCTCCACGTAGTCACGACGGCGCAGCAACAGGTCGGCGAGGAAGATCCCCATCCACCCCGCGACCGGGACTCCGAGCGTGATCAGGAAGCCTTCGAACTGGGCGAGGAAGTTCGCCTTGGCGATGAAGACGACGTAGATCGACCCGAGCGTCATCAGCGTGCCGTCGACCGAGGCCGCGAGGTGGCGCGGAAGCCGCAGGCCGGCGGCCTGCAGGTTCAGGCCTGAGGAGTAGACGTCCATCACGGTCGCGGCGACCAGGCCGAGCACCGTGAGCACGATGAACGGCACGAGGAACCAGTGGGGCATCACCTGGGTGAGCGCGCCGACCGGATCGGCAGAGATGCCGTTGAGCAGCGACTTCGAGGAGCCTGACAGCAGGACGCCGAAACTGAGCAGGATCGCCGGGCCGAGCGCGCCGCCGAGCGTCGTCCACCCCACGATGCCCCGCTTCGAGGAATTGCGCGGCAGGTAGCGGGAGTAGTCCGCGCCCGCGTACACCCACCCGAGGCCGAAGCCGGTCGCGGCGAGCACGATCGCGCCGATGAACGACGGGGTGGTCCCGTTGGGCAGTGCGGTCACCGTCGAGAAGTGGATGTGCGAGGCGGTCAGCGCCATCACGATGATGGTGAGGATGGCCCCGACCACGGTGATCAGGCCCTGCATGCGCATGATCAGGTCGAAGCCGGTGATCCCGCCGAGCAGCGTGAGCCCGGTGATGATCGCGATGCCGACGATCTTCACTCCGGTTCCGGAGCCGAGCCCGAGCTTGCCGCACACGGTGGCGAACGCGAGCGTGCCGATCACGACCAGCGCGATCTCCCAACCGACGGTGAGCAGCCAGGCGAGGATCGCCGAAACGCGGTTGCCGCGGACCCCGAACGCCGCGCGGGAGACGGTCTGTGTCGGCGCTGAACCGCGCGGCCCGGCCAGGGCGACGAGCCCGACGAGCAGGAACGAGGCGACGACGCCGAGCACTCCCGCGAGCAGCGCCTGCCAGAGCGAGAGCCCGAAGAACAGGATGTAGGCGCCGTAGCTGATCCCGAAGACGCCGACGTTGGAGGCGAACCAGGGGAGGAACAGGTCACGCGGGTGGCCCTTGCGCTCCTCCTCTCGGATCGTGTTGATCCCGTTGGCCTCGATGCCCCGGGGCACGTTGGTCGGGACGATCGGCTGCTCGATCGGCGGTTGGCTGATGGTGGACACTGCGTTCCTCCTCGTCTCAGTTGACTTCCCGGCTGTCGCCTGCCTCGTACTGCACCCGGACCCGGCCGCGAACGGCGGGGACGTGGACGCTGCCTTCGCCGGAGGCCTCGACGATGCGAGGCTCGCCGTCGACGGTGATTGATACGACCCCACCCACCCGCCTCGGCAGCTCGACGGCGACCGGCTCGCCGTCGATGTGGAATTCGGTCATCTCGCCGGTGAGGACAAGCCGCGAGACGCGCGCCGGCGGCGAGACCGCAAGCTCCTCGTGGCCGTCGGCGAGCACGCTCATGCGCTCCCCGGCGGTGCACACTCGGTAGCTGCGCCCGCCCAGCTCCAGCGCCGCGTCAGCACCGCTCGGGTCGCCCAGGCACAGCCCGTCCCAGGGGCTCACATCTGCGCGCTCCGCCTCATAGATGAACGGGATGAGCGCACCCCACGAGTAGAACGGATCGGAGTCGTGCGCCTCGTGGGCAGCGGGGTCTCGGCTGTTGAAGTTCTCGTGCGAATGGCGTTTCTCGCTCCATTCCGCCTCGTACATCTCCCACGACCGGCGCGAAAGCTCGGCGGCCGCCTCGTGGCGGCCGGCACGCCGCAGCCCCTCCCAGACCCAGAAGTTCATCGGCGGCCAGATTCGTCCCCGCCAGTAGCTGTCCTCTGTGTTGACCTCGTCACTGAACGGGGCGGTGGGTAGCGGCAGCGGTCCCCAGAACTCCGACTCGCTGAGCAGGTGGCGGCGGAGCATCGCGTCGATCTGCTCACCGGTCGCCGCACGCGCCACGAGCGGGAAGAAGCTCGTGGGCGACACGTGGGCGGCGAACGTCCCGTCCCAGCGGCGGGCGGCGAAGATCTCCCGCTCGGGGTCCCACAGCTCGCGGGAGATCCGCTGCGCGATCGTCTGGGCGATGCCGAAGTGCGACTCGACCTCCGGCGCGGGGCGCCCGATCTCCCGCGCGATCAGGCCGAGCATCTCCCACTCGAGCGCCAGCAGGCTGTTGTGCCCCGGCTCCTCCAGGTCGATCGTGTGGGTGTCGCTGCGGAACACCGCCTCGTCGAACACCGCGAGGTTGTCCATCCCCGACTCGTTGAGCGCCCCCTGCTTGGTGAACGTGCCCTGGGCGACGCCGGTCGGGGAGGATCCGTACTCGTACAGGCCGTTGCCGTTGCCGTCACGCTCGCGTGCCACCCACTCCAGGTGCCGGCGCAGGACCGGGTAGGCGTCCGCGAGCAGCGTGCGATCGCCGGACAGCAGGTAGGTGCGCCACACCATGAAGGCACCCACCGGCAGCTGGGTGCGATCGATCCACTCCTCGTCGCCCCCGACCAGGCAGGCGAGGTTGCCCGCGGCCTGCTGGCCGGAGAGCACCGCGTGGAGGTTGGCGCGGGCCATGAACGGATCCCCGGCGCGGGTGCACAGCAGCGCGTTGTAGAACGCATCGCTCATCCAGATCCCCCAGCCGCCGAAGCCGCGCAACCAGGCCCGGCTGAGAGCGGTATACGGCCGCTGGTGGGCATCGTCCCAGACGGTGTTCCACGCCATCACGTCGCGGACCGCGCGGGCCGCGGGGGGCCCGGCGGCGAGAGCTCGCGCCCGCGCTTCGTCGATCGTCTCCTCGACGTCACGCAGCCGCGCGCGGGCGGCGACGGCGGCCCGCTCGGCGTCGGTCTCCTGGCTGACAGCGAACGTGATCGTCTCGCGCGGATTGCCGTAGAAGCGGCAGGCCACCCAGTCGCCGTCGGGCCGGGGTGGCGGGTGATAGAGCCAGCCCCGATGCTCGAGGTCGTCGGCGACGTCAGCGGGCCGCTCGTACTGGCCGGAGAGCGCGGGCACCGGCGCGACGGCGAGTTGGAACCACTGGCTGCGCCAACGACCGCGCGCCTCGTCGCCCATCAGGTGACCCGCGTCGAGCAGCGTGAGCTCGCGCGTCCCGCCGCCCCGCGCGCCCGAGGCGGTGCCATGCGACGCGACGGGGGTGTCGACCATCCGATCCACCGGCTCACGGGGGTCGGCGCGGTCCGGGGCGAGGAAGCCGGCCTCGACCATGATCCCCAAGCGGAACAGCATCTCTCCGGGCTCCTCGATCCGCACGCGGCCCGAGACGCCCGACCACTCGCCCTTGGCGAACTCGACGGACAGGGTCGTGCCCGCCGACCGGACGCGGAGCGCGACGTAGTCGCCGTCCACGGTGTGCTCGCCGAGCTCGAACGCGAGCTGGTTCTCGGCATCGAACGGGTCGTAGCGGTTCTCGGTGGCGCTGAACAGGGCGACCCGCACCGCGAAGCGGCTGGGGACGTGCATCACGCACGCGGGGAAGCGCTGATCCCAGGTCGACCAGGCGCGGTCGGGCAGGATGGTCATTCGGCGACCTCGAGCACGGGAGCGGCCCCGAGGCCGCTCGGCTGCAGGCTCTGCTGAAAGCGGGTACCGGCGTAGTAGCGGTTGGCGGCGGAGTTTGCGACGTGCAGCGCGATCTCGTTGCCGCGCTCGCGCAACACGCCGGGCGCGATCTCGAACCGGTAGGGCGGCCAACCGCGCCCGCCGAGCGAGGTGCCGTTGATCTCAGCCGACACTGCGCATTCCACGATCGGCAGGGTGAGAGTGAGACGATCCGCGTCGCGGGCGCCGGGGGGACCGTCAAAGCGGCAGCGGTAGGTCCCGGTGCCGGCGAAGGTCTCGAAGCCCTGCTCTTCCCAGCCCCGGCCGGGGTCGATCGTGACCGCCCCCGCATCCGACACGCTGAGGGTCCAGCCGTCGCACAGGTCGATCGCCTGCTCGGCGGCCGGGACTGGCGGCGCTGAGGCGGGAAGCGGGATCCTCTGCGCCTCGGTGCCGACGAGCTCCAGGCAGGCGATCTCCTCGGCCTCGAGCTCCCAGCATCCGTCGCCCGGCGTGATCCGCACCCGGCGGGGCTCGGGCCCGTCGTTGAGCAGCACGATGCGAGTCCGCTCCCCGGCCCGACCGACCCAGCGCCAGAGCGTCCCCGGCCCGTCGCCCGTGTCGAGCGCCGGCCCGGTCAGGCGCGTGCGAATCGCGGCCGGCACCTGCTCCGGAACGGGGTCTTTCGGAGGCTCGGCGCAGGCGGCGGCGATCCGCTCGGCCAGCCCGTCGACCGGTCCCTCAGCGGTCGCCCGCGGCAGCGGCCCGCTGGACAGCACCGCTCCACCTGCCGATGCGAACGCTTCGAGCACGTCGGCGGAGCGCGGCGACGGGAGCACCGAGACACCTGCCAGCACGACCGCGCTGTAGCCGCGGCCGTTGATCGTCAACTGTGGGCCTACGGTGGTGGCTGCGTCGAGCGCGCGGTCTTCCACGACGTCGAATCCGACTCCGCCGCGGGCCAGCAGCTCCGCCCAGGCACCGAACAGCGGTCCGTGCGCATGGGCCTGTCCCTCCGCCCACAGCGTGTGCAGCGGGTAGACGAGCGCCACGTCGCGGATCGGCTCGGCGCCGTCGATGAAGCTCGATACCGCCTTGGATTCAGCGGACAGGTCGGCGTAGTGGTCGAACCAGGGCTCGAAGTTGCAGGTCGGCGGAAAGTCGAAGCGCGGGTTGCCGAGCAGCTCGACGTTGTCGGCGGTGCCCTCGCTCTGGCCGAACGCGTGGAACAGGAACCGCCGGACGCCCAGGAGGTGGAGGCGCATCGCCTGCAGACGCAGTTCGCGCAGCGTGAGCTCCCAGTAGCCGGCGGCGAAGTCCTCCGGCGGCTCCCAGCGGGCCGCGTACTGCTCGATCGTGCAGCGCGAGCGGCCGTGCGCGCGGGCGACCGAATCCCCCATGATCGGCGACAGCTGCGCGGAGAAGTTGGAGGCGTCGACGAGCGTCGCGGCGCGGGCGCGGTCGATCGAGAAGTGGTCGCCGCCGAAGTTCGTGCGGATGTCGAGATCCGGGAACGCGCCGTAGAGCTCCCACCCGCCGACATGGGCGAACAGCTCGTGGCCGGTGAGAACGACACCGTGCCGCTGCGTCCAACGCGCGAGCGTCCCGAAGAAGCTCTCTATCCCGCGCGCCGAGTAGGCCAAGAAGAAGCGGCAGCGCGGGCTGATCGCGCCGGGCCCGAGATCTCGCACGACGGAGAGCAGCAACTGGCCGGGCGACAGGACGGGATCGCCGGCGAGACCGGCGTCCGCATGCCACATCAGGGCGCTCGTCACCGGTCCCTCACGCTCGCTCCAGTCGTAGAAGCCGCCGTAGGGGTGGTCGAAGGAGAAGCTCTGCACCGGGTCGCCGATCAGCCCGTCGAGTGCGCCCAGGTACGGCTCGTAGACGACGTCGAGGAAGCGCTCGGCGGCTTCCGGGTCGAGGTAGTTGATCGCGCGCGAGCTGGCGCAGCGGGCGGCGGCGAAGTAGGTGACCGTCCAGCCGTCGGGGACCGGCGCGCCGCCGGCGAGCGACATGACGCACCCGTCGTCGTCGCCCTCGCAGCTCGCCCAATCGGTGACCTCGACCGTCTCGGACGGGTCGATCTCGCCGTCGCGTGGGTGGGCGACCGCAGCGACGAGCTCCCACTCGTCAAAGCGGCGCACCCCGTCCTCGTAGATCCAGCGGGTGCCGACCGGGCCGAGCCCGTCGAACCAGTCCGAGCGGATCTCCGAGACCGTCGCCCGCCGGTCCTGGGCAGGCGCCGTCGACCAGAACAGCACCCGCTCCCGGAGATGACTTGCGCCCTCCACGGTGCGCCCGCCGCCGTGCCCGCTCATCCAGTTGTATTCGTCGTAGATCCCGACCTTCAGCCCGGCCGCGGCGGCGGCCTCGACCGCACCGCGATACCCGCGGAGGTACTCATCGGAGAGGTAGTGCTCACGCTCCATCGAGAGCCGCGCCTGGATCATCACCAGCTCGATGCCGGCGTCGGCCATCTGGCGCACCTGGCGCTCCGCCTCGGCGCGTTCGGGAGCCCGGCTCCAGAACCAGTACACCGCGGTCCCGCACTGAGCCTCGTCGCCTCGGATGGGCTGTCGCTGCTCCTCACTCATCCCCGTGGGATCGATTCCACCACCGCGCCCATGTCCACGTCAAGCACTCCGCGCGGTGCATAGACACCGCGTCTGGCCCGATCACACCCGTCTATGCGGCCCCGCACGCCGACCGTGGTCTGATAATCGTCGGTCAATGAACGACGAAACCCTCCGTTGCGTGATCGAGATCCCGCGCGGCAGCCGCAACAAGTACGAGTTCGACCCGGAGCTCGGCGCCATCAAGCTCGACCGCTTCGTCTCCGCCTCGGTCGTCTACCCGACCGACTACGGCTTCGTGCCGGACACGATTGCCCCCGACGGTGATCCGCTCGACGTCCTGGTCTGCGTCTCCGAGCCCACCTTCCCAGGCTGCGTGATCATCGCCCGCCCGGTCGCCCTGTTCGGCATGTCCGACGAGAAGGGCCCCGACGATCACGTCGTCTGCGTCCCCTGCAACGACCCCAACTGGGCAACGGTCCGGGACATCGGCGATCTCTCCGGCCAGCTGCGCGCAGAGATCACCCACTTCTTCGACGTCTACAAGGACCTCGACGAGGGGCGCTACTCGCACGTCGGTGACTGGAGCGACCGGGACGCCGCCTGGCGGTGCGTGGGTGAGGCCCGCGCCGCCTGGGGGGCCCGTCAGTAGCCGGCGTCCGGCGTCTGGGTCGCCGCGCACCGCGCGGGCGTCGGCGGGAGGCCGCGGGGGTGTGGGCGGGAGGCCGCGGGGGCGCGGGGCTGGAGGCCATGGGGGCGCGGGCGTGGGGCCGCGGGAGCGCGAGGCGAGAGGCCGCCGGGCCGACAGGGCGCGCGGCGGGGGCGGGGGGCGCGGGGCGCGGGGCGCGGGGCGCGGGGGGCGCGGGGCGCGAATCTTCTCCCACGCACCGCCGCGCCCACGAGCGTGTGCGCAAATAGCCACGCAGGGCGAGCCCAATCGCACACTCGCCAAGCGGAGACAAGCCGTGTGCGAGATCCCGCCCGCCCGGACCACCCGATCACCCACACGCCCACGGACGGCAGCACACGTGCGACAAACGCCCCGCCTCCTGTTCAGTGCCCGCCGGTGACGTTCGTCACGGATCACTGCGCCGGACGGGGACCACTCGCACAAGCCGCGGCACCGCCCACCGCCCGCCGTAGCGACTGCCCCTCAGGCGACGAGATCCTGCTCGGCCTGCGCGATCCACTCGCGCTTGGAGGCCCGCCACTCCTCGTCGGTGTGGCGCTGCTTCCAGTAGCCGGTCGCCGACAGGCGCTCCGGCGTGAAGCCACGGTCCTGGATCAGATGGCGGCGGACGCGCAGCACGGCCTCGGCCTCGCCGTGGACGAATGCCTGACCCTCGCCCGCGGGGAGCTCGAGCGCGCGGAGCGCGTCGAGCTGCAGGTCGGGCTCGAGACCCGGCGCCAATTCGCGGTGCAACCAGGTCAGCCGCAGGTCGCCGGGCGTGGTGAGTGCAAGCTCGTGGTCGGGGCCGTCGACCTCGAGCACGACGAACACGGGCACCCCGGGCCGCACGCGCTCGAGCGACACCGCGATCGCGGGGATCACCGCCTCGTCGCCGACCATCAGATGCCAGTCGGCGTCGCTCGACGGGGTGTACCCACCACCCGGTCCGCGGAGCAGCAGCTCGTCTCCGGGCTCGGCCGCCGCGGCCCACGGCCCCGCGAGGCCGGAGTCGCCGTGAACGACGAAGTCGAGCGTCAGTCGCCGACGGTCAGGATCGAACGCGCGCACCGTGTAGCTGCGCGTCTTGTCTCCGAAGAAGCACTTGACGTAGTGGTCGGTGAACTCGCCGGCGGAGAAGCCCGCGAGGTCCTCCCCCTCGACCACGATCCGGACGAGGGTGGGGGTGAGCACGCTGGTCTCGACGACCGTCGTGCGACGCGGCGGTGCGGAGGATCTGCGGGGACGGTCCATCCGTCCCAGGCTAGCCGGGGCCGACCTATGTTCAGTACGGCTTGCTCGGCTGGCGGGGACCGAGCTGGCTGTTGGCGCGCGCCGCCAGCCCCTCCGCGTACTGCGGCCAGAAGGTTCCTCCCGACGGGCCTCCGCCACAGCCGCTGCTGTTGCCCGGGGTGTGCTCCCACAGGTAGGCGTCGGCGTCTTTGAGACCGGTGTCGGTCGTGTCGCGGATGCCGAGGCCCCGCCCGGGCGGGTTGCAGAGATCCTCGACGCCCTGCGTGGAGGGATGCGGGTTGAGCTTCGGGCCGCGACCGTTGGACGCGGTGTTCACGATGAAGTGGGTCCCGCCGACCCGGCGGGCGACGGCGGTGGCCCAGCGATCCTCGTTGATCGTCCAGTTGTCGTGCGTGTCGTTGGTGAAGAAGCCGCGGACGCGGTGGATCCCGATCGCCTTCAGCACGCGCGCCGTGTATCCGACGGAGTTGGAGTCCGAGTAGCCGCCCTCGACGTAGACGACCGTGTGGGGCAGGCGCTGCATCGCGTTCATCTCGTAACGCAGCGCGGCTTCCCACTCCGGCAGTGCGCCCGTCTTCACGATGCCGCGAGTCGAGCCGATCCCGTCGAGCTCGAGCAGCACGACCGCCGGGCGCCGGTCGATGCCGGCCGCCATCGCGTTCACGCGCGCCTTGAACAGCGGCATGTAGGCGCGGACCTGGGCCGGCGTCGGGTTGCCGCCGAGCGTCGCGTGCAGGAAGTAGGTGGTGAAGATCGGGACCGTGCCGGGATCGGCCTGCATCACCTGGCAGAAGATCTTCTGGGTCTGCTTGAAGATGCCGTCAGGAGTGCCTCCCCACGAGCCGCTGGATATGCGCTGTGACTGGGGCTCGGCGGCGATCTTCGACAGCAGCGCCACCTTGCGAGCGAGCGACGGATCGGCGGCGAGCTTTGCGTGCAGCGAGCCCTGACTCAGCTGCTGGGAGAACTGCGCCCACGACTCGCTCGGGCTGAGCGACGCGGGGTCGCGGCCCACCAGCGACGCGATCGCGCTCGCCGCGTTGCCCTCGTAGGGACCGGGGACGAAGAAGTTCGCGCCGTTCAGCGGGTTGGCACCCGGCGCGGTCTTCAGGTCGAGCGGGTTCGACCGGTTGCGGGTCGCCGGATAGCGCTCCGAGCACTGTTGAGCGAACGCGGCGTGAGCCACCGGCCGCGCGCTTCCGGCGGCGCTCGTGATCAGCGCCGCCCCGCCCGCGCAGAGTGCGAGCAGGAGGAGCACCGCAAACCTTCTCGTCATGTGCAAAAGCTGCATATCGCGAATCCTTACGCGTCGGGGACCCGCGGAGCCTACCCGAGCCTTTGGCACCGGAACACGCGCTTTGGAACGGTGCCCCGCGCTCGGGCGTGACAGCGAGCGGGCGTTCGATTAGTGTCCGCCGCCGATCGTCGGATGGATCAAGGGGACGGATCGTGGACGGTGGCGAGCGAAGTGCGTGAAGTCTGGGCGAGCGCGGCGGTCGCGATGCTCGGGTTGGTCCTCGCCACAGCGGGCGCGGCCAAGCTCCGGGCTGCCCCATCGGCGACCGATCGGTGGCGCCGCGTGCAGGGCGCGGGCGAGCTCGCGCTCGCGGTCGGCGTGCTCCTCGCGCCGCTGCGAATCGCCGCGATCGCCCTCGCGGCCGTATTCGCCGGCTTCGCCGCGGTCCACTCGCGCCATCGCGGTGAGCAGCCCGACGGGTGTGGGTGCTTCGGCGAGCCCACCGGGCTGGCTGCACACGCCGGTGGCCGACAGCTCGCGCTCACCTCGCTGTCGGCGGCGCTCTCGGTCGCGGTGGCGGCGGTCGCATCCGCGGCGAGGGCCCCGGCGGCGTTGGTCGTCGATCGGCCGATCGCCGGTGCGGCAGCGCTGCTGGTGGCCGCGGTTGCCGCGCAGGTGTGGCGGGCGACGTTCACCGCCGCGCCCTCCACCCGGCCCGCGAGCGACCGGCTGGTGACGAGCTCGGCGCTGTTCCTGGAGCGCCGCTTCTCGCGCCGAGGCATGCTCGTCCGGCTGGCCGCGGCCGGCTCCGCGCTGACCGTGGCGCCGCTGCGCTACCTGCTCTACCCCGGCACCGCACTGGCGGCGATGACCCCCGGGGAGTGCTCGCACGGCGCGTGCACGGACGGATACACCGCGTTCTGCTGCGAGATCAACCACGGCCAGAACAGCTGTCCGACGGGGACCTTCCCGGCAGGCTGGTGGATGTGCACCGACTACCCGGGCCACAACCTGTGCGCGGAATCCGGCATCCGCTACTACGTCGACTGCAACGCCCTCCCCGGCCAGCCGTACCCCGGCGGCTGCCGCTGCGCGGGATCCACCTGCGACGAGCGGCGCGTCGCCTGCAACGTGTTCCGCTACGGGCAGTGCAACACCGATGTCCCGGGCGTCACCGCCGTCGTCTGCCGGATGGTCGTGTGCGAGAACCCGAGCACGATCTCCGAGCTCGGCTGCAGCGCCTCGATGGCCGTCGACGACGCGGTCTGCCGCCAGGACGCCAGATGCCTGGAGCCCGCGATCCAGGTCGGCGCGCCGGGAGGGGTGTGAGATGAGCGCAACCACGATCGTGATCGTCGCCGGCGGGGCGCTGCTCGCGCTCACGTGGCTGTTCCTGGTCGCCGTGCTGCGCAGCCACGCCGAGATCCTGCGCCGCCTGAACGCACTCGAGAATCGGTTGGGCTCCGACGGCTTCACGCTCGGTGACGAGCCGGAGGCGCGGGGCGATCCGCGCGCGGCCTACGCGCGGTCGGCCGGTGCGCAGGCGCCCGACATTGTCGGTGAGACGCTGGCCGGCGACGTCGTCAAGCTTGCACTCGGCCCCGGCGCGCCCCGCACGTTGCTCGCGTTCCTGAGCACCGGCTGCTCGGTCTGCGGGTCGCTGTGGGAGGGGCTCCGGACCGGCGAGCCGGTCGCGCCAGGGCTCCGGATCGTCGTCGTCACCAAGGGATCGGACCGTGAGTCGCTCACCCGCCTGGAGCGGATCGCGCCGGCCCAGGGGGAGCTCGTCATGTCGAACGCCGCGTGGAGCGACTACGGCGTGGTCTCGACGCCGCACTTCGTGCTCGTCGATTCCGACGCGCGGCGCATCGCCGGGCGCGGCGGCGCGACGAGCTGGTCGCAGGTGCTCTCGCTGCTCGCCGACGCGCAATCCGACGCGCGGCTGCACGACGCGCGGTCCACCTCGGAGCGCGCGGCGCGTGCCGAGCAGGCGCTCGCGGGCTCCGGGATCGGACCTGATCACCCCAGCCTGTACCCCTCCCGCGGCGAAGGAGAGCCTGATGACTGAGTCGCAGTTCGCCGTGGTCGCCTGCGTGCTCGCCGCCGTCGGCGCGATGCGCGCGACGTGGTCGCCCTGCGGACAGTCGATGCTCGCGAGCCTGACGCCGGTCGGCGAACGCAGCCGCGGGTTCTCCTGGCGGGTCACCGCGACCGCGTACGCAATCGGCGCAACCGGCGGCGGCGCACTCACCGGTGTGGCGCTCGGAGCCGCCGGGTCGCTGCTCCCCGGTGGGCTCGGCTGGCGGGGGCCGGCGCTGCTCGCCGCGTTGCTGGCAGCGCTCGTGATCGACGCGACGCCGCTGCGCCGGCGATTGCTGCGGGCGCGCGGCCAGGTCAACGAGGACTGGATGGCGCGCTATCGGGGTTGGGTCTACGGCTTTGGGTTCGGCGCTCGGCTTGGGGTCGGCTTCACGACACTGGTGGCGTGCGCGGCGGTCTACGCGACATTCCTGAGCGAGTTGCTCTCCGGCTCCGCGGCGACCGGCGCGCTGATCGGCGCCGCGTTCGGAGCGGTGAAGGCGCTCGCTCTGCTGCCGGCCGGGACCGGCCGTGACCAGCGTTCGCTGCGCGCGCTTCACCGCGCACTTGCCCGCTGGGACTCGCCGGCCGCCCGCGTGGTCGTGGCCGGCGAGCTGATCCTGTGCGTGGCCGTGATCGGCCGGCTCGCGTAGTGGTCGCGTGAGGATCAGCGGGCACGGACTCTCGATCGACGCGCCGGACGGGTGGGAGGCACGCATCCTGCGGCGGCCGGGCGGCGGTCCGGTCGTGCACCTCGCCACGTTCGCGCTGCATGAGCGCGACGGGGACTTCGGTGCCGCCGCCACCGGACGCATGCGCGGCGACGACGTGTTCTGCGCGCTGCTCGAGTTCGTCGGCGATGAACGGGCACGGGCCGGGGTCGGGCTGTTCGAGGCCATCGGCCGGCCGGTGCCCGATGCCGCGGAGTTCCGCTCCGAGCAACTGCAGGTGACCCGGCCGGGCCAGTACGGGTGGCAGCGCTTCTACACCGACGAGGGGCGTCTGTGCTGTGTCTACGCGGTGGTGATGCCGCGGCGACGACCACTCGGCGCGCTCGTCAGCGATCTGTCCCGAGTGCTGGCGACGGTGGGTCCAGCGGCGCGCTGAGCGGCGGGACGCGCGTTTTCTCCAGCTGGCTTGGAAAGATCGCTCAACGCGGCGGCTGCGGCGGTCGCGGCGGTCGCGGCGGCGGGCGCGGGCGGCGGGACCACGACCGTCTGCACCACCGTCGCCCGCAGACCGGCGCGGTCGATCGCGGTGAGGCTCACCGCGTAGCTCCGGGGCGCGGTGAACTGATGCTCCGGTGATTGCAGCGCCGATGCGTCGGCCGGCCCCGACGCCGGGTCGTCGAAGTTCCAGTCCCAGGCGATGATGCGACGGCCGGGGCCCGCGCCCTTGCGCGACGCGTCGAGAAACGAGACGACGTCGGCCGCGGCGAGGGTGGCCGTGAACGCCGGCTGCGGCGGGGACGGCAGGCCGCCGCGCAGCCGTCCCGAGTAGCGCGCGGCGTCATAGCTCGGCCCGATCGCACAGCGCGTCCGGTCGATCCGCGCCCGGCTGACGTAGGTGGCCTGGAGCCGTCGAGCGAAGCGGATCCCGCCGACGGTCCGGGTCGCCGCCACGCGCAGCCGGATTGTGTACGGCGCACGGGCGCCGCGGCGGTCGATCCGCCCGCGGCAGGAGAGCGCGGCGAAGAACGAGCCGCGGCCGACCCAGCTGCCGTCGCGTCTGAGATACAGCGTGAGCCCCAGCCTGCGACCGTGCCCGCGAGTCCGACGCAGGGAGAGCCGCCGACAGACGTCGCCCTGGCAGCGACTCGGGCGGACCCGCCAGGTGCGGGTCAATCGCTCGCCGCGATACTCCCCGCGCACATTGACCGCGGCGGTGACGACCGTGCGCATCGTGAACCGACCCTGCACGCGGGCGGGCGCCGTCGCCCCGAGCGCCACTGGCACGGGCGGAGCGGCGGCAAGGCACCCGAACGCGAGCGCGCCACACGCGACGCGCGCCGCGACGTGCGCCGCCACGCGCGCCGGACCGCTCACTGCACCGGCCGGCGCATCCGCAGGAACTGGATCGTTGCGCCCTTGCGGGTGAACTGCTCGGTCTCGACGGCGCGGAACCCAGCCCGCTCGTAGACGGTGATCGCACGGGCGTTGAACGTCGCGACCCGCAGCGTGATCGTCATCGGCCGCAACCGCACGCGCTCGGTCAGCCAGTCGCAGAGCAGCTCGACGAAGGCGAGGCCGAGGCCGTGACCGGCGCAGTCGGGCCGCAGCCCCAGGCCGATCTCAACCGAGCCGTCCTCGCCGACCGGCCAGGTCTGGACGAACCCGATCAGGCCGTACCCCTCCAGCCGCACTCCGAAGTAGGCACCCGCGCGCCGGTCGGCGTCGAGGATCTCGGCCAGATCGTCCGGATCCGCCCCGTAGTCGTAGAACGCGTAGACCCCCGGGTAGGCCCAGCCGCCGACCTCCTCGGCCTCCGATTGGGTCATCGGCGCGATCTCGGCGCGAGCGATGTCAGCAGCGGTGATCGCGTCGAAGCTCGGGGTCACCGGCGCAAGCGTACGCCCACAGGGCCCGCGGTCAGCCCGCGGCCGTCCCATCCCAGCCCGCCGCGCCGCTCCGGTGGCACTCGCCGCAGACGCCATCGGCCCGAACCGTCACCGACTCGACCCGGTAGCCCTCCGGCGAGGGCGCCGGCAGCTGCGCCCGGCCGAGATCGACGTCGAACAACCGCGTGCAGATCCGGCAGTGGAAGTGATCGTGCGCTGCCACGTTCGTCTCGTAGCGGATCGACTCGGCGTTGCCGACGGACGCCAGCACTCCGAGCTCCGCGAGTTCGACGAGCGTCGCGTACACGGTGCCGCGGCCGATCTCGGGCACCGTCAGGCTCGCGCGTGACAGCACCTCCTCGGCCGACAGATGCTCCTCCGCGGTGCCGTGAAACGCGTCCAGGATGGCGCGGCGCTGCGGGGTCACCCGCAGCCGGTGCGGTGACAGGCGCCGGACGAGGTCCTCGGGAGCGGGCATGAGCGGCTCGTTACCCGGCCGGCCGGCGCGCACTCAACAGTGACCGGGTCCGACGCCTAACGTGTGTCGGGGCGAGTGTGCCGGCGCCGGTGCTCCCGGGGCGAACGGGAGGCGGGGGAGGCGGGGGAGGCGGCCCATCGCCGAAACTCACGTTCGAAGTCCGGCCACCAATCCCCTCGCAGCGCCGCCGGATTGCGCCGGCACCACCACCAGCGTGCCGCCGCGACGATCGCGCCGGCGGCGAGTACGACGATCACGACGATGAGGCCCGTGCTCATGTTGTCCACTCCTTCTTCAAGGCCATGAGCCCTCATCTACCCGCAACGGCGCGGATCGACATCAACGTCAGATGAAGATGACGGGTGACCGTGGCGAACCGTCACGTAGGCTGCACCAGATGTCGCCGCCGCTGAGCCCGGACGAGCGAGCGCAGGTCAGCGAGGCGCCCGCGCCCGCGAGCGCGCAGGCCATGAAGGCGGTGCTCTGCCGCACGCCCTTCAGCGATCCGGACTGGATCTTCGAACGCAAGCTCGACGGGATCCGCTGCGTCGCGATCCGCGACGGCGCCCGGCTGCGCATGCTGTCCCGCAACGACCTGGACCTCAGCGTGCGCTTCCCGGAGGTCAGGGATGCCCTGTCCGCGCAGGCGGGCAGCCGATTCGCAGTCGACGGCGAGGTCGTCGCGTTCGACCGCGGACGGACGAGCTTTGCGCGGCTCGCCGATCGGGGCCATCACCCCGTCGCCGTCTTCTACTACGTGTTCGACCTGGTCTGGCTGGACGGCCTGGACCTGCGGGAGCTGGGACTGCGGAGGCGCAAGCGCCTGCTGCGCGACACGGTCTCCGCAGGTGGTCCGATCCGGCTGAGCACCCACCGCAACGAAGAGGGCGAGGCGATGTTCCGGCACGCCTGCGAGCAGGGCTGGGAGGGCGTGATCGCCAAGCGGGCCGACAGCCCCTACCGCCCGACGCGGTCGCGCGACTGGCTGAAGTTCAAGTGCGAGGCCGGCCAGGAGCTCGTGATCGGCGGGTTCACCGCGCCGCGGGGAAGCCGGACCGACTTCGGCGCGCTGCTGCTCGGCTATCACGATCCCGACGGCTCGCTGCGCTACGCCGGCAAGGTCGGGACCGGGTTCGACCAGGAGACGCTCTCCGAGCTCGGCGCCCGGCTGCGCGGCCTGGCCCGAGAGCGCTCTCCGTTCAGCCCGCGGGACACGATCCGAGAGCGGGGGATCACCTGGGTGGAGCCGACGCTGGTCGCGGAGCTCGCCTTCACCGAGTGGACAGACGCCGGCCGACTGCGCCACCCCCGGTTCCTCGGCCTGCGTGACGACAAGTCCGCCGCGGAGGTCGTGCGCGAGCGCTGACCCCGCGGCGCGCGGTTCAGCGGCGGCGCACCAGGCGCCCGACAGCGGCCATCAGCTCCTCGGTCTGGGCGTCCCGTTCCTCGGAATCGCCGGCGCCGAGCACGCAGTGATGGGCGTGATCGTCGAGCAGGCCCAGCGCGACCTTGTCGAGCGCGGCCTGCGCCGCTCCGATCTGGGTGAGGACGTCGATGCAGTATCGGTCCTCCTGAACCATGCCCTCGATTCCGCGGATCTGGCCCTCGATCCGGCGCAGCCGCGCCAGGAGCTGATCCTTGGTTGCCGTGTAGCCGCGTGACGGAGCGGCCGTCGTCTGCTGGTCATCCATCGCTGAGAGTGTAGCCCGATCCTGGATACCCCAGGGGGGTACTTGCTACCGTCGTCTTCATGACCGCTGTCCTCGACGTCATCTGGCATGGCGTGCGCGACGCGCTGCTCATGGCATGGCAGGTGTGGTGGGCGCTCGTGCTCGGCTTCCTGATCTCAGCGATCGTTCAGGCCTGGGTTCCGCGCGACCGGATCCAGGCGCTGATGGGCGGCTCGGGCCCGCGGTCGGTCGGCTGGGCGACGGCACTCGGCGCGGCGTCCTCGTCCTGCTCGTATGCGGCGGTCGCGATCGCCAAGTCGCTGTTGCAACGTGGGGCCTCGGCGGCCTCGGCGCTCGCCTTCCAGTTCGCCTCGACGAACCTCGTGTGGGAGCTCGGAATCGTGCTCTGGCTGCTGATCGGCTGGCGCTTCACCGTCGCCGAGTACCTCGGTGGGCTGGTGATGATCGGGCTGATGACGCTCTTGTTGCGGCTGTTCGTGAGCCGCGATCTCGAGGAGCAGGCCCGGGCGCGCGCGGTGGCGGCTGATACCGGCCACCAGCATCACTCAGCCGGCGAGGACGGCCGTTCGTGGCGTGAGCGGATCAGGTCGGTGGAGGCGTGGTCCGACGTCGCGCACAACTTCCGCGGCGACTGGCAGATGCTCTACCGCGAGATCGCGATCGGCTTCCTGCTCGCCGGGTTCGTCGCGCAACTCGGGAATGGCTTCTTCAACGGCCTGTTCCTGCGTCACGCCCCCGCCCCGCTCCCCACGCTGGAGAACGTCGTGGTCGGCCCGGTGATCGCCATCCTCAGCTTCGTCTGCTCGGTCGGCAACGTCCCGGTCGCGGCGGTGCTCTGGTCGGGCGGCATCTCGTTTGCAGGCGTGCTCTCCTTCCTGTTCGCCGACCTGGTCGTGCTGCCGATCCTCACCATCTACCGCAAGTACTACGGCGCGGCGTTTGCCGTGCGGATCACTGCGCTGATGCTGATCACGATGATGATCGCGGCGCTCGTCGTGGAGGCGCTGTTCAGCGGGCTCGGCCTCGCCCCGAGCGGCCCGCGCCCGAGCCGCGCCGACATCTTCACCTCGATCCGCCTCGACCACACGCTCGTGCTCAACGCGCTCTGCCTCGCCGCGTTCGCCGCGCTGTTCGTATTGACGATCCGCCGGGGTGTCCGGGACCCGGTGTGCGGCATGCAGGTCGATCGCGCAAAGGCGGTCCGCTCCGAGCATGGCGGCCGGACGCGGTTCTTCTGCTCCGAGCATTGCGCGCGGACGTTCGCCACGTCCGCGGACGGGGGCGGTTCGGCGGCACGGGGCCCGGCCGCCCCGCCGGACCCGCACCGCAATTGAACTGCACCCCCACCCCACGAATCCGGCGCCGGCGCCCCCGACGTGCGGCTGCTTGGGACGAGATCGCTCCAAAACTAAGCGGATCACCACCAAAGCGGTGTTGCAGCGCGTTGCAGGTTGCGGAATACGCCGGTGCAGGCTGCCTGACGAGAGCCGAATGTCAGATTGCCGGATGAGAACCGACATCTGACCACTCAACACGGCATGATCAACGCATGTCGGGGCCGCTTTGGTTAGGTTTCGTGGAGGATGGGGACGCGGGACCTGCGCCGCACCTGCGCACGGGCCCCGGCCCGGACGCCGCGGAGATCGAGCTGACCGACCGCGCCCGCTGGGTCCTGGCGGCGATCTCGCTGCCGCGCGAACTCGCCCCCGACGCCGCCTCCGACGAGCGCCAGCGTGCGCGGCTCGGCTCGCGGTTGTGGAGCTCGGGCGAGATCACCGCCCGCATCCCCTACCAGCACCGCTCGACGATCCGCCTTGCGCTGGGAGACCTGAGAGGCCGGCTGCGCGAGCGAGAGCTGGTGCTGGAGGATTACCTGGTGATCGATACCGACCGTGGCCGGTACGGGGTGCGGGGCGGCCGGATCACCGTCGATGTGGTCGACCTCTACGCGGTGCGACACGATCCCGAGGCGCTCGACCGCCGGCTTGACGCCGCGGTCGACGACCGGCGTCGGGTGCAGCTGGCCGCCGTGTGCTCCCACCTGCTTGCCGAGGCACCGCTCGCGGAGCTCGAGACCGCGATCGGCGCGTCGGCGCTTCGGGCCTGCGTGCCGGCCCGGCCGCTCCCCCTGGTCGTGATGGTCACCGATCCACCGGCCGCGCCGCCCGCCCCTTCGGCAGAACCTGAGCCGGCCCCGGGTCGGGCCGTGCGGGGGCGGCGCCTGCCGCGCCGTCACGGCAGGCTCATCCGCGGGCTCGCCGCGATCATCGTCGTCGCGGCGGCCGCCGCGACGATCCCGATGCTCGCCAGCGGCCACCACCGGCGGATCCACGCGCTCGGCCCACCCCGTCATGAGGTCTCCGGCGGCGTCGCCCACACCTGGTCGAACCCGCAGCTCGCCGGTGGCCGCGCCGGTCCGGAGATCATGCCCCGCCAGCGCGTGCTGATCGCCTGCAGACTGAAGGGCTTCAAGGTCCCTGACGGGAACGTGTGGTGGTACCTGCTCGCCTCGCCACCGTGGTCACACCGGTTCTACGCAACCGCCGACACCTTCTACAACAACGGTCGCACCAGTGGGTCGCTGCGCGGGTCTGCGTTCGTCGATCCCAAGGTGGCGCGCTGCTCGTAAGGCGCGCGCTTCAAAGCTTTCTGAGGCCCAGCCCGGCGATCAGGCAGCCGCGCGCTTCTGGCGCTCGGCCGTGATCGAGTCGAGCATCTCGGCGACGTCGCGAGCGATCCGCCGGGCGACGTCGAGCTCGGCCTCGCTGTAGGCGCCGAGCCGCTCGGCCCACATCGCCCGCCAGCGCTCGGTCTTGTCCGAGAGCAGCTTGCGCCCGGACTCGGTGAGCGCGACGTTGCACACCCGGCGGTCCGTCGTTGAGCGCGTGCGCTCGACGATCCCGGCGTCCTCCAGGTGGTCGAGCATCGCGGTGACGCTCGCCGGGTTCAGCTCGGCGCTGCGCGCGAGCTGGCCGGCGGTGAGCGGTCCTTCCGAGAGCGCGTGGAGCGAGCGGATGTGGGCGTGGGTCAACTCGCCCGGCGCGCTCTCGCGGCTGCGCAGCCGGCGCTCGGCGGCGAACATCTGCGCGATCGCATCACGCAGGCCGTCGAGCGACTCCGCCTGATCGGCACGGGCACCCTTCGCGGCGGTGCTCATGCGGTCTCCAGGACACGCTCGTCGACGGCGTCCAGTTCAGCGACCGCGGCCGCGTCGAGCGCGGGACTGTGCGTGGCGCGCCGCTCGATCCGGGCGAGCAGCGCGGTCGGCACGAGCGCGATCAGCGTGGCCGCCATCACCCACCAGTATGTGTGGCCGAAGCCCGTCGCGGCGGCCGTCGCGGCATGCGGGCCGGCGGCGATGTGCGAGAGGTTGTTCTGCAGGACCACGGCGATGATCGCGGTGCCGAGCGAGCCGCCGACGCGCTGCAGCACGGTGAGCTGCGGGCTCGCGTCGTTGACCTGCTCCTTGGTGAGCACCGAGAAGGCGGCGGTCATCGAGGGCATCATCGACAGGCCCATGCCGACGCCGCGGACGAGCATCGCAATCGCGAGCAGCGCATACGGCGTGGTCGCGGTGACGAGCACGAACGGGATCGTCGCCGCCGCCATCACCATGCCACCGACGAGGGCGGTGCGACCGGCGCCGAACTTCTCGGTCGCGCGGCCGGAGAGGAACATGCCGATGCCGCCGCCGATGCCCTGCGGGATGAGCAGCAGGCCGGTCTTCAGCGCGCTGTCGCCGAGCACCTCCTGGAAGTACAGGGGCATCAGGATCATCGCGCCGAACAGGGCGGCGCCGAGGCAGAACGTGACCACCGACGCGGCGCTGTAGGCGCGGTTGCGGAACAGGCTGAGGTCGAGCACCGGACGCTCGACGCGGCGCGAGCGGCCAATGAACGCGACGAGCAGGATCAGCCCGACGAGCACGGGGATGATCACGCGATCGGAGGTCAGGCTGCCGGCGGCCTCGCTCTCGGACAGGCCGTAGGTGATGCCGACGACGCCGACCGCGGCGAGCACCAGGCCGATCACGTCGAGCCGGCCCGCCTCGGCGGCACCGGCCGCCTCGTCACGGGGCAGCAGCCGCAATGCGAGCACGAACGCCAGCGCGCCGACCGGGACGTTCACCATGAAGATCCACTGCCAGCCCACCGACTGCACGAGCAGGCCCCCGAGCGTCGGGCCGAAGATCGGCGCGACGACGATCGGGACGCCGACGAGGCTCATCACCTTCGGAAGGTTGCGCGGCCCGGCGGCCTTGACCAGGATCATCTGGCCGATCGGGGTGAGCATGCCGCCGCCGATCCCCTGAATCACGCGGAACGCGATCAGCTCCTGGCTGGTATGCGCGAAACCGCAGAGCGCCGAGCCGGCGGTGAAGACGACCAGCGCGATCATGTACAGCCGCCGCGCGCTGTAGCGGCGCACCGCCCAGCCGGTGACCGGGATCACGGCGGCCAGCGAGAGCAGGTAGCCGGTGATCACCCACTGGATCCCCGACAGCGAGCTGTGCAGGTCGTGGGAGAGGTCGTGGAGCGCGACGTTCACAATCGTCGTGTCCAGGACCGACATGATGATCCCGAGGATCACGACGATCGCGACGCGCATCACGTGCGGCTCGATCTTGGGGGCGCGCTCTGGCGCGGCGGCAGTTGAAGTCATTTCGGAGTCCAAAACTTTCGAGGGCAAATCTTTAGTCATCAAAATATCATCTCGGCAGACGAACGCCAACCCTTGAGCGGCGTGTGTCCGAGCGATGACGATTCGCCCCGGCTCCCAGGCGGTCAGCAGTTCTCGGACAGGTAGCCGAGCACCTCGATCGCGTGCGCGTTCGGCGGGAAGATCGGATAGAAGACGTGCTCGATCTCGTCGCCTGAGATGATCAGCGTGATCCGCGCGTAGCGCTTCTGCCCGCCCGCCTCGAACGCGGGCAGCTGGAGCGCCTCGCCGAGCGTGCCCTCGGGGTCGGCAAGCAGCGGGTAGGGCAGGCGCAGCCGCTCGGCTGTCTCCCGCTGGGTTGCCAGGTCCTGGGTGGAGAGCCCGAAGACCCGGTCGGCCCCCGTGTTGCGCAGGTCGGCGAAGTGATCACGGAACCCGCAGGTCTCCGGCGTGCAGCCGCGCGCCCCGGGGATCTCGTCCCAGCCCGCGGGCAGCTCGACGCCGGGCGTGCCGGTCATCGGATAGATGTACAGAACGGTCACCCCTTCGCCCAATGCGCCGAGGTCGACCGCGTTCGCGTCGGTCGCCTCGAGCACGACCGACGGCATCGTCATTCCGGTCAGATGGTCCGCCGCTCCGTCGTCGACGGGTATCGGCAGATCCGCGGGCAGCTGCATGTAGTCGCTCATGACGACATCGTCTCACCGCCGGCGTCGGCTCGCAGGATCGCGTACAGGTATCCATCGCGGTAGGCGCCGTCGCGCCACTGGGCACCGCGGATCCGACCCTCGCGCGTGAATCCGGCGCCCTCCAGCGCGTGCTGCTCCGCGAGGTTGTCGACATCGGTGTGGGCTTCCACGCGATTGACCGTCGTGTGCACGAAGAACAGCTCCGCCAGCGCGCGCTGAGCGGCGCGCCCGATCCCCTGGCCGCGCGCCGCAGGCAGCAGCCAGATCCCGATCATCGGGCACCAGGACGCCCGGGTGGGCCCCCAGTGCACGTAGTGCCAGGAGACCTCTCCGGCCACGGCACCGTCGGCGTCGACGACGGTGAGCGCGCCGGCGTCGTCGAGGCGAGCGGCAGGCACGTCGGTGCGCCCGGTCCTCGGGCCGAACTCGTCGAACGGGCTCTCTCCGCCGGTCAACAGAGGGAGGTCGTCCGGCCGCACCGGGCGCAGGGTGACGTCAGCCGGCGAGCCCATGGGTGTAGGCATAGTGGACCGCCTGGGCGCGGTCGCGGGCGCCGATCTTGGCGAACACGTGGTTGACGTGCGTCTTGACGGTGGCGGCCGAGACGAACAGCTCGGCCGCGATCTCGCCGTTGGAGCGCCCGGCCGCGATCAGCCGCAGCACCTCGGCCTCGCGCGGGGTGAGGTCGTCGGGCAGCGGCTGAGTGGAGGCCGGAGCGCCCGGCGCACCGCTGGACCTCTGAGGCGTGCCGGACGGACTCGCCCCGCCGCGCCCGCTCGTCGCCGCCTCGAGCAGCCGCGCCTGGACCTCCGGGTCGAGGAACGCGTGATGGGCGGCAGCCGCCTGCACCGCGCGAGAGATCTCGGCGATCCCGGCGTCCTTGGTGAGGTAGCCGCGGGCGCCCGCGCGCATCGCATCGAGGATCGAGTCCTCGTCGGCGTGGGTGGTGAGCACGACAATTTCGGTGTCCGGACGCGCCTCGCGGATCCGGCGGGTCGCTTCGACCCCGTCCATGCGCGGCATCCGCAGATCCATGAGCACGACGTCGGGCAGATACCGCGCGGCCAGCTGCACCGCCTCCTCGCCGTCGGCCGCCGCGGCGACCGGATCGATCCCGCCCGCCGCCTCCAGCAGCGTCATCAACCCCTCGCGGACGAGCCCCTGGTCGTCGACGACCATCACCCGCACGACGTCGCTCATCCCGTTGCCTCCGCTCGTGTGGGGATCCGCAGCTCGACCCGCCAGCCGGTCTCGGTCGGACCGGCGGCGAGCGTCCCGCCGAGTGCCTCGGCGCGCTCGCGCATCCCGGGGATCCCGTAGCCGCCACCACTGGCGGCCAGCGGGCCCGCGGCCACCGGCACCTCGGCCAGCCGGTTCTCGATCACGGCGACGATCTCCCGCCCGTCGATCGTGATCGCGATCGTGGTCTGCGAGCCCGGTGCGTGCTTGGAGACGTTTGTGAGCGACTCCTGCACGACGCGGAGGACGGCGCGGCCCGCGTCACCACTCAGCCGCGAGGCGTCGCCGTCGATCGTCAGGCTCGTCGACTCCGCGGTGGCGAGCGTGGCGAGCGCCTCCTCGGTCGAGGGCCCGTCGCCGCGCAGCGCCCCGACGGCCCGTCGCGTCTCGCGCATGCCGTCGCGGGCGAGCTCGTGCGCGCGGCGCACGCGCGGGAGGATCGTCTCCGGGTCGGCGCCGTTCTCGAGCAGGGCGGTCGTCGCTTCGAGCTGGATCGTCAGACCGGCGAGCGAGTGCGCGAGTACGTCGTGGATCTCACGCGCGATCCGCGTCGACTCCTCCAGGCGCGCAGCGCGGAGCGATTCCTCCTGCGAGCGCTGGCTCTGAGCGAGCAGCAGCTCGGCCTGCTCGGCCTGGAGACGGAGCTGGCGGACGTTGGCAGCGGCCAGGCCGCTCACCGCGAAGCCGAGCGCGTAGGCGAGCAGCCCAAGCGGCCCGCCGTCCCAGATGAGCACCGTGACCGCGAGTGAGAGCGTGGCGACCGCGGTGACCTGCATCGCGCGAACGAGTCCGGCGCGGATCCCGGCCGTGACGATCGCGACAAAGGCGAAAGCGCTGGCTGCGCTGCCGGGCGAGGCCCCCACGAGCGCGCCTCCCGCGATCGCGAGCAGCGGCACCTCCAGGCCCGGTGGCCGATCGAGATCCGACTGCCCGACCAGCCACAGACACGCACCGATGACGCACAGCGCGAGCAGGATCGTGACCACCAAGGGCCGGCCGCTGGTGCCGGGACCGTCGTTGGACGCGTTGATCACCGTCCAGGTGATCAACCCGCACCCGAGCAGGCGGATGAGGAACGAGGTGCGGCGGTCCAGGGAGGCGAAGATCATCGCGAGGACTGGACGTTACGGGTCCGGAAGCACGGCCGGAACCCGCCGTGTGCGGCGGGTTCCGGGACGAAGGTGGGCGGGTGGGAGGTACTCACGCGAGCTCGGCGCCGCTGGGAACCTCGGCGCGGGCCTTGTTCCGCCGGAGGAACAGGAGACCGGAGCGGCCGAGTACCTCGAACACGGCCATCGCGAGCAGCGCGTCCGTCCAGGCCTGGGCGCTCGTGATCGAGTGGGTCGCGCTGAAGTGGGCGAGCGAGGCGGCTCCAGAGTGATTGATCCAGACCAGGAAGGCGAAGCGCAGGCCCATGCCGAGCACCCAGAAGAAGCCGGCGAGCCAGCCGGCGCGGGCGACGACGACGCCGTCTTCGCGGCGGCGCACGAACGTGGTCTGGCCCGCGGCGGTGCCGAGCATCAGGCCGAACAGCGCCAGCACGCCGATCAGGACGAGGTCGTTGCCGGCGGTCGGGATGGACTTGAAGTAGCTGGCGACCGCGATCCCGACGATCAGGAGCGGCCGGACGAGTGAGTGGGTCGACAGCGTCCGCTCCTTGATCTGGAGCAGGACGAGCAGGACGAGGGCTGAGTCGACGAGGTAATCGGTGATTGACATGGGTCAATCTTCGATTCGCGCGGGCGATCCCACATCGGCGTCCGGGTGGATTCCCGGGTGGAGATTCGGCGGCTCTCAACCCTGGGGTGGAGACGTGCCGGCCGTCAGCCGGTGACCGCGACCGCGGACGGGTACCCGCCGACGTGGATCGCCGGCGACACCGCGCTGGTGCGCGTCCGCAGCAGCCGCACCGTGCCGGCGTAGGTGTCGAGCACGAGCGCCGTGCGACCCCCGGGAGCGACGGTGAGCGCCGACGGATAGGTGTCCTTCCCGACCGAGATCGGCCGCCCGGCCCGGCCAGAGGCGATGTTGACCGGGGTGATCGTGGAGGAGATCGAGTTGGCGACATACGCTATGCGGCCCGACGGCGCGACCGCCACCGCGACCGGCGAGTTGCCGACGCTCACCTGCCGGCCCGGGCCGCCCGCCGTGGGCAGCTCGGTGAGCCGGTCGGTGTCACCGTCGACGACCTCGGCCGTGCGGCCATCCGGCGTGAGCGCGAGCGCGTCGGGGAACTGGCCGGTCGGGAGCGAGCGGACCACGCGATTGGTGCGGGTGTCGATCTCGGTGACCGCGTCGGAGCCTGAATCGGCGACGAGCATGCGGTCCCGATCGCCCGCCGCGGCGATCGCAACCGGATAGGACCCGACCGCGATCGGCGCCTGGGCTTGCAGGGTGGACACGTCGATCGGGGTGACCTGCCCGCCGCCCCAATCGCACACGTAGAGGGTGCGGCCATCGCCGGAGAAGGTCAGCGCCCGCGGATCGGCGCCGACCGGGATCGGCGCCAGCGCGCGGCCGGTGCGCAGGTCGATCGGCGTCACCGAGTTCGAGAGCGTGTTCGAGACGAAGGCGGTGGCGCCGTCGGACGAGATGGCGACGGCGTTCGGCTCATGTCCGACGGGGATGGCGCGGCGCGCCCGCCGGGTCCGGGTGTCGATCGGGGTGACCTGGTCGGACCCGGAGTCGACGACGTAGGCCATTCGATCGTCAGGTGACAGCGCGATCGCGTCAGGCAACGCGCCCACCGGGATCGGCGCGCCGCGGTAGCCGTCGGCGAGCGCCACCGGGGTCACCCGATCGGTCGTGTTGCTCACGACGAACGCGGTCTGGTGCGGCGGCCCGCGCCCGGCCGCGGGGCTCGCCGGTGTCGCGCGACCCGCGGCCGGACCAGCGGGGGCGACCGGCCGGGCGGAGGGCGCCGGCGGCGCGACCGCTCCCGGCGCGCCGCTGCTGAACACGTCGTTGACCGGGTCGGCGAAGCGGTCGTTGGCGGTGAGCGGCTGGAGCCCGAGCGCTCCCTCGATCGTGCGCAGCAGGCTGTAGTGGGTGTAGCGCCGCGGGGAGACGAAGCCCTGCCGGACGCCCTGGGAGGCGAGCATCAGCGTGGGAACCCGCTGGGCCGGCCGCTCATGGTCGACGGCGTCCTCGTCGAAGGTGATGATCGCGAGCGAGCGCTGATCGCGCCACGCCGGAGAGCGCATGATCTGACCGAGCTCGTCGGCGAGGAAGCGGTCACCGGCCTGGACGCCGCAACCCTCCATGTCGTCGCAGTCGTTGATCCCGACCCAGGTGAAGTCCGGCGTCGTCGAGGCCTGCGCCAGATCGGTGGTCATCGCCTCCAGCGGCAGAACGTGCGCGGCGCAGTAGGCCGGCCGGTCCCGGACGTCGGCGAAGTACATCATCGGCAGGTCGTCGTCCCAGTAGTAGCCGTGCACCGTGTCGTCGCACGGCCCGGTGGCGCTCTGCTCGTAGGCCGCCCAGCTCTCCCCCGCGGCGTCGACGCGGTCGCCGATGTTCGGCGCGTCGATCGTGTACTGCGAGTTCTCCTCGGCGGGGTCGTTGAGCGGGATGCCAAACACGCTCCCGCCCGCGAGTGCCAGGTAGTTGCCGTCGCTGGGATGCTCCTCGGCGTACATCTGCCCGAGCTCCGATCCCTGTGACCGCAGCGCGTTGTAGTACGGCGCCTGCTTCCAGTTGCCGACGACGTCGTCCACATCCTGGTTCTCGAAGTAGAACAGGAACACGTGCTGGTAGCGCGGGACCCGGGAGGGCGGCGGGATCAGCGGCGCGGGTGGCGGGACCGGTGCGGCCACGCTCAGGTCGAGGTCGGTGGCGACGGCACGGTCAAATCCCCGGCGCGGCGCGTATCCGCCGTCGATGTTGTGCAGCGTCGTCGCCAGCGTCAGCACGACGTCCGCCTGCACCGCGCCGGCAGGGACCCGTCCGTTCAGCGAGCGCGCGACCAGCTTTCGCCCGCGCGGGTGCACGCGCCCGCGAACCGGGCCAAGCCGGCGCCCGGACAGCTTGGCGCCCGTCGCGGAGAGGAACGTGACCCGCAGCGAGGCCGCGCTCGTCGAGCTCGCGCCGAGCCGGGCCGACAGCGTGAACCGAGCACCGGCCGCGGAACCGCCCCCGAGATCGACCGACTGCTC
Source organism: Solirubrobacteraceae bacterium (assembly GCA_036501965.1). Classification (GTDB taxonomy): domain Bacteria; phylum Actinomycetota; class Thermoleophilia; order Solirubrobacterales; family Solirubrobacteraceae; genus Palsa-465. Next base: position 218,835 of record DASXZK010000049.1, read on the forward strand.
GAGCAGCGCCGTCCCGCCCGCACCGCCGAGGAACAGCGGCGACCCGGCATCGGGGAAGCCGGCCGACCCGGCTTTGACGACCGTGGGCAGGCCCTGGGTCACCGACCAGCCGGGGATGGTCACCGCATCCCACCCCCCGATCGAGACCGCGCCCGCCCGAGCGTCCGGATTGCGCAGCAGGTTGACGCCGCCGCCTGCGGGCGTGAAGCCGCGGGTCGGAAGCGGCGGGGGCACGCGGGCGGCACGCGCTGGAGCAGCGGCTCCGGTGACGGCGAGCGCCGCCGCCATCGCGACAAGTGCGATCAGTTGCACGGAGCGCGCGAGCGGGGCCACGGGACGCACGCTATCCGGCGCGCGGTCTCAGATGTTGGGATCTTGAGACGCCTCGAGCAGGACCGGCGCGAGGATGTGGCGGACGATCCCCGCAAGATGGTCCGTGAGCTCCTCGGGCCCGATCGCGGCCAGGCCTCCCGTGCGCATCACGTAGCGCTCGAAGGCGACGCCGATGAACATCGAGGTGATGAGATCCGCGCGGACATCGAGCGACTCCGGCGCCAGGAGAGGCGCGAGCATCCGGGTGCTCTGGCGGCGCATCTGGTCGTACAGCGTCGCTGCCGCACGCTCGTTCGTGGCGGCGCTGCGGATGACCGCGAGCAGCGGATCCTCCCCCGCGTTCGTCTCCATGCGCTCCACGAACACCGCGGCCATGCGCTCGGGGAGCGTCGCCGGGTCGCCGGCCACCGTCGCCGCCAGGCCGGGCGGCTCCGGGAACGCGGCGAGCATCAGCTGCTCCTTGGAGCCGAAGTGACGCATCACCAGCCCGTGGGTCACCCCCGCGCGGCGGGCCACGTCGCGGATCGTGGTGCGCGCGTAGCCGTTCTCGGCCAGCGCCTGCCTGGCCGCCTCGAGGATCGCGGCGCGACGTCCCTCGGGGTCGCGCCGCCGGGTGCGCGGCTCGGGCGTCTCAGCGTTGGTTGGGGGCTCCATCCAGCGAAGTGTACAACCGGTCATTAGCGTGCTACGGTAGTGACCACTTGGTCATTAGGAACGTCTCGAGCAGGAGAACTGCTGACATGACACCCACATCTCGCATCGCCGACAGCGCGCCCACCATCGGCCGTCGGCTGATCCTCGTCGCGATCGCCGCCGCCGTCGCCGGCGCGCTGCTCACCCTCTCCTTCACCTACGCCGACCACCAGCCCGCGCCGCACGGCGTCCGCATCGCGGTGGTCGCGCCCGCGCCGGTGACGAACCACATCGCGGCCGCGTTGCGCCAGGCCGCCCCCGGAGCGTTCCGGGTGGTCTCGGTCCCCTCGGCTGCCGCCGCCCGCGCCGCGCTCCATGACCAGCAGGCCCGGGGCGCGCTCGTGCTCGGAGGCGGCGATCGTGCCGAGATTCTCACCGCGGGTGCCGCCGGCTCCGCGCTGCAGCAGGTCGTCGCCACCGCACTCGGCCAGGTTGCGACCGCGGCGCACGTCCGCGCCTCGGTCCAGGACGTCGTCCCCCCGAACGGCGCCGATCGCTCAGGCCTCGTCACCTTCGTGTTCGAGCTCGGCCTGCTCGTGCCGAGCGTCGTCGGGTCGGTAGGGCTCTACCTCGTCGGGTTGCGCATGCGGGTCTGGTGGCGCGTTGCGGCCGCGTGGCTGTTCGCCGCGCTCGTCGCCGCCCTCGGGACGCTGGTCGTGGCGACCGGATTCGGTGCCCTTCCCGGCCACTGGGCGGCGATCTTCGGCATCGGGATGCTCGGCGCGCTTGCCTTCATCCTCGCCACCGCTGCTGCCCAGGCGACGCTGGGACTGCCCGCAACCGCGCTGATGGCGATCCTGCTGGTGTTCGTCGGCAACGCGGTCTCGGGCGGGTCGGTGCCGACTGCGATGCTCCCGGACGTCTACCGCCAGATCTCACCATGGCTACCCAACGGCGCGATCGTGCATGGGGTGCGAGCCGTCGTCTACTTCGGCGGCCACGGTGTCGGGCAGCCGCTGCTCGCACTCGCGCTGTGGGCGGGCGCCGCGTCGCTGCTGCTCACGGCCAATGACGTCGTCCACGCACTCGAGCGGCGCCGGCGGGAGCGCGGAGGTCCCGTCGACATCGCGGAGATCTACGCGACACCGGGCGTCGTCCACGCGGCGGCGGGCTTGCGCCGGCGCGCTGCGGCCGGCAGCGAGCCGGCGGGCTCGCTGCCGGCGTAGTCCGCGGTCAGTCGACCCAGTCGAGCGAGCGCTGGACCGCCTTCTTCCATTGCCGGTACTGCGCGTCGCGGTCCTTCTCGTCCATCTGGGGCTCCCAGCGCTTGTCCTCGGCCCAGCGCTCACGCAGCTCGTCCTGGTCGGACCACACACCGACCGCGAGGCCGGCCGCATAGGCCGCGCCGAGCGCCGTCGTCTCGGTCACCTTGGGCCGGATCACGGGCACGCCAAGAACGTCGGCCTGGAACTGCATCAACAACTCGTTGGCTGTCATGCCGCCGTCGACGCGCAGGTCGGTGAACGGCACGTCGGCCACCTCGTTGGCGGCGTCGACGACCTCCTTGCTCTGCCAGGCGGCCGCCTCCAGTGCGGCACGCGCGATGTGGCCGCGGTTGACGTAGCCGGTCAGCCCGACGATCACCCCGCGCGCGTCGTCGCGCCAGTGCGGCGCGAACAGGCCGCTGAACGCCGGCACGAAGTAGACGCCACCGTTGTCGTCGACCGTGCGAGCGAGATCCTCCACCTCAGGAGCCGAGTCGATGATCTTGAGCCGGTCGCGCAGCCACTGGATCAGCGCGCCGGTGACCGCGATCGACCCCTCGAGCACGTAGACCGCGTCCTGGTCGCCGAGCTTGTAGGCCGGGCTGGTGAGCAGCGCCTCGGTGTGCACGATCTCGGTGCCGGTGTTGACGAGCAGGAACGAACCGGTCCCGTAGGTGTTCTTGGCATCGCCCTTGCCGAAGCCGGTCTGGCCGAACAGCGCCGCCTGCTGATCGCCGAGGATGCCGCTGATGGGCACCCCGCCGATCGCCGAGCCCTTCGCCTCGCCGTAGGTCTCGCTCGAGGAGCGGATCTCCGGCAGCATCGATTTCGGGATCCCCATCAGGTCGAGGCTCGGCCCATGCCAGTCGAGTGTCTCGAGGTTCATCAGCATCGTCCGGCTGGCGTTGGTGACGTCGGTCGCGTGCACGCCACCGTTCGTGCCGCCGGTGAGGTTCCAGAGCACCCAGGTGTCCATGTTCCCGAACAGCAGCTGCCCGGCGTCTGCCTTCTCCTGGGCACCGTCGACGTTGTCCAGCAGCCAGCGGATCTTCGGCCCTGAGAAGTACGTCGACAGCGGCAGACCGACGTCCTTGCGCAGCCGGTCGACGCCCTTGTCTCCCGCGAGCTCCCGCACCAGGTCACTCGTGCGCGTGTCCTGCCAGACGATCGCGTTGTGGATCGGCTCGCCCGTCTCGCGATCCCAGACGACGGTCGTCTCCCGCTGGTTGGTGATGCCGACCGCCCGGATGTCGCCTGCCTCGGCCGGGGAGGAGGCGAGCGCGCCGCCGATCACCTCACGCGTACGCGTCCAGATCTCCTTGGCGTCGTGCTCGACCCAGCCCGCCTGCGGGTTGATCTGCTCATGCTCACGCTGGTCGACATGGACGATCTGGCCGTCCCGGTCGAACAGGATGAAGCGCGAGCTCGTCGTCCCCTGATCGATGGCTCCGATGTACTCAGGCATGGCTGGCTCCTCCAGGCTCGTCGAGGGCGTCAGCGCCCTCCTCGACGACGTCGGGGTCAGGCGTGGCGCCACGCGCGATGAGGACGTTGCGAATACCGAAGTCGTAGATGCCCGCACCCACCAGGGCGCCGACGAGCGGCCCGATGATCGGTATCCAGAAGTAGTCGTTGACGTTGCCGTAGTTGCCAGGCAGGGCGACGCTCTTGAAGCCGGCCACCCACGCCCACAGGCGCGGCCCGAAGTCGCGGGCGGGGTTGATCGCGTAGCCCGCGTTGGCGCCGTAGGAGAGGCCGATCGCCACCACGATAAAGCCGACGATCAGTGGGGCGAGGTTGCCCTTCACCGGCGCGTTGAACTCGTCGGTGACCGCGAAGATGAAGCCGACGAGGAACGCGGTGCCGATCACCTGATCCATGAACGGGCCGATCCACGAATGGAAGTACTTGGCCGGGAACGTGGCGAAGATCGAGTAGTCGCCGACTGACGCCTGCGTGCCCTTGACGATGTGGCCGGCGTGCATCGCCGAGTCGATCGCCGAGCGATAGTTGAACCACACGATCGCCGCGCCCACGAATGCGCCGAGCACCTGGGCCGCCCAGTAGCTGGGCACCTTTCCCCACGGAAACTTCCGGCGCGCCGCCTGCGCCAGCGTCACCGCCGGGTTGAGATGCGCCCCCGACACGCCGCCCGCGACGTAGACGCCGAATACGACTGCGAACCCCCATCCCCACGCGATCATCAGCCAATCGGCCTGGGCGACGAACGGCTTGGTGCCGCGCCCGGATTGGTTGAGCGCCGCGACGACCATCGCCACCACACCATCGCCGAACGCGATGATGATGAAGGTCCCGAGGAACTCCGCGACGAGCTCACCGAGCGTGGTCTGCTGCCACCTCCAGCGTCTGGCCCCTGACGTCATCACTACCTCCCTTGAGTCGTGACTCCCCCTCGTTGCGTGGGTAGCCTCGCAGGTATGAGCCCAAACGCGCAGCACGCTCCCGAACTGGCCGCGGATCCGAGCTCACTGAACCCGGCTCAGCGCGCGCGGGCGGTCCAGCGGCTGCGCAGCGAGACGTTCGACGTGCTCGTCGTCGGCGGGGGCTCGACCGGCACCGGCGCCGCGCTCGACGCGGCGAGCCGCGGGCTATCGGTGGGGCTCGTCGAGGCGCGCGACTTCGCCTCGGGTACCTCCAGCCGCTCCTCCAAGCTCATCCACGGCGGTCTGCGTTACCTCGAACAGATGGAGTTCCACCTCGTGCGCGAGGCGCTGCGCGAGCGCTCGCTGCTGCTCAACGTGATCGCGCCGCACCTCGTGCACCCGGTCTCGTTCCTGTATCCGCTCACCCATCGCGTGTGGGAGCGCGCCTACGTCGGCTCGGGGATGCTGCTCTACGACGAGCTCGGCGGACACCGCGGGGTGCGGCGCCACCGCCATCTCACCAAGCGCGGCGCCCTGCGGATCGCACCGGCGCTGCGCGCCGACTCGCTCGTGGGCGCACTGCAGTACCAGGACGCTCAGGTCGACGACGCCCGGCACACGCTCGCGGTCGCCCGAACCGCTGCCCGCTACGGCTCCGCGGTGGCGAACTCGATGTCGGTCATCGGCTTCCTGCGCGAGGGCGGTCGCGTCGCCGGCGTGCAGGTCCGTGACCACGTCACCGGAGAGACGTTCGACGTGCGTGCCCAGGTCGTCGTCAATGCCACCGGCGTGTGGACCGACGAGCTCCAGCACCTCGTCGGCGAGCGCGGGAAGTTCCATGTCACCGCATCGAAGGGCATCCATCTCGTCGTGCCACGCGACCGGCTACAGCTCGATACCGGCCTGATCCTGCGCACCGAGAAGAGCGTGCTGTTCGTGATCCCGTGGGGCCGGCACTGGCTGATCGGCACGACCGACACCGAGTGGACGCTCGACAAGTCCCACCCGGCGGCGAGCCGCGCCGACATCGACTACGTACTTCAGCACCTCAACGCGGTGCTCGAGTCCCCGCTCGGCGTCGACGACGTCCAGGGCGTCTACGCCGGGCTGCGGCCGCTGTTGACCGGCGAGTCGGAGTCGACCTCAAAGCTCTCACGCGAGCACGCGGTCGCCTCCCCGGTTCCCGGCCTGGTTGCGATCGCCGGCGGCAAGTACACGACCTATCGGGTGATGGGCCGGGATGCGATCGATCTCGCCGTCCACATGCTCGACGCGCGGGTCTCCGGCTCGGTCACCGACGTGACGCCGCTCGTCGGCGCCGACGGGTTCCGCGCGCTGTGGAACGCCCGCTACCGATTGGCGAGCGAGTCGGGGCTGCACGTCGCCCGGATCGAGCATCTGCTGCACCGGTACGGCTCGCGCATCCACGACCTGCTCGAGCTCATCGCCCAGCGCCCCGAATTGCGCGAGCCGCTGCCCGAGGCCGACGCCTACCTCGCGGTCGAGGCCCTCTATGCGGCGTCCCACGAGGGCGCGCTCCACGTCGACGACGTGCTCGCCCGCCGCACCCGAATCTCGATCGAGAGCTGGGACCGCGGGATCGCCGCGGCGCGCCCCGTCGCCCGGCTCATGGCCGAGGTGCTCGGCTGGTCGGACGCTGACATCGACCGCGAGGTGGCGATCTACGAGGGGCGGGTCCAGGCCGAGCGCGACAGCCAGCGCCAGCACGACGATCAGGCCGCCGACGCCGCGCGGCTCGTCGCCCCTGACGTGCTCGCCGGGGCGCAGGGCGAGGGCGAGGGTGCAGCGAGCGGGGAGCGCGCGCCAGGGCCGACCGCGTATTAGTGACCGGCGCTCGATGATCGATTCACCCTCCGCGACGTCCGAGGCGGAGTTCGACCGGCGCCGGACGGCGCGACTGCTGCTGCGCCGGCCCCTGAGCGGCGACCTCGACTGGATGACCGCGCTGCACTCCGACCCGCTCAACTACGAGCACTCGCCGGACCGCGCGCATGCTCCGGAGCAGGCGCGGTCGCTCTCGCAGTCGCTGCTCGACGCCTGGGAGGCCGACCGCGTCGGCTACTGGATCGCCGAGCCGGCCGCGGAGACGGCCGCGGTGGAGACAACAGGCACCGCCACGGCCGGCGTGCCGGCGAGCCGTATCGGCATGGCCGGAGTCCGGCCCTCCTCGCTCGCCGCGCGGCCCTGCTTCAACCTCTATTTCCGCTTCGTCGCCGCGGCCCGCGGCCACGGTTTCGCCGCGGAGGCGAGCCGCGAGGCGCTGGCCGTCGCCGCCGTCATCGACCCGTCGTGCCCGGTCGTCGTGCGCACGCGGGCGCCCAACGTCCCCGCCCTGCGACTGGCCGATGCACTCGGACTGATCCGCCGCCCCGATCTCGACGCGCTGACGACCGGCTTCGTCGTCTACGTCTCGCACTGGTGAGGCGTGAGCGCGCGTCAGGACACGCCGCGCGCGATACACAGCTGCTGCAGGCGCTCCATCGCCTCGGCTGTGGAGTCGGGCAGTTCGGCGAGCGCCCGCGCGGCGGACCGCAGATCACGGACCGTCACCGCCCTGCCCTCGAGCGCGAACCGCCCCAGCCACCGGACGGCCGCGCGGTCGTAGCGTTCCGGATCGCCGTCGCGCAGCACGAGACAGATCCGCAGCGCGTCGTCGAGCGCGATCTGCGGCAGCTCACGCGCGGCGGTGAGCACGAGCAGCTCGTTGCCGGTCTCCAGGGCGCGGCGAAAGCGTGAGTATGGGGATCCCTCGCTGGTCATCTGGTGCGAACATATGTTCGCACAAAGGTGGGGGCGATGTTGGGCGCGTGGTTGCAATTTGTGAGGTAGGGCGCGGGCGGCGCGGGGTGGAGCGATGCCCACAGGCGGTCCGACAGACTCGCCACCCGCGTCGTTGGTCGATTTCATCGCACAGTTCGATGAAATCGCTCACCAACTTCGTCCGATCGAAAAACTCCAGAAGGCGAGCGGGGTCGGGTGCCGCCGGCGGGAGAGCTCGGCGGGTGCCGAGCGCTCAGAGAGCCGGTTGGCCGAGCACCGGCGCGAACGCCTCTTCCATCGCCCCCACCAGCGGCGCGCGATCGCCCAGCGCCCCCGCGACGATCCCCGGCGGCGCCGCCGCGCGCGTCGTCATCAGGCCGTCGAGGTAGGCGCGGTCGATCGACTCGGGCGCGACGGACAGCATCGTCGCCGCCAGGCCGCAGAACACGACCCGCTCCGGATCGCAGGCGTTGACGAGTCCGGCGGTGCCGCGACCGAGCGCGCGGGCGACCGCCCGGGCCGCTCGCATCTCCTCGTGCCCGCCCTCGCTGGCCGCGGCGAGCACGCCGCGGGTGAACGTCACCTCGTCGGCCGGCAGCGGACGGCCGAGCAGCCTGGCGAGCGCCGCGCCGTCGAGCTCGGTGTTCCAGCACCCGGACGCGCCACAGCGGCAGCGAACGCGGCGGGAGCCGAGCGGCAGGTGGCCGAACTCGCCCGCCATGCCATGCGCACCCTGGGTCACCCGGCCCCCGTCGATCAGCGCCCCGCCGACACCGGAGTCCATGAACAGGACGAGCACCCCGGCCAGACCCTCGGCGGCACCGCGCGCGAGCTCCGCGACGGCGGAGTCGTTGGCGTCGTTGCCGACGTGGAGCGAGATCCCGGCCGCGACGGCCGCGCGCGGCAGCAGCGCCGCGAAGTCGACGTCCTCCCAGCCGAGGTTGGGGGCCTGGACCAGCCGGCAGCCGCTCACGATGCCCGGCACCGAGACCGCCGCCCCCCGGATCCGCGGACCGTACCCGCGCCACATCAGCTCCAGCGCCCGGCGAACCGCGCCGAGCACCGCCTCCCGATCACGGTCGTGGGTGCCGTGCGCGCAGTCGACGACACCGCCACCGATCTCGCAGAGCTCGATCCGCCAGGTCTCGTGCGAGACGGCGGCCGCTGCGATCAGCGGCCCGTTCGGGTGCGGCCGCAGTGTCCGGGTGGGCCGGCCGCGCCCGCCCGCCGTCGCGGGCTCGCCCTCGGACAGCCACTCGGCGCCGACCAGCCGCGCGACCAGGTCGGAGGCCAGGCCGCTGGAGAGGCCGAGGCGGGTGGCGAGTTCGGCGCGCGGGATGCCCGGGATGCGATGGACCGCCCGCAGCACCTCCCCCGCCCTACTGGGGGGTTCTGGAACGATGCTCACGTTTTTTGCTCGGAAGCCGAGTATATTCGTGATCGCATGGCCTCGACGACCCTAACCGCCCGCCGTCTGCGCCGCCCGTCCCCCGCCACGCTCCAGCTGTTCGTGCTCGCGGCGGCGTGCTTCACGTTCGTCACCACCGAGACCCAGCCGGTGGCGCTGCTGGTGCCGATGGCGCATGGACTGCACGTGTCCGAGAGCACGATCGGCCTGCTGATGACCGCCTACGCGGGCGTCGCCGCGCTGTCGGCGATCCCGCTCACGGTGTTCGCTTCGCATGTCCCCCGGCGGCGGCTGGTGATCATCACCGTGGCGACCCTCGTCGTCTCCCAGTTGGTGCTGGGGATTGCGCCGAACTACGGCACCGCGCTCGGCGCTCGCCTGGTCGGAGCGCTCGCCCACGGCGTGTACTGGGCGGTGCTCGCCCAGATCATCGCGAGCCTCGTCCCGCGCGAGCGGGTCGGCCGCGCCACCGCCGCCGTGCTCGCGGGCAACTCGCTGGCGCTCGTGGCCGGCACGCCGCTGGTGTCCGCACTCGGTGCGCTCGTCGGGTGGCGCGCCGCGGTCGACGTGATGGGCGTCTGCGCGCTCGGAGTCGTCATCGCCATGGGCTTCGTCATCCCGAACGTACCCGCCGCCAGAGCCGCCGCGGACGGCCGCCGCGCGGTGCTCGCCCGCGCCGCCCGCCACCGCGGCGTGCTGATCGTCTGCGCCATCACCGTGTTCCTCGCCTTCGGGCAGTTCGTCGCCTTCACCTATCTCGCGCCGCTGGTCCGCGCCCACACCGGACTCACCGGCACCGGCCTCTCCGCGGTGCTGCTCGCCTACGGCGCCGCCGGCGTGATCGGGGTCGGGCTGGTGGCCCGGATCGCCGACCACCACCCGCGGCGCGCGCTGATGCTCTGCTGCGCCGGGCTCGTCGCCGGCCTCGCGCTGATCGCCGGCGTCCCGCACGGCACGCTCGTGATGGTGATGGCGATCCTCGCCTGGGGCGCCGGCTTCACCGCGCTGCCGATCTGCCTGCAGAGCGCGGTGCTGCGCGTCGCGCCGGATATCCCCGACACCGCCTCCGCGATCTACGTCGTCGCCTTCCAGGTCGGGATCGGCGGCGGCGCACTGGCGGGCGCCGGCCTGCTCGGCGCCCATGAACTGAGCGCCATCCCGGACGTGACGCTCGCAGTCTTCCTGGTCGGGTCGTTGCTGGCGGCGCTCGCCCGGGCGACGTTCGCCGCCGACGGCGCAACGCCCCGCCCCAGCCGTGAGATCGTCGCGCGGAGCGCCTTCTCCCGGCTGCGCGCGCCGGGAGCGAGGGTCGTTCAGCGCCGCTTCCCGGCGCGCACCGCCGCCGTGCGCGCCCGCCGTGCCCGGCGCCCCGCTCAGCGGCGGTAGCTGAGCACGGCGACGCCGTCGGGCCCGACCTGGCGGACGTCGGTGAGCGCGAACGAGGCCGGTTCCGCCGACTCGCCGAACAGGCAGCGTCCGGAGCCGAGCACGATCGGGAACACCATCAGCCGCAGCTCGTCGACCAGCCCGGAGGCGAGCAGGCCCTGGACGAGCAGCCCTGAACCGGCCACGAGGATCGGACTGGCGATCTGCTCCTTCAGCCGCGGGATCTCCTCCTCGAGCGGCCCACTCAGCACCGTCGAGTTGTTCCAGGTCGCCTCGGTGAGCGTCGAGGAGAGCACGTACTTCGGGAAGGCGTTCAGCTTCTCGCCGTACTCCCCGGCCGAGTGCTCCATGTCGGGCCACGCCTTGGCGAACCCCTCATAGGTGACGCGTCCGAGCAGGTGCGCCTCGGCCGCTCGCAGCTCCTCGACCTTGAACTGGTCGCCGTCCTCGCCCCGGTTGAAGCGGAACGCCCAACCTCCGTGGGCGTAGGACTCGGCCCGGGTGGGTGGGACCGTATCTCGAAAACGCCGTCCAGCGACACGAACTCACTCACCACGATCTCGCCCATCGGATCCTCCCTCGGTCCCGGGTGTCAACGACGGACGGTAATGAACCTCACGCGTACGCGCGCGCCTGCAGCGTGAACAGCTCGGCGTAGGTCCCCTGCGAGGCCATCAGCTCGGCGTGGGCGCCGGTCTCAAGCACCTGGCCCCCATCGAGCACCACGATCAGGTCGGCAGCGCGCGCGGTGGAGAACCGGTGGGAGACGAGCAGCGTGATCGTGCCCTGCGCCTCCCCCAGTCGTCGCGCCGCGGCCGCATAGCGGTCGAACAGCGCCGCCTCGCTGGCTGCGTCGAGCGACGCGGTCGGCTCGTCGAGCACGACGAGCAGCGGATCTGGACGCATCAGCCCTCGGGCGAGCGCCAGGCGCTGCCACTCTCCGCCCGACAGCTGCCGCCCGCCGGTGAAGCGGCTCCCGACGCGCGTGCGCAGGCCCTCCGGGAGCCGACGTGTGAGCGCATCCCCGTCGGCGCGCGTGAGCGCTTCACGCACCGCGTCCTCGTCCCCGGCGCGCTCGAGCAGTCCGACCCCGACCGATTCCTGAAGCACGAGCTCAAAGCGCACGAAGTCCTGGAAGGCGGCGGTCACCTGCTCTCGCCACTGCGCGGGGGCAAGCGAGGAGAGCTCGACGCCGTCGATCAGGATGCGCCCGCTGACCGGCGCGTACATGCCGCACAGCAGCTTCACGAGCGTCGTCTTGCCGGCGCCGTTCTCGCCGACCAGCGCCACCGATGCGCCCGCCGGCAACGAGAGGTCAAGCGGGCCGAGCACGATGCGGTCAGAGCCCGGATAGGCGAACGTGACCTGCTCGAAGACGATGCCGCGCTCCAGGCGGGCCGGGACCTCGGCCCGCGTCGCTCCCGGTCTGACCGCGGTGAGCGCCGCCTCGTGGTCCTCCAGCCAGAGCAGTTCGCGCGCGGCCGTCAGCGAGGTCTGGAACGAGCCGGCGGTGTCGGTCGAGCGCGAGATCTGCGTCTGTGCGCGACGCATCAGCGTCACCGCCTCGACGACCGAACCGGGGCTCACCTCGCCGTGCGCGGCGCGCAGCACGAGCACGACGATCGCCGCGACGAGACCCGCCGCGAACACGATCCATCCCACCGCCTCCCAGGTGGCGGAGACGATCGCCGCGCGGACGGCGCGGCGCCGGATCGCTTGCGCGAGCGCGGCGTGGCGCTCGGGCAGCGTGTCGGTGAGCCCGTAGGTGCGCAGCTCGCGTGCGGACGCCGCGGTCGTCGCCAGCGTGAACAGCTCCTCGAGCATCCGCCGGTCCTCGGCCAGCGACTCGTCGGCGCGGCGCTGGACCCGTCCGGCGCGGCGGTCGGCGAGCGCCGGGGCGAGCGCGAGCAGCGGCACCACGAGCACCGGCGGATAGATGAGCGCAAGCAGCACGACCATGCCGACCGCCCGCAGCGCCTGACCGAGCAGGTTGATCAGCTGGCGCGGGGCTCCGGCGAGGGTGCGCCGGCCGCCGGTGAGCGTCTCGAGGCGCGCGAGCAGCGCCGGGCGTTCGAAGTGCTCGAGCGTGGGCAGCGACGCCGCGAGGCGCGAGATCCGTACGGCGAGCGCGAGGCTCGTCTTGTCGGTGAGCAGCGAGCCGCGGCTGCCGCCGATCACCGCGAGCAGCCAGCTCAGCGTGAACAGCACCGCGACGATCACCGCCCCGAGCGCGATCCTGCCCCCGGAATGCGCAATGGCGCCGTCGATCATCACCTTCAGGCCGACCGTGTAGAGCACCGAGCAGACCGCGGCTCCGATCGACAGCATGACCGAGATGCAGGCGGTGAGCGGCGCCGCGCGAAACCCGGTGCCGACGAGCACGCCGGCCAGTCGCCTCGGCCGCCTCACGACACCGCCCCTTCGGCCGTGAACCGCTCGGCCTGCAGCCGGAACATCTCCGCGTAGCGCCCGCCGAGCGCGAGCAGCTCCTCGTGACTGCCGAGCTCCGTGATCCGCCCGCCGTCCAGGACCGCGATCCGGTCGGCGCGGCGCACCGAGGCGAAGCGGTGGGAGATGATGATCGAGCTCACGCCCCGGGTCAGCTCCAGGAACTGCTCGTAGAACGCCGCCTCTCCTCGGATATCGAGCTGGGAGGTCGGCTCGTCGAGCACGAGCAGCCGCGCGCCGGCCTGGACCGAGTAGAGGGCGCGGGCGAGGGCGATCCGCTGCCATTGACCGCCCGACAGGTCGACGCCCCCGCTGAAATGCGGGCTGAGGACGGTATCCACGCCGTGGGGTAGCGCGGCGACGAGCCCGGTCGCGCCGGCGCGCTCGAGGGCGCGGCTGACGAGCGCGCGGTCGGGCCGGCCCTCGCCGAACATCCCGACGTTCTCGGCGACCGGCATGGGGAGCCGCGCGAAGTCCTGGTAGACGACGGCGACCGCCCGCTGCCAGGCCCGTGGCTCCAGCGCGGACAGCGGCGTGCCGTCGACGGTGATCGTGCCCCCGGTCGGTTCCCGCATCCGCGCCAGCAGCGAGATCAGGGTCGACTTTCCCGCGCCGTTGACGCCGACGAGGCCGAGCGAGTGACCGGCCCGCAGCTCCAGCTGCAGCCCGTCGAGCACGGGCTCGCCGTCGGGATAGCTGAACGAGACATCCTCCAGCCGCACCTGCTCACGCGGGCGCCCGGCGACCGGCTCTTCGCCTCCGCGAAGCGAGGGCACCGCGTGCAGCGCCTCCACCAGCGCGTGGAGATCCGGCAGCGCGGAGAGTGAGAGCTCGAGCTGGATGTCGGCGAAGCTGATCGACCCGGTCGACAGGCTGGCCGGGAGCATCGGCAACAGCGTGGCGAGCTCGCGCAGCCCGATCGAGCGGTGGTCGGCGGCGATCCCGAGCAGCGCCGCGATCCCGCCGTAGGCGAGCAGCACCACCGCTCCGCACGCCCACACGCGGAGGTCGAGCGCGCGCCACTCGCGCCACGAGGGCTCCATCGCCTCCAGCCACTCCTCGCGATGGCGCTCCGCCACCCAGTCCGACAGGCCGAACACCCGCATCTCCTTCGCCGCGGGCGGCCTCCAGGCGAGGCCGAGCATGTACCAGCTGCGGCGCAGCTGCGGGCCCGCGCTGCGCGCACGGGTCGTGCGCGCCCGGATCAGCTGCGCGAGCGGCCGGCGCACGAGGAGCCAGAGGACGAGCAGGCCGAGCCCGACCCACCAGTGCCAGGTCGCCAGCACCGCGCAGGCGAGGATCCCGGTGAGCCGGTCGCCGGCGAGCGAGACGACCTGCATCGGCGCATCGGCCGGGCGCGCGTTCAGCAGCTGGCCCTGCGCGGAGGCGAGGCGGTCCAGCACCTCCTGGTCCTCGAGCGGCTCGATCCCCACGGGTGCGCACGCCGCATCGACGAGCATCGTCTGCATGAGCGACTCCACGCGCGCGCCCGCCGCGGCCGAGAGGCCGTCCTCCAGCGGGCCGCGCATCAGCGACAGCGTATAGACGCCGCCCGCCAGCGCGAGGTCGTTGATGAGCGCGTGCCCGGATCCGGAGCCGAGGCCGAAGATGACGGCACCGGGGATCGCGCCGGTGACCCGACCCATCGCGATCAGCACCAGCACGGGCAGCGTGCCCTCGGCGAGCACGAAGCCGACCGCGAGCACGCTCAGGCCGGGCGCGGCGCGCCACATCAGCCGCAGGGCGCGGACGCGTGGCGCCGACCAGAGTGAGGCGGGGCGGAGTGTGTCGATGAGCCGCCGCAGGTCAGGACGCTGTGCGAGGGCCGTCATCGGCCCCCGACCCTACGGAGACGGGAGCGGCTCTTCTACGCCCGACAGCGCATGATTCGATGCGCTCGGCACATCGCTGAACAGCTCGACGGCCAGTGCCACGATCGCCCTGATCGCCGGCGCGGGCGGCTCCGGCCGGCGCGCGAGCAGCGTCCGCATCGGCACATCACGCACTTCGCGGAAGACGACGCCCGCCTGAGGCATCGCGGCGGTGATCGGCATGCGGTAGTAGATCCCGAGGCCGGCGGCGACGAGCGCGAGCGCCTCGGGCGGCGAGCTCGCCGCGCGGTATTCCGAGGGATGGATCTCCTGCTCCTCGAGCCTCCCCCGGACGATGTCGAAGGACAGTGGGATCGTCTCACGCGAGAGCGAGATGAGCGGTTCGCCGTCGAGGTCGGCCTCGTCGATCGCGCCACGCTGGGCCAGCGGGTGCGATGCCGGAATCGCGACCACGCTCGGCTCGGCGTTGAGCGTCTCGACGATCATCTCGCACTCACCCAGATGCCCACGGGTGATCACCAGATCGACGTCACCGCGGCGCAGTGTGGTGACGATGGCGGTGAGCCGCAGCTGGGAGACGGTGAGCTCGACCTGCGGGTGGCGCGCGGCAGCCGCCGCGACGAGCGCCGGCAGGTAGGCGGGCAGCGTCGACCACACGAAGCCGACTGACACGCTGCCGAGTGCCCCGCGAGCCGCCGCGCGCGCCCGCCGCTTGACGCGCTCGATCGCCTCCAGCGCCTCTCGCGCACCGGCCACGAGTTCCGCGCCCGCCGGGGTGAGCGCCACGTGGCGGGGGGTCCGGCGCAGCAGCGTGACGCCCAGCGAGCGCTCCAGCGACGCGACCTGACGGCTCACCTGCGGCTGAGAGAGCCCGAGCGCGAGCGCGGCGCGGCCGAAGTGCAGCTCGTCAGCGACGGCGACGAAGGCGCGCAACTGCGGAAGCGTGGGCTCGATGCGCTCAGCGTATGGGAACTCAGCGCCCCGCGTCGGGCGGGCCCTGCCGTGTCGGCGGGGTCTTCCGCCCCGCGTTGGGCGGGCGGCGGCGCGCGCGGGGCGCTTCGCCCGGCCAGTGACCTCGCTCCTCGAAGTAGCGGCGGGCCGCCTCCTCACGTTCGCGGTCCTTGTCCCCGGCGACCCCGAGGCGGAACATCCAGTTGAGCAACAGCACCGACAGGCCGGCGCCCTCGAGCAGCCCGAAACCGTCGACGCCGAGCCCGCTGGGGTTGAGGATCAGGACGACCAGACCGGCGATGACCCCGATCAGGCCGACGCCGTAGCGGACGAACAGCGTCAACGGGCTTGCGGGGTCGCCGGAGCGTGTGCGGAACACACCACGGACGGTATCTGGTCAGCGATCGAGCTCTTCGTCGGCGCGCGTCTGCTGGTCAAGCTTCTCCCGCAGGTATCGGGCCTTGTCGGCGCGCCTCAGGTTGACCCGCGCCTCCTCCTCGGTCTCGGCCCCCGAGGCGGCCTCGCGCGACAGCTTCTCCTGCTCGCGCTCGCGCTCGCTCAGCTCCTCTGGCGTCGAATGGGCGGGGTCGTTGCCATCCATCAGGCCACACGTTATATTGCTTACCGCATTCTTCACTTAATCTGTTGAGATACTCTTCTTCGACGATGCATCCTGATCTCACATACGTCCGGACCGAGCTGCGGACACGTCGCGGCGGTCCGGAGCGCTCGCGCCTCATCGGAGACCGCTTCCGCTTCCGAACGGACGGCCTCGTGAACCGCACGGCGCTGGCGCCGACGCGGGACGCGCGCCGGAGAGTCGTGAGGCGTACCGCCGGCTACCCGATCGCCACCTCAAAGGGGGTCTCATGAGCCTGAACAGCACCGAGCTTCGTGACTTCGCCGCCCGGCTGGCCGACGAGCCCGAGCGCTGGGCGCATCTCGTCGACACCGACTCAGGCGAGCGCGTGTACGAGCTCATCTGGGACGACGAGGACGTCAACGCCTGGGTGATCGTGTGGAACGAGGACTCCGACACCGGCTTCCACGACCACGACGTGTCTGCAGCCGGGATCGCCGTGATCGACGGGATGGTCCGGGAGGACCGCCTGTCGCTCAGCGGGCTTCCCCGGGTGCGTGTGTTCGGCGCGGGCGAGACGTTCACGGTCGAGCCGACCGCGATCCACCGCGTGCTCCACGCGGGCGGCAAGCCGGCCGTCACGGTTCACGCGTACTCGCCGCCGCTGCGACGCACGGGCGCCTACCGCGTCGACGACGACGGCGTGCTCGAGCGCGAGTCGCAGTCCTTCGAACTCGAGCTGCGCGCACCCGCGCTCGCCTGAGCACCTCTCTCTCCTCAGGCCAGGGCCCAGCGCCCACCGTGGCCCCCCGCGGTGGGCGCTGGCAGTGCTCCAGCCGGTAGCGTCAGCGGCGATGCTCGCCCGCGTGACCCATGACGGCGTCGACGACGTCGTCGCGATCGAGGAGCCGCTGGAGATCCGCGTCGACGGGGCGGCGCTCGCGGTGACGATGCGGACCCCCGGCCACGATGAGGAGCTCGCGCTCGGGTTTCTCCACGGCGAGGGGCTGATCGACCGCGACCCACGCCGCGCCGCCGGGCTCACCGACGACTTCGCGGCCAACATCGTCGAGGTCGCCGGCCCGCTCATCGGCGCCGTCCCAACCCGCCGCTTCTACACGACCTCATCATGCGGAGTCTGCGGGCGGGGCGCCCTGGAGGAGGTCGCGGTGTACAGCCCGCCGCTTCCGACCGATCCGCCGATGCCGGTGATCCCGCGCGGGCTCGCAGCGGAGCTCCCCGATCACCTCGATCAGCCGACGTTCGCGCGCACGGGCGGCACACACGCGACCGGCCTGTTCACCGCCGCGGGCGAGCTGCTCGTCAGCCGGGAGGACGTCGGGCGCCACAACGCGATGGACAAGGTGGTTGGCCACGCGCTCCGCGCCGGAGCGCTGCCGCTCCACGACCATCTGCTGTGCGTGAGCGGCCGGCTGTCGTTCGAGCTGGTGCAGAAGGCGGCGGTGGCGGGCTGCCCGATCCTGATCGGTGTCGGCGCGCCGAGCTCGCTCGCGGTCTCGCTCGCCGAGGACCGCGGCATCACGCTCTGCGGGTTCGCGCGCCGCGGGCGGTTGAACGTCTACAGCTGGCCGGCGCGGATCGCGGACTGATCTGGCGGGCCGGTCGGTGTCAGCGCGTCGCGGCGGCGAGCTCGGCGAGGCGGGCGATCTCCTCCTCGCTCGACCATGCGCCGGGCGAGGCGCGCACCAACCCGCCGTGGCTTGGGATCGAGCGCACGACGATCCTCTCGGCGGCGAGCCGTGAGACCTCCGCCTCGGGGTCCTCAGCGCTCCAGGAGACGAGCGTCGAGCGGCCACGCGGCGCGACCGAGAGGCCACGCTCAGCGAGTTGCCCGGCGAGCGAGGCGGCGAGCGTGGCGGCCCGCTCATGGACCCAATCCCATCCGGCCGTCTCGAACACGCCCAGCGAGGCGAGCGTCCACGTGCTGCGCACCCCGGGCGGGAAGCCGAGGTCGAGCCGGCCGGCGTCGGGCGCGGGCTCGAAATCGAGCGGGTCGGTCTGCGGCGCGACCGAGGAGTAGCCGGGCCACGGCGCGACCAGCTCGTCGAGCATGTCGCGGCGCACGAACAGCGACCCCGACCCCTCGGGCCCGCACAGCCACTTCTGCCCCGAGGCCGCATAGAAGGCGCAGCCGAGCGAGGTCACGTCCACCGGCACCGCCCCGAGCCCCTGGGCGGCATCGAGCAGGAACGGCACGCCGGTTGCGGTGAGCGCTTCGGTGTCGGCCACCTGCCCGTTCACCCATGAGACGTGCGAGCAGGCGACGAGCCGCGTCTGCGGGGTGACCGCCTCGGCGATCCGCGCGAACGGCACGACGAGGACCTCGACGCCGCGCCGGCGCAGCCGCCCGAGTGGAGCGGTCAGTCCCGGGTGCTCCTCGTCGGAGGTGATCACCTGATCGCCGGGCCGCAGGTCGAGACCGGCGAGCACCGTGTTGCAACCGTCGGTGGTCGAGCCGGTGAGCGCGACGTCGGAGGGATCGGCCCCGAGCAGCGCCGCGTAGCCGGCTCGCACGCGCGCGGCGAGGTCCTTCACGGCCTCGATATACGCCTTGCCCGAGCGGCCGTTCGAGGTCTCGTCCGCGAGGCGCTCGGTGACCGCCTGCGCCACGGCCGCCGGCAACGGCCCTTCCGTTCCGGCGTTCAGGTAGGACCGCTCGGCGAGAACCGGGAACTGGGCACGGAACGCGACGGCGTCGGTCACGGCGCCCATCTTATGCACCGAGCTGGGTACGCCGGCACACCCCGGTCAGCCGACCGGCAGGCCGGCCCTGCGGCAGGCGCGGGCGACGTCCCGACCGGCGGCGCCGCTCAGGCCGGGACCGCCGACCTCGGAGCACAGCGTGCGCGCCCTGGCGCCGCAGGCATCGGTCTGGGTGCCGCCCATCGAGTAGGCGAGCGAGACCGCGATGCAGCCGTGGCCCGAGCGCTTATCGCTGTGCGTCAGAGAGAGGATCAGCACGGCGACGAGGGCGAGCACGGTGACCCCGCCGACGCCCCGGGCGAGGAGCTTCTCGCGGCGCTGGAGCGGGCGCAGTCTCTGCTGCTCGCGTCCATGTCCAAGCGGCATCGCCATCGTCTGAGTCTAGGGGCGGCTCGAGCAGGTCCCACCAGCTGCCGGCACCCGAGCGGCGACGGCGACGCTCCGCCCAGCGCCCGAGCGCGACCGCGGCGAGGAGGCCGGCCACGAGGATGATCCATCCGAGCATGGAATGGATGCTGCGGCGGACGGCGTGAAGGCGCCGTTCAGATCCGGCGCCGCCGCATACAGATCGTGTGAAGATGGGGACGGGCGAGCGAGACGGCAGTGGCTCAGCGCGCCAGCTCGCGCTTGAGGATCTTCCCGGTCGGGTTGCGTGGCAACTCTGCCAGGAACACGACCTCGCGCGGGACCTTGTAGCGAGCGAGGTTCTCACGCACGTACTCCTTGACCGTCTGCTCGGAGAGCTCGTGCCCGTCGCGGATGACGACGAACGCCTTCAGCCGCTGGCCAAACTGCTCGTCCTCCACGCCGATCGCGGCCACGTCCGCGATCGCCTCATGTCCGGCGAGCAGGTTCTCTATCTCTGCCGGGAAGACGTTCTCGCCACCCGAGACAATCATCTCATCGTCACGGCCGTCGATGTACAGGCGGCCGTTCGCGTCGCGGTGGCCGAGGTCGCCGGATGACATCAGGCCGTCGATCCGCTCCTTGTCGCCGCCTCCGGTGTAGCCCTCGAACTGCGCCGCGTTGCCGACGAAGATCCGGCCGGTCGTCCCCGGGGGCACCTCTCGTCCGTGCTCGTCGAGGATCCTCAGGATCGTGCCGCGGACCGCGCTGCCGACGGTCGTGGGGTCGGCGGCGAGGTCCTCCGGAGTGGCGATCGTCGCCTCGGCGACCTCGGTCGAGCCGTACATGTTGTAGATGACCGGGCCGAACGCGGACATCCCCCGGCGCACCAGGTCGGCGCTGATCGCCGAGCCGGAGGAGAGGATGATCCGCAGCGCGCGCAGGTCACGGGCGCGGACCTGGTCCTCGCCGAGCTCCATCATCCGCTGCAGCATCACCGGCACGACGATCATGGTGGAGGCGTCGTTGTCGGCGAGCGCGTCGAGCGTCTGCTCAGGATCGAAGCGGCGCTGCACGACGATCGTGTGCCCGAGCGACAGCGCGAGCAGCATCCCCGCCAGGCCGAGCGTGTGGAACATCGGGGCTGCGAGCACCGTCGTCTCCTGCGCGCGCAGCGGCACCTTGGAGAGGATCCCGCCGATGATCCCGAGCGAGCGCGGCTCGTCGCGCGGAGCGCCCTTCGGGGTGCCGGTGGTCCCGCTGGTGAGGATCACCACCCGTGGGCCGCGCTCGGAGCGGGGCGGGCGGGCGCGGGAGCCGCCCGCGATCAGCGACGCGAGCGTGTCCGGGGCCTGTCGCTCGGAAGGGTCGTCCACCCAGGCACGCCAGCGTCCACGCGGCGGCTCGATCCCCTCGAGCATCGGGACGTACTCGTCGTCGACGATGAGCATGTCGGTCCCCTCGCGCAGCGCGACCTCGCGGATCTGCGGCCCGGCGAACGAGGTGTTGAGCAGGATGATCTTCGCGCCCAGCTTGGCGGCGCCGAACACCGCCTGCATGAAGCCGCGGTGATTGCGGACGAGGATCGCGATCCCCTCGCCGGCCCGCACCCCCTGCCGGTGCCAGGCGTTGGCCAGCGCGTTCGTCTGCTCGTCGAGCTCGCGGTAGGTCACGTCCCCGAGCTCGTCGCGGATCACGACCGAGTCGGCGTGTCGCAGAGCGCTGATCCCCAGCGACGCGGACAGCAATCCGTAGCGCTCGAGCAGCATCGCCATCTGCGCGAGCCGCCCGGGCGGCTCGAGTCCGAAGATGCCCGCGCGGAAGCAGGCGCCGACGAAATATGCCTCGTCGCTCGCGCGCGTCGCGATCCGGCGACCGTGCTCCAGCACGCTCCTCACCCGGGGGTCCGCCATTCGGGGCACGTTATCGGGGCGGGGTGGACAGCGCATTGTGCGGAAGGTCACGGGGGACGCGGAGCGACCTTCGCCCGTGGAGCCCGCCGCGGGGAGCCTTTCTGACCGTGAGGGTCAGAAACCTTCCCAGCGTCCCCGGACGCCGAGCACGGCCGATCGCCGGCCATAGACTCGCGGTCGTGTCCACGCCCTCCGACCTGCACGTCGAAACCCTGCTGGTCGCCGGTGGCCGTCCCGCTGCCACGCCCGATGGGCCGCTGAACGAACCGATCACGCCGGCCTCGGCGCTGCATCCGGGCGAGGTCGGGTATGCGCGAGGAGACGCGCCGGCGTGGCGGGCGCTCGAGCAGGTGATCGGGCGGTTGGAGGGCGGCGACGCGGTCGCGTTCGCGTCGGGCATGGCCGCCGCGACTGCCGCGTTCACCCTGTTCGGCGAACGGCCGGTGGTCGTCGCGCCGAGCGTCAGCTACCAGCACATCCGCGCGTCGCTGCAGGAGCTTCACGACGCGGGCCGGGCCGAGCTGCGGCTCGTCGACGTCACCGACACCGACGTGGTGACGGCGGCGTGCCAGGGCGCGAACGTGCTGTGGCTCGAGTCGCCGACGAACCCGTTGCTGGGCATCGCCGACCTGCCGGCGTTGTGCGGGTTCGCGCGGGAGCGCGAGATCCTGTGCATCGTCGACAACACGCTGGCGACACCGCTCGGGCAGCGCCCGCTCGAGCTCGGTGCGCATGTGGTGATGCACAGCGCGACCAAGGCGATGGGCGGTCACAGCGACCTGCTGCTCGGCGCCGCTGTGACGCGCGAGCCAGAACTGCTCGCCGGGCTTCGCCACGCTCGCTCGCACGGCGGCGCGACGCCCGGCTCGCTCGAGGTCTTCCTCTGCCTGCGCGGGCTGCGCACGCTCGCGCTGCGCTACGGGCGCGCGCAGGAGAACGCGGAGGTGCTCGCCGAGCGGCTGAGCGCCCACCCCGAGGTGAGCGAGGTCCGCTACCCGGGCCTGCCGGACGACCCGGGCTACGCCCGGGCCCGGGCCGTGATGGACAGCCCTGGGTTCATGCTCACCTTCTCGGTCATCGGCGGGGCGGCGCGCGCCGACGCGCTGCTCGGCCGGCTGCGGGTGCTCAGGCACGCAACGAGCCTCGGCGGGGTCGAGACGCTGATCGAGCGCCGCGCCCACTACCCGACCGAGCGGGGCGTCGTCCCCGAGAACCTGCTGCGCGTCTCGGTCGGCTGCGAGCACGCCGACGATCTCTGGGACGACCTCGTCCAGGCGCTGGCGGCGACGGCTGCCGGCTGAGATCCGCCGGTTCGACTAGCTGCTCCGGTCTCCCAGGACCCCGGCGAGCCAGGCGGCCTGACGGCCGAGGTGGAACGCCTCTCCCCCTTCGTGGTCGTTGTAGGGGTAGGCGGCGATCTCCTTCGGACCTGCGTAGGCGTTGAAGGCGGCGTAGACGGTCGACGGCGGGCAGGTCTCGTCCATCAGCGCGACCGAGAACAGCGCCGGGACCTTCGCCTTCTGGGCGAGAACCGCGCCGTCGAAGTAGGCGAGCGTCTCGAACGCGCGGTCGACCTCGTCGCGGCGCTGGGCGAGGTAGCGGCCGAGCTCCCCGTAGGGCTCGCTGGGCGAAATCTCGCTGGCGCGGCGGATGTCGCACAGGAACGGCACGTCGATCATCGCGGCGATGGCCCCGGTGCCCAGCGCGGCGGCGACCAGCGCGAACGCACCGCCCTGGCTGGCGCCCGCGACCGCCACCGCGTCAGGGTCGACCTCCTCGCACCCGCGCGCGAACTCCAGCGCGCGCACGACGTCGCAGTAGGCGCGGCGGTAGTAGTAGTCGTCCGGATCGGCGAGGCCGCGAGTGAGAAAGCCCGGCTGCGAGGGCCCCGCGCCGTGCGGGTCGTCGGTGTCGCCGCGCGTCCACCCCGAGCCCTGGCCCCGGGTGTCCATGATCAGCTCGGCGTAGCCGGCCGCCGCCCAGAAGACGTGCTCCCAGGCCAGGCCGCGACCGCCGCCGTAGCCCTGAAAGCGGACGACCGCCGGCAGCCGGCCGGAGGGACGCAGCGCGGGCAGATGCAGCCAGGCATGGATACGGTCGCCGCCGAAGCCCGCGAAGCTCACGTCGAACGTCTCGACCGCGCGCAGCGGGGTCTGCGCCGGCGCGCGGCGAGGGTCGAGCGGATGCGCCCGGGTTTCGGACAGCGTCCGCTCCCAGAACAAGTCGAAGT
>DASXZK010000050.1:0-1599 GCA_036501965.1 Solirubrobacteraceae bacterium
GCGCTCGGCGCGATCTTCGCCGGCATCGCGCTGATCAGCGACAGCACGTGGGCGCTGGCGGCCGGGACGGTCCGCAACTGGCTAGGCCGGTCGCAGCGGCGGCTAGAGCTCATCGGCGGCATCGGCGGCCTGGCGATGATCGGCATCGGCACCCGGCTGGCGCTCACCGGCCGCAACGACTGAGCCTGGACGGCGAGAGAGTTCAGGCGTGCGCTGACTCGTGGTGGATGCGGCCTTCGGTGTCGGTGAGGGCGTGGCCGGTGCCGCCCCAGCGGAGCTGGATCAGCTCGGCCGCGATCGACACGGCGGTTTCCTCCGGGGTGCGGGCGCCCAGGTCAAGCCCGATCGGCGAGCGCAACCGCGCTAGCTCCGCCTCGGTCATCCCGACGGCGCGCAGCCGCTCCAGGCGGTCCTCGTGGGTGCGCCGCGAGCCCATCGCGCCGATGTACCCGGCCGGGGTACGCAGCGCTACCTCGAGGACGGGCACATCAAATTTCGGGTCGTGGGTGAGCACGCAGATGACGGTCCGCGCGTCCACCTCGGTCCCGGCGAGGAACCGGTGCGGCCAGTCGACGACCACCTCGTCGGCTTCGCGGAACCGGGACTTGGTGGCGAAGATCGGCCGGGCGTCGCACACGGTCACGTGGTAGCCGAGGAACTTGCCGACCCGCGCGACGGCCGCCGCGAAGTCGATGGCGCCGAACACCAGCATCCGTGGCGGCGGCGTGAACGAGCTCACGAACACGGCCAGCTCGTCGCCGCGCCGCTCGCCGTGCTCACCATAGCGGCGCACCCCGGTCAGCCCCTGCGCGAGCATGCCGCGCACGTCGTCGTCCACCGCGGCGTCCAGCCGCTCGCCAGAGCCGAGCGACCCGTCTGACGCCCGCTCGACGTCCCCCCAGATCACCCGCCGCGCGCCAACCTGACCAGGCCCGGAGATCACGGTGGCCACAGCCAGCGGCTCCCCGCGCTCCACGGCCGCCGCGATCTCCCCGAGCTCGGGAAACGTCTCCCTGCTAATGGGCTCGACAAAGATGTCGAGAATCCCGCCGCAGGTCAGCCCTACCGCGAACGCGTCGTCATCGCTGACCCCGTACGTCTGAAGCACAGGCTGCCCGCTCGCGGACACCTCAGTGGCGAGCTCGTAGACAGCCCCTTCGACGCAACCCCCTGACACGCTCCCGATAACCTCGCCGTCGGCCTCCACAGCCAGCGCGGCCCCCGGATCACGCGGCGCACTGCGGAACGTCCGCACGACGGTGGCCAGACCGAACGTCTCGCCGTCGTCCCACCATTTGGTGATCGTGTCCAGAATGTCGCGCAAAGCCCCACCTCGAAAATTCCGACCGTCTTCAAGTAACGCTACGCGGACGCCGACTATGCCACCAGGCAGGCGAGGCGGGCTACTCGACGATCTTGGAGATAGGGATCTCCAAGATGTCGTGGGCTCCAGCGGCTCTGAGGGCGGGGATGAGCGTGTTGACGCCGCGCTTGGGCACCACGGTCTCGACCGCGTTCATGCCCGAGTTCGCCAGCGCGGTGACCGTCGGCGAGGACATCGCGGGCAGCATCGCGGTCACCGCCGCCAGCTTGTCCGCC
>DASXZK010000051.1:0-2453 GCA_036501965.1 Solirubrobacteraceae bacterium
CGCCACTCGATCATCGCCGCTCGAACTTCTCTCGGCGCACGGTCATCTTGCGGCCCTTGAGCCTGGCGCGTCTGAGTCTCTGGATGACCTCGTCGGCACGATCGACCGGGACCTCCACGAGGCTGAAACGGTCCACGATCTCGATCGTCCCGATCTGGCGTCCCTGGAGCTCGGTCTCGCCGGTGATCACCCCGACGAGGTCTTGGGGGCGGACATGCGCGGCGCGGCCGAGGCCGATGTAGATCCGCGTTGTCTGTCCGCCGCCGTCGCGCTGCGGGCGACGGCCTGTGCCGTTCTTCTTGTCGCGGTGCAGCGCCGTCTCCGGGATCTCCGGCTCGGCGTCCTCGTCGCCTCCGACCGACGTCGCCTCATGAGCGAGCTTGATTGCCGCCAGCGCGACGGTCAGCGGGTCGAACTCGTCCGACAGCGTGTCGAACACGACGCGAAACGGCTCGAGGTCGTCCTCCAGCAGCGACTCGTGCAGGGCGGCCCGGGTGAGCTCCAGCCGTCGAGCCTTGAGATCGGCGACGGTGGGGACGGTCTCGATCTCGATCGGCTGCTTGGTGAGTCGCTCGATCGTCTTGAGCATCCGGTGCTCGCGTGGCTGAGCCAGTGTGATCGCCGTGCCCTCGCGGCCGGCACGACCCACCCGTCCGATGCGGTGGACATAGGACTCGGGCGCGGACGGAACGTCGAAGTTCACGACGTGCGTGAGCGTGTCGATGTCGAGGCCGCGGGCGGCGACGTCGGTGGCGATCAACAGATCGGCCGTCTCCGACTTCAACCGACCGAGCACCTTCGTGCGCTGGTCCTGGCTGAGCCCGCCATGCAGCGCCTCGGCGCGGTAGCCACGCCCGTTCAGTGTTTCGGTGAGCTGATCGACGTCCGCACGGGTCCGGCAGAAGACGAGCGCCTGTCCTGGCTGCTCGACGTCGAGGATGCGACCCAGCGCCGCGGACTTGTGCGCGCGATTGACGACATATGCGGTCTGACGGATCTTCGGCGTGTCGCCAGGCTCCGCGTGCCTGAGGCCAACCGTGATGGTCGTCGGGTCGGTCAGGTGCTGGCTGACCATGTGCTTCAGGCGCGACGGCATCGTGGCGCTGAACAGGACGGTCTGGCGCGTGGACGGGGCCTGATCGAGAATCGTCTCGATGTCCTCGGCAAAGCCCATATCCAGCATCTCATCCGCCTCGTCGAGGACGACGACTTCAAGGTCCTGAAGATTGAGCGTCTTGCGCGTGAGGTGATCGATCGCCCGCCCGGGCGTGGCGACGACGATGTCGACGCCGCGATCGAGCGACTTCATCTGGCGGACGATCGGGGCTCCGCCGTAGATGGGCAGCACTCGGGCGCCGAGATGACGACCGTACTTGTGGATCGCTTCGGAGACCTGGCTCGCCAGTTCCCGCGTCGGCACGAGCACGAGCGCGCGCGGGCGGGGACCACCGAGCGTGATGCGCTGGAGCAAGGGCAGCGCGAACGCCGCCGTCTTGCCGGTGCCGGTGGCGGCTTGACCGAGCAGATCGGCGCCCCGGAGCAGCGGCGGGATTGCCTCCGCTTGAATCGTGGTCGGCTCTTCATAGCCCAGCTCAGTCAGCGACTGCAGCAACTCGTCACGCAGCGCGAGATCGGAAAACGTCGTCATCTCACGCACACGCTAGGACCCCGGGCCTCTGACGCTGTGCGACAAGCGATCCCAGAGCCGGCCGTCAGACGCCATTCCGCCCGGACCAGCGATAGCGTCGCGGCATGGCAAATCACGAGGTCTCTCTCAACATCACACGACCGATCCCGGTCGGAAGCGTCGACATCGAGATCCCCGTTCGGCGAAACGGGCGGGCATTCGGCAAGGTGAAGATCAGCAAGGGTGCGATCGATTGGATGCCGGCCAACAAGAGCAAGACGGCCTACTACCTCGACTGGAGCGAATTCGCGAAGGTGATGGCCCAGCACGGCAATCCGGTGTAGAGCGCCAGACCCTGACGCCGGCCTCGGGATTGACCATCACAGTGCTTGGGGATGTGTTGTGCGCGCTGCCGACGTTGTGATCATCGGCGCAGGCGCCGCGGGTCTGATGTGCGCTCTGACCGCCGCGGAGCGCGGTCGCAAGGTGCTGCTCATCGATCACGCCAACAAGGCGGGCAAGAAGATCCTCATGTCCGGTGGCGGCCGCTGCAACTTCACCAACATGTACACGGACCCGGCCAACTTCTTCTCGCAGAACCCGCAGTTCTTCAAGTCGGCGCTCGCCCGCTACACCCCGTGGGATTTCGTCGCGATGGTCAGCGCGCACGGCGTGCCCTACCACGAGAAGAAGCTCGGCCAGTTGTTCTGCGATCACAAATCCAGGGACATCCTCGAGATGCTCTTGGAAGAATGCCGGCGGGTTGGCGTTGATCTGCGCCTGAACACCGCGGTGCGGCAGATCGAGAAGGCCGAGTCCGGATACC
>DASXZK010000052.1:0-104373 GCA_036501965.1 Solirubrobacteraceae bacterium
CTCACCTCGATCCTCGAGCCGATCATGATCGTGTTCATCGGCTCGATGGTCGGCTTCATGATCATCGCGATGTACCTGCCGATGTTCGACGTCTACAACCAGATCCACTGATCGGCATCGTCGCTCCTCCGGAGCGACGCAGACGCGACAATCCGGATGTGGACGCCCCGGACCCTCTTCCGCGCGGCGGCGATGACGATCCGCTCATCGTCGCTCTGCAGCGCCGCCTGAACCGACTGCGGTTCGACCTGCACGACGGGCCCCAGCAGGAGGTCCACCTGCTGGCCCAGGACCTCAGGCTGTTCCGCCGACAGCTTGGGCCGATGATCGACGGCCACCCCGACCGCGACCGCGCACTAGGCCGGCTTGACGATCTGGACGCCCAGCTCGTCGCGCTCGACGCCGATCTGCGGCGGCTGTCGACCGCGGCCCGGTCTCCGCTCCTCGAGGAGTCGCTCGCGGACGGGCTGGCGCAGCTCGCCGAGGCGTTTCACCGGCGCACCGGGATCGTGCCGCGCACGGAGGTGTCCGGCAGCGTCGATGAGCTCACCGACTCCCAGCAGATCGCGGTGCTGTCGATCGTGCGTGAGTCGCTGTCGAACATCCGGCGCCACTCCGAGGCCGACAACGTCGAGATCGCGATCGCCGCGGGCGAGGAGTCGATCGTCGTCGAGGTGCGCGACGACGGGAGCGGGTTCGCGCCCGAGGTCGAGGCGCCGGCGGCGGCGCGCAGCGGACACCTGGGGCTGGTCGGCATGCGCGAGCGGACGGAGATGCTCGGTGGGCGCACCGAGATCGACTCCGTGCCCGGAGGGCCGACCGTCGTCTCCGCCTCCCTGCCCCGCTGGCCGGCCGAGCCGGCGTGAGGCCACTCGCCCTACGCGAGCCCGTGCTCGAGCGCGAAGCGGACCGCACCCGCTCGGTTCGCGACCCCGAGCTTGCGATAGATGTTCGTGAGGTGGAACTTGATCGTGTGCTCGGAGACCCAGAGCTCACGGCTGATCGCCGCGGTCGTCATCCCGGTGGCGACTGCCTCGAGGATCGAGCGCTCGCGTCCGGTGAGGGCGGGGCGCCTGGGACCGAGCGGTGTGACCGCCGGAGTCGACTCAGGGATGTGCGGGTGGACCACCTCGCCGCTGGCGACCCGGCGGATCACCGCGCCCACATCGATGGTGTGCGCCGACTTGAGCACGTAGGCACTCGCCCCGGCAGCGAGGGCGCGGTCGATCGTCGGGCGCTCGTCGCAGGCGGAGAGCACCACCACACTGGCCTCGGGCCGGCCGCGGCGAATCCGATGGATCAGCTCGACACCGTCCATTCCTGGCATCCTCAGGTCCATGAGGACGACGTCGGGCAGGCGGCGCTGCACCAGCGCGAGGAGCTCGGCGGCGGTCCGGGCCTCCCCCACGAGCGCCACGTCCCAGAGTGCCTCGATCGTGCGACGAATTCCGGCGATGATCAACGGATGGTCGTCGGCGATCAGAACCTTGATCGGCTCACCTGGGTCCGTGTCGCTGGCGGTGCAGGGCACCGTATCGGTGATGGCCACCGTTGTCTCCTGTCAGGGCTGCGCGGCGGACACGCTGTGGTGAGGCCGCTGCTCTCCAGATCGGCATCGGACGGGCCTAACTTGAGTCTGGGGACGCGGTGACCGCGGCCGCGGGTTCCACACAGCTTCGGATCGGTCGGCGGACGGTGATGATCAGCCATCCGGACAAGCCGCTGTTCAGCTCGCCCGAGGTGACAAAGCTCGATCTCGCCCACTACTACGAGCAGGTCGGCGAGTCGATGGTTCCGTACCTCCGGGGACGGCCGCTCGCGATGGAGACCTATCCGGGCGGGATCGAGAGCAAGAGCTTCTTCGTCAAGAGCGCGCCGGCCCACTTCCCGCAGTGGATCTCGCGGGTCACGGTGCCCAAGCGCGGCGGGACGATCACCCAGGCGGTGGTCGAGGAGCCCGCCACGCTCGTGTTCCTCGCCGGCCAGAACGTGATCACCCCGCACATCTGGCTCTCCCGCGCGGATCGCCCGCACGACCCCGACCGGCTGATCATCGATCTCGATCCCGCCCCCGGGGTCGACTTCGCCGAGATCCGCGCCGCGGCGCGCGCGGTCGGCGAGCGGCTGCGCGACGCGGGCCTGGCCACCTACGCGATGGTGACCGGCTCGCGCGGGATCCACGTCGTCTCCCCGCTGCGCCGCGGCCCGGAGTTCACCGAGGTCCACCGCTTCACCCGGGCGCTTGCCGAGGCGATGGTCGCCGAGGATCCCGACCACCTCACGCTCGAGTGGCATCGAGAGGAACGCGGCCGGCGCATCTACCTCGACGTCAACCGCGTCGCGTACGCCCAGCACGTGGTGGCGCCGTACGGTGTCCGGGCGCGCGCCGGTGCGCCGGTCGCGATGCCGATCCACTGGGACGAGCTGCACGACAGCCGGCTGGCAGCGGACCGCTGGACGGTCCGCACGGCGCCGCGCCGCCTGCAGGACGAAGGCGACGCGTGGCGCGGGATCGGCCGCCACGCCCGCACCCTTCCCCGCATCGGCGGTACCGTGGAGTGATGGACGCTCCACAGGATCGCCATCCGATTCTCGCCTCCGACGCCGAGCGCGAGCACACGGTCACCCGGCTGCGCGAGGCCGTCGGCGAGGGCAGACTCACGCTCGAGGAGTTCTCCGAGCGTGTCGGCGCCGCTCAACTCGCGCGCACCGACCAGGAGCTTGCCGTCCTGTCCGGCGACCTCCCGGCCGCGCCGGCTCCGGCGTCGGTCTCCGAGCAGGAGAGCCACCGAGCGATCTGCTCGCACCTGGTCCGGCAGGGGCCGTGGGCGCTGCCCGCACGGTCTCGCTGGCGCTCGCTGTTCGGCACGATCGACCTCGATCTGCGCCAGGCCCGGCTGTCGGCGAGCGACACCGAGATCGCCATCAAGAACACGTTCGGGACGGTCACGGTGATCGTGCCGGAGGGGCTGGAGGTCGTCGTCCGCGGCGGTGGGATGTTCGCCAGCCAGAAGATCGAGTCGCCGGCCGCCCCGCCGGCTCCGGGTGGACCTCGGCTGGTGATCGACGCGAGCGGCCCGGGCGGCACGCTGTACGTCCGCAGCCGCCCGCCACGACAGCCGGGGCTGCGCGCGCTGCTCCGCGGCGAGTAGCCGCCGCCCCGCCGGAGCGGCCAACGGTGCTCGTCGCCGTCACCGACCATGCTGCCGAGCGGTTTCGCCAGCGCGTGCGCGGCACGCTGGACCCGAAGATCGAGATTGCCGGCCGGGTGGCGCGCGCCCATGCCGCGGGCGGCGCCTCTCCCGGCGAGCGCGGCGCCGTGCTCGTGCGTGACCTCGACAATCGCGAACTCGTCTACGTCTGCCGGGTGGGTGGGACAAGTTATGACGAGCTTGTCGTGATCACGCTCTGGGAGGAGGGCGAGAGCCCAGCGGTGCCGCGGCGCTTCACCGACGCGTTGGAACCGCGACCCCGGCGCGGGCGGGCGGCAAGCGCAAGACCGACGGGTCTGACTAGTGTCCGCGCCATGAGCGAGATGAACACCCGCCCTCTCGGCGACTCGGGGATCGATGCCTCGATCGTCGGATTGGGCTGCAACAACTTCGGCCGTCGGGTCGACCTGGCAGGAACCCGCGCGGTGATTGACGCCGCGATCGAAGACGGCGTCACATTTTTGGACACCGCCGACATCTATGGCCCTTCCGGCGCCAGCGAGGAGCTGATGGGCGAGGCGCTGCAGGGCCGCCGCGACCAGGTGGTGCTCGCCACCAAGTTCGGCTCGGATATGCACGACGGGAACACGCTGCCCCGCGGATCACGCGAGTACATCCACCGAGCTGCGGAGGCATCGCTGCGGCGGCTACGGACCGACGTCATCGATTACTACTGGATGCACCAGCCCGACGAGGCGACGCCGATCGCCGAGACGCTCGGCGCGCTCCAGGAGCTGATCGACGCGGGCAAGGTGCGGGCGATCGGAGCCTCGAACTTCGACGGCGCCCTGCTCCGCGCGGCCGACGCCGCCGCCAAAGCCGACGGCCTCACACGCTTCTCGGCCGTCCAGAACGACTACAGCCTGCTCAAGCGCGAGGACGCTGAGCGCGACGGGCTACCCGCGTGCCGGGAGTTGGGGATCGGCTTCGTCCCGTATTTCCCGCTGGCCTCCGGGCTGCTCACGGGCAAATACCGCGCGGGCGAGCAGGCCCCGGCGGGCACCCGCCTGGCCGGCCGGGACGAGCTGGCCACCGAGGCCCAGTTCGCGCTGATCGCCGCGCTCGAGCGCTATGCCGAGGACCGCGGGGTCACGATCCTCCAGGTGGCCATCGGCGCGCTGCTCGCCGAGAACCCGGTGGTGACGGTGATCGCGGGGGCCACCAAGCCTGAGCAGGTCCACGCGAACGCCGCCGCCGGACAGTGGATCCCGGACGCGGGCGACCGCGCGGCGCTCCGAGATCTGCTCGACGCAAATCCGGGGTAACCATAAGAACAGCGGCTCAGGCTGCACATTTGTACGACCAGGTCCGCGTGCGGTCGTCGCGCGCGGGCCGTGGGCCGATAACCACCCGCGTGACGCCTCCCACGGAGCCCGACCCCACCGACGCGATCTCACCGCTCGAAGCGCTGCTTGAGCTGCCGCGCAGCGCGGGCGAGGACACGCTGGAGGATTTCCTGGTGACCGTTGCCGACACGGTCTGCCGCAGCGCGGGATTCGCCTCGGTCGTCATCAACCTCTACCGCCCGGCATGGGACGACTATCAGGCCGCTCTCGTCGTCGGCGGCGGGGCCGAGGAACTGCTCGGCACGGCGACGGAGAGCTCGTACTTCCGCCGGATCTTCGCGGAGGCCGATCAGCCGCTGCCGGGCGTGTTCTTCCTCACGGAGGAGTCCGGTTTCTGGGACGACCTGCCGGAGGTCTACGTCCCGGAGCTCGAGTCGAGCGACGACCCGGAGGCCTGGCGTGCGGGCGACGGCCTGCTGGTCTTCCTCTCGGACCCGTCCGGCGCGCCGCTGGCGATGTTCTCGATCGACGAGCCGCTGTCCGGAATGCGTCCGACCGAGGACGAGCTGCGGCTGACGAGCGCGATCTGCGCTCACGCGGAGAGCGCGCTCACGGTCGCCCGGCGCACCGAGACCGCCGCCGAGCACGCGCGCGTGCTGTCGCTGCTGCTGCAGACCTTCCCGGCCCTCTCGGCCGCGCCGACGGCGGAGGACCTGCTCGACCTGGCGGCGCGGACGATCGTCCCCGGGCTCGGGTTCGAGCGCTGCGCCGGCTACACGGCCGAGGGCTCCGAACTGGTGCTCCGCGCGGCCGTCGGCTGGAGCGACGCGAGCGCGCTCCCGGCCCGCCTCGACCTGGCGCGGGTGCGGCCGCTGATCGACCCCAACCGCGAGCAGGCCGGCTGCTTTCTCGGGAGCGCCGATGAGCTGTTCAGGGGCCCTCGCCGCGAGTACTCGCGGCGCAACGGCCGCGGATCGACGGCCTGGGCGGACCACTGCCTGCTCGTCCCCTGCCTCAGCGTGGAGGGCGAACTGAGCGGCCTGATCGCGATCGAGGACCCGCTCGACCGGCTGCTGCCGACACCCGATCGCCGGCGCGCAGTGAGGCTGCTCATCGATCAGGTCGCCGCGGGACTGCGGTCGATCGAGAGCCGCGCCCAGCTCGATCATCTCGCCAGCCACGACCCGCTCACCGGCGTCCGCAACCGGCGCGGGCTGGACGCGATCCTCGGTGCGCACGAGGAGGTCGCGCTGCTCGTCTGCGACCTCGACCACTTCAAGACCGTCAACGACCGCTTCGGCCATGAGCTCGGAGACGAGGTGCTCTCGCAGTTCGGGGCGCTGCTGCGCGAGCATGCCCGGGACACGGACGTCGCGATCCGGCTCGGGGGCGAGGAGTTCTGCCTGGTCCTGGCCGCGACCGACGCCAAGGGTGCGGTCCGGGCGGCCGAGCGCCTGCGCCGCGCCACCGCCGCGCGCCTGGCCGAGCTCGTACCCGGCGGGCTGACGGTCTCGATCGGGGTCGCAGCGACCGCGCACGGCGTGCTCGACGCTCGCGGCCTGCTCGCCGCCGCCGACCGTGGGCTGTACGCGGCGAAAGCGGCGGGGCGTGACCGCAGCGTGCTGGTCGCAGAGCCGCATGACGCTGCCCCAGCGGTCCGGGCGAACCACGATCCGTCCGCCGGCTGACCGCCCGCGGGACCTCGGCGGTGACTGAGGTGGCGCGCGCATTAAGCCGCGTAGGCTTCTGTTCGTGCCGTTCGAATCGCAGTGGTCGCGGATCCCGCTCATCGCCCGCTGGGCCGTTTGCCTGCTGATCGGAGCGGTGCTGATCGTCCTGCTGATCGCGTTCGTCAGCCATAACAACGGCAACGGCGAGGCGTCGGTCTCCAAGACCAAGCTCAAGCAGGAATACGCGCAGGACACGATCCTCATGCACCAGGAGCAGGCGCCCCATTCGGTGCGCGCCGGCTCCCCCGCCGCCGCACAGACGGCGCTCGTCGCCGGCGTCGGCCAGCTCATGCGCCGCGAGGTCACCGCCAACGTTCTGCCCGGGCCGGTGCAGCACGTGCGCTGCTGGGAGAGCGCCCGCCAGGGGTCACGCGTCGGCTTTCACTGCAGCGCCAAGGCGGACGACATCAGCTATCCGTTCCTCGCCGTCTACACCCCGAGCGCGCACCACGCGGTGTTCTGCAAGAAGGTGTACGCGCCCGTCGCCTCGGAGGACGTCCCGGTCTCGAGGCGCTGCCGGCTCTGACTCAGCGGGGCTCCCGGCTGAGGTTCGGTGGCACGAATTCCACCGGGCGCCCGACGTCGCGCCGGCGAAAAGGTCAGCCGGCGCGCCAGGTGAGCGCCCCGCGCGGCCGCGAGTGGGGCGAGAAGCGCACCCCGATCACCCGCGCGCCCTTGAGCACCGAAAACGCGACGCAGCCGGTGCGCACGCTCCCGGCCGAGACGATCGACTCGAAGTCCTGCAGCGGGGTCTCGCAGACGCCGCGGCGGATGTCGAGCGGCTCGCTCTGGCCCGCGGACACAACGAGTGAGAAGTCGCCCGAGGCAGTCGAGTCGTAGGTAGCGCCCGCCTGGTTGGCGATCCGCAGCTCGACGCCGACCTGGCGGGTCCCCGGCAGCTTTGGAGAACCGGTGTTCGTCAAGTCGAGCACCCGCAGGATCGTCACCGTGAGGTAGGTGCCGTCGGTGTGGACGCCCTGACGCGCGCCGACGCGCGGACCGTGGACGACCCGGCGCGGGCGCTTGTGGCGCGGGTGGGAGGGCGTCGACGTCGTGGAAGTCGAAGTCGTGGCGGTCGCCGGAGCGGTCGCCCCCCCGGTCGCGGTCGCCGAGCCCGCCCCAGACGAGCCCGAGCCACCCCCAGACGAGCCCGAGCCGCCGCAACCCACGAGAGCCAGACCGCACGCCATCGTCACCGCGACCGCGCCGAGCCTGGTGACCCGGTCGTTCGCGCTCACTCCGAGGCGCCCCTCCCGGCCGCTCCGCCCACGGGGAGCCGCCCGTCGAGCAGCCAACCGCGCAGCTCGGTGCGGCGGATCTTGCCGCTCACCGTCTTGGGCAGCTCCTGCACGAAGTGGATCTCCCGCGGGTACTTGTAGGGCGCTGTCGAGCGCTTCACCGAATCCTGGATCTGGCGCGCGAGCTCCGGGCTCGGCTCCTGCCCGGCGACCAGCACGCAGACTCCGACGACGATCTGCGTGCGTTCGGGGTCGTCGCGCCCGACGACCGCCGCCTCCATCACCGCGGGATGCTCGACGATTGCGGACTCGACCTCGAATGGGCCGATCCGGTACGCGCTGGACGTGATCACGTCGTCGCCGCGCCCCTCGAACCAGAAGTAGCCGTCCTGGTCGAGCGCCGCCTTGTCGCCGGTGAAGTACCACTCGCCGCGGAACGACGCGGCCGTCGCCTCCGCATCGCCGAGATAGCCGCCGAACAGCCCGATCGGCGTGCCCACCCCGCGGTGGCCGTCGACGCGCCCGTGGCGCACGACGACGTTGGCGACCTCGCCCGCCTCCACCGCCGCGCCATCGTCATCGACGACGCTCACGTCCCAGCCCGGCACCGGCCGGCCCATCGAGCCGGGGCGGACCTCGACGCCGCGGTAGTTGGCGACCAGGCAGCAGGTCTCCGTCTGCCCATAGCCGTCGTAGACGGTGAGCCCGCCGGTGCCCTCGCGCCAGCCGCGGATGACCTCGGGGTTCAGCGGCTCGCCGGCGCTCGCGCAGTGGCGCAGGGCGCTCAGGTCGTGCGCGGAGAAGTCACCCTGGACGAGCAGCCGGTAGAGCGTGGGCGGAGCGCAGAACGAGGTGATCCGGTGGCGGGCGAGGATCCCGAAGATCGTGTCGGCGACCGGCCGTCCGAGCGCGACCTGGACGATGCAGGCGCGCTCGTGCATCTGCCCGAATAGTCCTCCCCAGGCGGCCTTCGCCCATCCGGTGTCGCTCACGGTCCAGTGCAGGTCGCCGGGACGCAGGTCGTGCCAGAACCGGGCGGTGGAGACGTGGCCGAGCGCGTAGGAATGCGCGTGCTCCACCATCTTCGGATAGGAGACTGTGCCGCTGGTGAAGTACAGGAGCAGCGGGTCATCGCGCGAGGTCTGATCGAAGGGGACCTCGCCGTCGCCGGAATCGTCAAGCGCCGTCGCGAAGTCGGTCCACCCGGCGGGCGCCGGCCGCTCTCCCGAGACGCACAGCCGCACCCCCAAGCGCGGCGCGGCCTCGTCGACCTTCCCAGCCCCGGGCACGTCGGTGACCGCGGCGACCGCGCCGGCGCTCTGCACGCGGTAGGCGATGTCCTTCGGGGTGAGCAGGTTCGGTCCCGGCATCGGGATCGCGCCGATGCGCATGCAGCCGAGCATCGCCGCGTACCACTCGGGACAGCGTGGGAGCATCACGAAGACGTGGTCGCCCTTGGCGATCCCGAGCGCCAGCAGGGCCCGCGCGGCACGGCGCGACTCACGCGCCAGGTCGGCGGCGGTTGCCAGATCGATCACCTCGCCGTCGCCGTCGAGCGACAGCACCGCTGGGTCGTCCGGAGCCTCGCGCGCCCAGCGATCGACGATCGCCTCCACGGCGTTGAAGCGCTCCGGGAGCTCGAGGCGATACGACGCGCGCTCAGACGCGTAGTCGGCCAGCCGAGGCGGGCAGTCGCGCCCCGGGCGCAGAGCGGCGTCGAGAGCCGACATGCGCGAAACGTTACCTGCTGGGGGCGGCGCACCGGCACCCGCGCCGGATTGCGTCGAGCGGCCGCGCCCGGGTATTGGAGTCATAACCACGACGAGCGCGGGAGAACCAATGCCACAGGAACTGCAGGGCAAACGCATCGCGATCATCGCCACCGACGGCGTCGAGCAGGTCGAGCTGGAGAAGCCACGCGAGGCGGCTCAGGAGGCGGGTGCGACCGTCGAACTGTTGTCGCTCGGCACCGATCCAATTCAGGCGATGAACTCCGACATCGAACCGGCCGACCGCTTCGACCCGGACGGCCGCGTGGCCGATGCCGACCCGGGCGACTACGACGGGCTCATCCTCCCCGGCGGGACCGTGAACGCGGATCGCCTCCGGATGGACGACGGCGTCCGCGCGTTCGTGCGCTCGACCTTCGAGGCCGGTACACCGGTCGCAGTCATCTGCCACGGTCCCTGGACGCTCGTGTCCGCCGACCTCGTGCGCGACCGCACGCTCACATCCTTTCCGAGCCTGCGGATCGACATCCGCAACGCCGGCGGCAACCCCGTCGACGAGGAGGTCGTCGTCGACAACGGCCTCGTCTCCTCGCGCAACCCGGACGACCTGCCGGCGTTCTGCGCGAAGCTCGTCGAGGAGTTCGCAGCGGCCTAGCTGCCGCCGCTTGCGGCGCACCGGACCGCGTCGTGCTCGCGCAGCGGTGGGCGCTCGAGCACCGGCAGCTCGACCGGGGCCTGACCTTCCCAGGGGCGCACGAAGCGACCGCGGGCGGGCGGGCGGCCGCGGGTGGGGTCGAGTCGCAGCTCGAACGCGGCGAGCACCTCGTAGGCCATCTCGCCAAGCGCACGGAGCGACTGGTGGCGGTTCTGGCGCGTCCCGAGATTGCACTCCGCCAGCCCGTCGAGCCCGCATACCGCGAGCGCGTCGAGCAGCGTCGCGATCTCGACCCCGTAGCCGACCGGGAATGGGATCTGCTCCAGCAGCTCGCGCCGAGCGGCGAACTCACCGGCCAGCGGCTGGGCAAACCCGGCCAGCAGCGGCGCGTGCAGGTTGATCAACGGTCGGGCCATCAGCTCGGTGACGCGGCCGCCCTCATGCGCCAGCCGCTCCTGGCCGGTGTCGAACGGGCGCTCGAAGGCGCCCTTGACGAACCCGAGCGAGGGATCGGCGAGCAGCGGGCCGAGCAGGCCGAGCAGATGCGACGGCGCCGGGTCGAGCGTGTCGCCGTCGAGGAAGCAGACGATCTCACCGTCGGTGACCGCGAGCGCCCGCCACATCGCGTCGCCCTTGCCGAGCGCCGGTCCGAGCTCGGCGAGGACCGCGTCCTGCTGGATGACGCGGGCACCGTGGGCGGCGGCCACGCGCGCGGTTTCGTCACGCGAGCCGGCATCGACGACCACGAGTTCGTCGACCAGACCCGCGTCCAGCGCGGGCGCAAGCGTGCGGTCGAGCACCGCAGCGATCGTGTCGGCGCATTCGCGCACTGGGATGATCACCGTCGCGCCCCGCCCGTGCTTGAGCTCGAGCAGCCGCTCGACGCCGAACGCGTCGGCATGAAACCGTCGCGTCGTCCACCAGCGCGACACGGCGCGCTCGGCCGCCGAGGGCTCGCCGGTCCGGATCAGGGATCTCACCGTGTCGGCGTTCACACCTACATGATGCTCATCTCGGACGCGTTCGTGCGGAACCGCTGCGCCTCGTTGCCTTGGGCCTTGCTGGTGGGTAGGGTCGCGGCCATGGCCGACTGGGAGGACGTCCGGGGGATCGTCGCGGAGCTGCCGGAGGTGACCGAGTCGACCACACGCGGCAACCTGTTCTGGCGGGTGCGGGGCAAGGGGTTCGTCTGGGAGCGACCGCTGCGGGCCAAGGACCGCGCCGAGCTCGGCGCCGACGCGCCCGAGGGGCCGATCCTCGGCGCCCGCACCGAGAGCCTGCACGTCAAGGACGCGTTGATCGCATCCGAGCCGGAGATCTACTTCACGATCACCCATTTCGACGGGTACTCCGCGGTGCTCGTGCGCCTGGACGTGATCGGAGCCGACGAGCTGCGCGAGCTGATCGTCGAGGCGTGGCTGGCCAAGGCGCCGCCGCGGCTCGCGCGGGAGTACGCCGACGCTCACCTGCCGGATGATCATTAGTGTGTCGGGGGGATGGAGCAGGGAGAGATGAGCGATTCGGCAGCGCAGCCGCCCGAGCGCCGTCCGGCGCTGCGCGCCTCCGATGCGGATCGCGGGCGGGTCGTCGACATCCTGCGCACCGCGGCGGGCGAGGGACGGCTCGACGTGGAGGAGCTCGACGAGCGCGTGAGCGCCGCCTACACGCTCCGCACCCTGACCGAGCTCGAGGCGCTGACGCTCGATCTGGTGCCGACCGGCCACGCCCAGCCGGTGCCGACTGCGGAGGGCGGGGTCGTCGTCCGTCCCGGCGCGGGTGGCACGGAGCGAATCGTCTCGATCATGGGCGGACACGAGCGCCGCGGCCGCTGGCGCGTGGGGCGCGACCTTCTCGTGCTCTCGATCATGGGCGGTGCCGAGCTCGACTTTCAGCACGCCGAAGTCACCGATCGCACGACGACGATCCGGGTGTTCACGATCATGGGCGGCGCGGAGCTGCGCTTCCCGCCCGGCGTGGACGTGCAGGTGAGCAAGTTCGCGTTGATGGGTGGCCACGACGTGAAGCTCGACGAGGCGCCGCCGCCGCCCGGGGCGCCCGTCTTCCACGTGCGCCTGTTCTCTCTGATGGGTGGTGCGGAGATCCGTCAGGGACCGAAGCCCAAGAACTGGATCGAGCGCAAGCTCGACCAGCGCCGGCTCGATCGCTCGGGCCCTGGCGAACGCGAGCCTGAATGACCGCGATCGCGGTCGACGCGGACGGACGCAGCACAGATCCTCCGGTCGTCGACCGCGCGACGCAGAACGTCGTGTTCGCGACGGTCGTGCTCGGGCTCCTGCTCGCGGCGCTCGACCAGACGATCGTCTCGACCGCACTGCCCACGATCGTCGGCGATCTCGGTTCCTCAGGCCACCAGTCGTGGGTGGTCACCTCCTATCTGCTCGCCGAGACGGTGATCACGGCGGTCGTCGGCAAGCTCGGCGACCTATTCGGGCGCAAGGTCGTCTTCCAGGTGTCGATCGTGGTGTTCGTCATCGGCTCAGCCCTGAGCGGCGCC
The DNA here is from genome assembly GCA_036501965.1 of Solirubrobacteraceae bacterium. Taxonomy (GTDB): domain Bacteria; phylum Actinomycetota; class Thermoleophilia; order Solirubrobacterales; family Solirubrobacteraceae; genus Palsa-465. The sequence continues at coordinate 12,367 of DASXZK010000052.1, forward strand.
GCGCAGTCGATGGAGTGGCTGATCGCGGCTCGCGCGATCCAGGGGCTCGGAGGCGGCGGGCTCACGGTGACCGCGACGGCGCTGATCGGCGACGTGATCCCGCTGCGCGAGCGCGGTCGCTATCAGGGGATGCTCGGCGCCGTATTCGGAGTCACGACCGTGCTCGGGCCGCTGCTCGGCGGGATCTTCACCGACGACCTCACCTGGCGCTGGGCGTTCTACGTCAACGTGCCGGTCGCGATCGTCGTGATCGCTATGTCCGCGCGGACGATCCCGCAGATCCGCTCCGGCTCCAAGCCCCGGATCGACCGGTTGGGAATCCTGTTCGTCGGCCTCGGCGCCGCGGGGCTCACGCTCGCCACCAGCTGGGGCGGGACGACCTACCCGTGGCTGTCGGGGCAGATCCTCGGGCTGGCGGGCGCCTCGGTGGTGTCCCTCGGCGCGTTCGTGTGGGTCGAGTCACGGGCCGCCGAGCCGGTTCTACCGCTGCGCCTGTTCCGCAATTCAGTGTTCTCCACGTGCTGTGCGCTCAGCTTCATCGTCGGCTTTGCGATGCTCGGGGCGATCACCTTCCTGCCGACCTTCCAGCAGTACGTCGACGGGGTCTCGGCAACGATCTCCGGACTGCGGTTGCTGCCGCTCGTGTTTGGCCTGCTCATCACCTCGGTGACCGCGGGCACGCTCGTCGGCAGAACAGGCCGCTACAAGATCTTCCCGCTCGTCGGCACCGTCGTCATCGGCATCGGGCTGTTCCTGCTCAGCCGCCTGAACGAGCACACCTCGACGGTCGTCTCCTCCCTGTTCATGCTGGTGCTCGGGGCCGGCATCGGATGTTGCATGCAGGTGCTCACCCTGATCGTCCAGAACACCTCGAGCTACGCGGACCTCGGGGTAGCGACCTCAGGGGTGACGTTCTTCCGGACCCTGGGCGGCTCCTTCGGCGCGAGCGTGTTCGGCTCTCTGTACTCGAACTTCCTGCGCGACCGGCTCCCCCACGCGCTCGGCGCGGCGCGCGTCCCGCCGAGCGCCATCGAGACTCCAGAGGCGCTGCACCGATTTCCGGCCTCACGGATCGCGCCGGTGGTGCACGCCTATGCACAGTCGCTCGACCACGTCTTCATCTGGGCGGTCCCCGTCGCGGCGATCGGCTTCGCGGTGGCGCTCGCACTGCGCGAGGTCCCGCTGCGGGGTACGGCCAAGGCGAGCGCGAGCGACATCGGAGACGGCTTCGCGATGCCGACCCAGGAGAGCTCGCAGGATCGCCTCGAGCGCGCGATCGCCCGCATCCTTCGCACCCGTGGACGCGAGGTGCTGCCGGCGGTCATCGCCCAGTCCGGGACCCCCCTCACCCCCGCCGGGTCATGGGGGGTGGTCGAGATCATCCGCTACCAGCAGGCGTTCGGGCACGCCGACATCTCCGATATGGCCCGCCGTCATCACCTGCCCGCGGTCGTGCTCGAGCCGACCTTCTCCCAGTTGACCGAGCAGCGGATGATCACCCGCAACGGCAACGCCCTGGAGTTCACCGACGCCGGCGAGCACGAGGTGGCGCGGGTGCTGGCGGCGTTCCGGGGGTGGCTCGGCGAGCAGCTCTCCGACTGGGAGTACGGACCGGACTCCGCTGAGATCGGTGCCGCGCTGTCGGACATCTCACGCAAGCTGCTGCAACATCACGACGAGCACCGCGTGCCGCCCTCGCTCGCGCCGGCCACCTGAGGACGGCCGCCGGCTCCGAGAGGGCCACTAGCATCGAATTCAGCCCGTCCGGACCCCGTCTCCATCCCGGCGGGCCGACCATGACCGATCCGATCGAGCTGCATTACGCCATGGATTTGCTCCCCGCGGGCCGGTTTCCGTTCCGGCGCTGGCGTTGGGAGCTGTGGAACGGCGGGCAGATGCTGGCAGCGGGGTGGCGCCTGAACCCGCTGCACGCCCAGCGCGCCCTGCGGATGCGGGCGCTGCGCTACGCCCACCGGGTGCATGGAGTGCACCCGCTGCGGCTGGAGAGCGGCCAGCCGCCCGAGACCTCCTGGACCGGCGGCCCGGTGACGATCGACTGGGGCGAGCTGCGCGTCGTGCTCACCCCACGGGCGCTTGTCGCCGAGGCGCCTGCTCGGCTGGCTCCGGCGTCGGGTTGATGCTGGAGCCCAACGTCACCACGGTGCGCCGGCTGATCGCCGACGCGACGGCCGCTCACGACGAGTTGCTCAGCCGGCTTCCCGCCGAGCTGCAGGTCTCACTGCCGGTCGACGCCCAGGGGGTCACCCAGGCGATCGATCACCTTGCGGTCGCCGCCGGGCTCTCGCACTCAGAACGCCTGGAGCTGATCAAGCCCCATGCCGTCAACCCGGCGGTCCTGCACGCCCGGGTGTTCGGTCCCGCGCCGCTGGGCCGCGAGACCGTGATCGGCTCGTTCGTGGACGGCGCGCGGGTGCGTGCCGACGCCCTCGGCGAGCTCGCCGACATCGTCGGCGGCGCGCATCTCGGCGCCGAGGTACGGGGGTTGCTGGTGGAGAACCCGCCGCCGGTCGGGTCCCGCGGGACGGAGGTCGTCGTCGAGCTACGCGCGACCTACGCGGCGCAGGAGCGCGCCGCGATGATGATCGCGGCGCACCTGGACTCGGGGCCTGAGCGGCGCGATGCCTAGCTGAGGACGAACTGCGCGACGAGCTTCTCCAGCTCGTCGGCGGTCATCGAGAGGCTGTGCGCCGAGGAGGCGATCTGCTGAGTCGACGCGCTCGTCTGCTCAGTCGCGGCCGAGACCTGCTCGGTGGAGGAAGACGACTGCTCGGCCACGACCGCAACCGCGTTGACGCTGTCGTGCATGCGGGTGGCGCTGTCGACGATCTGGGCGCAGGAGGCCGCGATCTGCTCGATCCGCCCGCTCATCGCCTCGACGTTGTCGTGGATCCTCCGGAACGCGTCCCGGGCGGCGCCGACGGTCTGCGCCCCTTCATCGGTCTGGCGCACGCCGGTGGAGACGACGGCCACCGCTCGCTGAGTCTCGGAGCTGATCTCGTCGACGATCGCGGCGATGCTGCCGGCGGCCCCCGAGGACTCCTCGGCAAGCTTGCGGACCTCCTCGGCGACGACCGCAAATCCCTTGCCCTGCTCTCCGGCCCGAGCGGCCTCGATCGCTGCATTGAGCGCCAGCAGGTTCGTCTGCTCGGCGATGCCGCTGATCGTGTCGACGATCCCGGCGATCCGGCTCGACTTCTCGCCCAGCGTCTCGATCACGGCCGACACCTCCGCGGAGGACTCCTGGACACCCCGCATCGCCTGGTCGACGAGCTCCACGGCGCGCTCCCCGGCCTCGGCGGAGGCGCGAGCCTCCGTGGCGGCCTCGGCGCTCTCGGCGGCGGCCTCGGCGGAGTTCCGGCTCGCCGTGGCAACCTCCTCGCTCATCTGGCGTGCCTGGCCCACGGCCCTGACCTGCTCCTCGGCGCCGGTGGCGACCGTGCCGACCGATTCGGCGATCTCGCTGATCGCGCGACCGACCTCTTCGGTCGTCGAGGCCATCTCGACGCTTGAGCTGTTCAGCGTGGCGGAGGTGCCGGAGATCGCGCGGACGACGGTGCCGACTCGGTCACGCAGCTCGATAAACGAATGACGCAGCGCGTCGCCGTCCGAGCAGGGCTCGATCGGCGTGGCGAAGTTCCCACCGGCGATCTGCTCGGCGGCCGCAGCGGTCTCCCGCAGGTACTCCACGACCTCGCCGAGCGCGCGGCCCATCGCCGCGATCTCATCGTGTCCGGCGACCTCGATCTCCTGGTCGACCTCGCCGCGGCTGAGGGCGCGCGACGCGCGCAACATGGAGCGCACTCCCCCGACGACCCGGCGGGTGAGCAGCAGCACCACACCGATGGCCAGCAGGATGGCGATCACCGCCAGCACGACGATCAGCGTGGTTGCCGACGCGCGGCTCGAGGTGGCGGCCTCGCGGCTCTCCTTGCGGACCTGGGTGGCGAGCTTCGTCCCGTCCGCCGCCAGGGTGTCGGTTGCCGCGTTGGCGGCCCCGGACGTGCTGGTCAGCGTGGCCGCCGCGTGCGCTTTGCCGGCCTTGGCGAGCGCGACGGCCTGCTGGTCAAGCGCCGTCCAGTGCGCGAACGCTCCTCGGATCTTGGCGTACTCGGCGCGATCGGCGGGCGTCATCAGGTTGCGCCCGAGCGACGCGAGCGTCGTGCGGAACCGCTGGACGTCGCTCGCGTGGTCGGCGGCACCGCTGCCGTCATGAAGCACGACCATCAGCTGGGAGCCCTGCATGTTGTAGGTGCCGATGCTGAGCTGATCGGCGAGATCGACCCTCGCCGTGCCGTTATCGAGCCGGTGGGTGGTGGAGGACAGGCGGCTGACTGCGACGACGACGCCGATGCCGAACACCGCGATGACGAGCGCGAAGCCCGCAAACAGCTGGGATCGCAGCGAGGAAGTGATAATGCGCATGACCAGTATCGTCGACCACGGTCTTCGCGCCTTGAGTCCAATTCGTTCGGTGTGTCAGACCTCTGGCTCTGACAGATCCGCCTCGATCTGGCGGTCCGAGAGCAGGCTGGCGACGCTGATCACCTGCTCACGCCGATTGCGCGCGACCAGCGACCACAGCCAGCGGGTGACGGTGCCCACGCGGTTGCCCCATCCGACGAGATAGAAGAGGTGCACGACCGCCCACAGCACAAACGCGATCGGGCCACCGAACCGCAGGCCCTTGATGTCCGCGACCGCCCGCTGGCGGCCGATCGTCGCCAGCGTTCCCTTGTCGACGTAGTGAAACGGTGCCGGCGCGGCGCGGCCCTGCAGCCGGGCCTCAATCACCTTCGCGGCGTAGACGCCTTGCTGAATCGCCGCCGGCGCAAGCCCGGGCACGCCCTCGAGGTCCGCCATGTCACCGATGACAAACACCTCGGGATGACCGGCGAGCGTCAGGTCCGGTCCGACCGGGACACGGCCGCCCTTGCCGAGCTCGATCCCGGCCGAGGCGCCGAGGATCTCCGCCAAGCGCGCCGCCTGCACCCCCGCCGACCAGATGATCGTATGCGCGGAGATGCGGACCCGGCCGTCGGGGCCGTCCGCATCGAGTCCACGCTCGTCCACGCCCACGACCTTGTGGCGCACGCGCACGTCGACCCCGAGCTTCTCCAGGTCCCGGTGAGCGCGCCGCTGCAGTGATGGAGCGAACGACGGAAGGATCTCCTCGACGGCGTCAAGCAGGATGATCCGGCGGTCGGCCGGGTCGACGGCGCGGTATTCGTCACGCAGTACGCGGTGCGTGAGCACGCTCAGCTGGCCCGCGAGCTCGACTCCGGTCGGCCCCGCACCGACGACCGCGTACGTGAGCCACCCGTCTCGCTCCGGGCCCGGCGGCTCCTGCTCGGCCATCTCGAAGGCGCCGAGGATGTGGCTGCGAATCCGGGCGGCGTGGTCGAGCGTCTTCATCGGCAGCGCCCACTGCTCCCAGTCGTCATGGCCGAAGTAGGAGTCCTCCGACCCGCCGGCGAGCACCAGCGTGTCGTATGGGAGCTCGAGATCTTCAAGCAGCCGCCCGCGCACCACTCGGCGCTCAAGGTTGATCTCCTCGATCTCCCCCATCAGCGTCCGCACCGCCGGCGCCGAGCGGAACATCGAGCGCAGCGCCGGCGCGACCTGCCCCTCGGAGAGGAGCCCGGTGGCCACCTGGTAGAGCAGGGGCTGGAACAGATGGTGGTTGGCGCGGTCGATCAGGGTGATCTCGGCACCGGATTTCGCCAGCCGTCCGGTCACGCGGACACCGGCGAACCCGCCGCCGACGATGACCACGCGATGCGGGCTGGCGGCCGTCACCTCAGCCGTCTGACCTGATCGAGTCCGGGAGCGTGATCCACTCGTGCCTGCGGCTTCCGTAGACGCTTCTCGTCGGCGGCGGGAAGCTCGGCTCGGCGAACGCGCCGACCGGGATCACGACCAGCTCGGGCGAACGCTCGAACGTGTAGTAGACCGTCGAGCCGCACTCGGGGCAGAAGCGGTAGGTCCGCGCCTCGCCGTCATCGTCGGCGTGACGGACATACTCGCTTGCGCGGCCTTGGACCTCGACCGTATCCGCGTCGAACCGGGCCTGCTGTCCGAATGGTGAGCCGGTGCGTCGCTGGCAGGCGAGGCAGTGGCAGATCGACACCCGCTTGACCGGACCGTTGACGGTGACCCGCAGCTGGCCGCAGCTGCAGCTCGCCTCGCGCGCGCGGGATTCGGAGCCCGGGGTCATCTCGGATCGGCTCTCATCATCGTCCACCTCCGGACCAGCGGTCGTAGCGGATCACGTCGACGGCCGGCCGCCGCCGGACCTCGCCGAACCGCCCCGTCGGCCATCCGACGGGGATCATGCAGAACGTCTTCACGCGCCTGGGGATCTCGAGGATCGCCTTGAACTCCTGCTCCTGCTCCAGATGCCAGGTCGTGAGCACCGCGCCGAGCCCGTGGGCGCGCGCGGCGAGCAGCAGATTCTGCGCCCCCGGGAACACGCACCCAGCCTCGGTGATCGCCACCGCACGGCGGCTGTTGCGGATGAGCGCCAGCGAGCGGCGCGCGCCGAGACCCGCGAGTCCACGCGCGATCCCGGCGACGTTGCGCTCGACTTGACGCTGCCACGGCCCGAGCTCGTAACAGGGGACGATCAGAGCGGGGATCTCGGCGAATCGATCCGCCTGGTGACGAGAGGAGGCGAGCATCCGCGTGAAGCGGTCTCTGTCCATCCCCTCTGGCGGCACCGCAGTGCGCTGATAGAAGTCGACGCAGGCGCGCCACGGCTCGGCCAGCGCCGTCATCTGGTCCCGATCGGTGACGACCACGTACGTGTACGCCTGCGTGTTGCTCGCGCTCGGCGCCCAGGTGGCCGCTTGGACGATCTGCTCGAGCAGCGGACGAGGCACCGGATCCGGCTTCAGGCGGCGCATTGCGCGCATCGTGCGCATCACCTCGAAGATCGGTGCGTCGGGGCCCGGCGCGGGCTGGGCAGGGGCGCTGCTCATCATCCCGTCCAACGATATGTGAGCCCGCGGCTACTCCAGCGCGGACGGGCCGTTGACCCGCAATTTGCGACAAATCTCCGACATGCGTCCACTTTGCCGGCGCTCGGTCAAGTCGGTCAGCAACCGGACGTATATGCGGCTACGCGACCGCACATACCGAACGATTCAGAGACAAACCATGAGCGCACTCGCAAATCAACTGGTGACCGTCACCCTCGGGTGGCGTGAGCCCAACGGCCAGGTGGTCCAGTTCGGCGGCGGCGCCGGCACGTCCGCCCCGGCGCCCGCACCGGCCGCGACCTCGTCGGGCTCCTCGAGCCAGGAACATCCTGCCGGCGGCTCGAACGCGATCGACCTGTTCGCCTGAGGCCCGCGCGTCCGGCGACTCGACGCCGGACGCAGTGGCGCGGGACTCTGGCGTGCCGGGGTATTACGTGACGAGGGCCGCACCACCCAGCTCGAGGCCCGCCACCTCCGACTCGCCGGCATAGGCGACCCGCCCCCGCCGTCGCACCACGAGGCGAAGCCGCGCCGCAAGGTGCTCATGCGGACCAGGTCTGCTGCGCCGCGCCGCGAGGTCCGGCACCGGCAGGACATGCGCCTCGCCGGGCACACTCTCACCCTCCAGCTCCACCGCCCAGACCGGGCCACGGGCCCGCAGCTGCCAGCGCCCGTCCCGGACCGCGACACGCGCCGGCGCGAGCACCGGATTGCCGAGCCTCACCCGCCCCGCGTCCAACGCGACGACGATTCCGGTCGCCTCGGTCCTGATCGGTCCCAGCGTCACCTCGCCTCCCGCAAAGGCGACGCAGACCCCGTCGCGTTCGAATCCCTGCGCCTGGCCCCACCACCAGCGCAGCGGAAACCCGCCGCCACCCCAGTTCTTCTCCGCGTACGCCTGAAACTCGCCGAGGTCGAACCTCTCCCCTCCAACCTCCGCGTGACCCCGAACGTCGCCTCCCATGAGATGCGGATGCCAGTACTGGCCGAGCCCTGGGACGAGGTGCCCCGCGCCGGACCCACCGAGCATCGGCCGCCGCAAGGTCTCCCGATCGCCGAGCGAGACCGACAGCCGGGCGCCCGGACCCAGGTCGACCTCGACCCCGGTCGCGTCGCCGCGCAGCGAGCCGGCCTCACCGCAGGCCCACACCCCGAGCGCAGCGGGATCGGCACCGGCGTGCGGCAGGTCGACCCACCGCAGAAACCCACCGGGGTGTGCTGCAATGGCGACCGTTGCCCACGGAGGTCCACCGCCGCGGCACACCCCACAGAGCGCGATCACCACCCGCCCGGAGCGCCGGTCGGAGAATCGCCAGAAGTACCCCTCCATCGTCGCGCCGTGATCCCGGCGCGGATCGCCGAACGGTGGATCGGCGCCCAGCGCGCGATAACGGCGGAGGATCGTGTCAGCAGCGAACATTCAGGGCATCCGTGGAGAACAACGTGAGCAGCATCCCATGAGCGAGCCGGCGGCAGTCGGTGACACGACTATCCCCGAGCGTCCGCGTGGCGGCGAGCGGATGCGCCTCTGGTACCGGTCTCTGCGGGCACCGTCGCTGCTCACCTCCGTGGTTCCTGCCGCGGCGGGCGGTCTCACCGCGATCGGCGCGCGCCACGCCGAGTGGTGGCTGCTCGCGGTCGCACTCCTCGCGCTGCTCTGCCTGCACGCGGGCACGAACATCTCCAACGACGTCGAGGACGCCGCGCGCGGCGTCGACCCACCCGACAAGGCGCTGCGCAACTCGCAGGTGTTCAACACCGGCCGGCTCACGATCGCCGAGGGCCGGCGTCTGTACGGCTCGTGCTTCGGCACCGGCCTGCTGCTCGGCGTGCTGATCGCGATCGTGCAGGGACCAGCGATCCTGGTGATCGGCGTGATCGGGCTATTGGGCGGCCTGCTCTACACCGTCGGACCGTGGCCGTACAAGTACCTGGGCCTCGGTGAGACCGCAATCGTCCTGTTGATGGGACCGTTGATGACCCAGGGAGCGGCGACCGCGGTGAGCGGCGACGCCTTCGCGGCGCAAGCGTTCTGGGTGGGTATCGGACCCGGGCTGCTCATCACCTGCGTGCTCGCCTCCAACAACCTCGACGACATCGATGGTGACCGCGCGGCCGGGGCGCGCACCCTCGCGGTGCGCGTCGGCTTCGGTCGCTATCGGATCCTGTACGTGGCGGCGATCCTCGCCGTCATCCCGGCGCAGGTCGCGCTGTGGGCGAGCGGCATCTTCGACGCCTGGATCCTCCTCCCGCTGCTGGTCACGCCGTTGCTCCTCGCCCGCGCGCGCGAGGTGCTCGCGCTGCGGCGCTCCGACGATCCCGCGCTGGCGACGCTCACGCCCCGCACGGCGTTGGTCCACCTCGCGTTCGGTGTGCTGCTCGTGGTCGCGGTCGTGCTGGCGCGAGCGCTCTGAGCGTGGCCGCGCGGCCACGCGGCCACGCGGCCACGCGCTCACGGGACGAACACGATCCGCTCGCCGCGGTCCACCGGAGCCTCCCACGCGCTCTCGACGTCGGCGAGCGCGACCGTCCTCGCCCGCACCGTGAACGTCCCACGCTCGATCTCGGCCACGAGCGAAGGCAGCTCGGCGGCGTAGGTCGCCGGCCCGACCGATCCCTGGCCCGAGCCCTGCACCCGCAGGTTCGCCGAGCGCAACGCCACTGACGGCAGCGCGAGCGTCGGGCCGGCCACCGCGCCGATCTGGATCCAGTCGAGCGGCCGGCTGCGATCCTGGCGGGCGGTGAGCAGAGCGAGCATCGCTCGCCGAGCCGGCTCGCCCCAGAGGTAGTCGATCACGACGTCGACGTCGGCGGCAGCCGCGGCCAGCGCCGCATCGCTCCGCTGGGCATCCTCGCCGTCGCCGAGACGCACGCTCTCGCCGGCGCCAAGCGTGACCAGCTCCTGGAGGCGCGCGGCGTCACGCCCCGCCGCCGTCACCTTGCCGGCTCCGAGGTGCCGTGCGACCTGGACCGCCATCGCACCCGCGTTGCCGGTGGCGCCAAGGACGAGGACCGACTGCCCGGGCTCGAGCGTGATGCGGCGACGCAGTGCCACCCAGGAGGACATCGCGGGGTTCATCGCCGCCGCGATTGCCACGCCGTCGACGCCCTCGGGCAGCTCCAACCAGCGGCCCGGGTCGGCGAGCGCGCGCTCAGCCATCGTGCCGGTGACGTCGTCACCGGCGACGAAGTAGACCTGCGTGCCGTCGGCTCGGCGGCCGACGCCGTCGACGCCGGGGACCATCGGCAGGGTGCCGCTGCTCGTGTAGTGGCTCCCCCGCGCGCCGGAGCGCACTCTCGGGTGCAGGCCCACCGCCAGCACCTCGACAAGCTCCTGATCGTTCTCTCGCGGGACGGGCACCTCGAACCGGCCGTACCGCGGGGGCCGGTCGAAGCTGCTCACCACCGCTGCGTTCATCATCGTCATTCGTGTCGCCCTCCACATTTGGTTGGTGCCACGAACTACTATAGTTGGCCCCACGTACTAATCCCGATGCCCGGACCAGACGATCAGACCCCGCCCGACCTCAGCGCCGTCGATGCGCTCGCGCAACTCTCGTTCGTTGTGCAGGGGAAGCTCGAGCGGCGGGCGTCTGCGGCCGGAGTCTCGCTCAGCCTGACCCGCCTTCTGGGGATTCTCCGCGACCGCCGCCCGACGATGCAGGAGCTCGCGGGACTGATGGAGCTCGACAAGTCGAGTGTCACGGGGCTCGTCGAGCGTGCCGAACGGCGCGGGTTCACCGTCCGCACCCGATCACCGCGCGACGGCCGCTCGGTTCTGGTGGAGCTGACCGACGAGGGCCGTGCCCAGGTCACCCAGCTGGCATCGGAGTTCGAGGGCGATGTCGAGGGTCTGCTGCACGCGCTGCCGCGAGCCGACCGCGCCGAACTGCGGACGCTCGCCGAGCGGTTGCTGACTGCTCACGCAGGGGCGCTCGGGATCGACCTGCTCGCTCCCGAGCGCCCCCGTCGTTGATCGCGAGGCGGACTGGCCGACCCTCTCGGTCGCTTCGTTCGCTGCGCGCCTCAGGAGGGCAGACCGCCGACCACGAACCCCGTCGCGTTGACCTCGCCGATGACCTGCTCGGCGGTCTGCGGCGTGTCGAACGGCCCGTTGGGCGCGATTCCCTTCGGTGAGTCGTTGAGGATCGAGCCGATCACCGCCGCATGCCGGCCCTCGATCAACGCGATCGAACCGGCTGCCGCGAGATAGGCCGGCGTGCTGATGTTCGTCAGCTGCCCGAGGTAGGCGTGGACGCCGGTGTTCTCCAGGACGTACGCGGTCTGCTGGAAGGACGCTTGGTTCTCCGGGATGTGATCGAACCTGAACTCAGGCTTGGCAATCGCGTTGGAGCCGAGCGCCTGCTCCAGCGCGGCAACGTGCGCCCTTTCGTCCCGCGTCGTCGTCGCCAGGAACGCCAGCGTCGCGGGATCGGTGATGGCCCAGTGCGAGGTTGCGCGGTTGTAGAACGTCGACTCCAGGTACTCGAGCGCAAGCGCGAAGTTGAGGATGCCGATGTCCCCGGGCCCGTAAGCCGCCGGCGGGCCGCCGGATTCGCCCGAGCTGGCGGCCATCGCCCCGGGAGCGAACGCACCGAGCACCGCGCCGGCGCCTGCCAGCGCTCCACCGGCCATACCCGCTTTGCGCAGGAACCCGGCTCGGGTCTGGCCTTCCGCGACCACTGCGGCGGTCTCCTGCAACGCCCCGTCGACGTCGATCTCGGCGAGATCAAGCTTGCTCATCCCTGCCTCCCGTTGGTTGGGCTCGCGCGGCCGTGCGCGTGGAGCAGTCCGTTGTCAGGGAGTTCCGCTCGCGCACGTTGACGGATCACCAAAAGCTCACCAAACGTCATAATTCCGACCACAGCGGCAGTGCCGGGCCACCGATCCCCGAACCAACGTCCAGTCCGGGCGCCGCGGCTCACGGGATCGGCGACCGGCAGACGATGGGCGAGTATGCGAACGCCGCCGATGCGTCGCGGTGCCGCGCGCGCCCTGAGCGCGCTCGCGGCGTCGCTCGACCCGACCACCGACGGCGATCAGCTCACTGGCCTGGCCACGCGGGGCACGTTGATGCGTCACCTCGAGCGGCTGCTGGAACGCGGCGAGCACCCCGCGATCCTGTACGTCGATCTCGATGACTTCAAGCTCGTCAACGACACGCTCGGCCATGCCGCCGGTGACGAGCTGCTGCGCCACATCGCAGGCGAGATGGCACGGCTGCTCGGTCCGGGGGACATGATCGCCCGGCAGGGCGGGGATGAGTTCGCGCTCGTGCTGCCGAGCGCCGGGGACGCCCCTGCGCTCGCCGGCCGCCTGCGCACGGCGATCACGGCGCCGGTGTCGGTCCGAGGCGTTCAGTTGCAGGTCGGCGGCTCCATCGGGATCGCCGTCGCCCCGGGCGACGGGCTCGACGCGAGCTCACTGCTGGAGGCCGCCGACGGAGCGATGTACCAGGCGAAGGTCGGCGGCCGAGATCAGATCCGGCGAGCGGCCGACAGCGTCACGCGCGACCGCCAGCGCGACCGCGCCGCACTCACCCTCACCGCCTCGCTTCCGGCGGCGATCGCCCGCGACGAGCTGCGCCTGCACTGGCAGCCGATCGTCGAGGTCGACGGCCTCACGATCATCGGCCTGGAGGCACTGGTGCGCTGGGAGCATCCCGAGCGCGGGCTGCTCTACCCGGGCCAGTTCCTGCCGTTTGCGGAGACCAGCGGGATGATCCACGCGGTCGACGGGTGGGTTGCCTCGGCGGTCGCCCGTCAGCGGGTCGAATGGCGCATGCGCGGCTTGGACCCGTACGTCGGATTCAACCTCTCGCCGCAGTTCGCCCGGCTCCCCGGCTCACTCGATCCGCTGCTCGAGCGCCTCACCTCCGGCGGCCTGTCGCTGGACCGCGTCACGGTCGAGCTCACCGAGTCGGTCGCGCTGGGCGAGGACGGACGGCTGCTCTCGTTCCTGCACGGGCTCGCTAACGCCGGGGTGACGGTGAGCCTCGACGACTTCGGGCGGGCGTATTCCTCACTGGACCGCCTGCGCGACGTCCCCGCAAAGTGGATCAAGCTCGACCGCGCGTTTCTTGACCGGGTGCAGGAGGACGCCTCCGCCACCGACGTGCTGTTCGCAATCCTCGAGCTCGTCCGCGCGCTCAAGCTGAAACTCATCGTCGAGGGAGTCGAGAACCCCGAGCAGCTCGAGGTGCTCCGCTCGCACGGGGCGTTGACCGGAGCCCAGGGCTTCCTGCTCGGCCGGCCGGCGCCCGCCGCAGCGCTCGAGCAGCGGCTGCGGGAGTCGTCGCGGAGCCGGCTACTGCCGGCGGACGGCCACGCAGGGGAGGCGCGGGCCGCGGCTGCTGACACCTCGTCGACGGGCGCCGGGTCGTCGGCCGAGCCGGTCGCCGGCTGAGCACCGGTCGCTCCGGCTCCCGGCCGAGGGCGCGATGGGTTCGCTCGGGTGGTCAACACCCCGCACGCGCCGCCCGGATCGGAAGTGCGTGATGGATTCGTCCGGCCGCATAGGCTGTCGCAGTATGCGCTACGAGACGACCGCTCGGCACCTCCTGCGGGCGCGCGACCTCGCGGACTCGCGCTACACCGACCCGCTGACCGTCGACGATCTGGCGGCCGCGGCCGGTCTCTCGCGGGCGCACTTCAGCCGGGAGTTTCGCCAGGCGTTCGGGGAATCGCCGCACGGCTATCTGCTCACGCGGCGGCTGGAGCGCGCGGCGGCGATGCTGCGCAACACGGACCAGTCGGTCGCGGAGATCTGCTTCTCGGTGGGCCTGCGCAGCGTCGGATCGTTTACATCGAGCTTCACTCGGACCTTCGGGAGGTCGCCGACCGCGTACCGCGCGTCGTTTCCCCCGGCGACGAACCTGGCGCTCGTGCCCACCTGTGCACTGCGTGCCTACACCCGCCCCCAACGGCGCACGTTTGGAGAAGACAGCGCGTCGACGCCGGATTAGCGTGGCGTTGTCCGTTGGATCACCACCCCGGAAAGGGCACAGATGATGAAGATCGCCAGCATGCAGGTCTGGGTCACCGATCAGCAGCAAGCGCTTGAGTTCTACACGCAGAAGGTCGGCCTGGAGGTGCGCGTCGACGTCACCGTCGCCGAACTGGGCAACTTCCGCTGGCTGACCGTGGCTCCCCCCGGCCAGGAGGACGTCGCGATTGTCCTGATGCTCATTCCGTCGCCCCCGATGTTCGAGACCGAGACGATCGAGCACATCAAGGCGACGATGGAGCGCGGTGTCTCCGGCGGGGTGTTTCTCACAACCGAGGACATCCACGCCGACTTCGAGCGCATGAAGGGGGCGGGGGTCGAGTTCGTCGAGGAGCCCGAGGAGCGGCCGTACGGGATCGACTGCGGGTTCCGTGATCCGTTCGGCAACCACATCCGGCTCTCCCAGCTCAACGACCTCGCGCAGCCGTCCTGACCGAGCGCCACGGGCGGTCCCGCCTCCACCGGCGGGGCCGCCTCAGCCGGCGGGGCCGCCTCAGCCGGCGGGCGGCCCCTGAGTCGGCAGCAGGATTCCGTCAGCCGCGGGAGAGCCGGAAGACCGGGTGATCGGGCGCGGCGCGCAGCAGTTCCTCGTCGGAGGAGTCCGGTCCGACCCCGGCGAAGAAAACTCCGACCTCGAGCTTCCACTTCTTCAGGTACGCCCGCAGCACCGCCGGCTTGTCGATGTCGGCGAGCTCGGAGGCGTGGAAGGGCTCGACGCGGCTGCCAACCCGCAGCCGGCCCTCACCGCTCGCCCGCAGGTTCTTCACCCACTGTGTGTGGCCGCGCGGAGCGACCAGATATTCCGTCCCCTCGTACCGCAGCAGGTTGACGGGCGTCTGCCTCCACTCGCCCGATTTCCGTCCTTTGACCTCGAGCACGCGTGACCCATAGACGCTCAGGCCGAGACGCGTGAGCAGCGCGACGAACCGGTTGAAAACGTTCGTCGTGAACCACCCCGGCCGCTGGTAGTGCTTGCTCACCACGGCGATTGTGCCAGTGCCTGCTCGGATCGGCTAGAACACCGGGTATGGATGAGCGGCTGGCGACGCTCCTCGGGGATCTGCACGAGCACGGTGTCGAGCATGACGCGGACAAGCCCGACCGCTTGGACCGGCTGCGCAACCTCGAGCCCGACAGCGCCCGGCTGCTGGCACTGCTCGTCCGCGCCACCGGCGCGGGGGCGGTGCTGGAGCTGGGAACCTCGAACGGGTACTCCACCGTGTGGCTCGCGGACGCGGTGCGGGCGACCGGAGGCCGGCTGACCACCGTCGACCTGGATCCGCAACGCAGCACGGAGGCGGCCGCCAACCTCGACCGAGCCGGGCTGCACTCGTTCGTGGAACTGCGGGTGCATGACGCGGCGCGGGCGCTGCGCGACTCGGCGGACGAACAGTGGGACCTGATCTTCCTCGACGCCGAGCGGCCCGCGTACCCGTCGTACTGGCCCGACCTGCAGCGCGTGCTCCGGCCGGGCGGCTTGCTCGCGGTCGACAACGTCGTCTCGCACGCCGGCCAGGTCGCGACGTTCCGCGCGCTGGCCTCCTCCACATCGGGGTTCACCGAGGCACTGGTCCCGACGGGCGCGGGTATGCTGCTGCTCGTCAAGGACCCCCGCGGAGAGGAGCGCAACGATGGGTGAGATCGAGCAGCGCCTCGCCGAGCGCGGACTCGTCCTGCCGAGTCTGTTCTCAGGCCCAGGCGGAATGCGGGTGCCGTTCGACCTCGTCCGCATCAACGGCTCGGTCGCGTATGTGTCAGGGCACGGTCCGATGGACGGCGACCAGCAGCTCATGTCCGGCAAGCTTGGAGATGAGTCCGCCGGCGGCGGGCTCTCGATCGAAGACGGCTACGAGGCGGCGCGACTCACCGGCCTGTCGATGCTCGCCTCGCTCAAGGACGCGCTCGGGGATCTGGATCGGGTGACGGGCTGGCTCAAGCTGCTCGGCTTCGTGAACGTCGCGCCGGGGTTCACCGCCACGCCGCCGGTGATCAACGGCGTCAGCGACCTGATCCTCGACCTATGGGGCGAGCGTGGCCACCACGCCCGCTCGGCGATCGGCGTCGCCGAGCTCCCGTTCTCCATGCCGGTCGAGGTCGAGGCGGTCGTGGCGCTCGACGGGCACTGAGCGCCGGCCGCCGTCGTCCGGATGTGAATGCCCGCCGCGCGGCGGCGCTTTCTCCACACGCATCGGAGGCGCCCTGGGCGCGTGGGTCCTTTGGTCGCGCCTGCAGCAGTTATCCTGCACGCGATCTCCACGGCCGTCGCGCGTGCGGGAAGGGGCGCCGTCCGTGGTACTCATCTCACACGCCCTCGCGACGGCGGTGGCGCGTGAGAGATCGGGCCGCCGCCCGCCGCCCGCGCCGCCCGCGCCGCCCCGCCGCCCGCCACCCGCGCCGCCCGCGCCGCCCGCCACCCGCGCCGCCACCCGCGCCGCCGAGCCCGGGCTCGCGCCCGGAGCCCTTGCGCGACCGCGCGGCCCTCACTCGGAGCGCATCGGCGTCGTATGTCGACCGCAACCCGCTCCAAGTCGGCGCCCCGGGTCCGCCAGCCACCTGCAGGCGGGTCACTCTGGGAATCTCGTGCGCCTCTACGCCGCGTCTAACTCCCAGAGTGCCCCGAGTGTCCCCCGGTCGCCTACTTCCACCGCCGTGCCAGCAGGGTCGAGTCGTCGATCTCGACCGTCTCGCCGGCGCGGGTCACGATCCGCGGCCGTTGCTCGACCACGAGCGGCTCGAACTCCTCGGGCAGGGCGGGCACGAGGTCGGCGGCGAGGAACATCGCCCGCCGCGCGCTCTCGCCCAGATGGGTGAATCGATGGGAGGGCGCGTGGCCGACGACGAGCAGGTGGCCACCGGGTGCCACGGCCTCGCTGAGCCGCCGCGCGACGTCGGCCATGCCGCCGTCGGGCGGGTGCAGGAAGTGGGTGGTCACGAGGTCGAACCGGCGGTCGTCGGCCGCAAACGTGCGGGCGTCGACCTGCCACCACTCGATGCGGTCGGCGACCCCGGCCTGCTCGGCGTGGCGGGCGGCTCGGGCCAGGCCGTTGGCCGAGAAGTCAGCGCCGGTGACCTCCCAACCCTGGCTGGCCAGCCAGATGACATCACCGCCCTCACCGCACCCGACGTCGAGCGCGGTGCCCGGAGTCAGGCCTGAGACCTCGGCGACGAGCTGGGCGTTGGGATTGCCGCTCCAGAGCTGCTCCTCGCTCGCGTATCGCTCATCCCAGCTGGCCGGCTCGAACATCTCCCTGGTGTCGTGGCGACTGGTGCTCTTGCTCATGTCGTCAGCATGAACGGCGAGACAGGCATTGGCAACTCGCCGTGCTGATTTGGCAAACCAGGGTAACGCGTCCGCCTCGCGCGGTTTGCTTGATCGATGCTCCGGAGCCGACGCTCACTCGGCCGCCCCTTTGGCTGGCTGTGGGCGGCGTACGCGGTCAGCACCTACGGCACCGGGTTCGGGTTCGGCGCGATGTCGATCATCGCGATCCGAGTGCTGCACCCGGACCGGGCCAGGTCTCGCTGCGCAGCTCCGTCGGGCTCGCGGCCGGAGCCGCACTCGCGCTCCCGCTCGGTCCGTGGGTGGAGTTCCGTCGCAAGCGTCCGGTGATGGTCGCGATGGACCTGGTCCGCTTCGCGGCGCAGGCGACGGTTCCCATCGCGTACCTGCTCGGCTGGCTCACGTTCGGACAGCTGCTGCTCGTGACCGTCGTGGTGGCGGGCGCAAAGATCGCGTTCCAGGCCGCAAGCGGCGCTCACCTCAAAGCGCTCGTCGCACCTGCGGACCTGGTCGTGGCCAATGGCCGCTTCGAGTCGACCACCTGGAGCTCGCTCGTGGTCGGGCCGCCGCTTGGCGGCGCGGCGATCGGCCTCGTCGGGGCGACGGCGAGCCTCACCGCCGACGCGGTCAGCTGGCGCTATCTGCCCACCCACCAGGGCCTGCGCGGCCTGTTCTGCAATCGCCTGATGGTGGCGAGCCTGATTCTCTGCACCGAGCCGCTGCTGGCGGTGCTGATGCTCGCCCACCTGCACTTCCGTCCCTGGCAGTACGGCCTGGCGTTCGCGGCTCCGTGCGTCGGCGGCCTGATCGGGTCGCGACTGTCACGCGGGCTCGTCGCGCGCCTCGGGCCGCGGCGGGTGATGCGGGTGTTCGGCACGCTGACGGTCGGCTGGCCGATCGGGCTGGCGTTCATCCCCGGCGGCACCGCCGGGCTGCCTGATCGTGATCGGTCTTCAGCTCGGACTCGTGCTCAACATGGGCATCGTCAACCCCGTGGTCGCGACCTTCCGGCTGCAGCAGATCGCGCCCGAGCGGATCGCCCGCACGCTCTCCGCCTGGTCGGTGAGCACGAGCGCGGCGACCGCCGTCGCCACAGCGTTGTGGGGGCTGCTCGCCGAGATCGTCGGGCTACGTGCGGCGATCGCCGCCGCCGCCATCCTGGCACTCCCGGCCCCGCTGTTCCTCCCGCGCGGGCGGGATGCCGAGACGACCCCCGTCGCCGAGCCAGCGTCCCTGGCGACGGCGGCCTGAGCGCTCGACGACCCTCGAGTCAGCCGCGAAGCGGGGCGCCCGGCCGCGGTCACGCCCCCTCCGCGGGCGCGTCGAACTCCTCGATCGAGCGTTCGGCGAGAAGCGGGACCAGTTGCTCCAGGACGATCTCGTTGAAGTGCGGCGCGGCGCGATGGTCTGCCAGCGCCTCGGCCGAGGCGTAGCGCTCGAGCAGGACGTAGGAGTCCGGGTGCTCCATGCTGCGATAGGCGTCGAAGGCGAGATTGCCGGGCTCGGTGCGCGCGGCCTGCACCAGCGCCTCGACGAGCGGCAGGACCTGCTGCTCGGTTCCTGGCTTCATGGTGTGGCGGGCGATGAGCTGCACTGGGGGCATGGGAGATCTCCTTCCGCGGATGGCGCACTGAGCTTGCCAGCCCGCTCGGCCCACCCGCCCGCTCGGGCGACCTCACACCTCGATGCGCCGCGTCGCGGAACGCCTCCCGGTCCGGGCGCCGGCTCGGCGCCTGAGCAGGAGCCGGCCGGAGAGCACCAGCAGCGTCATGAGCGAGAGGCCCGCCGCGGCCACCATCGGCACCACGTCATCGGTCGCCTGCGCAAACCGGCCTCCTCCCGCCGATCCGGCGATCTGCCCTCCCGACCAGGCCAGGTTGATCAGCGCCCCGGCGAGCCCGGCGGCGTCGCCTCGGCGCTCGAGCACCTCCGAGAGCCAGGCCATCGCTGGTGCCCAGAGCACCTCGACCCCGACAGCGACGCCGACGATCAGCGCCGCCGCGGGAAGCGCCGTCGCCGGCAGACCGAAGGCTCCCAGCAGCGCCGCCGCCACGGCGAGGCCGAGACACACCGGAGCGAGGCGCCCGTAGCGATCCGACACACGACCCGAGACCGGGCCGACCACGGCCTGGATGCCGGCAGCGATCAGGAAGGTGGCGCCGATCGCGGCCGGGCCGGCGCCGAGGTGGTGCAGGCGCAGCGACCCGAGGACGCTGATCGCCCCGCTGATCAGCGCGGGTAGCGCGACCAGCCACATCGTGCCGAGCACCCGGCGGTCCCGGACAGCTGCCGCGAGTCCGCGGTTCCCGGCGCCGGTGCCACCGTCGACGGCCGGTATCCGCCGGCAGACGATCGTCATGGACGCGGCGAGCACGGCCACGGCCCCGAAGGCGATCCCGCGCCCCACGGCGCTGGCCGCCGCGCCCACCGCGGGCCCGAGCATCGACCCCGCGGTGGCAGCCGCGAGCACCTGCCCCATCACGGTCCCGCGACGACCCGGCGCGGTGCCTCCGGCGACCCATGCCAGCCCGCCCGACCAGACCCCTGCGCCACCGAGGCCCTCGAGCAGCCGGGCGAGGTCCAGCAGCATCGGGGAGTTGATGACCGCGAACGCGGCGGTCGCGAATGCGACGAGGCTGAGGCCGGCGAGCATCGTCGCCCGCGGACCGATCCGAGCGGCGAGCAGTCCGGTCGGGATCGTGCCGGCGAGGCACCCGATGGCGTAGCAGGCGGTGAGCAGCCCCGCCGCGCCCGCCGACATGTGGAGGTGATGGACGAACTGCGGCAGCAGGGGCGTGAGCGCCGTGTAGAAGATGGAGTCGACGAGCAGCGAACCGCCGACGACCGCGACGAGCCAGCGCTCACCGCCGGCCGTCACGCCACCAGAGCTCTCCCGCGGTTCGCTCATCACCCCACCGTAGATCCTCGAGTGGGCTTGAGGTCAAGTCCGCCCATCCCGCACGCCGTCGGCCAGGGCCCGCGTGCGAGGATGTCGACGTGCCCCACCCACCTGTCGACGACACGTCGCTCGAGCGCCCGGCGCGCCTGGGCCCCGGCGCACGCGTCGGAGTGGTCGCCCCCAGCAGCGGGATAGTCGAGCCGTCCAGGCTCGCGCGGGGGGTCGCCGAGCTCGAGCGGATGGGCCTGGAGGTCGTACTCGGCCCACACATCCGTGAGGTCCGCGGCTACCTGGCGGGCGAGGACCGTGCGCGGGCGGAGGATCTGCTGTGGGCGCTCGGCGACGCATCGCTCGACGGCGTCTGGTGCGCCCGCGGCGGCTATGGCGCCCAGCGCACGGTCGCCGCCCTGCAGCCGGGCGAGATCGAAGCGTTCGCCGGACGGC
The DNA here is from genome assembly GCA_036501965.1 of Solirubrobacteraceae bacterium. Lineage (GTDB taxonomy): Bacteria > Actinomycetota > Thermoleophilia > Solirubrobacterales > Solirubrobacteraceae > Palsa-465. The sequence goes on from DASXZK010000052.1 coordinate 32,993, forward strand.
CCGCGAAGGTGTTCGTCGGGTTCTCCGACATCACCGTCCTGCACGCGCTGATCTCTCACCGGCTCGGCTGGATGACCTTCTACGGGCCGGCCGTCACCTCGCTCGCCGACCGCGATCCGTTCACGCTCGATGGTGTGCGCCGAGCGCTGTTCGACGGCTCGCCCTACGCGGTGACCGCCCACCCCGACGATCCGTGGATCACCACCCTGCGTCCGGGGACCGCCGAAGGCCCACTCGCCGGCGGCTGCCTCACGCTCCTGTCCGCCCTGGCGGGGACGCCGCTGCAGGTGGATTTCGCCGGGCGGATCGGCTTCTTCGAGGAGGTCCATGAGGCCGCATATGCGATCGACCGCGCGCTCAGCCAGCTACTCGCGGCCGGCTGTCTGGACGGCTGTCGTGGCATCGTCATCGGCGAGCACACCGATGTCCCTGAGGAAGGCCCGACGCTCGGGCTCGAGCAGGTGTTCGAGGATCTCCTGGGTCCACTCGGGATCCCGGTCTGCTTCTACCTTCCGCTCGGCCACGGCGCGCACCTCGCCACCGTGCCGCTTGGAGCACCGGTGCAGCTCGACGCGGACGCGGGCACGCTGTCGGTCCTCGACTCTCCCGTGCGCTGACAGCCCTGTCTCAGGCGGGGGAGAGACGCCGGCCGCGCCGCACACCCAGCCAACGCCCGCCTCGTACCACGACGTGCCCACCCTGGATCACCGTCCCGACGCCCGCCGGCGGATGGATCGGGTCGTTGTAGTCGCCCCCCTCGGCGACCGTCGCGGGATCGAACAGCACGAGGTCGGCAACCAGGCCGGGTGCGATCCGGCCCCGCCCGGCCAGCCCGAACCCGTCGGCGGGCAGGCTCGTCATGCGGGCGATCGCCGTGGGTAGTGAGAGCAGCCCGCGCTCACGCACGTAGCGTCCGAGCACGCGGGGGAACGTCCCGAACAGGCGCGGATGCGGTCGGCCGCCCACACCGGGCGGCAGGCCGTCGGAGCCGATCATCGTCTGCGGGTGGGCGAGCACCGTCTCGACGTCGGCCTCGCTCATCGCGAAGCGGACCATCGACACTCGCAGCCGCTCCTCGCGCAGCACGTGGACCATCGCGTCAAACGGATCGCCCCCGATCTGCTCGCCGAGCTGCGGCAGGCTCGTCCCCTCGTAAGCGTGACTCGCGGTGCTCGCGACCATGATCGCGTCCCACACGACGCCCTCATCCGCGGCGACGTCCGCACGCGCCCGCGCCAGCGCGTCGCGGTCTGCCAGCCGCGCGAGCATCGCCTCGGGTCCGCCGTCCTGGAACCACGCGGGGAGCACGGTGGTGAGCATCGTCGAGGTCGCTTCATACGGGTAGGCGTCCTGGCCGGCCGACAGACCGCGTGCACGTGCGACGTCGAGTCGCTGCAGCGCCGCGTCGACGCTGCCCCACGACGCGCGACCGACCGCCTTCAGGTGGGAGATCTGGATGCGGCACCTGGCTCGCCGTCCGATCTCGATCGCCTCCTCGATGCTCTCCAGCAACTGCGGCCCCTCGTTGCGCATATGCGTGGCGTAGACGCGGCCGGCGGGCATCCGGCGGGCGAGCGCGATGAGCTCCTCGGTGGCCGCGAACACCCCCGGCGGGTAGATCAGGCCGCTCGAGAGCCCAAACGCTCCCGCGTCAAGTGCCTCGTCGAGCAGCCGCTCAGCGAGGGTCCACTCCTCGGCGGACAGCGGTCGGTCATGCGTGCCCGCTGCGGCGAGGCGCAGCGTGTTGTGGCCGATGAGCGGGGCCCAGTTCGTCACGGCACCGCAGCGGTCGAGGTGCTCGAAGAGCTCAGCGACGGTCGCCCAGCCGAGCGCGACCGGCGGGAACAGCCGCTCGAGCAGCTCGCCGAGCTCGTCACGACGAGCCGCGGCGACGGGCGCGAGGCTGAAGCCGCAGTTCCCGACGACCTCGGTCGTCACCCCCTGCAACACCTTGGTCGTGTCGTCCTCGCTGAGCAGCGGAGCGTTGTCGGCGTGGGAGTGCGCGTCGATGAAGCCGGGGGCGAGCACCTCGCCGGAGGCGTCGAGCACCCGGCGTCCGTCGGTGGCCAGCTCGCCTGGCGGGGCGACGGCGGCGATGACGCCGCGCTCAAGCAGCACGTCGCCCTTCCACAGCGAGGTTCCGGTGCCGTCGGCGATCCGGCCGCCGCGGATCAGCAGCGGCTCCGGGCCGGTCACGTGGACGGCTCGTCGGCCGGCGCGGCGGCGCTGTGCAGCCGCGTCCAACCGGCGGCGGGGTGTGGCGCAAGGGCGGGCGCCACCGAGCTGCCCGCCGGCCACAGGCGCTCGACGAGGATCCACCCCGCCTCCGCGTTGACGAGCTGCGGATCGGCGTCCAGGTCGGGGCCCCCATCCCCCGCGGACTCGCTCATCACCGCGTAGCTCACCGGCCGCCCGTCGAGCCACACGACTCCGACGTCGGCTCGGACCCCGTCGATCATCCCGGTCTTGCAGGCGACGCGGATCCGGCCCTCGGACCCGCTCTCGTCAACCAGCGTCCTACGATCGAACAGTCGCGGCACCTGATCGAGGTACTGCTGGCGGGCGAGCATGCCGAGCATCTCCTCGCTCGCCTCGGGCGAGACGATCCTCCCGCCCAGGATGCCGCTCACCAGCGCGTCGAGATCGCGCGGCGAGGCGAGCGCGAGAGGTCCACTGCTCCCTGGGATCAGCATCAGCTTTCGGTGCAGGGTGATCGCCTTCAACCCGAGGTCGTCGTTGACGAACCGGTTGACCGACTCCACTCCACCTGCGGCATCGATCAGCAGGTTCGTCGCCATGTTGTCGCTCACCACGACCATGTATGTCGCAAGGTCGCGGATGGTCAGCTCGGTGCCGGCCGAGAGCTCCTTGATGACCCCGGAGCCGCCGACGCGCTCCTCGTCGCGGATCGGACGCCGTTCCTCGAGCGACAGGCCACCCTGGCGCACCCGCTCGAACACGGCGGCGAGCACCGCGAGCTTGATCGTGCTCGCCGTCGGCATCTCGCGCTCCCCGTTCAGCTCCAGCGTCTCGCCGGTCGTCTCGTCCCGGACGGCAACGGCGAGCGTGCCGTCAAACGCGTCCGCCAGCCGCTCCAGGGCGGCCCTCGTTGACTGCATGCTCATCCGCTGCTTCCTCCGCGTCGCGTGGCCGGTGATAATGGTGCGGTGGCGGCGCGGCGGTGTTCCGAACCGCCGACACGCCGATGGCCGACACGTCCGACAAGACCTCCAACGGCGCGCTGCCCGTCTCGGAGATGGTGCGCCGGCGGCTCTCGGAGCTGCCCCGTGCCGAGCGCCGGGTCGGTCGTGCGCTCCTGGTGCATTCGCCCACGATTGGCCTGGAATCGTCCTCGCGCCTGGCCGAGATCGTCGGCACGAGCGGCCCGACCGTGATCCGCTTCGTCAACCGGCTCGGCTTTGCCACCTACGCGGAGTTCCAGAGCGCGTGGCGCGATGAGCTCGACGCGCGGCTCGTCTCGCCGGTCGAGACCTTCCGCGAGTACGAGCCGGAGACCGACGCGATGAAGCGCGTCGTGCGGACCGCCGACCAGTCGGTCCAGGCGATCCGTGAATCGGTCGCCCAGCTGCCGCCCGGCGAGTTCGAGACCGCGGTCGAACTGCTCGCCCAGCGTCGCCGGGTCGTCGTGTTCGGCGGCTGGTTCAGCGACGTGCTCGCGCGGCACCTCGCGGCGCTGCTGCAGGGCGCCCGCCCAGAGGTCTGGCATCTCGACGCCACCCCGGTCCAGCGCTCGTCGATGCTGCTCGACGCCGGCAACCACGATGTCGCCGTCGTGTTCGACTTCCGTCGCTACGAGCAGGACACGCTCGTCGCCGCTCAGCATCTCTGCGACCGCGGCGCTCGGCTCGTGCTCGTGACCGACCAGTGGGTGTCCCCCGTCGCCGGCCTGGCGAGTGCGGTACTGATCGCCCGCGCGGCGCCGACGCCGCTGGATTCGATGGCCTCGGCGATGGTGCTGTGCCAAGCGCTGGAGGCGGCGGTCGTCGACCGGCTCGGTACCCAGGTGGCCGCGCGGATCGAGCACCTGGCCGAGGTCTCGGCGACGCTCATCCCGAACTGGTCTGCGCCGGGGGAGTGACGGAGTCCGCCGCGGGCTGGGCCGCGCGGGCGTCGACGAACCGGCAGGCGACCTCGACCCCGTCCACCGGCTCAAGCGCGACATCGGAGGTCAGGCACGAGGAGACGTCCACGCCGCGCGTGGCAAGCTCCTCGCGCAGCGGGCACCGGGGATGGAAACGGCAGCCTCCCGGGATCGCGGTCGGATCGGGCGGCTCGCCGGCGATCAGCGGCGGCGCCGAGTCACGGTCGGCGTCCGGACTCACCGCCAGCAGCGCCCGCGTGTACGGGTGGCGGGGGCGCTGCAGGACGTCCTCCACCTTGCCCAGCTCCACGATTCGCCCCAGGTACATGACCGCGACGCGGTCGGCGATGTTCCAGGCGAGGCCGAGGTCGTGGCTGATCACCAGCGCGGAGAGGCCGAGTTCCTCCCGCAGGCGCAGGATCAGGGCGAGGATCTCGCCCCGCACCGAGGCGTCGAGCGAGGCCACAGGTTCGTCGGCCACGAGCATCGACGGCTGCAGCGCGAGCGCGGAGGCGATCACCACACGCTGCTGTTGACCGCCCGAGAGCTCGAACGGGTAACGCCCGAAGAACTGCTCAGGCGGGCGCATCCCGGCGCGCGAGAGCGATTCGGACACCCGCTCGCGCAGGTCGGAGCGCAGGTGATGAAGCCGGGGCCCTTCGGCGACGGCGTCGTAGACCGTCTGCCGGGGATTGAGCGCGCTGTAGGGATCCTGGAGGATCAGCTGCACCGCACGGCGGTGGGCCTTGAGCGCCGCCGATCGATAGCTCAGCGGCTGCCCGTCGTAGCGGACCGCTCCACCCGTCGGCTTGACCAGCCCGACGAGCACACGCGCGAGCGTCGACTTGCCGCAGCCCGACTCGCCCACCAGGGCGACGATCTCGCCGCGCCCGACCGTCAGGTCGAGGCCGTCGACCGCGCGTGCCGGAGGCCGCCGGCGCCGTGCCGGGAAGGTGACACGCAGGTCCTGCACCTCGAGCAGCGCGCTCATGCGCTGGGTGCCCTCAGGGTGACGGCGGCCGTCTCGGGCGAGTCCCCGAGGACCCGCAGGCACGCCGACCGGCGACCGGGGTGGGCGGGGTCCGTTTCCCATAGCTCGATCTCCGTTGAGGTGCACTCGTCCATGACGACCGGGCAGCGGGGCGCGAACGGACAGCCGGGCAGGACGAGGCTCGCGTCGGGCGGGTCACCTGGCAGCCCTGCGGGCGCCAGCCGCGAGGCGGGGTCGCCGATCTTCGGAAACGCGGCGGCGAGCGCGGCCGTGTACGGGTGGCGCGGCTCGCGCACCAGCTCGCGCGAAGGACCGTGCTCGACCACCTCGCCCGCGTACATCACCGCGAGTGAGGCGCAGGTCTCGGCGAGCACCGAGAGGTCATGGCTGATCATGATCATCCCGATCCCCGACTCGCGCACGAGCTCGCCGAGCAGCGCGAGCACCTGTCCCTGGACGATCACGTCAAGTGCCGTCGTCGGTTCGTCGGCGATGATCAGATCCGGGCGGCAGGCGAGCGCCATCGCGATCATCACCCGCTGGCGCTGGCCGCCGGAGAGCTCGTGGGGATAGGCCTCGTAGCGCCGCGCGGGGAGCCCGACGCTCTCCAGCAGCTCCTCGATCCGGCGACGGATCCCCGTCGCGCCCCGCTCGTGCTGGACGATCGCCTCGCGGATCTGCCAGCCGATCGTCCGCACCGGGTTGAGCGCACCCATCGCGCCCTGGAAGACCACCGAGGCGCCGTCCCAGCGCACCGCCCGCAGCCGGCCCCACTTCGCGGTCGTGAGCTCCTCGCCCTGGAACTTGACAGATCCCTCGATGTGCGCCGCGGCCGGCAGCAGCCGGAGGAGGGCGAGCGCCACCGTCGTCTTGCCCGAGCCGGACTCCCCGGCCACCCCAAGTGTCTCCCCGCCATCGAGCGTGAAGCTCACCCCGCGAACGGCATGCACCGGACGCGCGGCGGCGTAGGTGACCGTCAGGTCGTTGACCTCGAGCAGCATCAGCGACCGACCGCGAGACGAGGGTTCAGGACGCGCTCCACGGCGCGGCCGGTGAGGCTGAAGCCGAGCACCACAACGAGGATCGCCAGGCCCGGAGGCACGAGCGTCCACCACGCGCCCGCCGTGATGTCGCCGTTGGCGAATGCGGTGTTGAGCATCGAGCCCCATGAGACCTCGGTCGGGTTGCCGAGGCCGAGGAAGGTGAGGGTCGCCTGGTCGAGGATCGCGCCCGCGACGGTGAGCGTCGCGGAGACGAGGATCAACGGGACCACGTTCGGCAGCACCTGGCGGACCATGATCTGGGTGTTGCTCGCGCCAAGCGCCTTGGCGCGCTCGATGAACGGGCGTGCCTCGACGGCGAGCGTCTGCGCGCGCAGCAGGCGCGCGGTGCTCGCCCACGACGTGACCGCGATCGCGATCGTGATCGACGTATCGCCCTCGCCCATCACCGCCGACAGCGCGATCGCCAGCGGCAGGCTCGGCAGCACGATGAACCAGTCGGTCACGGTCATCAGCAGGCGGCCGACGATCCCCTGGTAGTGACCCGCGACGAGGCCGATCACGGTGCCGAGCACCATCGTGAGCGCGGTGGCGATGATCCCGATCAGCAGCGACGGCCGCGATCCCCAGGCGAGCAACAGCAACTCCGAGCGGCCGGACTGGTCCGTGCCGAGTGGGTACGCACCGGTCGGCGAATGCAGCAGCGGCCCATTGACCTTGGTGACGTCGAGGTCGTAGGAGTGCACGAACAGCGGCGCGCCGATCGCGATCGCCGCGACGATCACGAGGATCGCGATCCCGATCACCCCGCCCGGCATACGCAGGAACGCACGTAGACGCTCGCCGCGGCGTGACGCCGGAGCGCCCCCGGTCAGCGGGACGGCGGTCGCACTCACTGAGCACGCACCCGCGGGTCGAGGTACCGGTAGAGGATGTCGGCGACGAGATTCATCGCGATCACGGCGGCGCTGAAGAAGATGAACGTCCCCTCCAGCAGCTGGATGTCGGGCAGCTGCAGCGCCTGGTAGGTGAGATAGCCCAGCCCCGGCCAGGAGAACACGACCTCGACCGTGATCGCGCCGCTCACCATCCCGCCCAGCTGCAGGAAGATGATCGTCACCGACGGCAGCAGCGCGTTGGGGACCGCGTGACGCTGGCGGACCTCGCTATCACGCAGGCCCTTCGCACGGGCCGTGAGCAGGTAGGGGTTTCCGAGCTCGTCGATGATCGAGGAGCGCATGATCGTCACGTACTGGGCGAACACGACGAGCACGAGCGTGAGGCAGGGCAACACGAGGTGCCACGCGACGTCGAGCACGGTGTTGAGCGCCCCGGGCGCGGCGGTCGGCGAGTGCATCCCGCCGGCCGGGAAGATCCCGTGGAACGCGCCGAAGCCGACGCTCAGCACGACGAGCAGGATGATCCCGAGCCAGAACGTCGGCACCGACCAGAGCGCCAGGGAGGCCCCCGAGGCGATCTTGTCGAAGCGGCTGCCCTCGTTCCAGCCGCTGCGGATCCCAAGCCACAGCCCGATGACGATCGAGATGAGCGTCGAGGTGCCCATCAGCAGCAGCGTCGGGCCGATCCGCTGGCCGATCAGGGAGGAGACAGACTCCCGGAACTGGTAGGAGTACCCGAGCCGCAGGTGCAGCAGGTTGTCGAGGAAGTGCCAGAACTGCGTGTAGATGGGCTCACCGACGCCGAGTTGCCGGCGGAGCGTCGCCAGTTCCGCCGCGGAGACCGGCCGGCCCTGCGTCAGCGTCCGCACCGGATTGGACGGGATGATGCTGAACAGGATGAACGCGATCACCACCACCGCGATCAGGCTGATGATCGCCGCGACCAGCTTGATCCCCAGGTAGGCGGCGAAGTCCCGCCCCGCCGCTCCGCCTGGGGCGACCGACGACGAGGACTCGACCCCAAGGGCGACCTCGTCGCCGATCAGGTTCGGAGCACTCGAGGACATCTGGTTACTCGCGCTCCTCGGCGGTCCGACGCCGGCGCAGCGTCGCCAGCAGGCCGCCCCCGCCAAGCAGGACGACGACGATGATGATCACGATGATCAGCGTCGAGCTTGACCCTCCGCCGCTGGTGCTCGCCGCGGGGACCGCCTTGGTCCACCCGAGCTCGTAATTCTGCAGCGGGTAGAGCCCCTGCGAGTTCGGCGAGCCGTAGACGTACCCCTTCACATAGTTGGAGCGGGTCGCCCACAGGTAGTTGTCGTCGTACAGGATGATGTCGTCGTCGGCGCTGTAGAGGATCTTCTCCATCGCCTTGATGTCCGCCTCGCGCTTGGCGAGGTTGAACTGATGCTGCTCGGCGTTGTAGAGCTGGTCGTAATGGTGGTTGCAGAAGAACGAGTCGGTGTTGCCGCCGCTGCCGTTCTTGTTGAGCGGCAGCACGCTGCAGGTCTGGATCGACAGCAGGTAGGTCGGGTCGGCGTTCTCGCCCCACTGGTCCATGAGCAGGTCCCAGTCGCCGATCGCGAGGTTGTCGTTCAGCTGGGTGTTGCTCATCGCCTGGACGCCCAGCTTGATGCCGATGTCCTTCATCCAGCCGACGAGGTAGTTGGCAGTCGCCGCGTCGTTGGCGTAGTCGGAGTGGATACCGAGGCGGAACGAGAGCTCCTTGCCCGTCTTCTTGTCGTAGCGGTAGCCGTTCTTACCCTTCGGGAAGCCCGCAGCGGTGAGCATCGCGTTGGCCTTGGCCGGGTTGTAGTTCTGCGCCTGGGACGCGGGCGGCGTCCAGTACCACTGAGGAAAGGCCACGGTGAGGTAGGACCCGGTCGGCACACCGGTGCCACCGACGGTCCTCTGCACGAGCTCGTTGCGGTTGATGCCGATCGCAATCGCGCGGCGCACCACCTGGTTGTGCAACAGCGGGTTTCCGTTGCCCATCGGCTTGCCCGAGCGGGTCTTCGCCCCGCTGTTGACCTCGACCGCGTACCAGTCGTTGCTGACGTTCTGGTAGGCCTTGACCCCCGGCACGTGCTCCAGCGCCTTCCATTCGGTGTCGGTCATCTCGTTGGGCCCGACCGAGTCGATCGCGCCACTGCGTAGCGCCGCGACGGCCGCCGATGAGTTGGCGTAGTAGTTGAGGATCAGCGTCTTGTACCTCGGCACCCCGCCGAAGAACGACTTGCTCGCAGTGAGGGTGACACTCTGCCCCGGTTTGTATCCGGTGAACACGTACGGCCCGTAGCCGACGACTGGTGTCGTCGTGTTGGTGAAGGTGCCGATCTTCTTGACATGCGCCTTCCAGATGTGCTCAGGCACGATCGGGATGATCATCACGTCGTTGAGCACGTTCGCCAACGGCTGCTTGGTGGTGATCTCGACCGTCGCGGCGTTCGGCGCGGTCACGGTCTTGAAGCCGGCGACGAGTGACCCGTTCGCCGTCGCCGCCGCCGAGTTGTGCATGGTCAGGTTGTAGGTCCACGCGACGTCGCTGGCCGTGAGCGGCGTGCCGTCGCTCCACTTCAACCCGGTCCGCAGGTGGAACGTCCAGGTGAGCTTGTTCGGCGAGATCGACCACGATTTCGCCAGCCACGGCCCCGGAAGGTTTCGCTCGTTGCCGAAGGTGAGCGTCGGATAGATCATGTCGTTGGTGTCGATCTCGCCCTGCTCGAACGCCAGAAACGGGTTGAAATTCGAGACCGACGTGTCGAGCTCCCCGATGAAGGTGTTCTTCGAGGAGCTTGCCGCGCGAGCGGACCCCGCCGCGGTCAGCCCGACCCCCGCGCACACGAACACGAGAGCCCCCGCGAGCAGCGCGACCACGCGGGCGTGAAGCCGGAGTTCGAGACGGGACGGACGGTCGGTCATCGGTTCTCCTCCTGTGGGGATGTGTCGGTGCTCCCGACACCGGCCGGGCCAGTGTCGGGGTCGGCCCGGACATACGTGTCAAGTACCCGGGCGCCGAAGATAAGGCTCTCGATCGGCACGTGCTCGTCGACGCCGTGGACGAGGCGCCCGTGCGGGAAGCCCGGCGCCATGCGCTCGGGCGCGAAGCCGTAGCAGGCAATGCCGAGCCGGCTGAACCACTTCGCGTCCGTGCCTCCGCCGGCACAGCAGGGCAGCACGAGCGCGCCTGGCTCGTGCGCCTGGACCGAGGCGCCGATCAGCGCAAGCTCCGGGTCACCCGGATCGGCAGCGATCGGACGCTGGTCGTTGAGCAGCCGGTAGCTGACCGTGTCCGGCAGCTCGGCGTCGACGGCGGCGAAGAACTCCTCCTCGCATCCGGGGAGCATCCGCCCGTCGACCACGCCGACCGCGCTCGACGGCACGACGTTTGCGGCATATCCGGCGGAGAGCATCGTCGGCGACAGCGAGTTGGACAGCGTCGCGCCGACGATCTCGCCGATCTCGCCGAGGCGATCGGGAAGCCCGGGATCGTATGGATCGAGTTCCGTGCCGAGCTGCTCGCCGACCCCGGCGAGCAGCGCCTCCACCTGCGCAATCAGGCGGACCGGCCACTGGATGGCCGCCAGCCGCGCGATCGTCCCGGCCAGGACGGAGACGGCGTTGTCGGTGCGTGGCCGGGAGCCGTGCCCGGCGGTGCCGCGCGCGGTGAGCTCGATCCACGCGGTGCCGCGCTCCCCGCAGGCGACTGGATAGAGGTGGCTGCCATCGGGCAGCCGGCGGAGCATCCCGCCCCCCTCGCCGATCGCGTGGCTGACTCCCTCCAGCAGATCGGGGCGCTCGCGCACGAGATACCCGGCTCCCAGGTCCCCGCTGTCCTCCTCGTCGGCGACGAACGCGAACACGATGTCACGCGGGGGCACGATCCGCTCGCGGGCGAGGTTGCGGGCGACCGCCAGCATCGCCGCGTCGTTGCCCTTCATGTCCAGCGCGCCCCGTCCCCACACCGCACCATCCCGGATCTCGCCACCGAACGGATCGACGGTCCAGTCCGCCGACTCGGCCGGGACGACGTCAAGGTGACCGTGGAGCATGAGCGCGGGACGCGTCCGGTCGCGGCCAGGGATCCGGAGCACCGTGCTGGCGCGCCGAGGAGCGGCCTCGACGACGACCGGCTCGTATCCGCAATCGCGGAGTTGGGACGCGACCCATTCCGCTGCCTCACGCTCCCCGCGAGCCTCTCCGCCACCGAAGTTCGAAGTGTCGAAGCGGATCAGCGTGGCGCACGCGGAGACGGCATCGCGCTCGAGCTCGGTAGCGAGCGTCTCCTCCCCGACGGACGGCATCCGGGCAATCTATTTCAATCGTCTAGGCGGTTCAAGCCCCGATCTGAACGTGATCATTCATGCTCGGCTGAGACCCGCCAGGCGATCCGCCCGGCGAAGAACGACTGGCAACGGCCGTCCGGGCCGGGGTCGTCGAAGCGCACAGCGCGGGTGCGCCGCTCGGGTTTCCCGTCCACGAACGCGCCGTCGCCGAGCGGAACCAGGCGCGTGACTTCGGTGTTGTCCTCGAGTCCCTCCGCGATCGTGCGCGCCCTCACCGTCAGGCCCTGCTCGGCCGCGTCGACGTCGAAGATCGCATCGAGGTTGCGGTAGCGCCCGAGATAGGGCGCGGGATCGAACGGCCCATCGCCGACGGGCACGGCGATCGTCGGCTGCACGAGCCCCCACGGTTCGAGCACCGCCTCGGCGAGCGCGCGCGTGATCTCATCCCCATCGGGGATCGCGTTCGTGAGCACGACCAGCGCGAGCTGCTCGTCGGGGTGAAGCCGCAAGGAGGCGATCTGCCCGAGCGTCTCGCCGTCATGACCCACGAGCTCGGCGCCCTCCCAGTCGAAGATGCCCCATCCCAGGCCCCGGGCGCTCGGCCGCGTCAACGGCGGCGTCTCCAGGTGGCGCCGGCGCATGAGGCGCGCGGTGTCGGGATCGAGGATCGCGGTTCCGTCGCCCGTGCGACCGTCGCGAAGGTGCAGCTCGGCGAACGAGAGCAGGTCTGCTGCAGACGCGCACACGCCGCCGAGCGGGTTGCACGCGCGGGAGAAGCTCCAGGTGTCGTCTGCGCGCAGCGGCGCGGGCTCGTGGCGGTTGTGCCCGAGCGCGACCGGGTGCATGATCGCGTCCTCCGCGAGCGTGACCGTCGCTCGCGCCCCGAGCGGGTCGAGCAGCCGCGTGCGCAGCGCCGCGTCGTAGCTCTGCCCGGAGAGGACCTCGATGAGCCGCCCGAGCACGGCAAACCCACTGTTGCAGTACGAGTAGCGGGCGCCGGGCGCGAGCGGCACGTCGCGGGGCAACTGCGCCAGCTCGGTCACGTAGCGGGCGAGTGCGTCGTCGCCCCGGCCGGTGTCGGCGAAGTAGTCGCCGCCCAGGCCTGAGCTGTGGGTGAGCAGGTGACGCACGAGGATCGCGTGATCCATCCATGCCGCCTCCGGGACGAGCTCGGCCACCGGCCGCTCGAGGATCTCCGGACCGGCGATCGCCAGCAGCAGCGTCGCGCTGTAGACCTTGGAGATCGAGCCCAGCTGGAAGATGGCGTCCGTGCTCACCGGCTGCGGGTTGCGTAGTCCCGCGACGCCCGCCGCCGCCAGCACGCGCTCGCCGCGGTGGCTGACGCCGAGCACTGCGCCGGGGACGTCGAAGCGGTCGACGAGCTCCCGCATCCGCCGCTCCCAGCCCGATGCGAGGTCGGTGACGTTCGGCGCGGCCATCTCAGGGGGTTTCTATCGCGGCGCCGGCGCGAGCGCCGTGTGGACGGCGCGGCGCAGCGGGTTGATCGTCCCGCGCCCGCGCCCGAAGTGCACGTCGTTGGTGAGCAGCACGACCCAGCGGCCGCTGTCCGGATCGAGCGCGAGGCTCGTGCCCGTGAAGCCGCTGTGGAACACGGCGCCGGGCGGCCAGTCCTCCCCGAGCTGGTCATAGGCGTCGTGTCGGGCGGCCCAGCCCAGGCCCCGATGTCCATCGAGGTGGCTCGTGTGGTCACGCGTTGCCAGCGCGCGCAGCTCCGCCGGCAGCCATGCGTCGCCGGTCGAGACCCATGCAGCCAGGTAGGAGGCGAGGTCGCCGGCCGTCGCGAACACACCCGCATGCGCCGCCGGCCCGCCCAGCTGGGCCGCGATCTCGTCGTGGACCGATCCGCGGCAGATCGTCCCGTCGGGGCGGCGCTCGGTGGCCGCGGCCCGTCGCGGATCGACCGGCCCGTATTCGGTGGCCGCAAGCGCGAGCGGTCCGGTCACGTGATCGGCGAGGAGTGAGTCGAGCGTGGCGCCGGCGACCTGCTCGACGAGGCGGCCGAGCACGAGGAAGCCGATGTCGGAGTAGCTGACCCGGGAGCCGGGCGGCGCCTCGAGGGGCTCGGCGAGGAGCCGCTCGCGGATCGTGGCCGCCGGCAGGCGCTGGGTGCCGTACGGACGGGTCGCCGGCAGGCCCGAGGTGTGGGTGAGCAGGTGCTCGACCGTGATCGCGGCCTTTCCCTCCGACGTGTCGAACGCCGGCAGGTGCTCGACGACTCGCGAGTCGAGCCTGACGGCGCCGTCCCGCAGCAGCGCCAGCGCGATCGGGAGCGTGGCAACGACCTTGGTGAGCGAGGCGAGGTCGAACAGCGTGTCGTGCGTCACCGGCCGCGCCGCGGCCCCGGTGTCGGAAAGCCCGCCGGCCTCGAGCACCACCAGCTCGTCGCCGTGGCCGGCGGCGAGCACCCACCCGGGCAACTCACCGGCCGCGACGGCTCTCTCGAGCAGGTCGATGGCTGCGCCGGGCGGACTCACCCTCCCATCGTGACGGTCAGTGCAGCTGGACGGTCACGTCCTGCTCCTCGACGCCGCGCAGCAGGCCGAGCTTGATCGTCCCGGAGGAGGAGTGCACCGCCCGGTCGAGATCGCCGAGCGAGTCGACGCCAGTGCCGTCGACGGTCCGGATGAGGTCTCCGCGCTTGAGACCGGCGGCCTGCGCGGCACCGGCGGAGGCGACCTTGACCACGAGCAGACCGGCTTCGTCGGGAAGACCGACCGCGGCGCGCATCTGCCTGGCGACGGCCGCGGTCGCGACCGCGACGCCGAGGCGCGGAGCCGTCGACTCGCCGGGTTCGAAGAACGCCAGCCACTCGCGAAGGCCGTCGGCCGCCGTTCCGCCGGAGCCTCCGGGCAACGCGGCCACGAGCCGCTCGCACCGCCGCTCGTAATCCGGACGAGCCGCACGGACGAGCTCGGTCCCGCGGTCGGTGAGGGTCACGGTCTGCGAGCGGCGATTCTCCGGGTCGGGGCGGCGCTCCACCAGGCCGACGCGCTCCAGGCGGGTGAGGCGCACCGACAGCGACCCCGAGGTCCGGCGCACCCGGTCGATCAGCTCCCGCTGGCCAAGGGTGTGCTCCTCAGCGCGGTCGAGCGCATCGAGCACGAGGAAGCTCGGGCGGCTGAGGCGATGGTCGCCAAGCGCCTCCTCGAGCTCGTCGGTGAGGTGGTCGGCGACCGCGATGGCCGCGCCGGCGACCTCAACTGAATTCGGCGTCATTGTTTAGCTCCCACTGTTTAGCTCCAAACGTTTGTTGTAGAATCCTATCGCATGGACTTGGAGCCCTCAGCCACGGGCGATCCGCCACAGCTCGAGCCGGATCTGACCGAGACCGCGCTCGACGCGTATTCCCGCACCGTCGTCGCGGTCGCCGAGGCCGTCGGCCCCACCGTTGGCAACCTGCAGGTCCGCCGGCGCACCCGTCGCGGCGAGGCAGTCGGAGCCGGCAGTGGCGTGGCGATCTCCGGTGACGGCCTGATCGTCACCTCTGCCCATGTCGTCGAGGGCGCCCGTCACGGGACCGCCACGTTCAGCGACGGCAGCGAGATCCCGCTCACCGTGGTCGGTACCGACCCGCTGTCGGACCTCGCGGTGCTGCGGACCGACGACGGGGTGCTCACCGCGGCCACGCTCGGCGACGCCACCCGCCTCCGCGTCGGCCAGCTGGTCATCGCGATCGGCAACCCGCAGGGGTTTGCGAGCTCGCTCACCGCGGGGGTCGTGTCCGGGCTCGGCCGTTCGCTGCCCGTCGGCGCCCGGGGCGGGCCCCGCCGCATCGTCGAGAACGTGATCCAGACCGACGCGGCACTCAACCCGGGCAACTCCGGAGGCGCGCTCGTCGACGGCCACGGACGCGTCGTTGGCATCAACACCGCGCTGGCCGGGATCGGCCTCGGCCTGGCGGTGCCGATCAACGACGCGACGCGAGCGATCATCTCATCGCTCATCCGCGATGGTCGGGTCCGGCGCGCGGTCTTCGGTGCCGCGGTGGCGCCGCGCCCCCTCCCTCGCTCGATCGCCGCCCGGATCGGTCGCCGCGCCGCCGTGCAGGTCATGCAGCTCGTCCCGGATGGCCCCGCCGACCGCGGCGGCCTCGTTCAGGGGGACCTGCTCGTCTCGCTCGACGGAGAACCGCTCGGGGACGCCACCGACCTGCAGCGACTGATGACCTCCGAGCGCATCGGCCGCCGGGTGCCCGCGGTCGTGGTGCGTGGCGGTCAACCGCGGACGCTCGAGCTCACGCTCGACGAGCTGCGCTGAGTCAGCCGAACCGGCCGGCTGAGTACGGCGTCAGGTCGAGCTCCGGCGGCCGACCCAGGACCGCGTCGGCGACGAGCCGGCCGCAGTAGGGACCGATGGTCAACCCCTGGGGGCCCATCCCGGTCGCGACCCATAGGCCCGGGCAACCCGGCACCGGACCGAGGATCGGGTCGCCGTCGGGGGTCGACGGGCGCAGCCCGACGCGCAGTTCCCTGAGCGTCGCTCCCGCGAGCCCGGGCGCGACAGCAAGCGCGTCGCCGAGGATCTCGGCGACCCCCGCTGCGGTCAGGCGCGGATCGAAGCCCGACCCCGTCTCCCGTGTCGCGCCCACGACGACGCGGCGGTCGGCGAACGGCAGCAGGTAATGATCGGCACCCAGCGGCTGGACGACGACCAGCTCCGCGGTCTCCTCCCGGACGCCGAGATGGAGGATCTGGCCGCGCTGCGGCGCGACCTCGAGGCGCACACCGGACGATGCGACGAGCTCGGCCGACCACGTGCCCGCCGCGACGACGACGGCGCTCGCCTCAATCCGGCGACCACCCGCTTTGACCGCACGCACGCCCGCGGGACCGGCATCGAGCTCTGCCCGGTCCGGCACGACCTCGGCGCCGGCCGCGACGGCGGCGTCGCGCAGCCGGTCGCGGATCGCATCGCCCTGCACGCGGGCGGTCGTCGCCACGTGGAGTCCGGCGAGCTCCGGCGCCAGGTAGGGGAACAGCTCGCGCGCCTGCTCGGGCTCGAGGCGTCGCACCGGACCTGCGGTGCCGAGCGCCAGCGCCGCCTCGGCCTCGTCGAGCAGGCGGCCATGCCGGGCGACGAACATCTCGCCGACCACGTCGAAGCTCGCGCCGATCCGCGCCGCGAGCTCCGGATAGGCCGCCACCGAGCGCCGCTGCAGCTCGAAGATCGGGCGCTCTCGATTCCGCCACGGCCAGCCGACGATGCCGGCGCCCGCGTAGGTCGCTCGCCCTGCACGGGCGTCGTCGAACAGCACCACGTCGGCGCCGGCTTCGGCAAGGTGGAGCGCCGCGGATGTCCCGGCGATCCCGCCACCGACGACGACCACGCGCTCGCTCGACACCCTGACGACCCTACCCCGCCCGCGTCATGTTGCAGACCGCACGAGTTGACACCGGCCCGCGCCCGCTGATAGGCCACTCGCCAGGCAGGCAACCAGGGAGGCAGGGATATGAGGTTTGGACGCAGGCAGCTCACGATCCTGTGCGCGACCGTGGCGGCGGCGCTGTGGGCGCTCGGCCTCGCGGGTTACGCTCGCGCGGCGGCGCCCGCGTGCAGCAGTGGCACAACGGTCCAGACCGCGAACGGCCCGGTCTGCGGGACGACGGCAAGCGGACTGACCGACTATCTCGACATCCCCTACGCGGCGCCGCCCGTCGGTGCGCTGCGCTGGGCCCCGCCGCAGGCGGCGAAGTCCTGGACGAGCGTCTACACGGCGACCCAGCGACCGGCCGAGTGTCCCTCCCCCACGTTCCCCTCGGGCGGGGTCCAGTCCGGCACCAGCGAGGACTGCCTCTATCTCGAGGTCCAGGAGCCGGCGAGCACCAAGCCGGGCGCGAAGCTCCCGGTGATGGTCGAGATCCACGGCGGCGGGTTCCTCGGGGAGTACCGCGACGACGACGGGACGAACCTCATCAACACCGGTCCAGCGATCTACGTGTACGTCGAGTACCGGCTCGGGATCCTCGGATTCCTCGCCGACAAAGCGCTGGGCGCCCACTCCGGCGACTACGGGCTGATGGACCAGCAGGCGGGCCTGCGCTGGGTCAAGCAGAACATCGGCGCGTTCGGCGGCGACCCGGACAACGTGACGATCTTCGGCGAGTCGGCGGGCGGGGCGAGCGTCTGCGACCAGGTCGCCTCACCCACCGCGAAGGGGCTGTTCGAGCGCGGTATCAGCGTGAGCGGCTTTTACAACTTCAACGTGAACACGATCTGGTGGCAGGCGGACTGCAAGTCGAAGCTGCAGACTGAGGCCCAGGCCCAGAAGGGGGGAGCCGCGTTCGCGGCGTCGGTCGGGTGCGGCGGCGCGAAGAACACCGCCGCCTGCCTGCGCGCCGTCCCGGTCGCAACGCTCGTCAAGAACGCGGGCAGCTACGAGACGCCGAACGCCGGCGGATCCATCGGCCCGATCGTGAACGGAACCACGCTGCCGATGCCCGCTGCCAAGGCGTTCAACACCGGTCACGTCAACAAGGTGAAGCTCATCATCGGGGTGGGCCGTGATGAGTTCAACGGCGGCGTGTACACCAACGAACTGCACACGGTGATCGCGAACACCCCGGCGCAGTACCAGCAGCTGGTCGCCCAGCAGTTCGGCTCGCTGGCGCCCAAAGTGATGCAGCTATATCCGCTGGACCGGTTCCCGGCACCCGCGCCGTTCATCGCCTACCGGACGGTGATGGCCGACGCGTTCAGCGTCTGCCCGGCGCTGCAGACCGATGCGCAGCTCTCGCGGTACATCCCCGTCTACGCGTATGAGGATGACGATGCCGACTCCCCGAGCGCCGGCGAGACCCAGCCACTCGGCGCCTACCACAGCGCGATCAACCGGCTCGTCCACGACGCACCGTCCTCCCTGGACCCCAATCAGGCGGCGTTGCAGAGCCAGGTCCTCGCCCAGTGGACCGGGTTCGCCCACGACGGCGACCCGAACGCGCCGGGGACACCGCTGTGGACCCGCTATGGCTCGGGCAGCCGCGACGTGATGTCGCTGGTTCCCGCCGGCGACAGCACGCTCACCCCGACGAGCACGCTGAAACTTCAGCACAACTGCGCGTTCTGGGACGCGGTCAACCGCCATGCCCCGTGGAGCGTCGGCTGAACGGAGCACCCGACCCGATCCCGGCGCACGCCGAGCTCAGCCGAGCGCCGGGATCACCTCGGCAGACAACCGCTCGAGCTGCTCGGCGTCGTCGACCATCGGGTTGAGCAGGATCAGCTCGGCCCCGGCGTCCGCCACCCGGCGGATGCCGGCCGCGCATGCCTCGGGCGGGCCGGCGAGGATGTGCTCTGACCATCCGCCCCGGCCGTAGTGGTGGGTGAGCGCCTCCTCGAGGCGCCGGGCGCCGCGCGCCGCGTCGTCGTCGACGTGGAGATAGACGCGCTTGCCGATCCGGAACGTCTCCGGGTCCCGGCCCTGGGCGTTCAGCTGCTCACGCACGATCCGGACCTGTTCGGTGAACTGGGGCACCGTCTGCGAGCCCGCGCCCATGAACGCGTCGCCATGACGGACCGCCCGCCGCATCCCCGCCGGAGCGCTCCCCCCGAACCAGATCGGCGGGTAGGGCTTCTGCACCGGCTTGGGCTCCATCGAGCCGCCATGCAGCGTCCACAGACGCCCGTCGAAGTCGATTTCGGACTCCGTCCAGCACGCCTTCATCAGCGCAAGCGCCTCATTGAACCGGGCGACGGGCCTGTCCGCATCGATGCCGAACGCGTCGAACGGGCGCCACTTGCCGCCGGTCGCCACCCCGACATCGACCCGGCCGTGGCTGAGGCAGTCCAGCGAGCTGATGGCCTTGGCCAGATGCAGCGGGTTGTGCAGCGGCAGCACGAACACCGCGCACCCGAGGCGCAGCCGGGTGGTGCAGGCCGCGGCGTAGGTGAGCGTCTGCAGCGGCGCGAGGCTGCCGGCGGCGCCGATCACCTGCTCCTGGACCCACGCCCCCTCGAACACGCCGAGCTCCTCGGCGCGGGCGAGGTGCGCGCGGAAAGCCGCGTCGTCGAAGACGCCGCCGGGGGCGTACTGCGGGATGGAGATCGCAAATCGCATGCTCAGCGGGATACCGCCGTCCAGGGTAACGCCGGACGCTCGGACTGATGCGTGGGTGATCAGCGCGCGGGGCAGCATCACGTCCATGCGGCGAGACTCACGCGCTCGATGGCCGATCTGATCCTCGGGCCCATCCTCCGGTATGTCTCCGACACCGAGGCGACCGTCTGGGTCGAGACCGACGCGGGGTGCGAGGTCGAGATCCTCGGTCGCACAGCGCGCACCGTCCAGATCGGCGGTCGGCACTATGGCCTTGTCGTGCTCCGCGAACTTGAGCCCGGCAGCGAGACGGAGTACGCGGTGTCACTCGACGGCGAGCCCCGGTGGCCGACGCCCGGGTCTCCGTTTCCGCCGAGCGTCATCCGGACTCTGCCCGCCCGCGGGCCGATCCACATCGTCTGGGGGTCATGCCGGGTCGCGCGCCCGCATCATCCGCCCTACACGCTCGACATCGACGAGCACCCCGAGGGCACGGGCGTGGACGCCCTGCACGCACTCGGGCTTCGGATGCGCGAGCAAGCCGGCGCGCACCGCCCGCACCTGCTGCTGCTCATCGGCGACCAGGTGTACGCCGACGAGGTCTCGCCGGTGACGCTGGAGGAGATCCGCGCCAAACGCGACATCCGCGAGCCGCCCGGCGAGGAGGTGAACGACGTCGAGGAGTACACGATGCTCTACCGCGAGTCGTGGGGCGATCCACCGGTCCGCTGGCTGCTCTCCACGATCCCCTCGGCGATGATGTTCGACGACCACGACGTGCACGACGACTGGAACACCTCCGAGGCGTGGATCGAGGACATGCGCGCGACGGACTGGTGGCACGAGCGGATCCTCGCGGGGCTGTCGACGTACTGGATCTACCAGCACATCGGCAACCTGTCACCCACCGAGCTCGACGCCAACCCGCTGTGGGCGGCACTCCAGGAGAGCGACGACGGCGGGGCGCTGCTGCGCCGCTTCGCCGAGGACGCGGACCGTGACCAGGGCGGCGCGCTGTGGGCGTTCTCACGGCGGATCGGAACCGCCCGGCTGGTCGTGCTCGACGGACGCGAAGGCCGGGTGCTGCAGGACGGCCGGCGCGAGATGATGGACGACGGGGAGTGGGCGTGGTTCGACCACCAGATGGAGAACGACCCCGACCATGTCCTCATCGCCGGGACGCTTCCGGTGCTGCTCGCACCGACGCTCCACTGGCTCGAGGCCTGGAACGAGGCGGTCTGCGACGGCGCCTGGGGCAGCTGGGCGACCGGATGGAGCGAGAAGCTCCGCCGCGGGCTCGACCTCGAGCACTGGGCCGCGTTCCAGCGATCCTTCCACCGCCTGGTCGACGTGGTGGCCGAGCTCGCCGCCGGCAAGCGCGGTGCTGCGCCCGCCTCGATCGTGATGCTCGGCGGCGACGTGCACCAGAGCTACCTGGAGCGGGTGTCATTCCCCGACGGCCCGGAGGTCAGCAGCCAGGTCTGGCAGGCGGTCTGCTCGCCGTTTCGCAACCAGCTCGGCGCACGGGAGCGGCGGACGCTCCAGCTGGCGCGCAAATCCAGGCTCCTGCGCGCACTGGCCCACGCGCTGGCGCGCTCGGCCGGCGTCCGCGAACCGCTCATCCGCTGGGACGTCGTCCAGGACCCAACCTGGCGCAACCAGCTCGGTTGGCTGCACATCGACGGGCGTGCGCTCGAGCTGGTGGTCGAGACGACGGTCGCCTCGCACGAGCCGGTGCTCGAGACCGCCCTGCGGCAGCAGCTGGCCTGAGCTACAGGGAGTCGAGCGCGCGTTGTGCGGTGCCGTGCGCCGCGGACGCGGCCTCGGCCTCCACCCGCGCCTCGGCGAGCTTGTGCTCGGCGTCCTTGAGTGCTGTGCGTGTCGCGGCGTGCCGCTCCTCGGCGCTGGCCAGAGCCCGCTCGGCGGCTTGCAGGCGACGTCGGGCGTCACGCTCGTCATCGCGGGCCTGCCTTCGCTCCTCGGTCAGTCTGCGCTGCTCGGTTCGCTCGCGCTCCTCCGCGCGCTTGGGGGCTGC
Organism: Solirubrobacteraceae bacterium; assembly: GCA_036501965.1. Taxonomy (GTDB): domain Bacteria; phylum Actinomycetota; class Thermoleophilia; order Solirubrobacterales; family Solirubrobacteraceae; genus Palsa-465. The sequence continues at coordinate 54,363 of DASXZK010000052.1, forward strand.
GTGTGACCGTGCCGAGTCGCCGCCGAAGCCCACATGCTGCAGCTCCTCGACCAACTGGCCGGCACACACCTGAGCGCGGGCGTCGGTGTCGAGCGCCGCCGCGTGCAAGGTGCCGGCGACGCGATCAGATACTGCGCCGCTCATCCCCTCCCCCGTCGCGACCGACAAGAGCGCGTCGACCGCCGACCGCTCGCGCTCCGCGGCGTCTCGCAGCTCGATCGCGGTCCCGTCTCCGGACAGCATCCGAGCCTGGGCGGCGCGGAGCGCATCTCCAGCAGCCAGGAGCGCCGCGAGCCGATCGGGCTCGGTGCGGACCAGTTGGTTGACTGTCGCCGCCGCCACCGAGGGCTTGCGGAGCGCGGCGACCCTGGCTGCTTCCTCACGCCGACCATCGGCCCGCAGAACCTTGACCCACGCGGTGCGCTCGGTGATGAACTGTTCCCGGGCAACGCCGTAGAGCTCGTACTCGTCCATCACGTGGTGATGATGACGGCCGTCCAAAACTGCCGCGAGGCGCCCCCGACTTGCGTCAGCGGTCCTAGGTCCGGCGGCCGCGTGTCAGCAGAGCCCGCAATGTGTCAATCGTGTCGGCTTGTGCAGGTTGCTTGTCGGGCCTGTAGCGCTTGACTCGAGCGAAGCGCAATGCGACACCTCCCGGGTAACGGGTGGATGCCTGGACACCGTCGATCGCGATCTCGATGACGAGCTCAGGCGCGACCAGCACAGCGATTCCCTGACGTCCGGTCTCGCGGGCCAGCAGCGCCTCGGTTTGCCAGGCCAGCAGCTCGTCAGTCAGGCCTTTGAAGGTCTTGCCGACCATCACAAAACCGTCGGTGTCGGGAGCTCGTGCGCCGAGGTGCAGGTTCGAGAGCCGGCCCTGGCGCCGGCCGTGGCCCCATTCGGCGCCGAGCACCACGAGGTCGTAGGTGTGGACCGGCTTCACCTTGCGCCAGGCCGCGCCCCGGCGCCCGGCGGCGTAGGTCGAGTCGACGTCTTTGATGACCACGCCCTCGTGCCCCGCGTCGAGTGCGTCCTTGAGCACCTGCTCACCGACGGAGATGTCGTCGGTGACCGTCGCGGTGACCATGAGCTGTGGCGCGATCTGGCTGAGCCGGGTCCTGCGCTCATGGTGGGGCGCGTCGAGAAGATCGACTCCGTCGACGTGCAGCACGTCGAACAGGAAGGTCACCACGCCTTCGGGCGGAGCGTCCGCGTCGATCTGGGACATCGTCTCCTGAAAGCTCGCCGGGCCGTCGGACCCCATCCACAACGCTTCCCCGTCAAGCACGACCGCGTCCACCGGCAGCGCTCGCGTGGCCGCGACGATCCCCGGCAGACGCGCCGTCAGATCGTTGAGGTTGCGCGAGAAGATCTGAACCTCGTCACCGCGGCGGTGGATCTGCACCCGAAGTCCGTCGAGCTTGTGCTCAACCGAGACGTAGCCAAACGCGCTCATGGCCTCGGCCACACTCGCGCCCGGCGAGGCAAGCATCGGCAGCACCGGGCGCATCAGCTCGAGACCGACCGCGAGCAGGCCGGGCTCGCCCTCAACGATCGCGATCTCAGCAGTCCGGGTCAGGTCGCCAGAGAGCATCAACGCGCGACGGGTCGCGGTCGTACTCACACCGGCGGCACGAGCGATCGCGTCGCCCATCACTGCACCCAGCGCTCCCTGGCGCAGCTCGCCCGCCAGCAGCGCCCTCAGGAATGACCTCTCGGGCTCGGTCGCGCGCGCCATCAGACCCGCGAGTAGCGTGCGCCTGCTTGCCGCTGAGCCGGGCCCGGTGGCTTCGGCGATGGCGGTGATCGCCTCGTCGACCTCGACGATCGTCAAGCTCGGCTGCTCCGCCGAAGTGACTTCGAGATCCCTGAAGGTTGCCCAGCCGACTCCGACGCGCCCCTGCCGCGGCTCACCGGACAGCATGCCGACGCAGATCGCCGCCTCGACGGGAGAGACCTGCGACAGGAGCGAGGCGAGGATCGCGGTCTTCTCCGACCGTTTCGGCGTCGCCGCGACGGCATCGGATGCGATGACGACGAGCGCGAGCTGGGCCTGCATGCTCAGAACCCTAAGCCCGCGAGTCCGGCGACGGCGCGGCGCAGCCGGCTCGACGACGCCGGCTGCGATTTGCTGCTGTTAGCGGCTCTTGCGAATCCAGGCCAAGCGCCGACGCGGGCGATCCTTGGGCTCGGGGTGCATCGAGCGCTGAAGGTCGCGGTGGTGGGCGTTAACGGTGATTTTGACGGTTGAGGGATGCATTTTCTGACCTCGGGGGGTTCGATGTTCTGTACTCAACATAGCGTCGAATTTCGTTCAAACAATGACTCCTAGAGACCGTAGCGATCGATGTCATCGATCGTATTTCTTTAGATGCAGCGTCCGCGCTCCGCCTAGGCTCCGCAGTCATGGACGTCCTGCGTTGGGAGCAGCATCGGCGCATGCCGTGGCGCAACGGCGCCGGGGTCACCTACGAGGTCGCGTCCTCGCCGGCCGATCACGACCTGGCCGACTTCGACTGGCGGATCAGCATCGCCGAGGTCGACGCCGGCGGGCCGTTCTCGACCTTTCCCGACGTGGACCGGACGATCGTCCTGGTCGAGGGGGAATGGATGGCGCTCACCGTCGACGGACGGCGCCACCGCTTCGGCATCCGCGAGCCGTTCAGCTTTGACGGTGGCAGTGAGACGGTGTGCGAGGTGGCGGGCCGCAGCCGAGATCTCAACGTGATGACTCGCCGAGGTCGCGCCACCGCCACGGTGGCGGTCGTCGAGGCCGATGCCTCTGACCGCGCTCCCGTCGACGGGAGCGAGATTGTGGTCGTCTGCCTCGCACCCAGCGTCCTACTCGCAGATGCCAACGGCGTCAACGTGGAGCTGCACGCGCTGGACGCCGCCGTCTTGACCGACCGCGCGCCGCTGACGATTCACGGTGACGGGGTCGTCGCTGTGATCGAACTTCAGCCCGTCGTGGCGTAGACCCCGTCCGTAGTCGGAGGGTGTTGGCGGTTTGGTTGGATTGAGCTGTGCCGCGGTCTGTTGGGTGTCACAGTTGGACGGCAGCTTCCACCTAACCGGGTGATGAGCACACCCGATCGCTCCAAGCGTGCCTGTGAGGGGCTCTACGAACGGGCCGGCAGGCGGCTGCTGGTCTATCTCATCCGTCGCCTGCACGATGTCGAGGCGGGCACGGAGATCGCCGCAACGCCGATGCCGCTGGCGCCTGCGCGGCGCACCTCGGGTTTGTTTGGCGGACGCTCTCGAGTGCTGGCTGGCGCCGGTGCGGGAATTGCCGCATTCTCGGCAGCGCTGGTGTTGATCTTTGCCGGAGCCACGAGCCCGCCGGCGTTCGCGGTGACGACCAACCCGGATGGGACGACGACGATCACGCTCAATGCGTTGAGCGCGATCAGCGCTCTGAACGCCAAGCTCACCGCGACAGATGTCCACGTCAGGGTGGTCCCGGTCGTGGCGGGCTGCGACGCGCCCGTTCAGAGCGCCGGCTCAGATGCGCCGCCCACGACGCTGCTGGCCCAGCCGCAGGCCGGGGCCGCCGACATCCAGCTCTCCTCAACCGCGGACCCGGGACCAGGCGCGCAGGGCCTGACGAACGTCCCAGCAGGCCAGACACTCGTGCTGGCCGCGTCTCAGTCCGGGCTCCAAGCCGTGGGGCAGATCGACCAGAGCAGTGCCCCTGCTTGCGTCGGACTCTCCTCAAGTCAGTAGTCGCTTCTCGGCCGGCCGTACGAGCTGACCCGTCCGAGCGGTTGCAAACCTCGGAGTTCGAGAGGGTCTATCGCGCGAACCTCGCCGCAGTCACGGGGTTCTTTGCACGGCGCTGCGTTGACCCGCAGAGACTGGAACTGCACGGTGATCGCAGGTGAGACACCGACCTCCAGGCCATGCGCTCTGATGCGGCGCGATACGCCGCCGAGGGCAACGAATCGGCCGCCCAGGCCCTGCGCGCGGGCGCCAACGCGATCGCGGCCGGAACCCAGCCCGACGTGGTCTACAACTGCACCATCTCCCGCTCGAACAACTGGTGATGCGGGAAACACTCGCGCCCTACGGGGACGAAGCGGAAGCCCGGCTCAGGCAATGAACGGCGCTTCGGACGTCGCAGTCCCGCGCCAGGATCTGAGCGCGACGCGCTCAGCGGTGGGCATGCCTGATCGATCGAGCAGCGATTCGAGCTCAAGTGCCGCGAGAGCGTCTCGGAACGCCCTCTCGGTCGTTGTGCCGTGACGACGGCAGAACTCTTCGAGGCTGGGCTCGTCGTTGGTTCGATCAGCTCGAGCAGCCCGGATCTCGCCGCGACGGACGGTCACCAGATAGTCATGCGCAATCTCATCTGGCTTGGTATCGATCGCGCTGAGCAAGAGCATGGCGATCATTCCCGTCCGGTCTCGACCGCCCATGCAATGAAAGAGCACCCCGCCGGGCGGGGCGCTGACGATCGCCGAGAGCGCTGCGCCGGCGCGATCGGGCATCTCGGTCAGGTGCGGCGTGTAGTACAGCGCGGTGCCCACCAGGCCGTTGTCCCAGTAGTCCTTCCAGAACATCTGGTTCTCCCAGCCGTCCAGATCGACAGCGCGTGTGGTCAACCAGTTCGGCCGCGCGCTGCAGTCGCGCGCCCGCTCGCGCGTTTGGCGAAGATCGACGACCGTCGCGACCCCCAAGGCGCGCAACTGCTCCCAGCCCTTCTCCGTGATCGCGTCAACATTCTCCGACCGAAAGAACACCCCACTCGGGGTCATCGACCCGTTCTGCCGCTCAAGCCCGCCGAGATCGCGGATGTTGACCAGCCCGTCGACCTCCACCTCGCGTGACTGCCTCATGGACCCCACGATGCCAGCCCTCCGCGCCACCGGCCTCCGCAACCAGGAAACTCGACAGGCTTGCGCCTGTCGTATGCGACGGAGGCTGGGCGGGGCCTCGCGGGCCGCAGGTAGCCTCGCCCCATGCTCTTGACTGTTTCGACGACTCATCGTCCGGCGACTGATCTGGGTTTCCTGCTGCACAAGCATCCGGACCGGGAGCAGTCGTTTGCATTGCCGTTCGGGCGGGCGCGGGTGTTTTATCCGGAGGCCTCTGAGGAGCGGTGCACCGCGGCGATGCTGATCGACGTCGATCCGGTTGGGTTGGTGCGGCGTCGCGGGCGGTCGGGCGGGTTCGCGCTGGCCGAGTACGTCAACGATCGCCCGTACGTGGCGTCGTCGTTTCTGTCGGTCGCACTGGTGACCGTGTTCAAGAGTGCGATGGCTGGCACGTGCAACGGCCACGAGGAGCTGGCCGGGTCGGCGATTCCGCTGGAGGCCTGGTTGCCAGTTCTCCCTGCGCAGGGTGGCGAGGAGGAGGTGCGGCGACTGTTCGAGCCGCTGGGGTACGCCGTGCAGGTCGAGTCCATCGGGTTGGATCCTGTGTATCCGGAGTGGGGCGCGAGCCGTTATGTCGGGCTGCGGCTGTCGGCGTCCTGCCGGCTGGCGGATCTGTTGACGCATCTGTATGTGCTGATTCCGGTGCTCGACGACGAGAAGCATTACTGGGTAGACGATGCGGAGATCGAGAAGCTGATGCGCCGCGGCGAGGGGTGGCTGGCCACCCATCCCGGGCGTGACCTGATCGTGCGCCGCTACCTCAAAAGGCAGGCGCAGCTGTTCTTTCCCGCGCTCCAGCAGCTCGACGACGTCACCCCGCCGATCGAGGACCCCGAGGCCGACGAGCCGGCCGACCGGATGCCGTTGCGGGAGCATCGGCTGACGGCGGTCGAGGCTGTGCTGGAGCAGTCCGGTGCTCGGCGGGTTCTTGACCTGGGTTGCGGTCCTGGTGCGCTGCTGGCGCGGTTGATGGCCGGCCGGTATGAGCGGATCGTCGGTATGGACGTCTCGACCCACGCGTTGCAGCAGGCCGCCGGCCGGCTCAAGCTCGACGATCTGCACGACGCCCAGCGGCAGCGGATCGAGCTGTGGCAGGGCGCGTTGACCTACCGGGACCGGCGGCTGGAGGGCTTCGACGCGGCGGTGCTGATGGAAGTCATCGAGCACCTCGACCCGCCACGGCTCACAGCACTCGAGCAGAGCGTGTTCGGTTCGGCGCATCCCGCAACAATCGTGATCACGACCCCTAACGCCGAGTACAACGAGCGCTGGGAGAGCCTGCCGGCCGGCAAGTTTCGCCATCCCGATCACCGCTTCGAATGGACCCGCGCGCAGTTCGCCGGCTGGGGAGACAGGGTCGCGGATCGCCACGGATACTCGGTCCGGTACCTGCCGGTCGGCGACCAGGACTCCGACGCGGGCCCGCCGACGCAGATGGCGGTGTTCACGCGATGAGGCTCGATCTGCCGGATCCGAGCCTGGTGGTGCTGATCGGTGCCTCCGGGTCGGGCAAGAGCTCGTTCGCCCGCGGGCACTTCCTGCCCACCGAGGTGATCTCCTCGGACTTCTGCCGCGGGCTGGTCGCCGACGACGAGAACGACCAGGCCGCGACCCCGGACGCGTTCGCGGTGCTTCAGTTCATCGCCTCACGCCGGCTGGCTCAGCCGCGACTGACCGTGATCGACGCGACCAACGTCCAGCGCGACGCCCGGAAGTCACTGATCGACTTGGCCAAGCAGCACGACCTGTTTCCCGTCGCGATCGTGCTCGACCTGCCCGAGGCAGTCTGCCGGGAACGCAACCGCGACCGGCCAGATCGTGACTTCGGCGCTCACGTTGTGCCGCGGCAGATTTCGCAGCTGCACAAGTCGCTGAGAGGACTGCAGCGTGAGGGCTTTCGCCGTGTGCACGTGCTGCACTCCCCCGAGGAGGTCGCCACGGCCGAGATCCGGCGCACGCCGCTGTGGACCGACCGCCGTACCGACCACGGGCCGTTCGACGTCATCGGCGACGTTCACGGTTGTCGCGCCGAGCTGGTCGACCTGCTCGGGCAACTGGGGTACATGATCGCTGCTGACGGGGTGACGGTGACACCTCCGGACGGGCGGCGTGCGGTGTTCGTCGGCGACTACGGGGATCGCGGACCCGACACCCCCGGCGTGCTGCGGCTGGTCATGGCGATGGCCGAAGCCGGGACGGCGATCTGCCTACCGGGCAACCACGACGTCAAGCTCGTCCGCAAGCTCAAGGGCCGCGAGGTGCAGATCACCCACGGCCTGGCAGCGACCCTCCAGCAGCTCGACGCCCAGCCTGACGCGTTTCGCGACCAGGTCCGCGACTTCCTTGATCGGCTGGTCAGCCATGTCGTCCTGGACGACGGCGCGCTGGTGGTCGCGCACGCCGGGATGAAGCAGAGCTATCAGGGTCGGTCCTCAGGGCGCGTGCGCGACTTCGCGCTGTTCGGTGAGACGACCGGGGAGACTGACGACTTCGGGCTGCCGGTCCGCCTGGAGTGGGCGCGCGACTACCGCGATCAGGCCGCGGTCGTCTACGGCCACACCCCGGTGGGAGAGCCGGAGTGGGCCAACAACACCGTCAACATCGACACCGGCTGCGTGTTCGGTGGACGGCTGACCGCGCTGCGGTGGCCCGAACGGGAGCTCGTGTCCGTGCCCGCGCGCGAGACCTACTACGAGCCGATCCGACCGCTTCCCACATCAGAGCCGGCGATCGAGGATCGTCCCGCGTTCGTGCTCGACATCGCGGACATCGCCGGCAAGCGGATCGTCGAGACTGAGCTGACGCGCACGGTCACCATCCGTGAGGAGAACGCCGCCGCGGCCCTGGAGGTGATGAGCCGCTTCGCGACCGACCCGCGCTGGCTGATCTATCTGCCACCGACAATGGCTCCCCCGGCAACATCGCAGCGGCCCGACCTGCTTGAGCACCCCGAAGACGCGTTCGCCGAATACCGCCGCGAGGGTGTCGGCCAGGTGATCTGCGAGGAGAAGCACATGGGCTCCCGCGCGGTCGTGATCGTCTGCCGCGACGAGCAGATCGCCCGCGACCGTTTCGGGGTCGATACCGGGCAGACCGGGATGATCCACACTCGCACCGGCCGCCCGTTCTTTGACAGCGGCGCCGACGCCGAGGCGGCGCTCGCGCGCATCCGCGCCGCGGCCGACACCGCCGGTCTGTGGGAGGAGTTCTCGACCGGCTGGCTGGCGCTGGACTGTGAGCTGCTGCCCTGGTCGGCCAAGGCGATGGATCTCGTGCGCCGTCAATACGCGGCGGTCGGCGCCGCCGCCCAGGCGGGACTCACCGCGACGCTCGCGACTCTCGACCAGGCCGCTGCCCGCGGTCTCGACGTCGGCGAATTGATCGCGACCGAGCGCACCCGGCTCCAGCATGCCGACCGCTACCGGGACGCGTACCGGCGCTACGTGCGCCGCGTCGCCGGTGTCGACGACCTTCGCCTCGCGCCATTTCACCTGCTCGCCGCCGACGGCGCCGTGTTCACCGACCGCGATCACCTCTGGCATCTGGACCGCCTGGACCGGCTCGTCGCGGCCGACCCGGACTGGTTCACCCATACCGGCCGGGTGACGGTCGATCTCGACGATGACGGCAGCCAGTCCGCGGCGATCGAGTGGTGGGAGCACCTGACCGCTGGTGGGGGCGAGGGAATGGTCGTCAAGCCGATCAGCTTCACCGCCCGCGGGCGCAAGGGCCTGGCCCAGCCCGGCATCAAATGCCGCGGCCGCGAGTACCTACGCATCATCTACGGCCCCGAATACATCGACCCCGGCCAGATCGACCGCCTCCGCTCACGCAATCTCACCCGCAAACGCGGCCTCGCCGTCCGCGAATTCGGCCTCGGCGTCGAAGGCCTGACCCGCTTCGTCAGCCGGCAGCCGCTCTACCGCGTCCACGAATGCGTCTTCGGAGTCCTCGCCCTCGAAAGCGAACCGGTCGACCCGAGGCTCTGAGCCGCTCTTGCTTCCTGGCAGCGCCCGACCGGTGGCTCGCGGTCAGGCGGCGCCAAAGATCGCCGTGATCGCGTCCAGCCCGTCGGCGGTACCCCGGATCTGGAGCTCGCGCCAGCCGTCCTCATGGACCACGTGCCAGTCGACAAAGGAGCAGCAGACTCGCTCCGCGGTGACGAGCGCATCGAGCTCGACGGCAACGGCTGGCCCGTCCGCAAAGCGCACGACGATCTGACCCCCGTCGCGCCTGACTTCCGGCGGCGACATCTCGAACAGTGCCCTCCAGCGGATCAGCCGCGCGGCGCCATCACTTGCCTCCAGCGCGCAGGCGACCGGCAGCTCAGCATGACTCTTGAGTCGGCCGCGATCGCTGGTCGGCTGTGCCATGAGCGCAGCGTATTGCAGGCAAAGCTCGCGGACGACTGCTCTCGCCACGGGGTCAGCCAGCTTCCGCGCGGTCGCTCCGCAGCGGGAGGAGGTCGATCGAGTCGCCCGGTCGTGGGGTTATCCCCCGTACGAGGCCTGGGGTTGACGGTCCGCGGACGGGGGTGTGGCGGATGGTCGGGCCCGGCGAACGGCGGCAGCATCTCCGCCATGTCGACCAAGACCATCCCAGCCGCGACGATCGCCGGCCGCTCCGCGGCGGTCACGCTGCGCGGCGTCACCCGTCGCTTCGGCCGCGGCGAGAGCGCGGTGCTCGCGCTCGACGGCGTATCGCTGAGCTTCGCACCCGCCAGCTTCACGGCGATCATGGGTCCCTCCGGGTCGGGCAAGACGACGCTGATGTCGTGCGCCGCGGGACTGGAGACCCCCGACTCCGGGTCGGTCTGGATCGGCGACGCGGAGATCAGCCGGATGCGCGAGCGACGACTGGCCCCGCTGCGGCGGGAGCAGGTCGGGTTCATCTTCCAGCGTGGGAACCTGCTGCCGTCGCTGACCGCGGCCCAGAACGTGATCCTGCCGCTGAGACTGGCCGGCCGGCACCCGCGGCGCCAACTGGCTCGCGAGGCACTGCAGCGCGTCGGCCTCGGCGACCGCACCCGGCATCGCCCGGCGCAGCTCTCCGGCGGCCAGCAGCAGCGCGTCGCGATCGCCCGCGCGCTCGTCACGCGACCGGCGGTGATCTTTGCCGACGAGCCGACCGGCGCCCTGGACACTCGTGCCGCCCATCAGATCCTCGCGCTGTTGCGCGAGGTCACCGACGACGACGGCCGGACGATCGTGATGGTCACCCACGACCCCGTCGCGGCGGCAACCGCCGACCGGGTCGTGTTCCTGGCCGACGGACGGATCGTCGGCGAGCTCGCCGCCCCGATACCGGAAGCCGTCGCCGAGCGCATGGCCACTCTGGGCGGCTGACCGTGCTCGCGGGCGTCGTCAGAATCCGCGGAGGCGCGCTGCTGGGCGCGCTCGTGATCCTCGCCATCACCGCGATGATCGCGGCCGCCTGCGGGCAGATCATGGCGACCGCGCTCGGAGCGCCCGGACCGGGTCGATTCGGCGCCGTCGACGCGATCGTCCAGACCGATCCGACCTTCCACATCGGCGGCGAGAACGGCGACCCAGTGTCCGTCCCGCGCCCCGCGCTGCTGCCTTCCGCCGACGTCGCGCGGCTCGCCGCGATCCCCGGCGTACGGTCGGCGACCGCGGACATCGCCTTCCCCGTGACGATCGCGACTCCCGGCGGCCGGCCGCTGGCGAGCCGTGGCGGCCGACCGGCCGACGCCCACGGCTGGAGCAGCGCGCCGCTGGCGCCCTTCCGGCTGCTGCGCGGGATCCCGCCCCAGGGACCACAAGCCGTCGTGCTCGACGCGGGACTGGTGAGGGCGGGGCACCTGCACCTCGGCGAGGCACTGCGGATCGCGACCCCGGCCGGTACCGCCGAGGTCCGGCTCAGCGGGATCGTGGCCGTCCCATCGGCGATCCGCACCACGACCAGCTCGGTGTTCTTCTCCGACGCGCGGGCACAGGCGCTCTCCGGATGGAGGAGTGGCGTCGATGCGATCGCGGTCCGGGTCGCTCCCGGTGCCGAGGGGGCCGCGCTGCGCCGGCGGATCGCCACCGTCGTCGGCCCTCACGCGCAGGTGCTCGATCGTCGCCACGCAGCCGCGGCCGACGCCGGGGATCCAACCGCGGAGAACCGCAGCGAGATGGTCGCGTTCTTCGCCAGCGGCGGGGGACTGACGCTCGGGATCGCGATCTTCATCCTCGCCGGCACGATCGCATTCGCGGTTGGGACGCGCCGTCGCGCGATCGCGCTGACCCGTGCGATCGGCGCCACTCCCGCCCAGGTGCGCCGGGCGCTGCTGGCCGGGACCGCGGCGATCGGCGTCGCCGGCGGGTCGGCGGGCTGCGCGATCGCCGCGGCGCTGATCGGGTTCTTCACCCATACGTTGATCTCGGTCGGTCTCGCGCCACAAGGGTTCCGAGTGGCACCGAGTCCGATCCCATACGGGATTGCGATCGGCGCAAGCGTGGTGGTCGCAGTGGCGGCGACCCTGGTCGCGGCACGCCGTACGCTGCGCGTTCCGCCGGGCGAGGCGCTCGTGGAGAGCGTGCTCCCGGCCCGCCGGCTGGCGCCGGTGCGCATCCTCGCCGGGCTGCTCGCGCTCGGCGGCGGGATCACCCTGGTCGATGTACTGTCCGACCAGGCGCTCCAGTACGCCACGCTCGCGGCGTTCTGCCTCATCATCGCGGTGACCCTGCTCGGCCCCGCGCTGCTCGGGCGGCCACTGGCGCTGCTCGCCGCGCCGCTGCGCCGCTGCGGCGGCAGCGGGTTTCTGACCGCGACCGGGCTGACGGCCGGCCGGTTCCGCATCGGGGCGGCCGGAGCAGCCGTCGCACTGGTCGTCGCGCTCACCGGCACGCAGGTCGTCGCGACGGCGACGACCGAGCGGGGGATGCGGCGGTCGGCGGCGGCCCAGCTGCGGGCCGGCCACGTGATCGTCTCGCGCACCGGCAGCGGCCTACCGGCGAACGTCGCCGCGGCCGCGCGGCGGGTCCCGCGCGTGCGCGTCACCTCGATCGTCAGCACCAGCGTCTACCTGCTCGATCACGGCCTGACCAACGACGAAGACGCATGGAATGCGGTCGGCGTGTCCGGCGAGGACCGCCGCGCGCTGGCGCTCGACGTCACCGCCGGTTCGCTGTCAGCGGTGCGCGGCGACACGATCGCGGTCAGCCGCATCGTCGCCTCCTATGGCCACGTCGGCGTCGGCAGCGTGGTCCATGCACGTCTCGCCGACGGCACCGCGGCACGACTCCGGATCGGCGCCGTCTACCGGCATGCGTCCGGGCTCGGCGATCTCGTGCTACCCGGCGCGCTGGCGTGGGCGCACGAAGTCGCGCGCGTTGACCATGCCGTGCTCATCACCGGCGCACACTCCGCGGCAGCGGTGCGGGCGCTGCACGCGATCGCCGCAGGGACTCCGGGGGCAACGGTGCTCAGCCGCGCCGCCTTCCTCGCGCAGCTGCGCGCCGGGGATCGCCAGGAAGCCGCCGCCCAGTGGGTGATCGACGCGCTGATGCTGTTCGTAGCCGTGCTGGCGGCGTTCAACACCGGCGCGATCGCGGCCGCCGAGCGGCGGGGCGAGCTCGGCCTCGCCCGGCTCGCCGGAGCCACCGGCGGTCAGCTGCGCCGCACGGTCGTGGCCGAAGCGCTGCTCGCGACCGCCGCCGGGCTGGCGGTCGGGGTGCTCGTGACGGTCATCTGCTTCGCCGGCGTGGGTCACGATCCAACCGCGGGACCGTTGATTGTGCCCGGGGGTCAGGCGGCGCTGGTCCTCGGCGGCGCGACGCTGCTCGGCGTGTGCGGGCAACTTGTCCCCGCCCTGCTGGCACGCCGAACCCGGCCGGCAGCGCTCGCCGCCGACACCGCGTGATCGGCCCGCCCACCGGCGCGGAACGTTGCGCGGGACGGTCCGGGACGACGCCAGCTGACCTCCTCGCGTCGCGAGAGGAGCGCCGGGTCGCAGCAGTCCCGCGCGATGAAAGAAAGCGTCAGGTGGCGGCTGGGCAGCTCTTCGGTGAGCGCGCGCCGAGCCCAGGAGAGGGCGTCGCCCAGTCCCGCGGTGGGGCTCGCTTCGCGGCACCTGCGGGTGGGGTCTCGCGTCCAGGGTCACAGAGGACCTCGTGCACGCGGGCATTGGCAAGGCTATGGTCTGCGCCACAGACGGGCGTGGGCTGTTCGCCTTCACGAACGAGGCTGGGTCATGAACTTGGACGACACCAAAGTCCGCGTGCTCGATGCGGCGCTTGACGAGTACGTGGACACGCTCCGCAGCGCGGGCGAGGACACCGCGGCGGTGACGCTCGCCTACACCCATAGCCTTCATCGCTTCTGGCGCACGGTCCTGCGGATGTTGCCTATCCCGTCAAGGTCGTCAGTGCTCGATGTTGGGTCAGGACTTGGCATTCTCGCCTTCGAGCTGGCTGCGCACCTGCCCGTTGACATTCAAGGTGTAGATATCAACCCCGGCTTCGTTGAACACGCCAAGACGCTGTCAGAGCGTCTCGCCGTTGCGGGACTGTTTGACGAGGGGGCAAGGGTGAGGTTCTCGGTGGGTGACGTGTGCGCACTCGATCTGGCGGACGAGTCCCTCGATCTGGTGCTCGTGCGGGAGGTGTTCCAGTTCCTACCGGATCCGGCTGAGGCCGTTGGTGAGCTCTTCCGGGTTCTTCGGCCCGGTCGGCATCTCTGTATCAGCGACATGGACGACCAGCTGCGGATCACGTGGCCGCCTGCCAGCCCCGCTTTCGAGCGTCTGGTAACAGCCGTGGCGGATTTGCAGCACAACCATGGCGGCGACCGTCACGTCGGTCGCAAGCTCACGAGTTATCTCCGCGCCGGAGGACTCGAGATCAATTCTGTCATTGTGTTGCCGGAGGCTCAGCACCGTGTCGTCGATGCCGGCGAAACGGAGCGGTCGCTGATCGTCGAACAGCTTCGCGCCGCGCGTTCCCGCGTGACGGCCGAAGGCGTCATGGACGCGGAATGCTTCGACGCCGATCTGGCGACCGTGGAGCAGGAAGAGCCGTTTGAGGAGTTCCGGACGAGCTCCAGAATCGTCGTCTTGGCTCGCAGGCCCAACTGATGCGCGAACCTCTCGACGCTTCGTTCACGCCGGCCGCCTGCTGATCACGAAACACCCCAGGTCGGCTGCAGGGCACTGGCACGGGCGGCAGGGATAGGCGGTCAGGCGAGGTCAAGCCGTGTCAGAAACGGCAGCCCGGCAGCAGCATGCTCGCGTTCGGAGTCCGTCCGCGCGCGGGCACTGGCTGACGATCAACCGTTCGTCGAGCGGATCGGATGCGCGCTCGCGGTCGCGGGGGACTCATCCGATCAGAACGATGGGGCAGCACACGCCGCCCTGCAAGGACCTCAAATGCCATGCCACCCCCCCAGCGCAGCACCGACGTCCTTCACCACCCGGGGACCCGGCGGACAGACATTCAACATGATTCCTGAGCCCACAACACGTCCCCTCACGCTCACCGACCCGTGGCTTGAGCGGAGCATCGAACCGGACTGGACTTTGACCGAACCAGCGCCCGCCAGACTCGAAGCCGGTCTCGGCCCGTCGACGGGCAAACATGGCGTGGACTGCGTCATGTGCCTACTGCTGCCCTAACGGCTTCCAGGCGTTTCGCTCGGTCCCGCATCGGAACGACGCTGCGGCAAGACCAGACCGGGCTCTCTGCACGCCAACGCTGGCGCTCGCTGCCAACAGTGGGCAGTTCTCAGACGAGGGGTCTGAAGATCGACCACATCCCAGCTCGCGGCGCTCGCTTCCAGCGACGAACCGGACGCTCGGAAACAACGGCGAGCAAGTCCCGGGCAACCCGCCAAACGGAGACTGCTTTCCGTATCGGACCGCGCTGATGCGTCCAACGGCGAGCACTTTTGCCAACTCACCTGGAAGAACTGAGCACGACCTCGCCCGCAGGCATGCTTTTCGCGGCGGCGCGGACGCTCGGAATCCACGAACGGTGGGCGATCCTCAGACGAGGAGTCTGAAGATCGACCACATCCGGCGTCGGGACGCGCGCTTCAGACTCGAGGCGGACGCTCGCAACCAACGGCGGTCTCCTCGGGACAGAGTGGGGACATCCTCCTCTCCGCGTCCGGAGACCGAATCTCGGAAACCGAGGTTTTGGAGGGAATCGTCAGAGCCGACGCGGGGACTCGAACCCCGGACCCCTTCATTACGAGTGAAGTGCTCTACCAGCTGAGCTACGTCGGCGTGTGCGGGAAGGCTAGCTCAGGACAACCAGATCGGCAGGCGCCGCCTGGGACCCCCGCCACCCCCGGACCGGGGTGACAGGGGCCGGTCCCGCTCACACCCCGCTGCTCGTTGGCTGCGGGGCGGTCACCGGCGTCGCCACGACCGGCGGCGTCGCCGGCAGCTCGGGCTCGGGCTCGAGCCGCGGCAGGACACGGTCGAGCCACACCGGCATCCACCAGTTGCCGCGGTCGAACACGAACATCAGGGCCGGAACGATCATCATCCGGATGACGGTCGCGTCGATGATCACGCTCGCGCCGAGGCCGAGCGCGAGCATCTTGACCACCACGCTGGTCGACAGCAGGAAGGCGAAGAACACGCTCGCCAGGATCACCGCGGCGCAGGTGATGACGCGCGCGGTCTGGTCAAGACCGAGGGCGACGCTGCGCACGTTGTCGCCGGTGGCCAGCCAGTGCTCGCGGATCCGGGAGACGAGGAACACCTCGTAGTCCATCGACAGCCCGAACACGATCGCGAAGATGAGCATCGGCACGTAGGACTCGATCGGCACTGTCCCGCTGACGCCGAGCAGGCTCGAGCCCCAGCCCCACTGGAAGACGGCGACGAGGATCCCGTAGGCCGCGCCGATCGACAGCAGGTTCAGCAGCGCCGCCTTGAGCGCGACCACCGGGCTGCGGAAGGACATCAGCAGCACGAGGAACGCGGCCACGAGCACGACGCCGATGATCACCGGCAGCCGGGAGGCCACGGTGTGCCCGAAGTCATTCGTTGCCGCGGTCGTTCCGGTGACGTCGGCCGTCGCGTGGTCAGAGGCCAGGGCCTGCGGCAGCACGTCGTTCTGCAGATGCTGCTGCAGATCCTCGGTGGCCGTCGAGTCGGGGCCGGTCGTCGGGATCACCGAGCCGGTCAGGATCGCGTCGTCGGGGCTGGCGGTGAACGGAGTCACCGACGCGACGCCCGGTGTCTTGGCCAGCGTCGCCGGCAGCGATTGCTCGAGCGAGCTGCGCTGCGAGGCGGTCGCTCCCTTGGGCATCGAGACGACGATCGTGAGCGGACCGTTGGCGCCCGGGCCGAAGCCCTTGGAGACCGCGTCGTAGGCCTGGCGCTCGGAGTAGTTACGCGGCTCGTTCCCAGGTCCGACATGGCCGAGCGTCATCGACAGCATCGGGATCGCCAGCACGAGCAGCAGCGCGATCCCACCGAGCGCGAAGCGCCATGGGTGGCGAGCGACAGTGTGCGTGTAGGCGTGCAGGCGGCCGGTCTCGTCGATCGGCTCGGCGACCGGCTTGCGCACGGAACGGCGGTCGATTCCCTCGCGAGCGAACCCGAGCATCGCCGGCACGAGCGTCAGGCCGGCGAGCATCGCGACGGCGACCGTGATCGAGGCGGCGAGCCCGAGCTTGCCGATGAAGCCGATCCCCGACGCGTACAGGCCGAGCATCGCGATGATCACCGTGGAGCCGGCTATCACCAGCGAGTGGCCGCTGTTCGCCATCGTGCGCCGAATCGCCGTGTCCGGGTCCTCGCCGTCGATCAACAGCTGGCGATGGCGGGTGATCAGAAACAGCGCGTAGTCGATCCCGACACCGAGGCCCATCATCGTGGCGAGCGTCGGAGACGCAGTACCGAAGCTGATCGCGGCGGCGAGCGTGCCCAGCAGACCGATGCCGGCGACGACGCCGAGCAGCGCGGTGAGGAGCGGCATCAGCGCCGCGTAGACGCTGCCGAAGCCGATCAGCAGCACGATCAGCGCGACCGCGAAGCCGATCAGCTCGGAGTTGATGTCCTTGGCCTTCGGCACCGCGGCCTGGCCGAGCGCCCCGCCGTAGGAGACGTCCACGCCCTTGCTCGTCGCCGGGGCGACCGCCGTGTCGACGGTCCCCACGTAATCAGTACCGAGGTTCTGCGGGTTGGTGTCGAAGTGGACGGTCGCGTACGCGGTCTGGCCGTTCTTGGAGGTCGTGTGCGTGCTGAGCGGATCCGAGACCGAGAGGACGTGCGGCAGCTTGGCCACGTTCTGGCGGGACTGCTCGATCGCGGACTGGTCGGCGGAGAGCTTTCCCGAGGTGGTCGAGTACACGAGCTGGCCGCTGACGCCGCCGCCCTTGGGATCGTGCGCGCGGAGCGTGTCAAGACCGCGCTGAGCGGCGCTGCCCGGGATGGTGAGCGTGTCGCTGAAGACACTGCCGACGGCGTGATGCGCGAGGGTGGCCCCGACGACGAGGCAGACCCAGGCGAGGAGAACCCAGCGGCGGTGGCGCGCCGACCACCCGCCGAGATGTGAGAGAAAACCGGCCCCTGAATTTGTCATGCCTGCCAGTTTGGCACGAAGTGGCAGACATGTCAACTTTCTGCGAAGATCCGTTTTATGGAGCAGATCGGGCGACGTGAGGCGAACCGGAGGGCGACGCGCGAGGCGGTCCTCGAGGCGGCGCGCACCCTGTTCGCGAGCAAGGGCTATGCGGCCACCAGCGTGCGGGAGATCGCCGAGGCCTCGGGCGTCCCGGAGCGCACGTTCTATCGCCACTTCGACGGCAAGGAGAGCCTCCTTGATGACGAGATGCAGCGTTGGGTCGACGCCGTCGCGGGCGCGATCCGCGCCCGTCCGCCACAGGAGCCTCCACTGACCGCGATCGAAGGGACGGTCGTCGCTCTCGCCGAGGCGGTGGCGGCCAACCCCGACGCCCGGCCGGCGTGGATGTTCACCGATGCGCCGCGCCCGTTCGAAATGGTCGCCAACCTGGCGAGGCGTCCGATGCAGCGCTTCGAGGACGCGATCGCCGAGGCGCTGGCGGACCGCGGCTCGGGACCCGAGGCGCCGCTGGTCGCTCGCGTCGCGGTCGCGGTGATTCGGAGCGCCGCGATCCGCCGCCGCGCGGACGGGGTCGTCGAGGCCGGGAGCTTCGCGCCCTACGCCCGTGAGGCGTTCGCCCAGCTGCGCACCGTCAGCCGCTCGGGATGACCTCGGTGAGCGTGTGCAGGAGGCTGTCGACGAGGATCCGCTCGGCCTGCTCGCGGGTCGCACGCCCCAGCACCCACTGACGGCAGATCGCCTCGCTCGATCCGATGTAGGCGAGCAGACACAGGCGCGCCCACGGCGTGTCCTCGATGAGGTCTGAATTGTTGGCGAGCATCTGCTGCAGCATCGCCCGGCGCAAGATCTCCGCGGGGTGATCGTCGGCCGCATGGGGACGCTCCGACTCCATCGTCGAGAGCCAGACCTCCCGGCTGGCGTCGATCCCGTCGAGGAAAGCGCCCACGTTGTGGCGCACGCGGTCCTGTAGCGGGGTGCCCGGGCCGACGGTCAGCACCGCTCCGGCACGGCCGGCCATGTCGGCGGCGACGGCCTGGCGCAGTTCGTCGATGCCGTGGAAGTAGCGGTGGACGAGCGCGCGAGTGACGCCCGCCGCCTCGGCGACGTCCGCGGTCGAGATCGGCGCGCCCTGTCGCTGCCGCAGCAGCGACCGCGTCACGTCGATCAGCTGCCGGCGCCGCTCATCGGGAGCGAGCCGGCGGCGGGGTGAGAGGGAATTCTTATTTGACATGATTCAAATAGCTTGTTAGAACGCATTCTACTAAGCAATTGGAGCACGGCTCCCTCGGGAGCGGTCCTCCACCTTCACACCGAAAGGACGAAACGTGACCACCTCAGCCTTCCCTCTTCCCGCAGCGCTCCGTCGCCGACCAGATTCCTCGGCCGCGCCCCGCCGCGTGAACGCCCGGCGGGCCGCCCGCCGCTGCGCGATCGCCGGCGCCACGTTCGCGGCGCTGCTGTGCGCGGCGTTGCTGCTGCTCGACCGGCTTCCCGCGCTCGACGCGCCCACCCTTGACTACCTGCGCTTCTACGTGGACGGGGCCGGGACGCTGGTGACGATCGGCGTGTACCTCGTGCCGCTCGCGGGACTCGCGTTCCTGTGGTTCATGTTCACGCTGCGCGAGACCCTCGGCCACCGCAAGGACGACGCGATCGTCAGCGGGCTGCAGCTGGCGACCGGAGTCGCGTTCCTGTGCCTCCTGTTCGCCGGAACCGCCGCGGTCGCATCGGCGGCGCTCCTGCAGCACCGGACCGGCGTGTTCCCGTTGCACATGGAGACGATCCGCGCGCACACGAGCCTCGGCTACACCCTCGTCTTTCTGTACGGCGTGCGCATGGCCGGCGCCTTCATGATCGCCACCACCACGCTCGCGGCTCGCCGCCGCATGATCCCCCGGTGGCTGGTCGTCGCCGGCTACGCGGCCGCCGCCGTCCTGTTGATCGCCGCCAGTAACCAGCCGGCCGTCCTGATCGTCATGCCCGTGTGGACTGCCGCCATCAGCGCCGCCATCTGGGGCGGCAGCCGTCACATCACCCCCTCGACCGCCGCCCAGGAGATCGACCGATGACCGCACTGAAGAGCACCGGCACAATCGCGCCCGGCCACATCGCCATTCCCGGCCCCGCGCCCAAGCCGTTGATCGGCAACGCCCGGGACATCGACACCACGCGGACGCTCGAGAGCGTCATGGAGCTGGCCCGTCGCTTCGGCCCGATCTTCCGACTCAAGGTGCCCGGGTCCGCGGACCGGATCATCGTCTCCGGATCGGACCTCGTCGCCGAGGTGTGCGATCCGCAGCGCTTCGACAAGCTGGTGACCGGCGGCCTCTCCGAGGTCCGCCGGGACCCCGAGTCGGCCGGCCTGTTCACGGCCGAGACGAGCAACCCCCTGTGGCGGCGCGCGCACAACATCCTGCTGCCGAGCTTCAGCCGGCAGGGCCTGAGCGACTACCACCCGATGATGGTCGACCTCGCGCAGCAGATGATGGACAAGTGGTCGCGCCTGAACGCGGGCGAGACGATCGACGTCTCGGACGACATGACCCGCCTGACGCTGGACACGATCGCACTGTGCGGGTTCAGCTACCGCTTCAACTCGTTCTACCGGGAGACCGAGCACCCGTTCGTGGCCGCGATGGTGCGCACTCTGGGCGAGGCGCAGGCACGCTCACGTCAGCACCCGCTCGCCCGCCGTCTGCGGATCCGCGGCGCGCGGCAGATGGCCGCCGACAACGCCTACATGGAGCGCGTCGTCGACGAGATCATCGCCGCGCGCCGTCGGGACCGCGACGGCGAGCACCACGACCTGCTGGAGGCGATGCTCGCCGGCGTGGACCGTCAGTCGGGCGAGCGCCTGCCCGACGCCAACATCCGGGCCCAGTGCATCACGTTTCTGATCGCGGGCCACGAGACGACCAGCGGCCTGCTCACCTTCGCGATCCACTTCCTCCTGAAGCACCCGGAGATCGCCGCCCGCGCACAGCGTGAGGTCGACGAGGTGCTCGGCACCGACCCGGGAGTCGAGCCGACCGCGGCCCAGGTGCGGAAGCTCACCTACATCGCCCAGATCCTGGAGGAGACCCTGCGCCTGTGGCCCACGGCGCCCGGCTTCACCCGCTTCCCGCTCACCGACACCACGCTCGGCGGCCGCTACCCGTTGCCTCAGGGTTCGTCGGTAATCGTCCTGACGCCGATGCTGCACCGCGACCCGTCGGTCTGGGGCGCGGATGCCGAGCAGTTCAATCCCGACCACTTCGCGCCGGAGCGGCGCCCGGAGCTTCCCCCGCACGCCTTCTATCCGTTCGGCGCCGGCGAGCGAGCCTGCATCGGGAGGCAGTTTGCGATGCAGGAGGCGACGCTCGTGCTCGCGATGATCCTGCAGCGCTTCGACCTCGTCGGACCGACCGACTACCAGCTGAAGATCGCCGAGACGCTGACGATCAAGCCGACGGGCCTGAAGCTCCGGGTGCGCGCTCGCGACGGCCGGACCCGGGGGACGGCTCCGGCCCGGCCCGCAGCTACACCCGAGCCCGTCGCCACCTGTCCGGCCGCGGCCCACCAGAGCGCCACGCTGCCCGAGGGTGCACACGGCACGCCGCTGCTGGTCCTCTACGGATCGAACCTCGGGGCCACCGAGCAGCTGGCTGCCGACCTCGCCCAGCAGGCGACTGGGCGTGGCTTTCAGGTCACCACCGCCGCGCTCGACGACCGTGTCGGCGCGCTGCCTCACGAGGGCGCGACGGTCCTAGTCTCGAGCACCTACAACGGCACCCCGCCCGACAACGCGGTCGCCTTCTGCCGCTGGGTCGCCGAGGATGGCGTCGACCTCTCCGGAGTGCGCTACTCCATCTTCGGTTGCGGCAGCCGGGATTGGGCGGCGACCTACCAGGCGGTCCCCACGCTCCTGGACGAGCGCCTGCAGGCAGCCGGGGCGCATCGCGTGGGCGTGCGCGGCGAAGGGGACGCCGCCGGCGATCTGGAGACCCAATGGGAGACCTGGACCGAGACGCTCTGGGCCGAGCTCGGCGGTGCGCTGTCGCTCGGTGAGAGTGCCACCGCGGCGCGCACCGCGCCTCGAGCGCTGACCCTGCGACTGCACAATCGCCAGACCGCCAACCCGGCCGTGCTCACCCATCAGGCCCAGCCGGCCCAGGTGATCTCCAATCACGCGCTGTACGACCAGGGCCTCGATGATGGTTCCCGCTCGGTGCGTCACATCGAGGTCCGCCTGCCGGAGGAGGTGACCTATCAGACGGGGGACCACCTCGGCGTGATCCCGCGCAACCGGGCCGAGGTCGTCGGACGGGTGATGCGCCACTTCGCGCTCGATCCCGGCCTGTGGGTCGAGATCGGCTCGGCCCGCGAGACCCACCCGCACCTGCCGAGCGAGTCGATTCCGTTGCTCGGGGTGCTCGCCGGCAATGTCGACCTGCAGGCGGTCGCCTCGCGCTCGGACATCACGCTGCTCGTCGAACACACCGGCGACGAGGGCCAGCGCGGGCACCTGCAACGGCTGGCCGGTGACGCGTACGAGACCGACGTGGTCGCTCCTCGCCGGTCGTTGATCGACCTGCTCCAGGACCACCCGGCGTGCCACCTGCCGTTCGAGGTCTTCCTCGGCCGCGCACCGGCGCTACGCCCGCGCTACTACTCGATCTCCTCCTCGCCGCTGGCGGGCGCGGGCACCTGCACCGTCACCGTCGGCGTCCGCGTGTTCAGCGGCGCCGGGCAGGACGAGCGGGCGGTCGGCGTCTGCTCGGGATATCTGGAGGGGCGCGACCCGGATAGCGCGATCTTCGCGTTCGTGCGTCGCCCGTCGATTCCCTTCCATCCGCCGGCCTGTCCCCGCCAACCGATGATCATGGTCGCCGCCGGCACCGGTCTGGCGCCGTTTCGGGGGTTCCTGCAGGAGCGCGCCCGCCAGCAGGACGACGGCGTCCCGGTGGCGCCATCGATCCTGTTCCTCGGCTTGCGCGATCCGGCGCGCGACATGCTCTACGGCGAGGAGCTGCGCGGCTACGAGGATCGAGGACTGGTCAACATCGTGCTCGCGCCCTCACGGGAGCCGGGCACCGAGCGCACCTACGTCCAGGATGCGATCGTGCGTGAATCCGGCCGCGTCCACGAGGCGCTCGGCGAGGGGGCGCGCATCTACGTGTGCGGCGACGCTCACCGCATGGCACCCGCGGTCCGCGCCGCCTTCGAGGAGGTCGTGCGCCGTCACAAGGGCGCCCCGCACGCGGAGGGCTGGCTCGATCGGATGCGCTCGGAGGATCGCTACCTGGAGGACATCTGGGGCGGCGCCGGTCGGTGACGGTCTTTCGGCAACCGGATCAGAAGGGGCCGTCGGGCTGGGCCGGCGCCCCGGTGCGGGCGCGCCAGTCCTCGACCAGGACGGCCCAGCGCTCGTGGTCGCGCCAGCGTCCGCCGATCTTGAGGTAGCGCGGGGAGAACCCCTCGCGGCGGAAGCCGGCGCCCCGGGCGAGCGCGAGCGATTTCTCGTTGCCGGGCTGGATGTTGGCCTCCACCCGGTGCAGCTCGAGGTGGGTGAAGGAGTGATAGAGCACGAGCTCCAGCCCGTCGCGCATGTATCCCTGGCCGGCGAACGGGGCGCCCACGGCATAGCCGAGGTAGGCGCTCTGCAGCCGCCGGCGGACGATCTGGGAGAGGTTGAAGAAGCCGACGATCGCGTCGTCCTCGGAGCGGCAGAGCAGCATCGCCTCGAAGTCCGCGCGCCGCGCGTCGGCCAGGTAGGCGGCGAAGCGGTCGTCGTCGGTCGGCGCGGTCGCCCACGGGCTGTGGAAATCGCGGCTGACGCGCATCAGCTCGGTGAAGTCTGCACGGTCGTCGCGGACCGGCGGGCGGATGAACACCCGCGTGATCTCCGACGGGCTCGTCATCGGGCCAGCGCCTGCTCCAGCCGGTAGGCAAGCGCCTCGCAGGCGAGGTCCTCCGAGACGTTGAGCTCGAACCGGCGGCGGGTCTCCTCGACGAGCTCGATTGCCGTCCGCAGTGCGATCGGGTCGCGGTCGGACGGGCGGTCCTGCAGCAACTGCTCCTGGCGATCGGCGTTGCGCACCCGGTCCGGCGCGTCGAGCGCGAGCGCGGCCAGATCGGCGAACCACAGCGACACGATCTGCAGCGCAAGGTCAAGCGCCCCGGTCTGCACGCGCCGTCTCGTCCGCTTGATCCGCTCATCCCACGCGGTCTGCACGCGCTTGCGCTCCTTGCGCGAGACGAGCTCGAGCTCGGCCGCCAGCTGGGATTCGAGCCCTGCACCGGCAGTTGCTCCGCGGGCGCGTGCCGCGGCGAGCATCGGCGCCCACGGCCTCTCTGCCCCTGCGGTCGGCGCGAGCGCCGCACGGGCGTAGGCCTCGGCGGCGGCCCGCAGCGCCTGGCCCTCCGGCGAGGCGAGCTCGGCGGCGCGTTCGGAGTCCTGCAGCGCCAGGCGCACGCACGCCGTCGCCTCCTCCTCGCCGACGCCCAGCCGCTGCACCGCCGCCACGGCCTGTTCCTCGGTCGGCGGCTCGAAGCGCACCATCTGACAGCGGGAGCGGATCGTCGGCAGGACCTCGCCGAGTCGGTCGGTCAGGAGCACGATGTGCACGAACGACGCGGGCTCCTCGAGCGTCTTGAGCATCCGGTTGGCCGCCTCTTCGCCCATCTCGTCTGCGCGCTCGATCACGAACACGCGCCGGCGCGACTCGAACGGCGTCTTGGCCGCGGCGGCGATCACCGGCTCGTCGATGTCAGAGACGAGCATCTCGTGGGCGCCGCTCGGGGTGACCCACGTGAGGTCCGGATGGGTGCCGTGTGCGACCCGCAGCCGGGCGCTGTCCGGGTCACCGGCGCCGTCCGCGAGCAACTCGGCCGCGAGCGCGCGGGCTGCGGCGCGCTTGCCGGCGCCGCCCGGCCCGTGGAACAGGTAGGCGTGGGAGGGACGCAGCGGGTCGCCGAGCGCCGGTCCGAGCACGGCGCGCGCATGGGGATGGCGTTCGAGCTCGGCGAGCACGCGTCGATCCTAACTCGGCGTGTCCGCTGCCTTTCGTAGGCTCGCCGCACAGTCCATGCCCGCCGGCATACTCATCACCCTCGAGGGCATCGACGGAGCCGGGAAGTCGACGCTCGCGCGCGGTATCCGCGCGGCGCTCAGCGGACGCGGCCTGAACGTGGAGCTGCTCCGCGAGCCCGGGGGCGTCGCCGCCGCCGAGCGCATCCGTGAGCTCGTCCACGACCCCGCACAGCGGATCGGCGCCCGCGCCGAGGCGCTGCTCTACGCCGCGGCGCGCGCCCAGCTCGTCGAGGAGCGACTGGGACCGCTGCTGAAGGAGGGCGCGTTGGTGCTGCTCGACCGTTTCGTCGACTCCTCGCTCGTCTACCAGGGCGCCGGGCGTGAGCTCGGGATCGATCCGGTGCGTGCGATCAACGCGTTCGCGACCGCCGGGGTCACGCCAGACCGCACGTTGTTGCTCGATCTCGCGCCGGCGCTCGCGCGCGAGCGCTCAGGTGCGCGCGGCGCGGTCCTCGACCGGATCGAACTGGAGGACGAGGATTTCTTCGAGCGGACCGCCGCGGCCTACCGCGCGCTTGCCGCCGCCGACCCGGAGCGGATCCGGATCCTCGACGCCACCCTGGCGCCCGAGCAGCTGCTTGCAGAGGCGCTGCGCGCGATCGGCGACCTCGTCGGCTGACCCGGGCGCGGACGCGCTCGGTGGCGCGTCAGCCGGCCGCGTAGCCGTGCGGGTGAGCCTGCGCGAACGCCCACGCGTCGGCGACCATTTGCGTGAGGTCCCTTTCCGGTACCCAGCCGAGCTCGGTGCGGATCTTCTCCGCGCCGGCGACCAAGCGCGGCGGGTCGCCCGGGCGACGGTCGCGCTCGACGACGGGCAGCTCTGCGCCGGTCACCTGCCGCGTTGCCTCGATCACCTCTCGCACCGAGTAGCCGTTGCCGGTGCCGAGGTTGTAGATCCTGTGCTCGCCGGCGGTCGCCGCGTCGAGCGCGAGCAGGTGCGCGGCCGACAGGTCGGTGATGTGGATGTAGTCGCGGATCGCCGTGCCGTCTGGCGTCGGGTAGTCGGTCCCGAAGATCTCGACCTGCGGGTTGCGCCCCTGGGCGGTCCGCAGCACGTTGGGGATCAGATGGGTCTCGGGCTCGTGGTCCTCGCCCGCATCACCCGCGGCTCCGGCGACGTTGAAATATCGCAGGCTCACCGCGCCGAGCCCGTGGGCGAGGCAGAAGTCGCCGATCATCCCGTCGACGGCGAGCTTGGAGGCGCCGTACGCGTTCGCGGGGCGCGGCGGGGCGTCCTCGCGGATCGGGACCTCGTCGGGCTGACCGTAGACCGCGCAGGTCGACGAGAACACGAGCCGGGGGACGGAGGCGTCGCGCATCGCCTCCAGCAGGTTCAACGTTCCGGTCACGTTCGTGCGGTAGTAGCGCTCGGGGTGGCTCACCGACTCCGAGACGAGCGCCAGCGCCGCGAAGTGCAAGACGCCGTCGAACCCCTCGCCGACCGCGGCCGTGACCTGCGCCGGGTCCCGGAGGTCGGCCTCGACGAACCGCGCATCGGCGGCCACCGCCCCGCGGTGTCCGCGCTCGAGATTGTCAAGCACGACGACCTCATGGCCGCGCTCCAGAAGCTGTCGGGAGACGATCGATCCGATGTAGCCGGCGCCGCCGGTGACGAGCAGTTTCATGGTGCCGCGGTCTCGCTTTCGTGGGGGGAATCGGGGCCGGCCGGTGGGCGATCATCGTTCCCGCCGGGGACGCGAAAACTCGCTCCAAGCGGAGTAAAATAAGGGCTGCGGAAGGGACCCTCGCAAATAGCAGGGTGGACCGGGCTTTCCGTCCGGAGTGTGGTGCAGGATTCTCCGCCCCACTCGACGCTCCAGATCGCCGGGTGAACGATCTTCGAGGCAGCGGAAGGAGTAGTAAGGGATGGCCACGTCAGCAGAGACGCATCTTCGAGAGGGGCTCCGAAGGGGCGAGGGCCTCTCGATTCGCCGGTACTTCACCAAGGTCGGCACGCACCCCTTCGACGCAATCGAGTGGGAGGTCCGTGACGCGCGGATCGGCCACGGGGACAAGGTCTCCTTCGAGCAGCCCGACGTCGAGTTCCCCAAGTCGTGGTCTCAGAACGCGACGAATATCGTCGCGCAGAAGTACTTCCGCGGGCAGCTCGGCTCGCCTGCGCGCGAGCATTCGGTCAAGCAGATGATCGGTCGCGTTGCCGGCACGATCACGGTGTGGGGCCGCGAGCGCGGCTACTTCGCCTCCGAGGAGGACTCGGTCGTCTTCCAGGAGGAGCTGACGCACATCCTGCTCCACCAGATGGCGGCGTTCAACTCGCCGGTGTGGTTCAACGTCGGTTTCGAGGAGAGCCCGCAGTGCAGCGCGTGCTTCATCCTCTCCGTCGAGGACGAAATGGAGTCGATCCTCGCCTGGAACACCAAGGAGGGCAAGATCTTCCGCGGCGGGTCGGGTTCGGGGATCAACCTCTCGAAGATCCGCGGGTCGATGGAGCCGCTGTCCAAGGGCGGCACCGCCTCGGGCCCCGTGAGCTTCATGCGCGGCGCCGACGCATGGGCGGGCACGATCAAGTCCGGCGGCAAGACTCGCCGCGCCGCGAAGATGATCGTGCTGGACGTCGACCATCCCGACATCCGCGACTTCATCTGGTGCAAGGCCAAGGAGGAGGACAAGGCCGCCGCGCTGCGCGACGCCGGGTTCGACATGTCGATCGACGGCGACGGCTTCTACTCGATCCAGTACCAGAACGCGAACAACTCGGTGCGGGTTTCCGACGCGTTCATGGAGGCCGTTGAGAACGACGAGGACTGGCACCTGATCGCGCGTGCGACCGGCGAGCCGGTCGGCGATCCGATTCCGGCGCGCCAGCTGATGAAGGAGATCGCCGAGGCCGCTTGGCGCTGCGCCGATCCGGGCGTTCAGTACGACACGATCATCAATGACTGGCACACGTCCCCTGAGTCAGGGCGGATCAATGCCTCCAACCCGTGCTCGGAGTACATGCACGTCGATGACTCGGCCTGCAACCTCGCCTCGCTCAACCTGCTGAAGTTCCGCCGCGCGGACGGGACGTTCGACGTCGAGTCGTTCACCCACGCCGTCGACATCATCTTCCTCGCCCAGGAGATCGTCGTCTCGCCGTCGAGCTACCCAACCGAGGAGATCGGCGACAACGCCCGTGCGTTCCGCCAGCTCGGCATGGGCTACGCCAACCTCGGCGCCTACCTGATGGCCGACGGCGTCCCGTACGACTCGGACGCCGGACGTGGCACCGCTGCCGCGATCACCGCACTGATGACCGGCCGCGGGTACCTCGGGTCGGCACGGATCGCCGGGGCGATGGGTCCGTACGAGCGCTACGAGCTCAACCGCGACGCGCACAACAACGTGATGCGCAAGCACCGGGATGCGGCGTACAAGATCCCGGTCGAGGACTGCCTGGACGGCAGCCTGCTGACCGCGGCGCGCACCACGTGGGATCAGGCGGTGTCCGAAGGCGAGCACCACGGCTACCGCAACGCGCAGGCGACGGTGATGGCCCCGACCGGAACGATCAGCTTCCTGATGGACTGCGACACGACCGGCGTGGAGCCGGACTTCTCGCTGGTCAAGTTCAAGGAGCTCGTCGGCGGCGGGCAGATGACGATCGTCAACCGCACCGTGCCGCTCGCGCTGCAGACGCTCGGCTACGAGGATGACCACATCGAGCAGATCGTCGCCTACATCAACGAGAGCGGCACGATCGTCGGCGCACCTGGCCTGGCGGCCGAGGACCTAGGCGTGTTCGACGTCGCGGTCGGCGAGCGCGCGATCCACTACATGGGCCACATCAAGATGATGGGCGCGATCCAGCCGTTCCTGTCGGGCGCGATCTCCAAGACGGTGAACATGCCCCAGACGGCGAGCGTCGAGGACATCGCCGACGCCTACATCCAGGCGTGGCGAATGGGCGTCAAGGCGCTCGCGATCTACCGCGACGGTTCCAAGACCGCGCAGGCGCTCCGCACCGACGCGCAGGCCGGAACCCCGGCCGGCGTGGACATGCAGGCCGAGATCGACAAGGCGGTCAAGGACGCGCTGGCGAAGGTCGGGCCCAAGCGCCGGCGGATGCCGCGCGAGCGCCAGTCGATCACCCACAAGTTCTCCATCGGCGGCCATGAGGGCTACATCACCGCCGGCATGTACGAGGACGGGACGGTCGGGGAGATCTTCCTGACCGACATCGGCAAGGAGGGGTCGACGCTGCGCGGGATGATGAACGCGTTCGCGACGGCGATCTCGCTCTCGCTGCAGTACGGCGTGCCGCTGGAGACGCTGGTGCGCAAGTTCGCGTACATGCGATTTGAGCCCGAGGGGATGACCTCCAACCCGGAGATCCCGTTCTCCAAGTCGCTGCCGGATTACATCATGCGCTGGCTGGCGTCGCGGTTCCTGGACGCCGACGTGCAGGAGGATCTCGGCATCCTCACCAAGGACGTGCGGGCCCGTAAAGCCGCCCAGGACGCCGCGAGCTCTCAGTACGGTGACACCGCCAGCCCCTCGGGCCGGGTGGCGACCAATGGCGGTGGCACCCCGGTGGCGGGTAACGGCGGTCCCACTCCCGCCCCGGCAGCGGCGGCGTTCACCGACGAGCCTCCGGTCACCCCCGCGCTCAACCTCGGGCTCGACCTCGGTCCGGCCTGCCAGCAGTGCGGCGGGATGATGCAGAGGACCGGCAGCTGTTACACGTGCGGGAGCTGCGGCTTCAACACCGGCTGCGGTTGATCGGGTTGGCCGCGCGCCGCCCCCTGAGCACGAATTGTTTGCGAGAGGCCCCGGAGATCCGGGGCCTCTCGCTTACTCTCGCTTAAGGTCTGACGCCCGGCGCGACCCGCAGCCGCATCACGGCGAAGCGGGACGCAGGTCTCGGAGCGAGCCGCGGGTGTCGCGGCGTAGGGTGGCGTCCGTGAGCTCCGCTGCAGAGCTGATGGCCTTTGACATGTGCGACCAGGCAAGGCTGGTGCGCGAAAGGGTCGTATCGGCGCGCGAGTTGGTGCAGGCGGCAATCGAGCGGCTGCAGGCGGGGCACGAGCTCAATGTCCTCGTCGACGAGCAGTTTGAGCAGGCGCTCGACGCCGCCGGCCGCGTCGATGTCTCCAGCCGGGGGCCGGTGCCCGTGCTGGCGGGGGTCCCCTTTGTGCTCAAGGATCTCGGCGAGCCCCAGGCGGGCCGCCCGGAGCGGATGGGATGCCGAGCGCTGCGCCACCACGTCGCCCAGGAGACCGCCTGGACGGTGAGCTGCTACGAGCGGGCGGGTCTGATCATCTGCGGCCGCACCAACACGCCGGAGTTTGGAAACCACTGCGCGACCGAGCCGGCGCTCGCGGGCCCGACGCTGAATCCCTGGGATCGGCGTGTTTCTCCTGGTGGCTCGAGCGGGGGTTCGGCCGTCGCGGTCGCCGCCGGCCTCATCGGCGGGGCCTCGGGCGGGGATGGCACCGGCTCGATCCGGATGCCGGCTGCGTGCTGCGGTGTCGTTGGTCTCAAGCCGCGCCGTGGACGCTCCTCGAACGCCCCCGGCGCGGGGCAGTCGCTCGACGGGCTCGCGGTCCGCCACGCGCTGACCCGCACCGTGCGGGACAGCGCCACGCTGCTCGATGTCGTCGCCCGGGAGGTGCGCGGCGATCCGTACACGGCGCCGCCGCCGATACGCCCGTTCGCCGAGGCGGTGGGAGCTGACCCGGGGCGCCTACGAATCATGCACGCCGAGCGCCCGCCCTTCCCGGGCGCCGTCGACCCGCGCGTGCAGGCGGTCGCCGACGAGACGGCGCGCGCGCTGGAGAGCGCCGGCCACGATGTCGTACCCGGAGCAGCCGAGATCGATGCGGAGGCGATGCGCAGCTCGATCAGTGTCATCCACGCGGTCGATAACGCGGTGACCCTCGGCTGGTTGAGTGATCTGCTCGGTCGCGCGCCCGAACCCGACGAGCTGGAGCCGGTCACGTGGGATATGGCGCGCCTGGGACTCGAGCTCACCGCCGTGGACCACGCGCGTGCGCTTGACCGGATGCACGCCGAGTCACGCCGCGCCGCGCGCTTGTTCGATGCGGCCGACGTGGTGCTCGCACCGACGCTCAACACACTGCCTCCCGCCCCCGGCGCACTGTCGGTCTCCCGCGGGTCGGTCGACGCATTCTTCGACGTCGAGTTCTCGGTGACTGGCTGGACGGCACTGGCCAATGCGACCGGCTGGGCCGCGATCTCGCTGCCGCTGGGCGAGGTCGACGGGTTGCCCGTCGGAGTCCAGCTGATCGCTTCCGACGAAGGGGTCCTGCTGGCCCTCGCTGCGCAGCTGGAAACAGTGATGCCGTGGTCAGGGCGTCGGCCGTCGGCCGGGGTCTGAACACCAATCCCTGCCTGCGGCTCATCGCGCTCGTGTTTGGGGCCATGGGGCGGCGCTGGGCCGGCCGTCGACACCCGGAGTAGTGTCAGACGTGGAACGCCCTCCCTCGCCGCCTCGGCTCGTACCGCGACAGAAGCTCGCGGGTCGCCGCCTCGTTCGACTGCGTCACCCCGACCGAATGAGCATGCGCGTTGAGCGACGAACAGCCTCTGTTGGAAATCACCGAGATCCGGGATGCCGTCGGCGTCCGCGTCCGTCTGCGAGGAGAACTCGACCTGGCCGGCGCACCGGCGCTCCGCGAGGCGCTGCGCACGCTTCGCGAGCGCCGCGAGCTGGTCCTGCTCGACCTCGACGAGCTGTCGTTCATTGACATGAGTGGCCTACGCGTCGTGATGGCAGCCGCTGCGGAAGCTTCCCGGGACGGCTGGGCATTCACGGTCACTCCAGGCTCGGCGCAGGTACGCCGGCTCCTCGCTGTGGTGCCACTCAGCGGACAATTGCCCCGCGACGGGAGCTCACGATGACGACGATCAGCAGAGAGCTGCCGCGCTCGCCCGCCGCGGCCAGCGCCGCCCGACAACTGGTGAACGCCCACGCGACGATGCTCGACGTTCGACAGCGGGAGGACGCCACTCTCCTGGTGTCAGAACTGGTGACCAACGCGGTGGTGCACGGCATCGGCGTGATCGTGCTCCGGATTGACCTCGAAAGCGACGGGCTGCGTGTGGAGGTCTCTGACGACGGGAATGTCGCGCTCGCACCAAGCCCGACACCCGGTGCCCACGGCGGCTGGGGCCTACGGATCGTCGACGAGCTCGCCGACGACTGGGGAGTCCTGAAGGGCAGCACCAGGGTCTGGTTCCGCCTCGGCCGGCCGCGCCCGCGGGACTGACAACCCAAGCGGTGCGCGGCACCGATCGGGATCAGGCGCGGGGGCCCGCGCTCAGCGCGTCGAGCAACGAGCGGCCGGCGGCGGTGGCGAACCACCGGGCGTGGCCAATCAGGTAGTCGCGGTAGGCGATCTCGGCGCGCTCGGGTGAACTGAGCACGGCGGCGTAGTACTCGACCTCGGAGAGGGCGAACTCGACGTGGGCCGTGGCGGTGAGCGCCGGCAGGGCCTCCCACTCCGCGGCGGAGAGCCGGCGCACGGCGGTGTAGCCGCCGAGCAGCGCCCCGACCGTGTCGAAATCGGCTGCCGGCGCGGGCTCCAGCCAGCTCACGCACGAGCGCTCGAGCGCGATCGCGAGATCCCGCACCGGCGTCGTCCGGTTCGAGAGGCCGAGGTCGAGAACCGCGACGGGCGCTCCGTCCGCCGACCAGGTGAGGTTCGACGGGTGCCAGTCGCCGTGCGTCCAGGCTCGCGGTAGGCGGCCGGCCTGTCGTGAGGTCTCGGCGAGCCACGGGCCGAGGGCCTCCCCGATCTCACGCCGCCAGGGGCGCGGGGCCAGGCCGGCCGCGAGGCCGGGCCGCGCGTCGACCAGCGCGGCCAGCGCCGCGAGCGGATCGGCGGCGGTGACGATCTCGTCGGAGTCGACGAGCGGGCCGAAGGGCCGCGCGTCAAGCTCGAGGTCGCAAGCCACGAGGTGCAGGCGCGCGAGGAGAGCTCCCGCCGCGCGCGCGTGGTCGCGAGTGAGAAAGCCGGTCCAGGACTCGGCGTCGCGATAGAGGTCGGCGCCCGGGGCAACCGCATGGACCTCGTAGAGCGCCGGCCCCGTCGGCCGCTCGCCCACGACGGCGCTCAGACCATCCGGCGTCTGCAGCAGCTCCGGCGCCTCGAGCCCTTCGGCGCGGAGGTGCTGGGCGAAGCGGTGCTCGCGTCCGAGCGACTGAGGGTCGCGCACGCTGAGGTCGTGGCGCTTGACGAACACCGCCGTGCCCGGAACGCCGACCACACCGGCCGCCGACAGCGGCCGCGGGCTGCGCCACAGGACACCCGCCTCGTCCGGTCGCTCGCTCGCCCAGGGAAGCGACCACCGCTCCCCCACCCAGCGTGCCTCCTCGTCGGTGAGCGGGGGCCAGTCGGGTGCGACCAGGTCTCCGGCGAGGCCATGGACGAGGCCGGCGTCGCCGGCCTCAGCGCTCATTCCGCGCGCGCGCGCCGTCGCATGCGCCCTCGCGCCGCGCGCCGCTCACCAGATCCCAGACGCCCGCCACGAGCGCGGCGGCCACGAACGAGAGGATCGACGCGGACATCCAGCCCGCCGGGGTGAATCCGATTGCGTGCGCGATGTGGCCCCACATCGTCACCCACCAGCCGATGTAGCCGGGGTTGATGAGCTGGTAGACGACGAAGCCCACCGCCCAGGCGACGAGCATCGGCCACCGCGTCCGCGCCTGCGTCGAGAGGTCCCAGCGCCGCGCGCCGAGCAGCAGGAAATCGACGATCAGGACCGCCGAGAGCGGGACGAAGACCGAGCCGAGCAGATCAAGGAAGTTCTCGTAGGTGCTGATGTTGAGCACCAGCGCCCCGAGCGTCGCACCCGCGGCGATCAGGATCGCCAGCACCCGTCGGTCCCAGAGCGGCCGCGCGTTCTGGACCGACACCGCGGTCGAGTAGACGTTGGCGAACGACTGGTCGAGCTCCCGGGCAGCGAGTACCGCAAACGCGACGGACCCGACCGGCAACGCGATGAACGCGCCGTAGATGTTCCCCGAGCGCGCCACCGTGAGCAGCGCGAGCAGGCCGATGACGTAACAGAGCACCTGGGTGGAGCCGTAGCCGAGGATCGTCCCCGCGAGCGTCGCGCGGCCGCTGCGCGAGTGACGGCTGTAGTCGGCCGCCAGCGGCGCGAACGAGATCGCTGCCGCCACGACCGTGTCGGTCGCGGCCCAAAACCCCGACCAGCCCCCGTGCGCGACGGGCGCGATCGGGTGACGCAAAAGTTGAACCAATAGGTACACCAGGTCGATGCTCACCGCCGCCACGACGTAGCGACGCAGGGTGCGGATGAACCCGAGCGGGCGGACCGCCAGCACGCCGGTGAGGGCACCGGCGATCAGGATGTAGACGTCGCGCGAGAGGTCGGGCACGACCACGTGGGCCGCGGTGGCGATCGTGACCAGCTCGAACACGCCCCAGCCGAAGCACTGCACCACGTTCAGGGCCGTCGGCAGGTACGAGAGCTCCGCACCGAACAGGCCGCGCAGCAGCACCATCGCGGGCGCTCCGGTCTGCATTCCCGGCAGACCGGCCAGCGCGGTCGGCACCGTCCCGAGGACGGTCCCCGCCACGATCGCGCAGATCGCTGCGAGGATCGACAGCCGCGGCGTCCCGGGCCCGCCGGGCTGCAGGACGAAGATCGCCCCGGTGAACCCCAGCAGGCTGACGCCGAGGTTCCCCCACAGTCCGAGCTGATCGATCAGCCCGAGCGCCCGAGGGACGGGCGCCGCGAGCGTCGGCCCGACCTCCGAGCGCGAGTCGCCGGCGACGATCTCGAACGGGGCGGGCTCGCCGGGGAGGGTCGCGCTCGACACCGCCCGGAGACTAGTGAGCCCGTCCGCACCGCTGAGCAACCCGCGGCCCGGGTGGCCGCGGACTCAGTCACGAACGTCGCGCTGCGGTCTACTCGTTCTCCGGCCCCTCGCCGGTTCCGTACAGCATCAGGACGAGCGCCGCGTCGACGGGGCCGTGGCCGTTGGTCTCCACCGCGTCGCCGTCACGGCTGGCGATGCGCTCCTCGCTTTCGCGGCCGATGTGCACCGCGCGGCGATGCAGCTCCTGAAGCGCGTCCGACAGCTCGGTCATGCCGTGCTGATCGAGCGTGACCTTGACGCGGGTCGCCTGCGCCTTCTTGTGGCTGAAGCCGCCGGCCGCCGCCGCAGCGCCGACGGAGCGGGCGACGTCGTGCAGCGCCGAGCTCAGGACCGCGTCGCGGACCGGCAGCGGCACTCGCTCCCACGCCTCCTGGCTGACCTGCATCCGGGCCACCGCCCGGTAGTAGTGCTCGACGGCGCCCCGCCGCGGCCGGGTGCCGGCGAGCTCGACGAGCCCCAGGCGTGCCAGGAAGCGCACGTGGTAGCTGACGTTGCCGAGCGGCGCTTCAATCTCCTCGGCGATCTCACTCGGGCTCGCGGTGCGTTCCTCCAGAACGCGAAGGATCGCGATGCGCAGCGGGTGGGCCAGCCCTTTCACCAACCGCGCGTCGTCGATCTCGGTGATCTGCTTCATGCTGTGATCTGCCCCCTACGTTGGATTCCGTTCCTGCCGCCAGGTTACGCGGAGGAACCTGCTCTTCGCATAAGAACTGACAAACGGTCAGCTTACCTACCAAATGGTCCTATTCCTTCATCATCGCTACCGCATCTCGGGGGGTGAAGAGCGCGCAACCCGCCAATTGGCGGAAATTCTGCGCACTCGGCTCGGCGAGGAGGTCGCGACCCTGGAGCGCGACTCCACCCAGATCCGGCCGCGAGCGGCTGCCGCGGGCGTGCTCGGCGGCGGGCTGAGGCCCGATCAGGTCGCCCGGGAGGTGCGCCGCACCGGCGCGCGGATCGTCCACGCCCACAACCTGCAGCCGACCTTCGGATGGCGAGCGCTCGCCGCCGCCCGCAAGGCCGGGGCGCGGGTCGTGCTGCATCTTCACCAGTACCGGCTCGTGTGCGCGATCGGAGTCGAGTTCCGGGACGGCCGTGAGTGCACGGACTGCCACGGGCGCAACACCCTGCCGGGGTTGCTGCACAACTGCCGCGGGAAGCGGGGCGAGGCGCTCGTGTATGCCGCCGGGCTGGCCGCCTGGCAGCGGGCGATGCTCACGCATGCGGATGTCGTCGTCGTGCCGAGCGTGTTCGCGCGAGACCGACTGGTCGAGCTCGGTCTTCCGCTCTCCGGCGCCTTCATCGTCCCCAACCCGGTCGGCGAGGCGAACGGGATGGTGGAGACCGACGGGCCACGGCATGGCGCACTCGTCGTCTCCCGGCTGGCGCCGGAGAAGGGCGTCGAGGTCGCCATCGACGCCTGCGCCCGGGCGTCGATTCCGCTCACCGTCGCCGGCGACGGTCCCGAGCGCGCTGCCCTGGAGGCACGAGCTCGGGCGGTGGGCGCAACCGTGGACTTCATCGGGCGCGTCTCATCGGCCAAGCTCGACCAGCTGCGAGCGCGGGCCGCCGTCGCGATCGTCCCGTCGCGATCGGCCGAGACGTTCGGCCTGG
Organism: Solirubrobacteraceae bacterium; assembly: GCA_036501965.1. Classification (GTDB taxonomy): domain Bacteria; phylum Actinomycetota; class Thermoleophilia; order Solirubrobacterales; family Solirubrobacteraceae; genus Palsa-465. The sequence goes on from DASXZK010000052.1 coordinate 90,342, forward strand.
CCGCAGCCGAGGCGATGAACGCCGGGCTGCCGGTCGCCGCCTCGCGGATCGGCGCGCTGCCCGAGCTCGTCCCCGACGAGTGGCTCGCTCCGCCGGGTGACGCCGCCTCGCTCGCGGCAGTCATCGCCCGGGTCGCCCGCGAGCGCGACGCGGGACGGCGCGGCCGCGAGCTCGCTCGTCGCCACGCCGGGCCCGAGACCGTGGCGCGCGCGCTCCGCACCGCGTACGATGCCGCCGGCGCGTGAGCATCGCCGTCGACCTCACCACCCTGCGCGCCCGCTGCGAGGCGGTGCTGCGCCACAGCTGGCACGAGGGCACGCGGCCGAGCGATGGGGTCCGCTTCGCCTACACCGCGCCGAGCCCCAGCCACTACCCCTGGCAGTTCTATTGGGACTCGTGCTTCACCGCGATCACGTGGCGCCACTTCGATGCTCGCCGGTCGCGGCTGGAGCTCGAGTCGCTGCTCGCCGCGCAACGTCCTGACGGCTTCATCGGCCACACGATCTTCTGGGACACCGCGCTGACCGGGGTGCGCCGCCACACCTACAACGTCACCTCACCCGACGCAACCATGACCTCCTCGATCCAGCCACCGGCGCTCGCCTGGGCGTGGTCGCTGACGGTCGGCGATCCGAGCGCCGAGCCGAGGATCGCCCGCCAGCATCGGTGGCTCGAAGGCCACCGCGACCTCGACGGCGACGGGCTGCTGTGGATCGTGCAGCCGGATGAGTCCGGGCTGGACGCCTCACCCCAGTTCGATCCGGTCTGGGGACCGCGCGCTCACGGGCTGCCGGGGTTCGTGTTGTTGGTGCGGCGCAACCGGCGGCTCGGCTACGACCTCGGCCGGGTGGTGCGGGCCGGTGGCCCGGTGTGTTGCGAGGTGGTCACCAACGTGCTCTATTCGCGGTCGCGCAGCGCCCTTGGCCTCGGATCGCTCACCGACGTGATGATCGAGCGGATGTACGACCCCGAGCGCGGGCTGTTCCTGCCGATCGCGCGGCACGGTCGCGGTGGCGGCGCCGTCGAGCGGCGGCCCGCCGTGGCGACGATCGCCGCGCTGGCACCGCTCGCGCTCCCCGACCTGCCCGAGGAGATCGGTCACCGGCTGGTCGCCCACCTGCTCGATGACCGGACGTTCCACACTCCGGTCGCACCGCCGTCGGTGTCGATCGCGGAGCGCTCGTTCGCCCGTCGCGACCGTACGTTCGGCGGCCGCGCGCCGGCGCGGTACTGGCGCGGGCCGACGTGGCTGAACATCGCGTGGCTGTGCTGGATCGGGATGCAGCGGCTCGGCTACGTGGCGGAGGCCGGCGCGCTTGCCCGCGGGCTTGCGGGCGCGATCCTCCGCGAGGGGTTGCGCGAGTACTACGACCCGTTCACCGGGGCCGGAATGGGTGCCCGTGAATTCGGCTGGTCGACGCTCATCCTGGAGATGCTCGAGGGCGGGTTGGAACTGGGCGCAATGCGATCGGGTCTAGAGTGATGGGCATGGAAGACACCGCGCACGACATCTCCCTGACGGACGAGGAGTGGCGGGCCAAGCTCTCGCCCGAGCAGTACGAGGTGCTCCGCCACCAGGCAACCGAGCGCCCCTTCACCGGTCAGTACGTCGACGTCAAGGCGGACGGGACCTACCGTTGCGCCGGCTGCGGCGCCGAGCTCTTCTCCTCGGACACCAAGTTCGACTCGGGCTCCGGCTGGCCCAGCTTCTACGAGGCCGCCGACACCGAGAACGTCGAGCTGCTCGAGGACAGCAGCCACGGCATGATCCGCACCGAAGTCCGCTGCAAGCGCTGCGGTGGCCATCTCGGCCACCTCTTCCCCGACGGCCCGCGGCCGACGGGACAGCGGTACTGCATCAACTCCTGCGCGATCGACCTCGACGCGGCCTGAGCCTCACTCGGCCTCCGCCGGGACCTCCTCGTCCGCTGAGACCTCCGGAGGCTCCCCCTCCGACCGCGCCCGCCGCCGCCTGCGCCACCACCAGAACCCCAGCAGAACGATCGCCAGCACGCCCACCACGATGAGCGCGTACGTCCCGGCGGTCTTGATCGCGTCGGCGGCGGCCTGGCCGCCGTAGTAGCCGACCAGGCCGTAGCTCAGGCCCCAGGTGATCGCGCCGGCGGCGTTGAAGGCGAGGAACGTGAGGTAGGGCATCTGATCGATGCCGGCCAGCCATGCGGCGGCCGAACGCACGCCGGTGATCCAGCGGGCGAAGAAAACGGTCTTGGAGCCGTGCTTGGCGAAGAAGCGCTCGCCGACCTCGACGGCGCGCGTCCGCTCCCTGCGCAGCGGACCGCGGGCGGTGAGCACCTCGCGGCCGAGATGGCGCCCGAGCTCGTAGCCGATCGAATCGCCGATGATGGCCGACGCGATCCCGATCACCAGCACCAGCCAGATCTGCAGCTTGCCCTCGCTGGCCAGCACCGCGGCGGTGATGAGCGCCGTCTCGCCTGGCGAGGGGACGCCGAAGGACTCCAGGCCGATGATCGCGGGCAGCGCGTACCCGAGGCTTGAGGTGGCCGCGATCAGGCTGGCAAGCGCGAGCATCAGGACCGTCGCAGGATCGCGATCAGGGAGAGGCCGAGCGCGAGCGTCCCTCCCCGGCCCAGCCACCGGGCCTCGAGCGCGAGCGGCCACTCAAGCGCGCCGTTGAGCCAAGCGGGCCCGATCGACAGCTCGTCGCGGTAGACCTCGGTCGCGGTTCCGTTCATGGTCCGCGCTTGCCGCCGGCGGCTGAGACGCACCGCGGCCGCCGGCGCCAGCAGCATGCTGTTGAACGAGCTGAGCCGCTCGAGCGCCCAGCCGGCATCAAGCGCGGCGCCGCGGAGCGCGGCGCGGGAATAGCGCCGGTAGTGATGGTTGGCCTCGTCGTGGACGGACCAGAGCCGGGGATAGGCGGGCACGGTGACGAGCAGGTACCCGCCGGGACGGCACACCCGACGGAGCTCGGCGAGGGTTGCCCGGTCATCGGGGGTGTGCTCGATCACGTCGAGGCAGGTGATCAGGTCGAACTGATCCTCCGGCCACGGCAGCGCCTCCAGGCGGCCGATCACGACGTCGCCTACGCCGCGGGCGCGCGCCACCTCCGCCGCCGACTCGGAGAGCTCGACGCCCGACACCGTCCCGTAGGCGCCCAGCAGCTGCATCGTCCGGCCCGAGCCGCAGCCCGCATCCAGGATCGCCGCGCCGGCCGGCAGCGGCAGGCGCTCCAGCTCGGCGCGGATGACGCGGCGGCGACCGCGGTACCACCAGTGCCGCTCGTCGGCGCCGAGCATCGCTTGCATGACGATCGGGTCCATGGTCGGGCGATGCTAGTCCTCGACGCGGGAGCGATCACGAGGCGACAGCGACCGGGTCGCTGTCGGGGGTGAGCGCGGCGGGCAGGCAGAGCGTGAACCGCGCGCCCGCGGGATGGAGCTCGGAGGAGTCCTCCAGCACGAGCTCGCCGTCCATGCGCTGGGCCAGCTCACGCCCGATCGCGAGGCCGAGCCCGAAGCCCGCTTGCCCGGCGGTGTCCTTGCCACGGCTGAAGCGCTCGAAGATCGCCTCGCGCTCCGCAGGCTCGACTCCCGGGCCCTCGTCGCTGACCGTGATCCGCGCCCCGCCGCGTGATTCGGCGAGCAGCACCGCGATCCGCGCGTCGGGCGGGCTCATGCGGAGCGCGTTGTCGAGCAGGATCCGCAGGATGCGCGCGATCGACCCGGGATCCCCGAGCGCCCAGACCGCGTGTTCGCCGTCGGCCTCCAAGTCGATCTGGATGCCGCGCTCCACGCTCCCGAGTTCGAACTCCGCGAGCACCGCCCGGCTGAGCTCACCGAGCTCGACAGGCTCCGAGCGCAGCTGGATCTGCGCGTCGATCCGCGAGAGGTCGAGCAGATCGGCCGCCAGCCGGCCGAGGCGCCGGGATTGCGCGCGGGCCCGATCGAGCAGAGCGCGCGCATCCTCGATGTCGGGCGAGACGTCTCGAAGATCCTCGCCGAGCAGCTCGAGCATTCCGTCGAGCGAAGCGAGCGGGGTGCGCAGCTCATGGGAGGCGGTGGCGACGAACGAGCGGCGCGCTTCCTCCTGGATCTGGAGCTGCTGCTGCATCGAGTGCAGGGCACGAGCGAGGTCGCCGACCTCGTCCGCCGCGTTGTCCACGGGGACGATCATCGGCGCATCGCGGGCGGCGTCGATCGCCACTTCGCGCAACCTGCGCAACCGTCTCACCAGCCGCCCGGAGAGTGGGATCCCGAGTAGCAGCGTGAGCGCGAGCGCGGCCAGGGCGGCGTCGAAGAACGCGCGGCGCACCACATGCACGACCGCGGGGATCTCGGCGATCGACTTGCGCACCGCGAGCACGTACGTCGTCTTGACGTGCTGAGTGCCGACTGGACATTCCTTGCTGAACGGAATCGCCCGTCGAACGGCGACCGCGGTCGCCGACGCCACGGATTCCCCTGTCCGGTATGCCTGGACCGCGTCCGGGTAGTTGTCCGGGCCAATGTCGGCGAGCTCGTCGTTGTCGCCCGTGCGCGGCAGCGCCCTGAAGTACGTGCCGTTCGGGGTGAAGGTGCCGAGCACGACCGCCTGGCCGCCGATCTGCCCCGCCAGGTGCGATTCCGCCGCGCCGAGCTTGCGCTGCTCTCCGTGAGGGTCAGTGACGATCGTGCAGAGCGGCAGCCGTCTGAACGCCGCCGTCGGGTGCTTGCCGAGGCTCTTGTGGAGCGATTTGATCTCGGCGCTGCGCAGACTGTGCTCGAGCGGACCGAGCAGCGCGACCGCCGCCACCGCGAGCGTCACCACGGCGCTCAGGAAGACCGCGCCGGCGATCCGCCCACGGAGTCCGAACGCACCGCGGAACCGTCCCATCTAGCGGCCCCTGATGGGTCTTCGCGCGTCGCCGGGTCGCGTGCAGCGGCCCCTCACCGCAGCCGGTTCACTCCGATCAGCCTCCCCTGAGCCGGTACCCCGCGCCGCGCACCGTGAGGATGTAGCGCGGTTTTTCCGGCTCGGGCTCGAGCTTCTCGCGCAGATGGCGGATGTGGACGTCGATCGCACGGGGATCGCGATACGCGCTGTCGCCCCAGATCGCTCGCAGGAGCTCCTGACGGTTGAGCAGGCGCCCGGGGTCGGTCATCAGCGCGTCGAGCAGTTCGAACTCGGAGAACGTGAGCTTCACCGGGGTGCCCTCGATCATCACCTCGCGCTGCGCCCGATCGAGCGAGATCGGTCCGACGACGAGGACCTCATCGCCCATCGCGCGCGTGCCGGCGCGGCGCAGAACCGCACGGATCCGGCTTCGCAGCTCGGCGAGCCCGAACGGTTTGGTGACGTAGTCATCGGCGCCCGCCTCCAGCCCGAGCACCGCGTCGGCTTCGGAGTCAAGCGCGGTGAGCATGATGATCGGCACGACGTTGCGACGCGCACGCAATGTGCGGCAGACCTCGTAACCGTCAGGGCCCGGGCCGAGCGCGACGTCGAGCAGGACGATGTCGAAGTGGTCGGTGGAGGCGCGGTCGATCGCTGCGCGGCCGTCGGGCACCGCCATCACGCGATGCCCCTCACGTGAGAAGGAGCGGGTGAGCATCTCGCGCAGGTCGGACTCGTCGTCGACGACCAGGATGTTGAGCGTGGCGCCCCGGACGTTCTGGGAATCGCTCGTGGCCCCTGGGGTGTGCTGTGTCATATCCGTGCCGCCTCGATCGGCCGCTCTCGCGGCTCGTCCACCGGCTCGCCGGAGCTGAGCCGATCCGGTCCACCGGCCTCACCGTCGCGCCGGCGCGTACCCCCAGTATCCACCCAGGCCCACAGCGCGACGACCCAGGTGACCGTCGCGAGCGAGACGTGGACCCACACCATCTCCGCCGGCAGCTTCATCTCGTATTGCACGCTGCCGACCAGGCCCTGCGCCGCAATCAGCACCGCGAGCACTGTGAGCGGCTCGGTGGGCTCCAGCGCTCCGAGCTCACGCCGCTTGAGCAACCACGCCCCGATCGCCGCGAGGCCGAACAGGACGGCGATGGTCGCGTGCTGGTGCACGGCCCATTGCAGGGTCCCGGCGCCGCGGAAGTGCAGCCGCTTGACGATCTGGCCGATGTGGGCGCCGGAATGCGGTCCGGCGGCCGTGGAGACCGTGCCGGCGAAGATCGTGATCGCGCCGAGCACGACGGTGGCGCGCACCGTCCACACGATCGGCCGGCTGAAGCGCCGCGGGTGCGAGCCGGCCGGGTAATAGCAGCGCCAGACGAGCGCGACCGCCGCGATCAGGATGAGCATCGACAGCGCGAAGTGCGCCATCACGAACCCGGGCGCGAGCTTCTCCTTGACCGTGTAGCCACCGAGGACCGCCTGCGCGACGACCCCAAGCGGGAGCAGAGTGGCGAGCACCGCGAGGTCGCGCCGCAGCGGGCGGCGCATGAACGCCATCACCATCACGACGACGGTCACCACCCCGACGATGCCCGACAGCGAGCGGTTGCCGAACTCGATGAAGGCGTGCAGCTGGTCGGGCGGGGTGAGATGCGCCTTCGAGCAGCGCGGCCAGTCCTCGCAGCCGAGACCGGAGTCGGTGAGGCGCACCGCCGCGCCGGTGAAGACGATCAGCGTCAGCGAGAGAAGCGCCGTCCATGCGGCGGCGCGGAAGCGCGCCGGGGTGATCTCGGGCAACCTAGCCATAGACGAACGGAAGCGAGGACTCGAGCTCGGCGAGTGACGGCGCGGACCGGTCGCGTTCGGACCCGATCAGGCTCTCAACCTCAGGCCACTCGATCCCGACCTCAGGGTCGAGGTAGGAGAAGCCGGCCTCGGTCGAGGGGTCGTAGTAGCTGGAGACCTTGTAGGTCACATCCGCAAACTCGGAGAGAACGCAGAAACCGTGCGCGAAGCCGTCCGGCACGAACAATTGGTGGTGGGTGACGTCGTCGAGCTCGAACCCCTCCCACTGCCCGAACTGCGGCGAGCCTCGGCGGATGTCGACGATCACGTCGAGGATTGCGCCGCGCGCGCAGCGCACCAGCTTGTCCTGACCGGGCTGGAAGTGCATACCGCGGACAACCGATTGGCGAGAGCGGGACTGGTTGTCCTGGACGAAGCCGCAGTCGATCCCGAACTCGCGCAGCGCGGTGGCACGGAAGGTCTCAACGAAGAAACCGCGCTCGTCCCCGTGGACGGCCGGAGCAAAGAGCACCGGGCCCTGGAGCTGTGAGGGGAGGGTTTGCATGGGCGAAACGATCGGCGCTCCACGATACCGACGCGACGTGAGAGACGGTTCACCCTGTCGTGGCCAGGAACCGCTCGAGTTGAGCGAGCGTCTCGGCCCGCATGTCCGCGCCGGCGACCTGCGCCTCGTGCCAGTCGACGATCGAGTCCAGGGCCTGGGACAGCGAGACCGGCGGTCGCCATTCCAACAGGCGGCGGGCGCGCGAGGAGTCGAGCTTGAGCAGTCCCGCCTCGTGTGGATGGGGCCCGGGCGCCGCCTCCCAGACCAGCCGACCCGCCCAACGCTCGGCCATCCGCTCGACGATCCACGAGACCGGCGCGGCGTCGTCGTCAAGGGGACCGAAGTTCCAACCGCCGACGAACGCCGGTCCCTCCCACAGCCGCTCGGCAAGCAGCAGATAGCCACTCAGCGGATTGACGACATGCTGCCAGGGGCGCACCGACTGCGGATTGCGAATACGCAGCGTCTCGCCCTGCGTCGCTGCGCGGACGATGTCGGGGATCAAGCGCTCCGCGGCCCAGTCGCCACCGCCGATGACGTTGCCGGCACGGGCGGAGGCGACCGCCACTCGCCCGTCAGGCTCGAAGAACGATCGGCGGTAGGCCGCGGTGACGAGCTCGGCGGCGCCCTTCGAGCTGGAGTACGGATCGTGGCCGCCCATCGCCTCATCCTCGCGATAACCCCAGTCCCATTCGCGGTTCTCGTAGCACTTGTCCGAGGTGACGATCACCGCGACGCGAACCGACGGCGCCGAGCGGATCGCCTCCAACACGTTGACAGTGCCCATCACGTTCGTCTCGAAGGTGGCGCGCGGATCGGCGAACGATGGGCGCACGAGCGCCTGCGCCGCGAGATGCAGGACGACCTCGGGCGCGGCCTGCTCCACCGCGTCGCGCAGCGGCTCAAAGTCCCGGATGTCGACCGTGGCCTCGGACTCGAGCTGGTCGCCGACTCCGACAAGCTCGTACAGAGACGGGTTCGTCGGGACGTCGACGGACAGCCCGCTCACGCGCGCACCGAGGCTTTGCAGCCACAGCGACAGCCACGCGCCCTTGAATCCCGTGTGCCCGGTCACGAGCACCTGACGCCCGCGCCAGAACGCCGCTTCGATCACTGCCCGGCCGCCGGCCACATGCGCCACGGAGCCTCGCCCGAGGCCCACAGCCGCTCCAGGTCGTTGCGGTCGCGCAACGTGTCCATCGGGTGCCAGAAGCCGCGATGGATGTAGCTGGAGAGCTGGCCGTCCGCGGCGAGCCCGCGCAGCGGCCGCTGCTCCCAGACGGTGTCGTCAGCCTCCAGGTAGCGGGCGACCGCCGGTTTGAGCACGAAGAACCCGCCGTTCATCCAGCCGCCATCCCCGAGCGGCTTCTCGACGAACGAGGTGACGGCGTCGCCCTCCACGGCCATCGCGCCGAAGCGCCCCGGTGGCTGGACGGCGGTGACGGTCGCCATCCGACCCTGGGCGCGATGGAAGGCCACGAGTGCGCCGATGTCGATGTCGGCGACGCCGTCGCCGTAGGTGAGACAGAAGTCCTCCTCGTCGGCGAGATAGGGCATCACCCGCCGCAGCCGGCCCCCGGTCATCGTCGAGCCGCCGGTGTCGACCAGCGTGACCTTCCACGGCTCGGTCGAGGATCGGTGCACCTCCATGTCCCCGCCCGCGAGATCGAACGTGATGTCGCACGTATGCAGGTAGTAGTTCGCGAAGAACTCCTTGATCATGTAGCCGCGATAGCCGAGGCAGACGATGAACTCGTCGACCCCGAACGCCGCATAGATCTTCATGATGTGCCAGAGGATCGGCCGACCACCGACCTCAACCATCGGCTTGGGCCGCTCGACGGTCTCCTCTGACAGGCGGGACCCCAGTCCGCCGGCGAGGATCACCGCCTTCATCGCTGCACCGTCCGCTGCCGCTCAGACCACATGGGCCGTCATTATGGCCACGTGGCCGACAGCACCTCAGAGCCCCGGGTGGTCGAGTCGCGTGCTGCGGGCGCGGCCGCAGTACGCGGCGGCGCGCTGCAGAGCGGCGCCTACATCGCGACGTTCGTGCTCTCGCTCATCTCGTTGCCGTTGCTCACGAACCACCTCGGTCTGGCCGGGTTCGGCCGATACAGCACCGTGGTCGCGCTCGTGACGATCATCGCCGGCGTCACCGACGCGGGAGTGGTCAACATCGGACTCCGCGAGTGGTCGACCAGGCAGGGAGAGGACCGCCGGCAGACACTGCGCCTATTGCTCGGCATCAGGCTCGAGCTCGGGATCGGCGGAGTCGTGATCGGCGTGGCGTACGCGGTGCTCGCCGGCTTCGACCGAACGCTCGTGCTCGGAACCGCGCTCGCAGGGCTCGGGATGCTGCTGCAGATCGTCGCGGATCTGCTCGCCGTCGCCCTCCAGGGTGAGCTTCGCTTCGGCTGGCCGGCGATCATCACCGTGTCCCGGCAGATAGTCGCGGTCGCGATCATCGTCCTGCTCGTGCTGGCGGGGTCCGGGCTGCTCCCATTCCTCGCGGTCACAATCCCCGCCAGTCTCGTCACGCTCGGGCTCACGATCTACGTCGTGCGCGGACGGATGCCGCTGCGCCCGGTGCTGCGGGGGCCCCAGCGCTGGGCGCTGCTACGGGACACGATCCCCTATGCGGCGGCGATCGCGATCAACACGATCTACTTCCAAGTGACGATCCTGGTCATGCACCAGATCGCATCTCCGACTCAGACGGGTGAGTTCTCGCTTTCCTTCCGCGTTGTCCAGGTGCTGATCGGGGTTCCAAGCCTCGCGATCGGCGCTGCCTTCCCGATCCTGTCCCATTCGGCTCACGCCGACCCGCAGCGGTTCCGAGAGGCGGTTGCGCGCATCCTCGAGCTCGCGGTCATCACCGCGGTGCCTGTCGTCCTCGTCGTGGTGCTGGGCGCGCCGTTCATCATGACCGTGCTCGCACATCGGCACCGAGCGGTGGCGACCAGCGTCCTACAGATCCAGGCGTTTGCGCTGCTCGCGACATTCCTGGCCACCGCCAGCGGTTTTCCCTTGCTGTCGCTGCGTCGTCACAAGGCGCTGCTCATCGGCAACTGCGGGGCGCTCATCGCGAACGTCGCGCTGTCGCTCATCCTGATCCCAATCGCCCACGCACGCGGTGCGGCCATCTCGGCGGTGGCTGCGGAGAGCTGCCTGGCCATCGGACAGCTCGGTTTCCTGCTCCGCGAGGGGCGGGTGAGGATGCGCGTCTCCACGATCGCAGTTGCGATCTTCGCCGGACTGGTCGGCGCCGCCGCGCTACTGCTCCCAGTCTTCTCGCCGGTACGAGCACTCGTGGCGCTCCTCGCCTACCTGGTTGTGCTCGCTGTCTTTGGTCGCCTGCCGCCCGAGGTCAGCCACCTTCGGGCGTTCCGTTTCGGGCGCTAGTCTCGCCGCCCATGCCCTCCCCCGCGTGCCGGTTCTGCGGCGCTCCGCTGACCGAGACCTTCGCCGACCTCGGCATGTCGCCGCTCTCCAACAGCTACCTGACGCCCGAGCGGGGATCCGCGATGGAGCCGTTCTATCCCCTCTACGCCTGGGTGTGCTCGGAGTGCAAGCTCGTGCAGCTGCAGGAGTTCGAAACCCCTGACCAGATCTTCTCCGATTACGCGTACTTTTCGTCGTACTCGAGCAGCTGGCTGGCCCACGCGGAGCGTTACGTCACGCAGATGGTCGACGTCTACGGCATCGGGGCCGATAGCCATGTCGTCGAGATCGCGTCCAACGACGGTTACCTGCTCCAGTACTTCCACCAACTTGGTGTGCCGGTGCTGGGCATCGAGCCCGCGGCCAACGTCGCGGAGGCGGCCGTCGCCAAGGGGATCGACACACGCGTCGCCTTCTTCGGACGTGAGACAGCGCGACTGGTCGCCGCCGACCGCCCCGCCGACCTGCTGCTCGGCAACAACGTGCTGGCGCATGTACCCGACATCAATGACTTCGTCGCGGGGATGAAGCTTCTGCTCGCGCCCGGCGGGGTCATCACTATGGAGTTCCCCCACCTGATGCGGCTGGTCGAGGATCACCAGTTCGACACCATCTACCACGAGCACTTCAGCTACCTGTCGTTCATGACGGTCACCCAGATGTTCGCCGCCCACGGGCTACGACTGTTCGACGTGGAGGAGATCCCGACGCACGGGGGCTCGTTGCGTATCCACGGATGCCATGAGGAGGCAGACAGGGAGCAGAGCGACCGTGCCGTTCACCTGCTGGAGCGCGAGCGCACCGCCGGGTACGGAGAGCTCGATCTGTACCGACGGTTCGCCCGCGACCTGCCCGGCGAGAAGCGCCAGATCGTCGGCTTCCTCATGTCGCTCAAGGAGCGGGGCCTCTCGGTCGCCGGCTACGGCGCGGCAGCCAAGGGCAACACGCTTCTGAACTTCTGTGGGATCGGGACCGACGTGTTCGACTACGTGGTCGATCTCAATCCGCACAAGCAGGGGCATCTTTTGCCGGGGAGCCACATCCCGGTCCTCGCACCGGCGACGCTACGCGAGACCCAACCCGACATCGTCGTCATCCTGCCGTGGAATTTGCGCACCGAGATCACCGAACAGCATGCCTATGTGCGCGAGTGGGGCGGTCAGTTCGCGGCTCGCTCGCCCGAGATGCGCCTGCTCGACTGACGACGCCCTTGGGCGAGCCGCCGGCGCGCCACGGATCAGCGCGCTGTGCCTGGGTGCTTGTCGACGATTAGGATCGTCCGATACGCAGGCGTCCGCCCGTGCAGGCGTCGGCCCGCCGCGAACAGGGCGTGGGCTGCAGGGCGCGTGTGCAGACCGAGCGGCCGTGTCAGCTTCGACAGCCGGCGTCCGGTGTAAAGGCCGTGAACGACCTTGTGGACCGGCGCCCACATATGACGCTGTACCGAGACCGTCCCTTGATCACCGAGCATCTCGCGGGCGACCGTCTCCATCTCGACGCTGTCGGGCAGCCCCATCTCGAGATGTTCGGACGCCCAGGGGTGATCGTGGCCGCTCTTCCTGCGATAGGCATCGTTCACCCACCGATCGAGCTCCAGCGCCGCGGCGTCGGCGGGGAAGGTCACGATCATCCGGCCCCCCGGGCGCAGAACCCGCTGCATCTCGCCGAGCGCCGTGCGGCGTTCAGCGGCCGGGATGTGCTCGAGCATCTCGAGCGAGAGCACGATGTCAAAGCTCGCATCGGAGAACGGAAGGTCATCCGCCCGACCGACCACCTGCGTGACGAATCTCGTGCGGCGTTCATCGGTGCGATGAAACGCGGGGTCGACGGCGGTGATCGGATGCTCGAGGAACTGCGTGATTCCGGCTGAACCGGCTCCGACCTCGAGCATGTCCAGGTCGGGCCGATAACGGTCGGCGATGAGCCCGATGACGGTCTCGTAGCGCAACGCCGTGTCGAGCGAGGACTCGGTGATCTTGAAGCGCGCGGGGAGGGCGTCCACGGGGTCGAGGATGCTATTAGAGGCCTCCATGGCCGCCCTTCGCGCCAGTGTCGCGCTCCTCAACTACAACGGGTGGGAGCTGCTCAACGCGGCATTGCCCAGCGTCGTCGCACAGCGTTTTGAAGGGTACGAAGTCGTGGTCGTGGACAACGGCTCGAGCGACGGGTCGGTCAGGAACCTGGCCCGCGATTGGCCGGACGTGCGCGTGGTCGCACTACCCGAGAACGTCGGCGTGACGGCAGCCCTGAACCGCATGGTGCAGGCGACAACCGGTGAGTACGTGGCCCTGCTCAACAACGACGTCGAGTTGTCGCCGGACTGGCTCGCGGTACTCGCGTTGGCGCTTGACCGCGATCCACGCGTCGCCTCGGTCGCCGGCAAGCTGCGGCGGATGGACGCGCCGGAGATCATCGATCGCGCGGGAGACACGCTTGACTGGTCGAGCGCCTGCCATGGACGAGGCGCCGGCGCTCGCGACGAAGGTCAATTTGACGCTCCGGCCGAGGTCTTCAGCGTTGGCGGTGCCGCCGCTCTCTACCGCCGATCCGTGTTTGAGGAGATCGGCGAGTTCGACGAGCAGTTCTTTGCGTACCTGGAGGACGTCGACTGGGGATTCAGGGCACGGCTCGCCGGATACGTCAACCGCTGTGAGCCTGCCGCAGGCGGGCTTCATCGCGGCGGTGCGACGCTCGGCGATGTCAACGCATTCTCGCTGTACCACCTCCGGCGAAACCAGATCTGGCTGGCCATGAAGAACTACCCAGGCTCTCGCCTCCTGCTCCATCTTCCTGAGCTTGTCTGGCTCAACACGCTCCATCTCGCCATCGCCACTCGTCGAGGCCGCGGGCGTCTGGTCCTCCACGCCTACCGCGACGCGCTGGCCGGCCTGGGCGAGGTGCTCCGCAAGCGCCGCCTGATCCAGGCGCGACGGAGGATCTCTCCGCGCGCTCTCGACGCGGTGGTGTCACGTCCCGCGGCTCCGGTCCGAATCAGGGCCGCGAGGCAGTTGGCCTGATCACGGCCTCGATCCCACGATCATCGAGGCGCCGGTTCGCCTGAATGACCCGCCGTCGCCGGACCATCCGCGGCATCTCCCGAAGCGCATCGCGCCAGGCGCGGGCCCACGTCAGTAGCGTCCGGTCGCGCACGGCGACGGCCAGATTGAGCAACTGACCAAGCACGATCTCCGGGCCATGGCGGACCAACAGACGCGCGGGCGTGTTCTTCGCCAGGACCCACAGCGTGTTGCGCCAGAGGTGGTACCGGGTGAAGTCGCTCAGCCCCGCACCAATCGTGGCGCTGCCCATGTGATAGGCAACGGCGCTCGGGACATAACGACAGGTGAAACCGGCCAGTTGAGCTCGAAAATCCCAGTCGATGTC
>DASXZK010000053.1:0-7872 GCA_036501965.1 Solirubrobacteraceae bacterium
CGACATCACGCAGTCGATGGCCTGCATCCAGTGCGGCGCCTGCGTCTCGGACTGCCTGTCGATGGAGATCGACCCGGGCTTCATCGGCCCCGCAGCGCTGGCCAAGGCCTACCGCTTCGTCGGCGACCCGCGCGACGCCGACCACGAGGAGCGGCTCAAGGACCTCGCCGAGGACGAGCACGGCCTCTACGACTGCACGCACTGCTTCAACTGCATCGACGCCTGTCCGAAGGACGTGGCGCCGATGAGCCAGATTATGCGCCTGCGCCGCCGGGCCGGGAGCGACTTCCACATCGACGATCGCAACAACGGCAACCGCCACGAGGAGTCGTTCGCGACGCTCGTGCGGGACAACGGGCTGCTGCACGAGGCCGAGCTGCTGCCGCGTTCGTTCGGCGGCAACTCGTGGTTCGGCAAGTTCGCGCCGCCGGCCGGTGCGGTGCTGCTCAAGTCGCTGCCGGCGATCGTGCCCGCAGTGCTCCGCGGCAAGGTCAACATTAAGACCGCGATGCTCGGCCACAAGATCGGCTCCAAGGACCTCTCCGCGGTGAAGAACCTCTTCAACAAGGTCGAGGGCCGCAAGGAGCGGATCGAGCTCAACCTCTACGTCGTCGGCGAGGACACCGAGCCCGAACCGGTCGGAGCGTCGGCTGCGAGCGAAAGCGAGAACTCATGAAGGTCGCCTACTGGCCCGGGTGCGTGAGCCGCGGCTTCACCCCCGAGCTGCACGGGTCGATGGCGAAGGTCGCACCGCTGCTCGACCTCGAGCTGGTGGAGCTCGACCGTGCCTGCTGCACCGGCGCGGGCGTGATCGCCGAACACAACCAGGAGCTTGCCGACTCGCTCAACGCGCGCACCTTCGCGCTCGCCCAGCAGACCGGCACCGACCTGATGATGAACATCTGCTCCACGTGCCAGGGCGCGCAGTCCGAATGCCAGGAGCGGCTGGACGCCAACTCCGAGTACCGCGCCCACATCAACGAGAACCTCGCCGACGAGGGCCTCTCGTACGAGAAAGGCCTCACCAACAAGAACCTGCTCTGGCTGCTGGTCGAGGAGATCGGCCTGGACACGCTGCGCTCCAAGGTCAAGCGGCCGCTGTCGGGCCTGAAGGTCGGCCCGTTCTACGGCTGCTACATCATCCGCCCGATCGATCGGCTCGGGATCGACGACGAGCACCCGCGGGATCGCTACATGCAGATGGTGATCGAGGCGCTCGGCGGCACCGTGATCGACTACGCCGGCGTCTACAAGTGCTGCGGCTTCCCGATCATCACCATGAACATGGAGGCCTCGCTGGGAATGGCGGGCCGCCACATCGGCGACGCGATCGACGCGCACGCCGACTGTCTGGTCGTCCCGTGCCCGCTCTGCCACCTCAACCTCGACCTGCAGCAGCCCCTGGCTGCGCGCCAGGCCGGGCGCGAGCTCGGGCTGCCGGTGCTCCATCTCCCCCAACTGCTCGGGCTGGCGCTCGGGCTGGAGCCGAAGGACCTCGGGATGAGCAAGCACGTCGTGCGGCCGACCTCGGTGATCGAGTGGAGCTCCTCGGTCATCGCCGGCGCGCCCGCCTGAGCCGCCTGGGTGAGAGCCCGATGAGCCGCCCCGCGCGTGTTTGCGTGGGCGGGTCGGTCTGCCGCTAGGTTCCGGCGAGTGAGCGGCGCTCAGTTCGGCCTTGCGCTGTCCGTGTTCCTCGCCTGTGCGGTCGAGGCCGTGGAGGCGCTCACGATCGTGCTTGCGGTCGGGGTGACGCGCGGCTGGCGCTCGGCGCTGTACGGGGTCGGCGCCGCGCTCGTCGTGCTCGCCGCGCTGTCGGCGGGCCTCGGGCCGGCGCTGACGGCGCTGCCGATCAACGTGTTGCGGGTGGCCGTCGGCGGCCTGCTGCTCGTGTTCGGGCTGCAGTGGCTACGCAAGGCGGTGCTGCGGGCGGCGGGGCTGAAGGCGCTGCACGACGAGACCGCCGCGTTCGCGCGGGAGCGAGCGGCGGCCGAGGCGGCGGCCGGGGACGCTCGCAGCGCTGCGCATAGAACGACAGATATGCCTGCGTTTGATGCCCAGCGCATCGATGGCTACGCGTTCACGGTCGCCTTCAAGGGCGCGCTGCTGGAGGGGTTGGAGGTCGTCTTCATCGTGCTCACGTTCGGCGCCAACCAGCACGACGTGGGGCTCGCCGCGATCGCCGCCGCGATCGCGGTGCTGGCTGTCGTCGCGGCAGGGGTTGCCGTGCGGGCGCCGCTGGCCCGCGTCCCGGAGAACCCGATGAAGTTCGCGGTCGGCGTGATGCTCGTCTCGTTCGGGATGTTCTGGGGCACCGAGGGCGCCGGCGCGCACTGGCCGGGCGGCGACGCGGCGCTGCTCGTGCTCATCCCGGGCACGCTGCTGCTGGCGCTCGCCTGCGTGGTCGCGTTGCGCCGCCAGGCCCCGCCGGAGGTAGCGAGCTCGTGACCCGGCTGCGCGGCGCCTGGCTGGCGATCTGGGACTTCGTGGTCGGGGACGACTGGCGCCTGGCGCTCGGGGTGGTCCTCGCGCTCGGCGTGACCGCCCTGGCAGCGGGCGCGGGCGCCACCGCCTGGTGGATCACCCCGGTCGTGATCGCCGCGCTGCTGGCGTTGTCGGTCTGGCGCGCCGCGCGCTGACCGGGTTTTGAGTTCTCGGCCGGTTCTGCCGACAACCAGGATGTGCGCCGCCTCCGCGTCTGTCTCGCGCTGCTCATGACCGCTGCCCTGCTCACTGGCTGCGGGGTCGACGGCTCCATCTTGGGACGGACCGCCGCCCCGAGTGCGTCGAAGCTGCTGGTGGCCAGCCGCTCGGGGTTCGCCTCCCAGGGCTCGATCCGGGTCACCGAGCAGGAGCGGACCCGTGACGGCCAGCACTCGACCATCGTCACCTCGCTGCAATACCAGGGCATCGACATCGTCTCGCACGAGAGCGACGGCGTCGACGCCGACCTCCGCGTGCTCGCCGGCTCAGCCTGGGCGCGCGGCAACCCGCTCTACTGGGTGAGCTCGCAGGGACTGGAGTCCTCACAGATCCCGCTCGTCACGCGCGGCTGGGACGCGATGCAGCCGACCGCGCTCCATCTTCCTCACTGGTTTGTCCAGGCGCTCAGCGATCCGACGCTGCTGGAGGACTGCGAGGTCCCCTCGATCCCCGGTGGGGTGCTCTCCATCACCGGACACGAGACGTTCGACGGACACACCTCGACCGTGCTCTCCGATCGGGCGGCGCACGGCGGCAAGAGTGAGCGAATCGTCATCGAGTCCGGCTCCCCCTATCTGCCCGAGCAGATCTCGTTCTCCGGCGGCCTCGCAGCCGATTCGGGGTGCGGGGTCAGCGCCACCGCGTCCCGGGCGGTGCGCAGCGCGACCCGCACCTTCGACGAGGCCAACTCCGTGCACATCGCCCGCCCGCACGCGACGCTCGACGAGGAACGCTACGACGCGGTCGTCGCCGCACCGTCGACCGCCGGCGCGCGCATCCCGGCGAGCCTCGCTCACCGCGTCGCCGGACGCCACACGCTGAGCGGGCGCGTCGCCGCCACGCTCGGTGTCAGGGGCGATCACGTCGGCGAGCGGATGTCCATCCCGTGGACGCTGACGCCACACTGCGCCGGCGGCAGCTGCCGGCTGACGCTGTCGGTCGACGATGGTCCCGCGGTGCCCGTCCGCACCGGCCGGTTCGGGCTGTTCGCCCGCCCCAGCTTCGAGAACCGCTGCACCGGCCCCACCGGACGCCGCTTGATCCCGACCGAGATCGGTCTCACCGACCGCGGCGGGCGGATCCGTGCCTGGTCCTCGGAGGCCACGACGGCCTGCGGCGGACCGAGCGCCGACTACCTCGTCTGGCAGGGCAGCTAACTCAGGCGGCTCAGGCGGCCGCGCGGTCGCCGACGAGCAGCTCGGCGATCTGGACGGCGTTCGTCGCCGCACCCTTGCGCAGGTTGTCGGAGACGACCCACATCTGCAGCGCCCGCGGGTGAGACTCGTCGCGGCGCAGGCGGCCCACGAATACCTCGTCACGGCCCGCGGCCTCGAGCGGTGAGGGCGTCACCTGCGCGGGCGGCACGTTCGCCGGCCCGAGCTCGACGCCCGGCGCGGCGCGCAGCAACTCGACCGCACGCTCGACCGACAACGGCTCGCGCGTCTGGAGGTTGACCGACTCCGAGTGGCTGACCCGGACCGGCACACGCACGCACGTCACTGCCACGCCGATCTCAGGATCCTCGAGGATCTTGCGCGTCTCGAACATCATCTTGCGCTCCTCATCGGTGTGGTCCTCACCCTCGGCGAATGAGCCGGCCGCGCCGATGACGTTGAACGCGATGTGGTCGGGGTAGATCGAGGGGTCCGGGAGCGGCTCGCCGGCGATCGCAGCGCGCGACTGGGCGTCGAGCTCGTCAAGCGCCGCCTTGCCGGTGCCCGACACCGACTGGTAGGTGGAGACGATCAGCCGCTCGATCCCGACCGCCCGATGGATCGGCGCCAGCGCGACCATCAACTGCATCGTCGAGCAGTTCGGGTTGGCGATGATCCCCTGGTGGCGAGCGACAGCGTGCGGATTGACCTCGGAGACGACGAGCGGGATCTCGGGGTTGCGCCGGAAGGCGCTGGAGTTGTCGACGACGACCGCGCCGGCGTCGGCGAAGCGGCGCGCCCAAGCGCGTGAGGTCGAGGCGCCCGCGCTGAACAGCGCGATGTCGATCCCGGTCAGGTCCGCGTCGTCGTCGAGGACCTGGACGGGGCGGCCGTCGATCTCCAGACCGGCCGAGCGCGGCGACGCGAACAGCACGAGGTCGGAGTCCAGTCCGCGCTCGCGCAGCACCTCGAGCATCACGCGGCCGACGTTGCCGGTCGCGCCGACGACGGCGATACGGGCCCCACCCACCGTCATCGCGGTCCCTCCTCCACCTCGATGCCGCCCTCGCCGAGCTCGAACGCCGCGTGCAGCGCGCGCACGGCCTGCGGCACGACGTCCTGGCGGATGATGCAGGAGATCTTGATCGGCGAGGTGGAGATCATCTCGATGTTGATCTGCTCGTCGGCGAGCGTCTGAAAGACCTTGGCCGCGACGCCCGGATGGGTCCGCATCCCGGCGCCGACGATCGAGACCTTGCCGATCTCGTTGTCGGTGTCGATCGAACGAAGCTGCAGGCTCTCGCGCAGCGGGGCGAGCGCCTGCTCGGCCGCGCGCAGGTCCTCGGTCCCGATCGTGAACGACACCTCCGCGACCGAGCCCTCGGTCTGCGGCTCGTTCTGGATGATCGTGTCCACGTTGCAGTTGGCGTCGGCGAGCGCGACGAAGATCGCGGCGGCCGCCCCCGGCTGGTTGGGCACGCCGATGGCCGTGATCCGAGCCTCGTTGGTCGAGTGGGTGACGGCAGTGATGAGCGGGTGTTCCATCGTCTCGTCTTCTCCAATGACAACGGTACCGGGACCGGGATCGAAGCTGGAGCGGCAGTGGATGCGCACCCCGTGGGTCCGTGCGTATTCGACCGAGCGCAACTGCAGAACCCCGGCGCCGGAGGCCGCCATCTCGAGCATCTCCTCGAACGAGACGTGGGTGAGCTTGCGCGCGTCGGGGACGATCCGCGGGTCGGCGCTGAACACGCCCGCCACGTCGGTGTAGATCTCGCAGACCTCGGCGCCGAGCGCGGCGGCGACGGCGACCGCGGTCGTGTCCGAGCCCCCTCGGCCGAGCGTCGTCACGTCGCGGCTGGTGGACACCCCCTGAAAGCCCGCGACGAGCACGATCCGGTCCTCCTCCAGGCCCTCGCGGATGCGGTCGGCGCGCACGTCGAGGATCCGGGCCTTCGTGTGGGAGGTGTCGGTGACGATGCCCGCCTGGGATCCGGTCAGCGAGATCGCGCTGTGGCCCAGATCGTTGATCGCCATCGCGCACAGCGCGCACGACATCCGCTCCCCCGTGGAGAGCAGCATGTCCATCTCCCGCGGGTCCGGGACCGGCGAGACCTCCTCGGCCATCGCGATCAGTTCATCGGTCGTCTTGCCGCGTGCCGAGAGCACCGCAACCACGCGCTTGCCCGATTCGCGCTGGGCCACGATCCGCCGCGCGGCGGCTTTGATCCGCTCGGCGTCGGCGACCGAGGTCCCGCCGAATTTCATGACGACCGTCTCGACCACGCTGTGAATGTAGGGGGTCGGCGATCAGACGGCGCGTCGACCGACGAACGCGCGGCCGAGGGTCAGCTCGTCGGCGTACTCGAGGTCGGCGCCGACCGGCAGGCCGCTCGCCAACCGGGTGACGGTCAGCTCGGGGCGGCGGGCGCGGAGCTCGCCGGCGATGTGCAGCGCGGTCGCCTCGCCGGTGGTCGTCGGATTGGTGGCGATCACGACCTCACGGACTCCAGCCCCGCTGTGATCGTCGCCCACGTCACCGTTCTGGACGACCCGCGCATAGAGCTCGGCGATCTTCAGGTCCTCGGGGTCGACGCCGTCGATCGGCGACAGGGCGCCGCCCAGCACGTGGTAGCGACCGCGGAACTCATGGGTGCGCTCGATCGAGATCACGTCCGAGGGCTCCTCGACGACGCAGATCACCTCGGTCTCCCGGCGCTCGTCCTCGCAGATCCGGCAGCGAGGGCCGTCGGCGAGGTTGAAGCAGACCTCGCAGAGCCCGATCCGCGACTTCACCTCGAGGATCGCCTCCGCCAGCGCCGCCGCCTCCTCATCGGTGGAGCGCAGCACGTGGAAGGCGAGCCGCTGCGCGGTGCGGCCGCCGATCCCCGGGAGCTTGGAGAGCTCGGTGATGAGCCGCTGGACGGGCGGCGCGAAGGCGGACACTCCGGTTTAGAACCCGGGGAGTCCGAGACCGCCGAGTCCACCGAGACCGCTCGTGAGCGCGCCCATCTTGCTCGCGGCGAGCTCCTGGGCGGCGCGCAGTCCCTCGTTGACGGCCGCCAGCACCAGGTCCTGGAGCAGCTCGACGTCCTCGGGGTCGACGGCCTCAGGGTCGACCGTGATCGACTTGACGACCAGGTCGCCGGTCACCGTCACCTTGACCACCCCGCCCCCCGCGGATGCCTCGACCGTCTCGTCCTTGAGCGACTCCTGCGCCGCCATCATGTCCTCCTGCATCTTCTGGGCCTGCTTGAGCAGCTGCTGCATGTTGGGCTGAGGGGGCATCAGGTCTCCTGATCGGGATCGTCGAGGACTTCCTTCGCGTCGAACTCCTCCACCAATCGTCGCACGAGCTCCTCCTGAGAGAGCCCCCCCTCGGCCGCGGGCTGCCCGCCCGCCTCGTCCTCCGGCACGGCGACGTCGCGCAGCTCGTAGCGCAGGTTGAACGGCGTACCGACGACCGAGCGCAGCGCCTCGGCGGTCGCCCGGCGGTAGTCCTCCTGCTGGGCCTTGCGCTGGGCGAACGCCTTGCTCTTGGGGAACGCGAGGGTCACCTCGCTGCCCTCCAGCGAGACCGGCCGCGCGTCGACGAGCAGCGCCCCGAGCAGCTGGTTGGCCTGGCGGACGATGTCGATCACGGCGGGCCAGCAGGCGGCGACCGTGGCCAGCTCGGGCGGGCCGTCGGGGACGGCGGTAGGGCGGGGTGCCGCCGCGGGTTCTGGCTCGGGTGCCGGCTCGGGGACCGCGGTCGGCCGGGGCGGCGCGGCAGGGGGCGGCTTGGGCGATTCGGATTCGGGTGACTGGGCGGCGGCGGGCGGCTGGGCGGGCGACTCATCGGCAGCGCGTGGCGCCTCAGCGGCAGGCGACTCCTCGCCGGCGGGGGACTCCTCCGCGGCGCGGGGCGCCTCAGCCACGCGCGGCGGCTCGGCCACGCGCGGCGGCTCGGCCACCTTCAGGATGGGCGACGCAACGATGGGAGTTGCAGCATTTTCCCCCTGACCGGGGGAATCGTGTA
>DASXZK010000054.1:0-137249 GCA_036501965.1 Solirubrobacteraceae bacterium
CGCTACTACGCCGACGTCCCGCCGATCAAGGGCGTCTACCGCGGCGCCGCCAGCGCCGAGCTCACCGCCAGCGTGACGATGACGCGCCTTGAGCGCACCGACCCCGCGTCGATCGCGCGGTCCTGAGCGTCAGTCGTTCTCGGCGCGCAGGGCGTTGACGAGCGACGACAGCCCGGAGGCCTGCGATCCCGGGGTCGGGACGATCGGCTGGTGGGCCTGCGGGACCAGCCGTGCCCAGTACATCGACAGCTGACAGGTGCTCGCGCTCATGCAGGCGCCGCTGGTCAGCCCGGTGGCGTTGTGAACGATCGCCTGCCCCTGCGCGGCGAGGAACGGGTCGTAGGCCGCCGAGCCCGTCGCCGCCGACCAGTCGGCGACCGCGTCGTCGAGCAGGCCTTTGAAGACGGTGATGTTGTACGACTGGCCGAGGCAGAGTTTGGTCCTGCCCTCGCACGGTTCCTGGAGCACGCCCCCGGCGAGCATCGCGTGCCGCGGCTCGAGCGCGCGGTTGATGAACGCCGTCGCCTGGTTGATCTCCGATCGGTCGTGCGTGAGCAGCCCGACCTGGACCAGCGCGTCGGCCATCTCGCCCTCGGTGTAGGTCTGGGCCGGACCCACCGCGCGACAGTGGTTGTTCTGGGTGCGGTGGACCGCCCCGGTGCGCATGTTCACCAGTCCTGAGGACTCGAGCCAGGACAGCGTCTGCGATGCGTCCCCCCGCCACTCGGAGGCGAGGCTCGCGTTCGCCAGCGGGCCGTTCCCCGACCGCATCTGCCCGAGCTGGGCGACGAGGTCGATGAACTCCGTGTCGGTGATCGTGTTCGGGGCGTACCCGTCCTTGAACGGGATCGACGCCGCGCCGCAGCGCTTGGGCTGCTCCTCGAGGTAGCGCGCATCGTCCTCGGCGACGGTGAGGTAGGTCGATGCGGCGCTGGTGTCGTGTTGGACCCGCAGTTCGTACTGCGCCGCGTGCACCCAAGCGATCCCCCACCAGCCGGTGTCGTCCATGTAGTTGTTCTCGAAGTCCTGCGGGGCGTACGTGCCCGGCTTGGACACGTTGTTGTCGTAGGTCGTCTGGATGACCTGCTGATAAGCCGAGCTCGTGCTGCCCAGCGTGGTGGCGGCTCGCACGACCGCATCGAGCGCGAGCGCGGACTGCCACCAGGTCGGCGTGCGGCCCTTGCCGGTCGCCCGCTCCTCCTTCAGCGGGGCGTAATCCCACAGACCGGTCGAGGGGTCCCACGAAACCGTCGAGTTTCCACCCGAGCCGATCAGCTCGTCGAGCGCCGAGTCGGACGCGAGCAGGATTCGCCGCCGCGCCACCGGATCGCCGGTGGACACCCCGGGCGGATGGACGAGCGCGGCGAGGCGGTGGAGGTCGACCGAATGCGGCGGGGCGGCCGGCGCGGTGCCGTGCTTGACGAAGCGCAGGTAGTTCAGCTTCCACGCCGCGGCGCCGAGCGCCAGCACGACCACGGCCCCGAGGACCAACCCGCTCAGGAGGGGGTGACGGCGCACTGGCGACATCGCAGCGAGGCTAGAGGGTGCCCTGGCGTGCACCGTGAGGACCGGATGAGGCCTCTGTGAAGCGGCGCGGGGCCCGGCATCGTGCGGGGCCCCGCGATCCGTCCCCCGCCAGCGGTGGCGGGACTAACTCCCGATGCGCACCGCGCGGTTCGTCTCCGCGACAGCGCCACCCCGGTCGGCGGTGACCGTCACCCGGTAGCGACCGGCGTGAAGGCGAGCGCCGCCACGGACGACGAAGGTCGCCCGGCCGTCGCGGACCGTCACCGAGCGGTCGACGAGCACCCGGTGGCCGTCACGCAGGCGCATCCGCGCCGTCGTGAGCGCACCGCTGCCGCCGTGGGTCCGCACCAGGACCCGCACCGTGCGACCACTGGAGCGCGTCGACAGCGAGACCTTCGGAGCGCTCGCCCGCGCCTTGCGGGCGGCCGCGGCCGAGACCTCGGCGTTCTGCTTGAACCCCGCAAAGCGGGCCGTGTTGATGTGGAAGTGACGCACCACATCCGAGGACCCGGACGCCGGCGGCTTGGCGGGGATCGTCTTCTCGACCTCGCCGGTCGTGTCGTTCATGATGATCGCCGGAGCCGATCCGTAGCTCTGGTCGAAGTTGAACGCGTTCATGATCGACCCGGCGGTCGAGTCCGCGGAGTTCCCGCCAACCCGGCCGAGATCCCAGTTGTCCTCGATGAACGCCGGGATCGACGCCTGCTCGGCGAACGTGCCGTCGACGTAGTTCTGCTTCGCCCACGGGGAGATGACGAGCAGCGGAACTCGCGGCCCGACGCCGCAGCGATCGGCGGTCGCGGCACTGCTCTGCGCCGGGGTGCCGCACTGGCCGGTCCCGTTCAGCGTGTCCTGCGGGGTCTGGGACCCGCGGACGATCTGACCCAACTGGTGGTCGTACCAGCCGTCGGAGTCGTCGTAGGTGATGAAGATCGCCGTGTGCCGCCAGAACTTCGACTGCTCGACCGCATTGACCTCATCGACGATGAAGCGCTGCTCGTCAAGCGGATCCGAGTATCCAGCGTGGCCATCCTCGTATTCCGGCGCCTTCAGGTAGGAGACCGCCGGCATGTACCCGTTCTTCAGAGCGGAGTTGAACCGGGACAGGTCGTACTGGTGGTTGACGCCCTTCGGGAAGACCGTGCCGACCTGCTCGTTCTTGGTGGGCGAGAGGTGGTACGGGTTCGACGTGCTGGCGTAGAACTGGAACGGCTCGTGGTGCGGGCTGTAGTCCGCCACCGCCGCGCCGCCGACGTTCGTGTGGCTGGTGGCGCACACGGGCTGAGGCTGCGTCTGGCCGCTCACCGTCTTGGTCGATGACGGCGTGAACCCACCCTCGAACCAGCCCCAGGTGAGGTACTTGGTGTTGAGCAGGTCGCCGATGTTCTTGCCGGTCAGCTCGCCGGTCGTCCCGCCGGCCTCGCCCGGTCCGCTCGGCGTCGCCGAGCTGTTGGAGCACTGGTCGAAGTACGGGTCGATGTCACCGTTGAGCGTGCCGTTGATGACCGCGCTGCTCGATCCACCCTGGGTCTCCGCGCCGGACGTGTCGCCGCTGATCACGTTGACCGCACCCGGCGACGAGGGGCCGAACTGCGTGCCGTAGGCGTTGTCGTTCAGCGTGTAGTGCTGAGCGAGGTTCCACAGCCCGGTGACGGTGTTGCCGTCGTAGTAGTCCATCACGATCCCGTTCGGCCCGTAACTGGACGTGTCGGGGCTGCCGGTCGGCGAGCAGCTCGAGCCGGTCGTGTTCTGGACGAACTTGTCCATGTTGCCGTTGTCGTCGGCCGACTGCTCAGGCGTGTAGCTGTGGTTCTGGTCGCAGGTCACCGCCTCGGAGGGGCTGAGGCGCTGCGGGTTGTCCGCGTTCGGGTTGTTGTTGAGCAGCGTGCTGTTCAGCCCGTTCACCGAGGGGGTGTTCGGCAGCGCGTTGAACTGCGGCTCTCCAGCGTTGTTCTGCGCGTTCGGATACGTCGCGAAGTAGTGATCGAACGAGATGTTCTCGTCGAACAGCACGACGACATGCTTGATCGGGGTTGCCGTCGGAACGTTCTTGGACAGCTGGATCTGCTTCGCCGCGTCCGTCGGCTTCTTCGACGGGGTCGCCGTGCTCGCCGCAGAGACCGAGATCCCGATCGCTGCCGCGCCCGCGGCCGCCGCAGCGACGGCCCCCGCCACGAGTTTCTTGCCCGTGTGCAAGTGAGCTCCTTTGTGCCTGGCGGCTGCAAGAAGACGCGCCCGCGGCCGCCACTTCGCGAGAGCACCGGAATCCTTTTCCTTTGCGGCCGCCATGGTGTGTCCCTCGCGTCACCCGGCGGTGACCCTCTGATTCACACGCCGGACACGTCACGGTCACATCCGGACCGCCACCTGTGGCTAGCTTCGACGGTCGCCTGATCACGTCGGCGTGGCCGACGCCGTCGTGATGTCCGATTCCTCCCCGCGCACCCCTCCCGTCACGCCGAGCCCCGCTCAGCCCGGTCGCTCACGACGGCGGCGAGGTCTCGCCGCGGTCGGGGTGGTGATCATCCTCGCGCTCGTCGCGTTCGTCGCTGCCGCAGCGATCCCGACCTCGCACACGCCCACGCAACACGCGCAGCAGCGCGGAGTCCTCGCGCTCTCGCACGGCGGCGGCAAGCCTGAGCGCGTGCGGGTGAGCAAGGTGTTCGGTTCCAAGGTCTCGGCCAAGCAGTACGGCACGAAGGTGTCCGAGCAGGAGAACGGCGTCAATGCCAAGGGGCAGCTCATCTCCGACCTCTCCCCTCTGACCGCACGCCGGTTCGACCGCCCGGTCGCGGAGTACAAGCGGTACGCGGAGCGCTGGGCGACCCGGCTCGGGCGGGACACGGCGAAGCTGACGAGCACGCTGCGGTCCGGGTCTCGTGCCAAAGCGCGCGCCGAGTGGTCACTCGCGTTCTCCGACTACCTGCACCTCGGCGCGGTGTACGGCTTCCTCCCCGGATCGCTGAACGATCGTCTCGCCGAGGCGCCCACGTCGACCGGGGCCACGCACTTCCCAGGACTTCATCGGATCGAAAAGGGCCTCTGGACCGATCAGTCGCTGCGCTCGCTCGTCGCGGTGTCGGCGGCCGTCGAGCGAGCGGCGACACAACTGCGCCGCGTGCTGCCCTCGGTCCATGTCACGCCTCTGGACTACGCGACGCGCGCGCACGAGATCCTGGAGGATGCCCAGCGGGACCTGATGTCCGGGTCGCAGGTGCCGTGGTCACGGGAGGGTGTCCTCGGTACCGAGGCCGGATTGGTCGCCACCGACCGGGTGATCAAGACGCTCGTGCCCTTGCTCGACGGCCGTGAGAACACACTCGGCGAATGCCAGTACTGGCTCGCGCGGCTCCGTCAGGTGCTGCGCCGGGTGCGCCGGCACGACGGGACGTACCCGACGCTCGGCGAGCTCTCGGCCGGCAACCTGCAGCGGATCGACGGGACGCTCGCGGGAGCCCTGTCGGCGCTCTCCGAGGTCCCCGGGACGCTCGAGACGACGGCGCCCTCGATCCCGTCTGAGCGCGCCCCGTCCGGCAAGGCGAAGGGGTCGTGATGGCCAGCGTGAACCGCCGCGGGTTTCTGACACGCTCGCTGACCGCGCTCGGCGCCGGTGGCACCGGCGCCGCCGCTGTTGCCCTCTCGGCCGGTGATACCGCCCACGCCGAGACCGACCTTCTGCAGGAGTCGCGCGGTGTCGGTCTGCGGGAGCTCGGCGCGCGCATCCCGTTCGACGGCGTGCACCAGTCGGGCGTGCTCACCCCGCGCCCGGCCCAGGCAACCTACGTGGCGCTCGACTCGATCGCCCCGGGCCAGTCAGAGCTCTTCGAGGCGCTTGAGCAGCTCTCGACTCGTGCGCGGCTGCTCTCGCAGGGCACGGCGGTCGGGGAGGCTCCGATCGACGATCCGCCGCCCGACTCCGGGATCCTCGGCGCCTACAACGCGCCGGATTCGCTCACCGTGAACGTCTCGTTCGGCCACGCGCTGTTCGATGACCGCTACGGCCTGCACCGCCACCGCCCCCGCCACCTCGCCCCGATGGAGCCCTTTCCGCACGACGAGCTGGATCCGGCGCGCTGTGGCGGCGACGTGCTGCTGCAGATCGCGGCCGGTCAGCGCGACACGGTTATGCACACCGTCCGCGAGCTGATGCGCGCGGTCAGCGGGACGTTCGTCGTGCGCTGGATGCTCGACGGCTTCACCACCGCCCAGCGCGATCGCAACCCGCGCTCGAGCACGCGCAACCTGTTCGCGTTCCGCGACGGTACGGCCAACCCTCCCTCACATGACACGGCGATGATGGACCGCCTGATCTGGGCCGAGCGCGGCGCCGGAGAACCTGCGTTCGCCCACGACGGCACCTACGTCATCGTGCGTGTGATCCGCCAGCACGTCGAGTTCTGGGACCGGGTCGGGATGTTCGAACAGGAGCAGATGATCGGGCGCGAGCGGGTGAGCGGCGCGCCGCTGGGCGGCGTGAGTCAGTTCGAGAACCCCGACTTCGCCGCGGACCGGCGCGGCAAGCGCATTCCGCTGGATGCCCACATCCGCCTCGCCAACCCGCGCACCCCGGCGACCACCAACCAGCGGATGATCCGCCGCAGCTACAACTACGACCGCGGCGTCGACGAGGCCGGCGATCTCGATTGCGGCCTGATCTTCACCGCCTACAACCAGAATCCGAACCGGCAGTTCAACACGATTCAAGTTCGGCTGGCCAATGAGCCGATGACTGACTACATCACCCCGGTGGGCGGTGGCTACTTCTTCGCCCCTCGAGGTGCACGCGGCCTCGGAGACTGGGTCGGATCGGGCCTGCAAGCCTGACGGACCTGCGCTCCCGGCGGCGGACGCAGCCATACTCGGAACGATGCTCGGATTCGCACACCCACGCCCTCGCGCGATGCGCGCAGTGCTCGGCGGCGTCGTCGCGTCCGCCGCGCTGGCATGCGTGGCCTGTGGATCCTCCTCCGCGCGACACGGAAGCTCCGCGTCCTCGTCACCATCGCCATCGTCCACCGCGAGCGTCCCCAAGGCTCACCCGCACGCGGTCGAGCCGGTCGCGGGCGCGGGCTCCTCGACGCTGCCCAAAGCGGCGACGGTGAAGGTCGACACCCACCCCGGCGACAACTCGCTGGCCCGGCCCACGTCGCTCGTCGACGTTCGGCGACAACTGCGCGAGAGCGGGATGTCCGCGAGCCCGAACCAGGGCACGCTCACCTCCAACCTGCTCGCGGTCGCCCCCGTCGACGCGCCCGCCGCCGTGCAGGAGGTGATCGCCGCCGGCAACCAGATCTCGCATCTCCCCTACATCTGGGGCGGCGGCCACATGACCTATGAGGACACCGGCTACGACTGCTCAGGGTCGCTGAGCTACGTGCTCGCCGCAGCGGGTCTGCTCAACACGACGATGACGTCGGGGCAGCTCATGAGCTGGGGCGACGCCGGGCCCGGCAAGTGGATCACCGTCTACGCCTCGCCGGGCCACACGTTCATGTACGTCGCGGGACTGCGGTTCGACACCGTGGCGCTCGCGGAGAGCGGTTCGCGCTGGTCAAACCGCTCGGCCGACGAGCCGGACCTGAGCTCGTTCGTCGCCCGTCACCCGCCCGGCCTGTAGTCGGGCCCGTCGTCGGCCTGTAGTCGGGCCTGTCGTCAGTTGATGCGCACCCGCGCGCGGATGTAGCGCACCCGGCGGACGGATTGGACACGATACGCAGGGATTTTTCGGCAATCGCTGCCGTCCGGGACCGGGCGTATCGTCGCCGGGCGATGCAGGTTCGTGAGCTTTCAGTTGGTCTGCGAATCGAGGCCCCGCTGGTCGTGCGCGAGCTCAAGCTGCGCACCCGCCGCGACGGCAGCGAACTGCTCACACTGCGCCTGTCCGATCGCACCGGCTCGGTGCCCGCAGTCGTCTACGACGGCGTGGCCGAGGCGCACGAGACCTGCCGCGCGGGGATGATCGCCCACGTGTGCGGCGTGATGACCGAGGACGAGCGCTTCGGTGCACGACTGGTCGTCGAATCAGTGCGCCCGGCGGCGGAGCACGAGTACGACGCGGCCGAGCTTCTCGACGGCCCCTCGCGATCGATCGAACTGCTCGAGCAGGACCTTCGCGAGCTCGTGGCCACGGTCCAGCGGCCGTGCCTGCGCGCGCTGCTCGGCGTCGTCCTCGGCGAGGGGACGGAAACCTGGGAGCGGTTCCGCGTCGCGCCCGCCGCCAAGCACTACCACCAGGCGTACCGCGGCGGCCTGCTCGAGCACTCGCTCAGCGTCGCCCAGGCAGTGAGCGCGATATCCGCCACGTTCCCCGGGATCGACCGCGACGTGGCAGTCGCGGGCGCCCTCGTCCACGACATCGGCAAGCTCGATGCCTACGAGATGCAGGGCGAGGCGATCGAGATGAGCGACGGAGGCCGACTCTACGGCGAGATCCCGCTCGGCTACTTCCACATTCGCACCGCAATCGAGTCGCTCCCGGACTTCCCCGGCGACGTCGCCCAGGCGCTTCTGCACATCATCCTCAGCCACCACGGCGCGCTCGAGCACGGCAGCCCCGTCATCCCCGCCACCCGCGAGGCCGCCCTCGTCCACGGCATCGACACCCTCGGCGCCCGACTCGGCTCCTTCGACCGCATTGAGAAGGCGATGCCCGACGGACAGCAGTGGTCGGGCTACGACAAGGGCGTCGGCGGCGGGGCGTTCTTCGCCGCCGGGGTCGAGCGCGCGGCCTGACCCTGGGGCTCTCGCGCGCGTCAGGCGCGGGCGCGGGTGTTCGGCCGGGTGCGCCTGGGCCGACCTCGTTGCACCCACCCACGCTCCACAACCCAGTCCATCACCCCAAATCCACGCAAATTGCGTGTCGATCTGGTCACAACGGAGGCGAGGTCCCAAGGGTCCCGTCTACAGTCAAAACGGGGATGGCCAAGGACACCGAGAAACTGATCCGTCAGCTCTCGCTCATCTCGTACCTGATGGCCGAGCGGCGGCCGGTGACGGCACCTGAGATTCGGCGGGACGTTGAGGGCTACAGCGTGATGAACGAGGACGCGTTCGCGCGGCGGTTCTACGCCGACCGCTCGGAGCTGGAGGCGCTCGGCATCGCGCTGGCGGTCGAGAAGCCGGTCGATGGCCTGGTCGAGCAGGAGAACTACTCGCTACCGCCGGAGAACTTCCACCTGCCCCCGATCGAGTTCTCGGACGCGGAGCTGGCCGCGCTGCACACCGCGCTGCAGCTGCTCGACGGCGAGTTTGCGTACGCGGAGCCGCTGCGACTGGCACTGCAGCAGATCTCGTGGGGGCGGCCGAGTCCGCTCTCACGACCCGAGCAGAGCACGGTGGCGCTCGGCATCACCGGCTCTGCGGGCGGGCACGAGGTCTCCTCGCGCCTGGCCAAGATCGAGACCGCGATCTTCCGCCGCAAGACGATCGTGTTCGACTACCACACGATGGAGCGCGACGACGTCGGCACGCGCAAGGTCGATCCCTACCAGCTGCTCTACCAGGGCGGGCAGTTCTACCTGGTCGGGCGCTCGCACGAGCGCGATGCGATCCGCGTCTTCCGGCTGTCACGGATCCAGGGCAAGGTCGGCTACGCGACCAAGGCCGAGCACGACTTCCAGCGCCCGGCCGATTTCGATCCGCGTGGCTATGCGGACCGCATCGGCTGGCAGTTCGGCGACCCCGTCGGCACCGCCGAGGTATGGATCTCCGAGCGGATCGCCTGGCAGATCGAGCGCCACTTCGGCCGCTACGGCGAGATCCGCCCTGACCCGGATCCCACCCACCCCGACGACCGCGTGTTCGTCACCTCCTACGCCAACGTCCGCCAGCTGATCGCCTGGGTCCTCGGGCTCGGCGAGAACGCCCGGATCAGCGGCCCGCCGCCGCTGCTGGCAGAGATGCGCGAGCGGATCGGCCTGCTCGTCGACCGCCATCGTGGGGAGCCCCAGATCGCCGACGAGCTGCCTGGCGCCGCGGAGGCACACGCCGCAGAGGCGCTCGAGCGTCCAACCGGCAGGCGTGGAGAGGACGACGGAGAGGGACGCGGCGACGCCGCCATTCGACCCGAGCGGTTCGCGCGCCTGGTCACGCTCGCCTCGATCCTGATCGAGGCCGGCCGCGGCGGCCGGGTGCTCACCGAGACCGCCCTGCGCGCGGCCCTCCAGGTCTCCGACCAGGAGCTGCGCGAGGACATCGCGCTGCTCAACGTCGTCAACTTCGGCGCCGGCACGTACGTGCTGTACGCGGAGATCCTGCCCGACGGTACCGTCGAGGTCGACCCCGAGCCCTACGGCGACTCATTTGCCCGCCCGGCACGGCTGCTGCCGGTCGAGGCCAAGGCGCTGATCGCCGCGATCGATCTGATCGGCGAGCACATCCCCGAGGGGTCGCTCACCTCCGTGCGCTCGAAGGTGGTCGCGGCGCTCGGCGAGGATCCCGCCGACGAGGGGCTGCAGTTCGCCACCGCCGGCGGCGACGACGTCGAGATCGCACGGGTCGTCTCACGGGCGATCGCCTCGCGTCGGCTGCTCTCGTTCGAGTACTACAAGGAGAACGAGGATGAGTTCTCCGAGCGGACGGTCGAGCCCTATGCGCTCATCAACGGCCGCGAGGGCTGGTACCTCGGCAGCTACGACCCGGCGCGCTCCAGCATTCGCCACTTCCGGCTGGACCGCATCAAGTCGGCGACCGTCACCGACACCGTCTACGAGCCGCGCTCCGACGTCGACCCCGCGGCGGACGCAGGCGGGTGGCCGCGCACCGGCGAGGTGCCCGCCTCAAGCCGCGCACGCGTCTGGATCTCCCCCGAGCGCGCCCGCTGGGCCCGGGAGGAGCGCTCGGTCGTCGCCGAGCTCTCCGACGGCGCCGTGATCGTCGAGCTCGGGTTCGCCGGAGTCGACTGGCTCGTCCGCGAGACCTTGAAGGAGGCGGGCGACGCGGTCGTGCTCCAGCCCGCGGAGGCACGTGAGGCCGTCCGTCGCGCCGCCGAGGCGATCGGCGCGGACGCCGCGCTCGTCGGCAGCTGAGCCCGATCGGTGGCGGCCGGGGCGCCGACCTGCGGGGGCATACTGCATGCAGACTCATGATCAGGGCGGACACCGAACGGCTGAGCGAGCTCGTGCACCAGGGCGACGTCGTCGTCCTGTCGGGCGCCGGGATCTCGACCGAATCCGGGATCCCCGACTACCGCGGGCCGACCGGGAGCCTGCGCGCGCGGCTGCCGATGACGATCAACGAATTCACCGCCTCGCACACTGCGCGTCAGCGCTACTGGGCGCGGTCGCAGATCGGCTGGCGGCGGATGTCGGGGGCGGCGCCGAACGCCGGCCACCGCGCGGTCGCCGAGCTCGAGCGAGCGGGCGCACTCGCTGGGATCATCACCCAGAACGTCGACGGGTTGCACCAGGCGGCCGGGGCCCGGGATGTGATCGAGCTGCACGGCAGCCTCGCGTGGGTCGTGTGCCTGGAGTGCGGCTCCCGGACCGAACGGCCCACGCTCGACGAGCGACTGCGGGCCGCGAATCCGGGGTTCGAGAAGCTGTCGACCTCGCCGTCCCCGAGCAACCCCGACGGCGACGTCGAGCTCGCCGACGAGCACGTCGCGCGCTTCCGCCTGGTCGGCTGCGAGTGTTGCGGCTCGGACCTGCTCAAGCCCGACGTCGTCTTCTTCGGCGAGAACGTGCCAAGGCCGCGGGTCGACCGCTGCTACGAGCTCGTCACCGCCGTCTCCTCGCTGCTCGTACTCGGCTCCTCGCTGACCGTCATGTCGGGGCTGCGCTTCGTCCAGCGCGCCCACCGCGACGGGCTACCAGTGGCGATCGTCAACCGCGGGGTGACGCGCGGGGACCCACTGGCCGACCTCAAGCTTGACGCTCCGCTCGGGCCGACGCTCACCGGGCTGCTCACCGAGCGCCCCCAAGCGGGCGCGACGCCGATCACGCGCTGAGCACCGCCGGCCGGCGCGCCGCGGTGTGCCGGTTCTCCGGGATCGGCAGCCCGAGGTTGCCGCGCAGCGTCGTGGCGTCGTAGTGCTCACGGACGATGCCACGCTCGCGCAACCGCGGGAGCACCTCCTCGGTGAAGCGGCGGAACTGCTCAGGATGGCCGACGTGGAGGTTGAGGCCGTCCAGCGCCCCCGCCGCGAACCACTGCGCGATCGTGTCCGCGACGGTCGCCGCCGAGCCGACGAACGGTGTCGGCTTCGGCCCGGACAGCGCCAGCACGGTCTCGCGCAGGGTGAGGTGGCGACTCTGCGCGAGTCCCACGATCTTGTCGGCCTGGGTCTGCCAGCTGCGCTCCGCCGCCCAGCGGACGTCGGGGAACGGCGCGTCGAGGTCGTACTGGCGGAAGTCGTGCCAGCCGAACGAGCGACCGAGCTCACCCAGTGCACGATCGAAGTCGTGGTCGGCGAGCTGGTAGGCGTGCTCGATCTCCCGTCCTTCCCCGTCGGTGTCGCCGACATAGACCTGGACGCCCGGCATGACGATCAGCTCGTCGGGGTTCCGGCCCTTGGCGGCGGCGCGGCTCTTCATGTCACGGCAGAACGCCTGACCGGCCTCGAGTGAGGCGGCGTGGGTGAAGATGCCCTCGCCGATCGTCGCGCCGAGGTCCCTGCCCTGCTCGGAGTCCCCGGCCTGGAAGATGACCGGCCTCCCCTGTGGCGAGCGCGCGACGTTCAGCGGCCCGGTCACCGAGAAGTGCTCGCCCGCATGGTCGAGCGTATGCAGCCGCTCCGGGTCGAGGAACTGGCGCGTCGCGCGGTCGGCCACGAACGCGTCGTCCTCGTATGAGTCCCACAGACCCTGGCAGACCCGGACGTGCTCCAACCCCCGGCCGTAACGCGTGTCGTAGTCGTAGTGCTCATCCAGGCCGTAGTTGCCCGCGGCCCCCGAGTCGCCGCTGGTGACGACGTTCCAGCCGGCGCGCCCGCCGCTGATCAGGTCGAGCGAGGCGAGCCGGCGCGCGAGGTTGAACGGGCTGTTGAACGAGGTCGTGAACGTCCCCACCAGACCGATGTGGGTGGTGCTCACCGCCAGCGCCGAGAGCAGCGT
This sequence comes from Solirubrobacteraceae bacterium, assembly GCA_036501965.1. Lineage (GTDB taxonomy): Bacteria > Actinomycetota > Thermoleophilia > Solirubrobacterales > Solirubrobacteraceae > Palsa-465. Next base: position 12,579 of record DASXZK010000054.1, read on the forward strand.
CGAGGGCTCCAGGCGGTTGAGGTAATGGGGCGGTGAGTCCGGCGTGATGAACTGGCTGTCGACGATGAACACCAGGTCGAATCGGGCGTCCTGCGCGGCGCGCGCGTATTCGATGTACCAGCCGATGTCGACGCTCGCGTCGGTGGGGATCTCGGGGTCGAGCCACATGTAGTGGTGGCCGGGACCACCCACTCCGGTGAGGATCGCTCCGAGCTTGAGGCGGCGTGTGGTCATGGTGTCGCTCTTTCATCGGTGTGGGTCTGCGGGCCGAGCACGCTGAAGCGGTGGGTGTCGTCGCGCTCCAGCTGCGCGACCAGGCCGTACTCCCAGTCCAGGTAGGCGCGCATCGCCTCCGGCGGGACACCGATTCCCTCGTAGGGGCGGCGGTAGCGGTCCTGCGGCTCGGACAACCTCCGGGTCGCGCCCTGCTCGAGCGCGCGGCCGTCGGCGGCCCACGCGGGGGTACCGCCCTGAAGCCCGACCGCGCATGCGCCGAGCTCCGCGCGCACGTCGGCGACACCGAACGCGATCAGCGCCGGCTCGTCGGCGGTCACCACCAACGTCCTCACCTCGGGCAGCCCGGACTCGCCGCGCAGGAGCGCCGCGCGGCTCGCCCAGAACGCCGTGGGGATGTGACCCTCGAGGTGGTCGCGATGGCGCCCCAGGTCGACCACGGCGACCGCTGGATCGGTCAGCGACGCGGCGAGCTCGGCGGGGGTCCACCACTCGACCTCCGGCAGCGGCGGCGTGGGCCCCGGCGCGGGGCCGCGCTCGTCGCCTGACGCGGCGCGGACGCCGTCGAGCACCGCCACCTCCCACCCCATCTGCGCCAGCCACGACGCCGTCATATCGGCCTCGCTGGCGCCGTCGTCGGCGAGCACGAGCAGCGCCCCGCGGATCGGCGCGTGATGATCGGTCTCCTGCACGAGCTGGCCGCCGGGAGCGCTGCGAAACCCGGGCAGATGACCTTCAGAGAACGCCTCCGGCGAGCGGACGTCGAACAGGTACAGCGTCCGCTCGCCCTCGCGCACGAGCGCGCTGAGTGCCGCCGCCCGGAGACGACCCACCCCGGCTCGATCGGCCAGACGCCGGGCGGCCGCGCACGCCCGCTCGTTCGCCGGCGGGTCGAGCCGGCGGTCCTGACCATGCTCGAGCGCGAGTCGGGCGAGCGTCCACCCGATCGTGCCCCCCAGCAGCGCGGCCACGCGGGGTGCGACCCCCGCGTTGACGAGCGACTGGGCGCCGATGATCGACCGCGTGCGCCCGGCGCAGTTGACGACCACGAGCTCGTCGCCGTCGCGGCCGGCCACCGCGCGGACCAGCGTCGCGCCCGGGGCGCTGGCGGCGGTCGGGATCGACATCGTCCGGTACTCGTCGAGGCGGCGAGCGTCGAGCACCGTCACCGCCGAGCCCGCGTCGAGCAGCCGACCGAGCTCGGCCGCCTCAATCGCCGGCGTGTCGAGCCGCTCGGCGACGAGCTCACCGAACGCCTTGCTCGGCGAGTTGACGTCGGTGAACGTCTCCCCGCCGTCCGCGCGCCAGCCCTCCACCCCGCCGGCGAGCACGCGCACGTCGCGGTAGCCGAGCTCGCCCAGCCGCTCGGCGGCCCGGGCGCCGCCCGGCTCATCCTCGCCGTAGACGACGAGCGGGGCGTCGGCGCGCGGCAGCCGCCGCACCGCCTCCAGCTCGAGCCGGTCCGCATCCAGGCACGCCGCAAACAACGGATGCCCCTGCGCGAAGCGAGCTTCAGGTCGGACGTCGATCAGCCCGATCTCCGCGCCGGCGCGCAGCGCCTGCCGGACGTCGCGCGGGCGGGCCGCCGGCGCGCGGGTCGCGCTCATCGGCGAACCACTAGAGGCTGACCGCCGCCGACGCGACTCGGTCCGGATCCGACGCCGCACCGACCGGCCGTGCCGGCGCGGCGGCGCGCAGCAGCGGGATGAGCTCCCGCCCGTAGTCGAGCGCGTCGCCATACGGGTCGAAGCCGCGGATCAGGAACCGCTCGACGCCGAGGTCGCGGTAGCGCAGCAGCGATTCGGCGACCTGGCTCGGCGTCCCGACCAGCGAGGTCGCGTTGTAGGCCGCGCCGGTCAGCCGGGCGACTCCGTACCACAGGCGGTCGTCATGGACCAGCGCCTCCGCTGCCTGCGCGCGGAGCCGCTGGCCGCCGACCGACGAGGCGTTGCGGCGCTTCAGCACAGGGTGCTTCGCGGTGGCCGCGACGAAGCCCGCGACCTGGTTGCCGGGGCCGACCCGTTCCGCGGTCGCCAGCTCGATCCGCGCGGCGCGCTCCCACGCCTCCTCCTCCGTATCGGCGAGGATCGGGCGGACCGACAGGCTGAAGGAGACCTCGCGGCCGTACTCGGCGGCGGCGGCGCGCACCATGGCGATCCGGTCGGCGATCTGCCGGCGCGGCTCGCCCCACAGCATGTAGACGTCGGCGTTGCGCGCGCCGGCGGCGACGGCGGCCGGGGAGGCGCCGCCGAAGTAGAGCGGGATCGGAGCCGCCGGGCGAACCTCGCTGTGGGCGTCGGCGACGTCGTAGAACTCGCCCTGGTGATCGAGATGCTCCTCGGAGGTGAGCAGCGCGCGCAGCACGGTCATGAACTCGGTGGTTCGGCGGTAGCGCTCGTCGTGGCCGAGCCGGTCGCCGTCACGGCGCTGATCGGCTTCGTCGCCGCCGGTGATGTGGTGGATCGCGACGCGGCCGCCGCCGGCGAGGTGGTCGAGCGTGATCAGCTTGCGGGCGACGACAGTGGGTGCGACGAAACCGGGGCGGTGCGCGATCAGCACCTTCAGTCGGGAGGTGTGGTGCAGCACGTGCGCGGCGATCGCGAACCCGTCCGGGTGCGACGCCCCGTAGCCGATCAGCACCCGGTCAAACCCGCTCTGCTCGTGCGCCTGGGCGAAATCGGCCAGGAAGCCGGGATCGATCGCGCGCTCGGTGAGTGAGCCGCGGGTCTCCGAGAGCTGTTGCGGGGCGACCATGCCGAGGATCTCAAGCGACATTGGATGGTTCCTTTCTCGTGGGGCTCAGCGCGTCGCGCCGGCGAGCGGTCGCGGGAGGTCGACGGGGGTTGGGTACTTGCGTCGCTCGGCAAGCTCGCGGCGCCAGCTCCCCGCGTGGTGGCAGGCGACCTCCCAGGATCGGCCGACCGGGGCCGGCTGTGGCGCGGTCGCGCAGGCGCTCGTCGCGAACGGGCACCGCGCGGCGTAGACGCAGGCTCCGGCGCCGGCGGGCGCAGGAGGATCGCTCGCCGGGCGCCGGAGTGTCTGGGGCGCAGGACCGGCGTGGTCGGCGACGCTGGGCGCCGAGGCCACGAGCAGCGCCGAATAGGGATGGGACGGGACGCCGAGCACCGATCCGGTCGGGCCGTCCTCCAGCACCCGCCCGCGATACAGCACAGCGATCCGATCGGCGATCGCCGCCAGCGAGCTCAAGTCGTGGGAGATCACGAGGATCCCGATCCCCAGCCGCCCCCGCAGATCGTCGAGCAGCCGCAGGATCTGGTTGCGGCTGCTCGCGTCGAGCGCCGAGACCGGCTCGTCGCAGACGAGCAGCCGCGGTCCGCCGGCGAGCGCGCGGGCGATCGCGACGCGCTGGCGCTGGCCGCCCGAGAGCTGCGCGGGGTGCCGGTCGGCCATCCCCGCCTCCAGGCCGACCTGCTCAAGCGCCTCCCGTGCGCGGGCGTCCAGCTCCGCCACCCCCAGGTCGCCACGGATGGCAAGGCCCTCGGCGACGATCGCGCCGACGCGCAGATCCGGGTCGAGCGATCGCAGCGGGTCCTGGAAGACGAACTGGACCGCACCGGAGCGACGGAAGGCGCGGAGCTCGGAGCCGCGCAGCGCCGACACCGTCGTACCCGCGACGCGCACCGTCCCGGCGGTGGGCGCGTTGATGCCGAGGATCGTCCGCGCGAGCGTCGTCTTGCCCGACCCGGTCTCGCCGATCAGGCCGACGATCTCGCCGGCGCCGACGTGCAGCGAGACATCGCGCAGGATCTCCGCCGCCGCGCGGCCGCGCCCGAGCGAGACAGCGACGTCTCGCACCTCGAGCAGTCGCTCGCCGTCCGTCATGGGTGCACCTCCGAGAGCTCGGCGACGACCCGCGGGTCGTCGACGCGTTGACAGCGAACCTGGTGGTCCGCCCCGACAGCCTGGATCGCGACCGGCCCGCTGCGGCACTCGTCGGCCGCGAACGGGCAGCGGGCGGCGAAGCGGCAGCCGTCGATTTTCGCGCCGACCTCAGGCGGCTGGCCCGGGATCGTCTCCAGCGCGCGCCGGCGGTAGTCGCCGACCGAGGCGACCGTGAGCAGCGCGCGCGTGTAGGGGTGGCGCGGGTGGTGCAGGATCTCACGGGCCGGCCCGTGCTCGACCACCTCTCCGGCGTAGAAGACGACGATCCGGTCGCAGAGCTCGGCGATCACCGCGAGGTCATGGGACACGAACAGCACCGACAGGCCGCGCTCGGCGCGCAGCCGCAACAGCAGCGCGATCACCTCGGCCTGGACGGTGACGTCGAGCGCCGTGGTCGCCTCGTCGGCGATCAGCAGCTCGGGCTCGCAGCTGATCGCGATCGCGATCAGCGCCCGCTGAGCCATCCCACCCGAGAGCTCGGAGGGGTACTGGCCGTAGACCCGGCGGGGATCTCGCAGCCCGACGGCGGCGAACAGCTCAAGCGCCTCGTCGCGCGCTGCCGCGCGGCCCAGGCCGCGCTTGACCTGGAGCACCTCGGAGAGCTGGCGCCCGACGGTGAGCGATGGGTTGAGGTAGGAGGTCGGGTCCTGGAAGACCGCGCCGATGCGGGCGCCGTGCAGCGCCTCCCAGCCGCGGCGGTCGAGCTCGGCCACCTCGCTCCCGTCGAACGTGATCCGGCCTGTGTCGAGCTCGCAGCCGGACGGGAGCAGGCCGAGCACGGCGCGGCAGGTGAGCGTCTTGCCGCTCCCGGACTCGCCGACCAGCCCGACCGTCTCCCCCCGCCCGACGTGGAGCGAGACGTCGCGCACCGCGGTCCGCGCGCCGTTCTGCACCGAGACGGTGAGGCCGTCGACGCTCAGCAGCGCCGCGCTCTCCGCGGTGGCCCGCTCAGGCGGCGCTGAGATCGCCATGGGTCGGCTCGGTGACGGGGAGGACCGGATCGACGATCGCCGGCAGCTGATGGGCCGGCACGTGGTCCCGGACGGCGTCGGCGAGCGCGTTGAGCGCGCCGACGGTGAGCGCGATCACCGCGCCCGGGATGAACGGCGCCCACGGTGCCTGGGCGAGGTACTCGAGGTCCGAGGACAGGACCCCGCCCCACGTCGGCGTCGGCGGCTCCACGCCGATCCCCAGGAAGGTGAGGAACGAGACCGTGAGCAGGGCGTAGGCGGCTGCCGAGGCCGCGGTCACGGCAAGCGTTGGCAACACCTTGCGCAGCACGTGGGCGCGGATCACCCGCCAGCGTCCCGCGCCGAGCAGCGTCGCCGCCTCGACGTACTGGGTGTGGGCGAACTCGAGCGTCGCGGCCCGGATCACGCGGAAGAACAGCGGCGCCATCAGCACGCCGATCGGCACCATCGCCTGGGTGAGGCCATTGCCGATCGCGGCGGTCACCGCGACGGCAAGGATGATCGCGGGCAGCGTCATCAGCGCGTCGACGATCCGCGAGAGCCACCAGTCCAGCCAGCCGCCGATGACCCCCGCCGCGATGCCCGGGATCGTGCCGAGCACGACCGCGATGCCGACCGCCTCCAGTGCCGCGAGCACCGACAGCCGCGTGCCGGCCATCAGCCGGCTGAGCACGTCGCGCCCGAGGTAGTCGGTGCCGAACAGGTGGTGCGCCGACGGTCCCTGATTGATCGCGTTCACGTCCTGGTGCAGCGCGCCGTAGGGCGCCAGCAGGGAGCCGAACGCGCACATGAAGACGGCGACGGCGAGGATCACGAGCGCCGCGATCGCCGAAGGGCGGCGGAGAACCCGGGCGGACATCAGCGGTCGTCTCCCGGCCGCAGCCAGCGCAGCAGCTCGTTGATGACGAGGTTCGAGACGATCACCATCGTGCTCGTCACCAGCAGCACTCCCTGCACGACGGGGACGTCGCGGGTCTGGGCGCTCTGCAGGACGAGCTGCCCGAGACCGGGCAGCGAGAACACGGCCTCGGCGGCGACCGCTCCGGTGATCAGCTGGGGCACGTCGTAGCCGAGCACCGTGACCGCGGGGCCGAGCGCGTTGCGCAGCGCGTGGCGGCTGAGGACGCGGCGGCGCGTCAGGCCGCGCACGGTCGCCCCGACCACGTAGTTCTCGTCCAGCACCGCGACGAGCGAGGTGCGCAGCTGGCGGGCGATGTCGACCGCGACCTGGGCGCTGAGCGCGAGGCTCGGCAGGATGATGTGCTGCAGCCACAGCGGCACGCTCGCGTTCGGAGAGACATAGCCGTTGCCGGGCAGCAGGCGAGCGCCCATGGCGAAGATCACGACCAGCGCGATCCCGACCACGAACGCCGGCAGGGTCGAGAGCACCGAGCACACGAACGTGACCGTCTGGTCGATGATCCCGCCGCGCCGCGTGGCGGCGAGGATTCCCGCCGCGCCGCCGACGACGATCGCGATCAGTGCCGCCAGGCCGACGATCGAGAGGTCGACCGGGAACCGCTGCGCGATGCTCTGCGCGACCGGGATCTGGGTGAAGTACGAGCGACCGAGGTCGCCCTGGACAGCGCGGGAGAGCCAGTGCAGCCACTGGACCACCAGCGGCTGGTTGAGCCCGAGCGCGCGGTCGAGCTTGGCGATCGCCGCCGGCGTGGCGTTGCCGGTCTGGCCGAGGATCGTCGCCGCCGGATTGCTCCCGGAGATCGCGCCGAGGCTGTAGATGATGAACGAGCTGATGGCGACGATCGGGACGAGCACGGCCAGCCCGGCGCCGAGCCGGCGCGCGATCGCCACCGAGCGCCGGGCGCGCGGTCCCGCCGGGGCGGCGGTGACCTCGAGGCCCGGCCCGATGCTGATGTCGGCGATGCTCACGGCGATCCTCAGCCGCCCACCCGCACGCCTTCCCAGCGCTGCTGGACGAAGTCATGGGGGATCCCGGTCACGTTCTTGTTGATCGCGAAGATGCGCGGGGTCGTGTAGAGCCAGATGTGGATCGGGTCGTCCTTGACCGCGGTGGCCACCGACGACCGGAGCGCGGACGCGTAGCCGGCGGCGGTCAGCGGTACCCCGAGCGTCTTGGAGAAGCCGCTGGAGACGTTCGCGGACTCCTTGGCGGTCTTACCGTCGACGTTCATCAGTCCCTGCTGGTCGTAGAGCACGTCGAGCATCTCGATCGGCGACTCGCGACCTGCGGTCTGGTCGAGCGCGAACGAGACGCTCTTGTTGACGTACAGCGCCTGGGTGAACGTCGCGGTCGGGACATCCTGGATCGAGACCTTGAGCCCGACCGCCTGCAGCTGGCTCTGCAACTGCTCGGCAAGCGAGTCGTCAGCCGGGCCCAGTCCGTTGGTGAGGGTGATGGGCGTCTTGGCCGCCGCGCCGGCCTCCCCGATCAGCTTGCGCGCCTTCGCCGGATCGTACGGGTACAGGTTCCCCAGCTTTGAGTCGTAGCCGACGTAGCCCTTGGGGAACGGCTGGTAGGAGACCGATCCGTAGCCCGCCTGCTGGACCTTCAGCAACGCCTGGCGGTTGATCGCATAGTTGATCGCGTGGTCGACCTTCGGGTTGTTGAACGGGGCGGTCGTCGTCTGGGTGTCGATCTCGGTGACCACCTCCGAGGGGATGTCGACGATCTTGAACCCCGCGGACTTCGCGGCGGAGACCAGGTTCCCCGGGATGTAGGCGACGTTCACCTGCCCGGACTCGAGCGCGGCGAGGATCTGCTGGGGGTTGGTGATGTCCTGGACGCTGAAGTGCGCGAGGTGGATGTCCTTCGCATCCCAGTACGCGGGGTTGCGCACGAGATCGGCGTGCGAGTCCGGCACGTAGGTGGTGAGCGAGAACGGCCCAGCGCCGTCCGGGTGGGTCGGGATCTGCGTGGGGTGCCCCAGCGCCTTGGGGCTGACGATCATGCCGGTCTTGCCGCCGAGCAGCTCCGGCACCTGGTAGTCGACGCTCGCGAGGTCGAGCGTGAACACGGTCGGCCTCTTGACCACGACCTTGCGGATCACGGCGAGCTCGGAGGCGATCGTCGAGTTCGCCTGGTGCAGGCCGCGCAGGATGTTCTGCTTGACCGCGGCGGCGTTCAGCGGCGTTCCGTCGGAGAACTTCAGGCCAGGGCGCAGCGTGAACGTGACCGCGCGCCCACCGTCGGAGTATCGCCAGGACCGGGCGAGGCCTGGACCTGCGGAGCCATTGGGGTTCAGCCGGGTGATCGACGCGTAGACGAGCGAGAGCACGTGCACGTCCCAGCCGGCCGTCGAGGTGACCGGATCCCAGGAGGTGGGTAGCTCCCACTCCCAGTTCAGGGTGCCCGAGCCGCCGCCGGTGGAGCTCGACGAGACGTCGGACGCGGTCGCGCTGCCCTGTCCGCTGGAGGCGCTGGAGGCGCCACCGCTGTGCACGGTGGGCGTCGCGCTGGACCCGCAGGCGGCGAGCGCCAGCGCAGCGGCGACTGCGACGGCGGCGATCCCGGTCCTCGGGGTCAGGGTCCTCACGGTGTTCACGGGCGGTTCCTCTTTCAGGGTGATGTCGGGGTACTCGGGTCGCGGTCGGCGCGATCCGAAGTCAATCTACAGTTACTTAATCGAGATTATTGAGTTTAGCGCCAAAATGAGAACCCTTGCGGGCCGCACGCCAGACCGGCGTCGTCGCCGTGGGCGTCGCCGATACCGACTGCGGCACCAGCTCGCCGGTGAGCAGCGCGAGGTCAGCGCTTGACAGCGAGCGATACCGCTCGAGCGCCAGATCGGGCTCGAGCGCGGGCGGCTCGGGCGCCTGGCGGAGCTCGGGGGCGGCGGCGCGCACCGCCTCGCGGTAGGCCGCGGGAGGGCGCCAGCCAGGGATCAACTGCTCGCCGCCGCTGCCGCGGACGATGAGCGTGGGAAATGCGTGGCGGACCGCGTGCTCCTCCTGCTTGGCGGCGCCCGGATGGGGCCCGGGGCCGGCCAGCCCGATCACCGACGGGTGCGGCGCTCGGGCCTCGCGCCAGTCGGCCTGCAGCCCGGCGAGCACGCCCGGCTCCGTCATGTCGCGCAGCACGCGTGCCACGTCGAGGCCCGGGGTGGCGAGCAGCGCATCCGCGATCCGCTCCTCGCTGTCGGGCGGACGGCCGTTGAGGAAGTAGGCCTCGCGCAGCGCGCGCAGGGCGTCGTCGCCGGCGGCCGGTCCCTGGCGCTCGGCCGCCTTCGCGGCCAGCGCCGCGGGGCGAGTCGACGCGTGCGCGCGTTCCAGTGACTCCACCAGTCCCACCCCGCCATGCCGCGCGGCCGCCAGCCAGCGCTCGTACACCGCCGAGACGGGCTCATCGGAGTCCGCGCCAGGCTCTCCGTCCATCTGCACCCCGAATACCCTGCGCCAGCGCAGCCACGGCCCGTACAGACGCTGGAGCCAGCGCAGCGTCGGCTCGGCGGCCCAGCACCACGGGCACCCGGGGTCGGTGTACTCGACGATCTCGCCGGCCACGATCATGCGCGGCCTCGTGCAAGCTCTGCGCCCGCGGCGGCCGTGACGCGCTCGCGGTGGGCGACCTCCTGGCGCACGATCTCGATCACGTCGCGGTAGGCGACCGCGTCCTTGAGCGGGTCGTAGCCGCGAATCAGGATCGTGCTCACGCCGGCCTCGACGTATTCCAGCAGCGCCTCGGCGACCGTCTCGGGGCTGCCCACGAGCGCGGTCGAGTTGCCCGGGGCGCCGGTCGCGACGGCGAGCGGCGTCCACAGCGCCTTGCCGTGGAGCTCACCGCGCGCGGCCGCATCGAGTTGGCGCTGGGAGCCGGCGCTGTGGCCGTGGCCGACGTTGCGCCAGCCATGGATCTGGCCGCCCGAACGCATCCGCTCGCGGGTGGCGCCGAGAATCGCGTGGGCGCGCTCCCAGGCCTCGGCGTCGGTGGCGGCCGTGATCGGCCGGAATGAGACGCTGATCCGCGGCGGCTCCGGCCGTCGTGCGGCGGTCGCCGCCGCGGCGATCGTCTCGATCTCCTCGGCGATCTGCGGGACCGGCTGGGCGAACAGGGCGAACACGTCGGCTTCGACCGCGCCGACCGCGTAGGCGTCCGGCGAGGAGCCCCCGAAGTAGATCGGGATGCGCGGCTGCTGGTAGGTGCGGACGTGGCTGACGAAGTCCTCGACGGTGTAGAACTCGCCCGCGTAGGAGAACGGCTCATCCTCGGTCCACGCGCGCTTGAGGATCTGCAGGAACTCGCGGCTGCGCCGGTAGCGGCCCGCCTTGTCGAGCGTGTCTCCGTCGCGCCGCTGCTCGTGGTCCGAGCCGCCGGAGATCGTGTGCAGCGCCACGCGCCCGCGTGAGAACTGGTCAAGCGTGGCGAACACTCGCGCCGCAACCGTGGGCGCGAGGAACCCGGGCCGGTGCGCGATCAGGAAGCCCAGCCGCTCGGTCCGCGTCGCCGCATACGCCGCGACCTGCAGCCCGTCGGGCGAGGCTGAGGAGTAGCCGATGAGGACCCGGTCGAAACCTGACTCCTCATGAGCCCGCGCGAACCGCGTCACGTACTCGGGGTCGACGAGCGGCCCCTCCATCGCGTGGATCTCCGAGGCGTGCTGGGTGGCGATCATGCCGAGGAACTCGACGGGCATCGGTTGCGTCTCCTGGTGGTTGCTCAGGTGGTGTCGCCGGGGATCTCGACTTCGACGTCGAGGCTCGGCAGGTTGACGACGATCCCCTCTTGCGTGCTGCGGGCGAGCAGCACCACCGCGGGCTCGGAGTGCGGGTTCTCCTCGCGGTGGGGCACGTACGGTGGGACGAAGACGTAGTCACCGGGCGAGGTCTCGATCCGCCGCTCCTCGCCGTCGGCGAGGAACACGAACACCGGGTGGCCAGAGATCACGTAGATGCCGGTCTCGGCCTCCCCGTGGTGGTGATCGCCCGAGCGCATCTCCGGTCCGACGTGGTTCTCCCCCAACCAGATCTTCTGGGTCCCGCCATGCCGTGCGGAGAGCGCCTCGAAGCGCTTCATCCCCTTCGTCTGGGCGGTGTTGGGATCGAGCGTGCCCGCCTTGACGTGAAACAGCGGCTTGCGCCACAGCGGCGGGTCGCCGTCACGGGTCGCGCTCGGAGCGGCTGCGTCGCCCTCGCCGGGAAGGTCCCGATGCCAGGCCTCGGTGCCCGCGGCGCGGTCGGTGTCGTGTGTGTGCTCGGTCATCGCGTTGAAGCTCCTTCGGGACGGCACGGTAGATGCGAACTAGTTCAGCGCAGATTGAAATATGGGTTTTTCAATTGATTTTGTTGTCTTTGTGCGGACCGGGTCGCCCGGCGCCGCCGGGCGATGATCGGCCCGGGCGGATCAGCTCAGCCGCGCTGGATTTGTCACGAGCGATGCGTGTGGTGCGCGGTCTGTGACGGATCCGCGCTGGGGGCCGAGCGCGCCGTCGCGGACGCGAGAGATGAGCACCCTCAGTGCACAAAGATCGACCGGGCCGTCCGCGCGCCTTCAACCGTGACGTGGTGGTTGGGCCGTCCGCGATGGTTACCGGCGTTGCGTGACTGCCGCCGCCCCGACGCGCTGTCGACCCGGCCGCGGGCCGGTCAGGCCGCGCGCCGACCGGGCCGCGGGCCGGTCAGGCCGCGGGCCGGTCAGGCCGCGCGGACCGCCTCGCCCGCCAGCTCGAAGACGCGCGGGTCGAGGCCAAGCCAGGCGTGCAGCGCGTGCCGCCCTTCGTCAGTGACGCGCGCGGCCCGGCTCGCCTCCGGCGACTGCAGCCAGCCGCGGCGCTGGAGCTCGGCGGTGAGCGCGGCGCCGACCGAGCCGGCGAGATGCGGTCGCTGCTCGCTCCAGTCCATGCAGGCACGTGTGAGCGGCCGCGCCCGCGCGGAGAGCGTGCGCACGTCGACGCCGATCGAGCCGAGCCCGAGCGCGCCGGCGGCGGTCACCTGGTAGTCGCCGTCGGCCTCCAGCAACCATCCACGCGTGAGCAGCCCGTCGGCGATCGCGACCCCCGCCCGGCCGGCGAGATGGTCGTAGCAGAGCCGACCGCGCCGCAGGCTGTCCCGGGCACGCACGCCGCGCAGCGACTGCTCCTGCCCGGGTGGCGCGACGCTGATCAGCGCCTCGAGGGCATCCGCGATCGCCGCGCTCGCCAGGCGGTACAGGCGCTGGCGGCCGCGGCGCTCGGCGATGATCAGGCCGCCGTCGGACAGCTTGCGCAGGTGGTTGCTGGCAAGCGAAGCGGAGACCCCGGCGCGGGCAGCGAGCGCTGAGGCCGGGGTCAGGCCGCCGCCGAGCAAAGAGAGCAGGAAGGTCGCCCGCGTTCGGTCGGCGATCAGCGCGCCGAGCGTCGCGAGGTCGACCTCGCCGTGCAGTCCCGACCGGGATGGTGTGCGAGCGAGTGCCGACACGTGAATACCATCGAGTCTATCGGGGTAGTCGAGTTTGTTCGGCAAGGGCCGGCACGCCGCGGTCGTCGAGCTCCCAGCCGGGGAGGCCGAGCTCGGACAGGAGCGCGGGGATCTCCGCCCGCTCCACCTCGACGGCGGTCTCCGCAACCGCGGTCTGCTCGATCAGCCGCAGCGTCCCGCTCCAGTCGCTCAGCACGGTGCGCGAGCCGTCGTCGCGATGACGGGTGATCACGAGGCCGTGGACGAACCGCGAGCCGGGATGGGTCGAGACGTACCAGTTGTTGACCTGGATGTCGACCATCTGGGCCGGCACCGGGACGAAGCTGTAGACGTCGCCCCAGTCGCCGTCGCGGACCGCCTGCAGGACGAGATCGTCGCCGGCGGCGATGATCCGCCGCCGCCAGCCGAGCTGGACGAACTCCTCCCCCGGGCCGAACGGGACGGGCTCGCTCAGCGTGCCTGACCCGAAGCCCACGTCGGCATGCCAGCTCAGACCGCGGTCACGGACGCGCAGGAACAGGTGGCTGAGGGTCCGGCCGGGGGTCTCTCGCGGCCCGACCCGCGCGAGCATCGGCTCGGCCTGCACCCCGAGTGCCCGCAGCGCCGCGGCGAACAGCAGGTTGTGCTCGAAGCAGTAGCCGCCGCGGCGCTCGACGACCAGCTTGCGCTCGAGGTCGGCGAGCTCGAGCGAGACCGGCACCCCGCGCATCGGGTCGAGGTTCTCGAACGGGATCGCCACGACGTGGGCATGGTGCAACTCGGCGACGGTCGGCCGACCGGTGAGCCCGAGCCGCGCGAGGTATCCATCGAGGTCGAACTCGTGCTCGGCCTCCGGCTCGCTCATCTCAGCGGCTGCTCGTCGCTCACGTCAGCTCAACAGCTCCTCGAGCTGCGCGCGCAGCGCGGCGACCTCCTGCTCGAGCGATGCGACCCGTGACTCGAGCTCCGGATCGGCCGCCGGTGCCGGTGCCGATGCCGGGCTCGGGTATGCCGGCTGAGGCGGTGCGGCGTACTGGTGGGCGGGCGCGCCGGACGCGGGGCCGAGGTCATCGCTGTCGATCGCCCCGGCGCCGTCCTCGCCGCCCAGCAGCTGGGTGAAGCGATCCTCCTTCTGCCCGGGCCGGCGGCCGAGCCGCCGCGCATAGCCGCGGTCGTCCAGCTCGGCGAGCACACGCTCGATCGCGCTCAGCGACTGCACCGGGGCCATCCGGTCGCTGCGCGCCTTCAGCTCGCCCGGGGTCTGAGGGCCCCGGAGCAGCAGCACGGCGAGCACTGCGAGCTGCTCGCGGTTCAGGGAGAGCCCTTCCTCGGCGAGGTGCCGGTACTTCGTTGCCCGGGAAGAGTGGCCGCTCGCCAGCCGGGCGAGCCCGTAGGTGCACAGGCGCTGGGCGGCGCGAAAAACCGTGTCCTCGTCATAGCTCGTGACCGGGTCGCGGTTGGTCGACTGGTTGCAGGCGAGCCGGAGGGCGTTGATCGAGAGCGGATACTGGTCGGGCGTCGTCCAGCGCTTCTCGATCAGGCAGCCGAGCACCCGCTGTTCGGGCGCGTTGAGCTCGGAGAAATGCACGCCGCGATCTTAGGCGGACCCGCGCGCTAACCGCTACATCCCGTGCGTCGCAACCGTGACCTCGCGCCCGGCGGGCAGCTCCCAGCGGCCGTCGCGCCAGCCGATTCGCGTCCCGTCGGCGAGGCGCGCGACGGTCCGGCCCAGCCGCGGCGGGCCCCACAGGGTCGCGCGCAGCGGGCGCTCGGACTCGGGCGTGTCGCCGAGCCCCTCGGCGACGTGCGCCGCCGGGTAGGTGACGACGATCGAGCCGGCGCGAACCCACAGCGGCACGCGTTCGAGCGGCGCGTCGACGACGACCTCACCGCCGCCGCGGACCGCCGAGCCGTCCCAGGTCTGGATCCAATCGCCGCGCGGCAGCAGCACCTCGCGGGTGCGCGCCCCCTCCTCGAGCACCGGCGCCACCCACAGCGCCGGACCGTACCCGTAGGCGTCCCCCACGGTCCAACCGCGCGGGTCCGATGGGTCGAGCAGGCAGTACGGGCGCATGATCGGAAGCCCCGTCCGGGACGCCGTCGCCGCGGCGGCACGCGTGTAGGGGACGAGCTGCTCGTGCAGCAGGACGTAGGCGCGGTAGAGGTCCATCACCTCTGCGCCATAGCACCAGGGCTCCTGGTCCATCCGCGAGTGGGCGTGCATCAGCGGGGTGAAGCAGCCGAACTGAAGCCAGCGGATGAGCAGCTCCGCCGGACAGCGCTCGACCAGCCGGTGGCCGAGGTAGCCGCCGATGTCGTGTGAGACGTTCGAGACCCCGGTCATCGCGCCCGACAGAAGCGCCACCACGAGCACCCGCAACGACCAGAAGTCCGAGACCTGGTCGCCGCCCCAGGTGTGACCGTAGGCGTGCTGGCCGCTCCAGCCGCTGCGACCGAACAGCACCCCCTCCCCGGGATGGACCTCATCGAGCGCGCGCTGGAGGCAGCGGCGATGGAGCGTGCCCAGCTCCCACGCCGCCTCGCCGCCCGAGCGCCCGTCCGCGAGCCGCACGCGGTCCGGGATGTAGTAGCCGTCGCCGTCATCGGCCTTGATACCGGCGACGCCGAGCGCCAGTACTCGCTTGGCCTGCTCGCGCCACCACACCTCCGCGGCCGCGCTCGTGAAGTCGACGGGCGAGCCGGTCCCCATCCACCATTGCGCGACGTATGGCCCACCGCGCGCCTCGCGAAGGGAGGGCCCGCTGTCCGGGGGCTCGGACACGAAGTGGCCGGCGGCCGCCCCCGGCGCGTAGTTGGAGGCGGGCAGCCCGGCCGCACGCTCGGATTCGGGCTGCGGGGCGATCTGCCCGTCGCGTGAGTCGAGGTTCACCCACGGCGTCACCCACACCACCGTGCGCACTCCTGACGCACGCATCGCGCTGATCATCCAGCGCGCATCCGGGAACTGATGGGGGTTGAACTCCCAGGTGTTGTATTGCGTGGCCCACGGGGAGTCGATCACGACGGCGTCGAGCGGGATGTGGTGACGGCGGAAGCCGAGGAAGTCGTCGAGCACGTCGTCCTGATGCTCGTGGACGTCCCGGCTCTTCCAGAAGCCGTAGCCCCACTCCGGTAGCAGCGCCGGCCAGCCGGTGAGCCGGCACAGGCCGCGCAGCGCGGCGGCCGGCGTCCGCGCGCACAGCAGCTCAAGCTCCAGCGCGCCGGCGTGAGCACGCGTGGAGATCTCGACCCGCTCACCCGCAAGGTCGAAGCGGGTGCCGTTGGCGGCGGTCCGGCACCAGACACCGTATCCGCGGCTCGAGAGCAGCCATGGGACGGGAGCGCAGTCGCCCTGCGGGATCCCGCCCTCCTCGATCATCTCGTCCGGGCAGTCCGGCCCCCGATAGCGGCGGTCCGCGCCGAGCTGAATGTCCCGGCCGGCCTGGTCCAGGCGCGGTTGGTGGCGCAACCCGAGGCCGCACAGCCGTTCGTCGGCGATGCGCTCCCACCCCAGGCCGAGCCGCAGCGGCTCTCTGTCGGCGTCCAGGCGCAGCGAGACGCGCTCGTCCCGGGACACGTCGACGTCGAGCGTGCCCGTGTTCTGACCTTGGAGCAGAAGCGAGAACGTGGCGCCGCTCGGGCGGCGCTCCAGGACGCGCGCGTGCATGACCCGTCGTGGTGCCGATCGCTCCTCGATCGGCACCACACCCTCGGTGAACTGCAGCAGCACATCACGCGCGATGCCCTCCGCCAGCCACGCCTCGACGGCGCGCACCGATGTCACCCCGCGGCGTCGCACGGAGAACGAGAACGGCGCGAGCCGTACCTCGACCAAAACCTCACCATGTGTGAGCCGGACGGTGTCACCTCTCTCGGGGATCGACGCCGTTCCGGCGCGTGCGCCGGCGGACATAACGCCCATGGTTCTCCGCCACGGCCCCTCATTCCCGGGTGTTCACTGAATGGTCACAGGACATGAGCGCCTTGTTCACCGAATCCGCAAATTGCAGGAGAATCCTTTCAGTCAATGAACGAGAGAAGCCGCATTGACATGCATGTGCACTCGACGGCGTCGGAGCTGTCCAAGCTGGGAATCCAACGTTCCCTGCACCTTCCCGAGTGCGCCACCGAGCCCGAGGAGGTCTACGAGCTCGCCCGTCGTCGCGGGATGGATTTTGTGACGATCACCGACCATGACACGATCGAAGGGGCACTCGCGATCGGCCACCTGCCGGGGACCTTCATCTCCGAGGAGCTCACCGCGTCGTTCAAGGGCGAGCCCCAGGCGGTGCATGTCCTCTGCTACGGCATCACGCCACAGGACCACGAGTGGCTTCAGCGTCATAACGATGACGTGGAGACGTGCGCGGCCTACCTCTCAGAGCAGGAGATCACGTGCGCACTCGCACACCCGTTCTTCGCGGTCCGCGCGCCTCTCACAGCGCGGCACCGCCGGCGCCTGGCGCAGCTGTTCCCGGTATGGGAGACCCGCAACGGGTCGCGCGCCAAGGAGCTCAATCTTCCGGCGTTCGTGTACATCGAGACACATGGGGGCACCGCCATCGGCGGTTCCGATGACCACGCCGGAATCGACATCGGGCGCACGTACACCGAGGTGCCGCGATGCGCGACGCATCAGGAGTTCCTCGCCCACGTCCGCGCCGGACGCGCGGAGGCGCACGGCGCTCAGGGATCGGCGGCGAAGTGGGCACACGCGGCGATGGCGCTGGCGATCCGCTCGCTACCGGGCGACGACCGCGACGCGCCCCCCGACCCGAGCGCCGTGCTGCGGATCATCGAGCGCGTCATGTCCGAGGGCGACGCCCGCAGCGGCGACGGCTGCGATCCGGAGCTCGCCCGGCCCCAGGACGCCCGCGCGATGCTGCAGGGATGGCTGGCCGCGATGGATATCGACCCCGCCCACCCCCTCTCCTCACGCGAGCTGCTGCGGATGCTCCAGGACGGGGAGCTCAGCCACCCCGACCTGATGCGGCGCTCCCGCCGGATCCACGAGCGCGCGCTCGCCACCGCGGTCGGCGGGCTGGTCGGCGCCGTGCAGGCGGGCGAGATGAACCTCGCGCCGCGCGCCTCCGCGCTGTTCGAGGCATGCATCCCGGCGATCCCCTACGCCGCCGCCACAGCGTTCCTCGGACGTGAGAAGCTGAAGCTCACGCGCGGCGACGGCGAGCGGCCACGGGTGGCACTGGTCGCCGACGGCCTGGGCTCCACCCACGGGGTCACCCGGACGGTCGCCCAGATCCGGGACCGCGGCGTGCCGGGCTACGAGGTGGAGGTGATCGGCACCGACGCCGACGTCGACCGGCGGCTGTCCTCGGTCGCCGAGATCGAGATCCCGTTCTACGCGGGGATGCGGATCGGCGTGCCGGGCGTGCCCGCCCTCGTCGAGGCGCTCGCCGACGGTCGATATGACCTGATTCACCTCGTCTCCCCCGGGCCGGCCGGGATCGGGGCTTGGCTGATGGCGCGGGTCATGCAGCTGCCGGTGATCGGCAGCTACCACACCGAGCTCGCCGCCTACGCCGGCATGCGCTCGGGCTCTGCGCACCTCGAGCTGTTCGCCACCGCAGCGCTGCGCGGCTTCTACGGCCCCTGCGAGATGGTGCTCTCCCCGAGCGAGGCGACGGACGCGCGGCTGGCCGAGCTCGGCATCGAGTCCGAGCGGATCGGTCGCTGGGACCGCGGGGTCGACCTCAGCCGCTTCGACCCGGCCCACGGCGACCCCAAGCTGTTCGGCGGCAAGTGCAACGTGCTCTACGCCGGCCGGCTCACCAAGGAGAAGGGCGCCGACCTGCTCGCCGACGCGTTCCTGGCGGCCCGGGCGCGGGACCCACGCCTGCACCTGGTGCTCGCGGGCGGCGGCCCCGAGGAGCCGATGCTCCGCGAGCGACTGCGTGAGCACGCGACCTTCCTCGGCTGGCTGGAGGGCGCCGATCTCGCCCGCGCCTATGCGAGCGCCGACGCGTTCCTGTTCGCGAGCCGCACCGACACGTTCGGCCAGGTCATCCTCGAGGCCCAGGCGAGCGGGCTGCCGGTGATCGCGGTCGGCGAGGGCGGGCCGGCGTCACTCATCGAGCACGGGGAGAGTGGGCTGCTCACCGCGGCCGACCCCGACGCCCTGGCCAGCGCGCTCGTGTCGGTGACCGGAGCGGTCGGGAGCAGCGTCCTCGCTGAGCGGCTGCGCCGCGCCGGCCTGGCGGCCGCGCGCGAGCGCACCTGGGAGGGCTCGATGGCTGGGCTCGCCCGCGGCTATGGCGAGGCGCTGCGGCGCACCAGTCGCTCCGCCGCCGGCACGCAGGTCGCCTGAGCCCGGAGCGGGTCTCCCCTCGCCGAGTCGCACGACGACGATCCCGGCGAGCAGCAGCAGGCCACCGACGAGCTGCAGCGGGCCCGGCACCTGGGAGAGCAGCGCCCACGCCCAGACGACCCCGGAGACGACCTCGAGCAGTCCGACGAACGACGCCACGCGCGAGCCGAGCCGCCGGATCCCGGCGACTCCGGCGCAGTAGGCCAGGCCACACGTGATGGCTCCGAGCGCGAGAAGCGGCAGCCACCACACGACATGGACGCCGGCGTACTGCGGCGACGCGGTGCTGGCGCCCAGCGGCATCACCCCGATCGCGCCCAGCAGGCCCAGCGAGGCAGTCGCCGCGACCAGGCCGCAGCCGGCCAGGCCGACCGCCGGAACTTCCGAGATCCCGTCTGACCCGAGCAGGAAGTACGACGCCGCGCCGACCATCGCCAGCAGCGCCCAGCCGACTCCGATGGGGTTCAGCGAGGGACCGGCCACCAGATCGAGCACGAGCACGAGTCCCACCAGGCACACCGCGGCGCCTCCCAGCGTCATCGTCGAGGGGCGCTCCCCGCGGCGCAGCCACAGCCAGGCGATGACAGCTGCCGGCGCCGTGAACTCGATCAGGAGCGCGGGGCCGACCGCCATTCGCCCAACCGCCGAGAAGTAGGCGAATTGGGCGAGCGCCATCGGCACGACGCCGTAGAGCGCAACCAGCCCGGCGTGGGCGCGCACCACGCGCCAGCGGCCGCGCAGGTCCGCGAACGCGAACGGCGCGACGACGAGGGCGCCCAGTCCGAGCCGCACCAGCACGACGGCCCCGGGGGTCCAGCCGATGGTCAGCAGTCCGCGTGCCAGGGCGCCGGAGAGCCCGAAGGACGCGGCGGAGAGCGCGACCAGCGCCAGCCCGGCTCCAGAGTCGCCGTCATGAGTGTTCTTACTCATGGCACATGACGCTAGCGACTGCGGCATAATCTGTCAACGTGCTTTTTGCTCCTGACACAGAATGGTCGCTGCGTGCGGCCGTCGAGCTTGTCAACACCGCCGAGGAGCCCGACACCCTGCTCACCCAGGGGCAGGTGGAAAGCTGGTGGACGGCCCACCGCTACACCGGCCGGCACGACCGCGATGCGACCGAGCTGTCGGCGCTGCGCGCGATCCGCGGTGAGCTGCGCACGCTGCTGACCGCCGACCGCGACCGCGCCGCCGGGATCGCCAACGCGATGCTCGCCGACGCCCGCGCCGTCCCCCAGCTCGTGCGCCACGACGAGCTCGACTGGCACATCCACGCGATCTCCTCCCAGGCACCGCTGGACCGCCGGGTGATCGTCGAGACCGCGATGGCGATGGTTGACCTGATCCGGGCCGACGAGCTCTCGCGCCTGTCGGTGTGCGCCGACGACAGCTGCGAGGGGCTCGTGCTCGACCTCTCCCGCAACCGGTCTCGGCGGTTCTGCAGCACGCGCTGCTCCAACCGCAACGCCGCGGCCGCGTATCGCGCGCGGGAGCGGTCGGCGACCGAGTAGGAGGGGCCGCTCCTATCCTCGGTGGAGGATGAGCGAGCTTCACGACATCGAGAGCCGTGAGGACTGCGAGGCGCTCGTGCGGACGTTCTACGGACGCGCGATGACCGACCCGATCCTCGGCTTCATCTTCACCGACGTCGCCCACCTCGACCTCGAGGCCCACGTCCCGAAGATCACCTCGTTCTGGGAGACGATCCTGCTCGGGGCCCGCTCCTATGGCGGCGGCGCGTTCGCCCCGCACGCCGCGCTCAACCAGAAGGTGACGCTGTTCGCGGGGCACTTCGAGCGCTGGCTGTGGCTGTGGCGGATGAGCGTCGACGAGCGGTTCGCCGGCGAGCGCGCCGATCTGGCCAAGCGTCACGCGGAGCGGGTCGCCGCCGCGTTCTATGCGCGGCTGAACGGCCAGCCGGTGCCCTCAGTGGGCGGGATCGAGGTCCCGGCCGGCCTGACCGTCACCCAGCACGGCTGATCCGTCAGCGCGCGTCCGGAACCGGAAGTTTGATCACGTGCACCTGCGTGGCGCCGCGGCGCAGAGTCAGCCTGAGCGTGGAACGCGTCGTCACGCTGTACGGCGCGTCCTGGAACGGAATCCCGCGCAGACTGACGGTGAACGACCGGCGGCCGAGCACGTCGGCCGGAAGGACCGCCGAGGCGAAGCGATGGGAGCCAAGGTACGGACCGGGACAGCGTGTACGGAACGGATCGATCGCCTGTGACTCAGCCGGCGCGAGGGACACCGCAACCGCGCGGCCGGTGCGCACGAGCTGGATGCTGAACCTGCGCAGCGCCACGCCGTCTGTGCAGGTGACCCCGCTCTGGGTGAGATCTGCATCCACGGAGCCATGGACGTTCACCAGCCCGGCCCCGAACACTTTGCCGCGCCCGCGGCCGCGGAGCTCCGTCCGCAAATGATCGACGGTGGCGTGCGAGCTGTCCGCGGTGAGGAAGGCCGAGCCGCGCGCAGCGACGCCGGAGGAGACCGCGATCGTGCCCTCGAGCCCGCACGCGTCGAATGGGCCGCAGAGCGCGGGCAGGGCTGAACTCTGCACCGTCGCTACGGCGGTGCCGGTGAGGTGGGCGACGCGGTATGCGACCGTCACCACGTGACTCACCCGCGTCCGAGTGGGTCCAGGCGGCGCAATGCCCTGCTTCTCACGTTGCCGGCGACCGAGCGTGAGCATGAGCGTCGAGGAGACCGTCCCGGACAGCCCATGGGCGACAAACTGCCCGCTGCCCGTGAGATCGATGGTCGTCTCTCCATGCTCGAGCGCGCGCAGCGAGATGGTGCGCGAGGGCAGGACAGACGCGAGGTCGACATCGAGCGGCCCGGCACAGCGACTTCCAAGCAGCGCCGGTTGGGCATGCCGGAGCCCGATCGTCACCCTCCCGCGCGCGACCGGCAACGCGAACGACGAACCATCGAACTCCCGGGGCGTCCCGACGTTGTCACTACACGAGGCCGTCGCGCCGCCGATGGTCCGCTGTACGGCGCTGGTGACCAGCGAACTTGGCCCACCGACAGACAGTGAGGCAGTCGATGAGCGGTGGCCGTGTCGCTCGATCGTGACGATGTTGATGTCGCCGGCGTTTCCAGGGTCGGGCGCGTACGTGTCCGTGCCCAAGTAGTCGCACAACCCTGCGGTGGCACACCCCGCAGCCGGATCGCCGGCGAAGGTGACCGTCAGCCGACCGGTCATGCAGACCGGCACATCGAATTGGGAGACGATCCGGGTCGGCCCTCCGTAGGAATAGATGACGCCGCTGCTGCTGCCGCCCCCGCACCCCGCTGCACGTGCGACCACCGGGCGCGCCCCGGCGCCGGATGACGCGACGCCGAACAGGAGCAGCCCGGCGCAGCACAGCGCCGCCGCCGTGACAAGTCCCCGCCACCGTCGTCCGCTCCTGAGCACGCGCGCATCCCACATCACCGGGGTGCTCCTGTCAAGAGATGCTGACCTTTCGTGTCAGAGCAACGTGCCGAGCGCCAGCGGCACGACCCGCTCAGCGCCCGCGCGCCGCAGCTGGCCGCCGACCATCGCGAGCGTCCAGCCCGAGCTGCGCCGGTCGTCGAGCAGCACACCGGTGCCGCGCGGCGGCGTCGCGGTCACCCGGAAGGCGCCGCGGACGTTCGCCGCCTGGCTGACCGCGTTCTCCATCTCCCGTTGCGGCGGGCGGGACTCGGTGCGGGCCACCAGCGCGGGGCACGGCACGCTGAGCGCCTCGGCGACCCGGCTCGCGAGCCCGTCCAGGGTGTCACCCAGCTGAGCGCTCGGGACCGCGCACAACCACCTCGCCGACGGCACGTGCGCGCGGACGATGTCCGTCAGCGCCTGCACGACCTCCTCATCGAACGTGCCGTCGCTCAGCCCACGCGCGACCGCCGGCCACCAGCCGCCATCGCCGAACCGGGCGAGCGCCCAGCCGGGCTCGATGCGTGCATCCTCGGCGATCTTGCGCATCGTCCCCTGCGCGTCCGGAGCCATCTTCTTGACCTCGAGCTCGATCGGCCGCGAGCGCAGGTGACGCCCGGCGAGCTCGATCAACCGCGGGTCCGGCGGATCGGCGAAGCGGGCGCCGGTGCAGACCGCGCAGCGACCGCAATCCTCGGGCTCCGGATCGTCGAGCTGCTCCTGGAGGACCCGCATCAGGCAGCGGCCGTCGGCGCCATAGCGGGCCATCGCCTCCTGCTCGGCGCGGCGCAGCGCGGTCACATGGGCGTAGCGCTCGGCGTCGTACTCCCACTCGGCGGCCGAGGGCGCGAGCGTCCAGCGGGTCCCGTCGCGCTGGACCGCCCCCTCGACGTCGAGGATCTTCAGCATCGCCTCCAGGCGCACCATCCCGAGGTTCACGACCGCCATCAGCTCGCGCGTCGTGCGGCCCTGGGGCGCCGCGGACTCGAGCTCGGCGAGCACCGCCTGCACACGCTCGCGCGAGGGGAACGACTGCTCGATGAAGAAGTCCTGGATGCGGCGGTCCTCCTGGCCGCGCAGCAGCACGACGTCGGCGTGCTCCACGCCGCGACCCGCGCGCCCGACCTGCTGGTAGTAGGCCACCACCGACCCGGGCGCCTGGTAGTGCACGACGAACCCCAGGTCGGGCTTGTCGTAGCCCATCCCGAGCGCGCTCGTCGCCACCACCGCCTTCACCTCGTTGGTGAGCAGGCGCTGCTCGGTCGACACGCGCGCGTCGCTGTCCTGGTCGCCGCTGTAGGCGAGCGCCGTGATCCCGTTCGCGTTCAGGAACTCGGCGACCTGATCGGCGTCGCGCTTGGTGAGCGTGTAGACGATCCCCGAGCCGTCCATCGCCGGCAGGTGCTCGACCAGCCAGGCCAGCCGTTCCGCGGGGCGGCTGAGCTCGACGACCTCCAGGCGCAGGCTCGCCCGGGCGAGCGCTCCGCGGTAGCTGCGCAGCGTCGAGCGACGCGATGGGTCGGTGGTGGCGAGCTGCTCGGTCACGTCGGCGACGACGCGATCATTGGCGGTTGCCGTGGTCGCGAGTACCGGAATGCCGTCCGCGTCCCGGTCGCGCCCCCCAAGCGCCACCAGCATCTCGCCGACGCGCCGGTAGTCGGGCCGGAAGTCGTGGCCCCAATCGGAGATGCAGTGAGCCTCGTCGATCACGAGCAGCCCGAGCGACGCGGCGAACAGCGGCAGCATCTCCTCGCGGAAGCGGGGATTGTTCAGTCGCTCGGGGCTGATCAGCAACAGATCGAGCCCGTCGCCGGCGAGGCGGTCCCGGACCTGGTCCCACTCCTCGCGGTTGGTCGAGTTGACGGTGTGCGCGGCGAGCCCCAGTCGCCCGGCCGCCGCAAGCTGGTTGCGCATCAGCGCGAGCAGCGGCGAGATGATGAGCGTCGGCCCCGAGGCCGCGCGGTCCGCGCCGGCCGGCGGGTCGCGCAGCAGCGAGGTCGCGACGAAATAGACGGCCGACTTGCCCCATCCGGTGCGCTGCACGCACAGCACGCGGTCACGATCGGCGACGAGGTCGCTGATCGCCTCGAGCTGGCCGTCCCGGAACTGGGCGGCCGGGTCGCCGGTGAGGGTGCGCAGCCGCTCCAGGGCGGCGGTGGTGAACGAATCCATGTTCGTATGAGCCTACGGAGGATCTGTTCTCGCCCCCTCGGCACAGAATCGTCACGTGCGCCCGGCCACCGACGTCAGGCGCCGGCGGGGTGCTCAGCGCACGAGCGACCCGTAGGCGTCCGGGCGGCGCGTGGTCAGGAACGGGAATAGCTCGAGCCAGTCACGGCGCTGATCGAGATCGAGGTCGGCGACGAGCACCGCGGGCTCCGACCGCGGCGCCTGGACGAGGATCCGCCCGTACGGGTCCGAGATGAAACTCGAGCCGTAGAAGGTCAGCGGCTCCTCGACGCCGGTGCGGTTGATCGCGACCATGAACGTGCCGTTGGCGACGCCGTTGCCGACGATCACCTGCTGCCACAGCGGCTGGGTGTCGAAGTCCGGATGATCCGGCTCCGAGCCGATCGCGGTCGGGTAGATCAGCACCTCGCCACCGGCCAGCGAGTAGGCGCGGGCGAGCTCGGGGAACCACTGGTCCCAGCACGTCGGTGCGCCCAGCTGCGCGCTCGAGCCGTCCTCGTCACCGAGCGGCAGGGTGATCAGCGGAAACGGGCCGCCGGTCTCAGACGCCGGCCCCTGCCGGAAATACTTGTCCTCGTAATAGCCGGCAGTGATCGGGATGTGCAGCTTGCGGGTGCGCTGCACCAGGCGCCCGTCGGGCCCCACGATCACCGCGGTGTTGTACCCGAGGGCGGGTGGGGTCGTATCTTCGTCGGCGCGCTCGTACAACGAGGCGTGGACGTAGACCCCCGTCTCGACCGCCATCTCGACGGCGAACGACACCGTCGGCCCGGACGCGAGATCCTCGGGCTCGGCGCCGCCCGGGTGCGGCCCCTCGGGGGTGGTCGCGAAGTAGCGGGAGAGGGTGAGCTCCTGCAGGCAGACGATCCGCGCACCCTCGCCGGCGGCCATCCGGACGCCGGTGGCCAGGGCGTCGCGGTGCTCGTCGGGGTCGGCGTGCCAACGCTCCTGGACCAACCCGAGCCGGAGCGGCGGGCGCTCGGCCGGCCGGGTACGGGCCAGCGAGCGAGGAATCTCGGTGTTGACGATCAGTTGCAGGGTCATCGTGCTCCTCTCATCCCTCGACGGCCGGTACCTGCTGGGTGATGCAGTGCGGCCCGCCGCCGCCGTATGCGATCACGAGCCCGGGCACCCCGACGACCTCGCGGCCCGGATAGGCCGCCGCGATCACGGCGAGCGCCTGCTCATCCATGTCGGGGTCGATGCCGGCGATGGGAACGACCACCCCGCCGTTGCAGATGTAGAAGTTCATGTAGCTGCCGGCGACCGTCTTCCCCGCGACCTCCCCGTACGGCAGCAGTCCCATCTCGCTCACGGCGATTCCGGCCTCGCGCAGCCGCCGGGCGTTCTCCGCGCAGCCGGCATGGTTGGGGTTGGACTGCTCCACGGTCTGCAGCAGTACGTGGCCGGGCGAGGTGAAGGCGGCGATCAGGTCGACGTGGCCATCGGTGTCACGGTCCTCCACGAGCCCGTCGCCGAGCCAGACGATGCGCTCGACCCCGAGATGCTCGCGCAGCGCCGCCTCGATCTCCTCGCGGCTCATCGACGGGTTGCGATTGCGGTTGAGCAGGCACTGCTCGGTGGTGAGCAGCGTGCCCTCGCCGTCGGTGAGGATCGACCCGCCCTCCAACACGAGCTCGGCCTCGCGCACCGAGTCGCCGAGCAGCTCTGCGATCTGCGCGCCCACCGCGGCGTCGCTGTCCCACGGAGGGAACTTCTCGCCCCACGCGTTGAACCGGAAGTGGACGGCGACCCGTGAGCCATCGTCACCGATCGTGTAGATCGGACCGCAGTCGCGCAGCCATGAGTCGTCGATCGGCAGCTCGACCACGTCGACCGCGTCGCTGCACGCCGCGCGCGCCTGAGCGGCCTGCTCGCCGGGGTTGGCGATCATCGTCACCGGCTCGAACGCGCCGACGGCGTTGGCGACCGACGCGTAGTCGGAGCGCGCCTGATCGAGCGTCTCGCCCCACAGTTCGGTCCGGCACGGCCACCCCATGATCGTGCGTTCGTGGCGTTCCCATTCGGCAGGCGTGCGCATTCGTGGTGCGGCAGCCTAACCCAGCTCGTCCAGCCGCGCCGCGAGCCTGCGGCGCGTCGCCCGGTTCGTCGGAAGCTCGAGCGCCGCGCGGTAGGCGTCACGGGCCTGCGCCAGACGCCCCGACCGGGCGAGCAGCTCGGCGCGGCCGGCCACGAACGGGAGGTGGCTCTCCAGCCCCTCGATCGATTCGAGCGCGGCGAGCCCCGCCTCCGGGCCGTGCAGCTCACCGACGGCGATCGCGCGCCCGAGGCGCACGACCGGGGTGTCGCCCACGGTGAGCAGGACGTCGTACCAGCTGACGATCGCCGGCCAGTTGGTCGCCTCCCAGGTGGGGGCGAGGTCATGGCAGGCGGCAATCGCCGCCTGCACGACGAACGGGTCCGGGTGCGCGACCGAGCCGCGCAGCGCGAGCCCGAGCAGCGCGAGCCCGCGAGCGACCGCGTCGCGGTCCCACCGCGACCGATCCTGCTCGGCGAGCCGCACCGGCTCGCCGTCCTCGTCCAGGCGCGCCGGGGTGCGCGCGTCGTGGAGCTGCAGCAGCGCCGCCAGCCCGAGCACCGACACCTGGCCGGGCAACAGCTCGCGCAGCAGGGCGGCCAGCCGGATCGCCTCGCTCGTCAGCCCGCGGCGCAGCGGGCCGTCGCCGCCGCTCGCGTGATAGCCCTCGTTGAACATCAGATAGACGACGGTGAGCACGCCCTGCAACCGGTCGGGCAGATCCTCGGGCGAGGGCGCCTCGTAGGGGATCCGCGCCACCTGGATCTTGCGCTTGGCGCGAGTGAGGCGCTTGGCCATCGTCGCGGGGCTGACGAGCAACGAGCTCGCGACCTCCTCGGTGCTCAGGCCGCCGAGCGTGCGCAGCGCAAGCGCGGTCTGGGCCTCGACCGACAGCGCCGGGTGGCAGCAGACGAACAGCAACCGCAGCAGGTCGTCGCGAACCACCCCGTGGTCGGGAGGCTCCTCGTCGGGCACCCGCAGCTCCACCGCGGCGAGCTCCTTTGAGTCGCGCATCACCTCGCGCCGGATGAGATCGATCGCGCGCCGGCGGGCGGTCACCGTGAGCCAGGCGCGGGGCTCGGGCGGGATCCCGTCGCGGGGCCAGCGGTCGAGCGCCCGCATGACGGCATCCTGGACCGCGTCCTCGGCGAGCTGCCACGAGCCCGTTGTCCGCACGAGCGTCGCCAGCACGCGCGCGCCCTCGTCCCTGACCAGACGGACGAGGGCGGCGCGCTCGCCGGTCTCGTCAGGACTCCGAGCCACCGAAGTCGATGACCGGCCGGACCTCGATCCCGGAGTACCAGGCGGCGGGGATCTGCGCCGCCCAGCGCACGGCCTCGTCGAGGTCGGCGCACTCCATCAGGTAGAAGCCGGTGAGGACCTCCTTGGTCTCCGCGAACGGGCCGTCGCTGGTGACGACGTCGCCACCCTTGCCACCGTTCACGCGCACCGTCGTGGCGGTCGTCGTCGGGTACAGCGCCGCGCCGCCGCGCAGCACCGCCGCCGCGGTCGCGCCGAACGCGCCGTAATCCGCCAGCATCGCCTGCTTCTCCGGGTTGTCGGGCGTGCTCCAATCGGGATCGCCGGGCTCGTAGATGAGCGCTGCGTACTGAGGCATCTCCTGCTCCTTTGGTCATGCCGGCCGGATGCCGGCTTCACCCGCTGAACGAACGGCGCGCCCCGGAATGGACACCGCGACGAAAGTCGACCCTAACGGCGCGCGACGCTTCCGGGAGGAGCGGCGAGGTGCAGGCGATGCGCGACCGCGGCGGCCTCGGTCCGGCCGCGCACGTCGAGCTTGGCCAGGATTCGGGAGACGTGAACGCTCGCGGTCTTCTCAGCCATGTAGAGCGCCGCGCCGATCTGGCGGTTGGTGGCCCCTTCGGCGAGCAGCGAGAGGACCTGCCGCTCGCGCTCGGTGAGCCCGAACGGGTCCTCGACCGCGTCGGCGACCGGTTCCCCGGGCCCGGGCTCCGCGCCGCCTCCATCGCCGTCGGCGGCGCCGGCGAGTCCGAGCCGCGCCCGCTCCCCGAGCCCGCGGATCTCGCGCTCCAGCCACATCGAGCCGAGCGCCCGTGCCTCCTCGAGCGCCTGCTGCGCGGCGGCGGCCGCCCCCTCGCGGTCCCCGTTCTCGGCCAGGCACTCCGCCTGACGCCAGGTGGCGATCGCCGCCGAGTATGGAATGTGGATCGTGCGCCAGGCCTGGGCCGCGCGTGCGTATGCGTTCGCCGCGCCCCGGCCTCGGGCGCGGGCCATCTCCGCCCGGCCGTGGAGCGCCCGCGCCGACTCCGGCGGACCGCCGTCTTCGGCGCACGCCTCCAGCCGCCCAAGGTGCAATCGCGCCCGGGCGAGTGCGTCCCGGCGCGCCGCCGTGTCGCCGAGATCGCGGGCACGCTGCGCGCGGTCGGCCTCGACCGCGATCCCGCTCAGGCTGACCCGTGAGATCCGGCCGATGTCCTCCGTGCAGACCTCCATCCGGTCGAGCGCCTCGGCGACGGCAAGCTGGGCGCCGGCAAGGTCGCCGCGACGGGCGAAAAGATCGGCGGTGAGCGCACCGTAGCCGCCGATCCACTGCGGCTCGGTCGACGCAGCGACCGGTTCGGCGATCCGCTCCAGGGCATCCGCCGCACGCTCCTCGTCACCGACTCCCATCGCCAACTCGGCGACGCGGAGCATGCGGAAGATGTAGAAGATCCCGCTGAGCGCCTTGGGCATCGGCGACAGGCTGCTCCGGGCCAGTGTCCATTCGCCGCAGGCGAACGCGACCTCGGAGAGCACCAGCGTCAGCCATCCATGGGCGCGGACATGCTCGGGCGGCGTCAGCTCAAGACCTTCCTGCGCAACCTGCATGCCCTCGGGCCCACGCCCAGCGAGCAGGAGCATGTCGGCGAGGTTTGCGTATGACGTCGCCAACCGCTCGGTCTCGTCGTTGCGACGCGCCAGGTCGATCGATTCACGCAGCGACGCGATGCCCTCGTCGATCTGCCCGAGCGCGGTGAGCGCCATGCCGCGGGTGTCGAGCAACTCGGTGACGGCGTGCTCGTTGCCGACCGCGCGCGCATCCGCCAGCGCCGCCTCCGCCTCGGCGCTCGCCTCGCGGAAGCGCCCGCGCAGAAGCTGGAGCCGCGCCAGCCAGCCGCGGACGTGCGGCCGCTCGGGATCGCCCTCGGGGAGCAACTCGAGCGATTGGCGCCCCGCGGCGATCGCGTCGTCACCCCGGTTGAGCGACCAGAGCATCGAGCCGAGTCGCATCAGGTACCTGGCATATCGAGTCGGGTCGGCATCGCGGTCAAGCTCGCCCAGCGCCTCGCGCAGCAGCGTCTCCGCACGCGAACGGGCATCGAGCGTCGACAGGGTCACCGCGGCTCGCCACAGCAGTGCGGCATGGTCGATGCCCACCAGCGCCTCCGGGTCCGGGACGCGGGGCCACAGCGCGAGCGCACGCTCATAGAGGTCCGCCGCCTGCTCGAAGGCGCGCCCGCAGGTGGCCGCGTCGGCCGCGACGATGCTCGTGCGCAGCGCCGCCGGCTGGTCGCCGGCGGCGAAGTGGTGAGACGCGATCGAGACGATGCGGTCGAGCCGCTCGTCGTCATCCTCGCCGCTCTGCTCGGCCTCCTCCTCGAGCCGGCGAGCGAGCGCGGCGTGCAGTGCCCCGCGCTCGCCGGGAAGCAGATCGTCGTAGAGCACCTCGCGGAGCAACGCGTGGCGAAACCCAAAGGTCTCGCCCGCGACCGGGACGAGCACCTGCTCGGCGACGGCCTGGCGCAGGGCCTCACGCAACGCACCGTCGTCGAGGCCGGTGATCTCCGCAAGCGCCGGCTCGTCGAGCGCCCGGCCGAGCGCGAGCGCCCGCGCGACGCGCTGGGCGTCGGGCGACAACCGCTCGATGCGGCCAAGGAATGCGTCGCTCAGCGAACGCGGCGGGGCCCCGCGCCCGTCGAGGCCGGCAGCGAGCAGTTCCTCGGTGTAGAGCGCATTGCCCTCGCCGCGCTCGAGCAGCCGCTGCAGCAGCGCCGGCTTGGGCGGGGCGCCGAGGATGTCGGCGAGCGCCTCGGAGAGCTCGTCGCGATCGAACGGCTCGAGCATGATGCGGCGCGCTCCCTCGCCGTGCCCGAGCTCGGAGAGCAGCGGGCGCAGCGGGTGGCGCCGGTAGAGCTCGTCGCTGCGGTAACTGAGCACGACGAGGACGCGCTCGTCACGCAAGCTGCGGATGAGGAAGGCGACGAATGCCAGCGTCGAGCGGTCGGCCCAGTGCATGTCCTCGAGGATCAGGATGAGCGGCGCACGTTCGCTGAGGCGGTCGAGCAGTGCGAGCAGCGCCTCGAACAGAGCGAGCCGAGCGCTGCCGTCACCCTCGCCCGGGGCCTCACGCGCGGGGACATCCTGCAGCCCCGGCAGTAGCGTGGCGAGCTGCGCGCGGGTGCCGTCCGGCAGGAGCGCGAACGCCGGGTCGTGGGCGCGGACGAGCGGGCGCAGCGCCCCGAGCAACGCGGCGTAGGGCAACTCACCGTCGGAGGCCTGCACCGCGTCCCCGCGCAGGACCAGCGGCCTCTCCGCGTCGGCGGGGACCGGCGGGGCTGGCGGGGCGGGCGGGGCGGAATCCGAGTCATCGGACTCGGGCCGCAGCCGGCGCTCCAGTTCGGCGATCAGGCGGGTCTTGCCGACGCCGGAGTCTCCACCGAGCAGAACCAGCCCCGGCCGACTGGAGGCGGCCTCGCGGGCCGCCAGCTCCAGTTCAGCCAGCTCGCCTTCCCGTCCGATGAACCGACGGCTGCTCAGCCTCGCGCGCATCTCGCAAGTATCGCCATAGACGGGTCGTCTGGGAGGGCGAGTCGCGGAAGTGGGGGGCTCGGTCGCGGCGGAGCGAGTCGATGTGGTCGTTGGCCATGTATGACGTGAGCTGGGGATGCACGGTGTTCTCCTGGGGTGTGGTGACAACGTGCGTCCAGGGTGGACTGCGACCCCGGCGTCCACATCGGGCAAATGGAGCCGGTCGTGAGGCTCGACCCCTTAGTTCCGAGGCACGAGCCCCTTAGTCTCGGCGCGTGAACGTTCACAAACCTTCACCAATGCTTCACCGCTCACGTCGCCGCGGGCCGTTATCGTTCTCGGCCTTGATCGGCAAGAGGCCCAGGAGGGTTGGCTCGTGAGGAGACACAGAAGCAGCTTGATTGGGTCGACCGCGGCTGCGTGCGCGGTGCTTGCGCTCGCCGGTTGCGGCGGTGGCGGTAGCTCGTCGAAGGGCACCTCGACGAACACGTCGAATACCGGTGGCGGCACGCAGGGCGGCACGATCACGATGGTCGAGTCCACGATGCCCCAGTCGCTGGATCCGGGGTTTGACTACTCGGGCCAGGGATTCGAGGTGAACTCAGTCGTCTACACGGGCCTGCTCACCTATCACCGCGCCGACGGCGTCGCCGGAACCAAGCTCCAGCCCGGGCTGGCGACGACGCTTCCCAAGATCACCGACGGCGGCCGGACATACACGATGACCCTGCGCAAGGGGCTGAAGTTCTCCAACGGCAAGCCCGCCGTGGCCTCTGACTTCACGTACGCGTTCGAACGGGCGGTGAAGATCCCGTGGGGCGGGTCGGGTCAGTTCATGACGCCGCGGGTCGTGGGCGCCGCCGCATATGCAGCCGGCAAGGCCAAGACGATCTCAGGGATCGAAACCAACGACGCGACCGGCAAGATCGTGATCCACCTCACCCACCCGTACGGCGCGTTCGAGAACGTGCTGGGGCTGCCGGCCCTCGGCCTGGTCCCGGCCGGAACGCCGATGCACAACGAGGCGAACAACCCTCCGCCCGGCGTCGGCCCGTACATGGTCACAAACATCCAGGTCAACCGGTCCTACACGCTGGTCAAGAACCCCCACTGGGCGGCGGCGCACGTCCCGGGGGTCCCCGACGGGCATGCCAACAAGATCGTCGTCACGGTCAACTCCAACATCGCGTCCAACGCCGAGTCGGTCCTGAACAACAACACCGACATCTTCGACTACGACGACACCGTGCCGGGCAGCCTGCTGCCCCAGATCCACGCCAAGGCGTCCGACCGGTTCAAGGAGGCCAACATCGGCATCTCCACCTGGTACGTGTTCATGAACAGCACGGAGAAGCCGTTCAACAACCAGCTCGCGCGTGAGGCGGTGGCGGTCGGCCTCAGCCGCGCCGCGATGAACCGCGTCGCGTCGGGCACCCTGGCTCCGGCCTGCTACCTGCTGCCGCCGGCGGTCCCCGGGCATCCGACCGCGCCCTGTCCGTACGGCGCCTCGCAGGACGGGAACCTGGCCAAGGCCAAGGCGCTCGTCAAGCAATCGGGGGAGGCCGGCCAGCCGGTCACCGTGTGGGCCGAGAGCGGCAGCCCGGCGCAGGGGTGGATGACGTACTACGTCCAGTTCCTCAACCAGATCGGGTTCAAGGCATCGATCAAGGTGATCGACGCCTCGGTCTACGCGCAGACGATCGGCGAGCTGCGGCTCCATCCGCAGACCGGCGAGTACGAGTGGATCGAGGACTTCCCCAACCCCGTCGACTACTACGGGGTGCTGCTCGACGGTCACGCGATCCTCCACACCAACAACCTCAACTTCGGTCAGATCAATGACCCGCGCGTGAACTCCGAGGACGCCCGCCTGGGAGCGGTCCCGGCAACGCAGCTGTCGACGGTCGTCCCGCAGTGGCAGAAGCTCGACGAGTACGTCTCCAAGAAGGCCTACGTGGTGCCCTACGGCTACCCGGTGTTCCCGGAGTTCACCTCTGACCGGATCAACTTCGCGGCGATGGTGCTCAACCCCGTCTACGGCTTGGACTTCACCTCGTTCGAGCTGAAGTAGCCGGCTGTCGTCCGGGTGTCGCGCGCTGCGCGACACCCGGCGGTCGCTCGCTGCAGCGTCTGGCAGCTACCGCAGCCGCAGCGAGGTGAGGTCGATCCCGTCGACGGGATCGATCACCGCGCCGGATTGGTCCATCCGCCAGGACATGAGCTCCGGCACCGCCTGCTCGGCGAGCGTGGCCATGTGGGCACGGCGGGCTCGGGTGAGCGTGACGTCGGAGCTGATCGCGACCACGACCGCGTTCTGCACCGGGATGCGGATGCTCGCGGCGAGCCGGCCGCCGACGACCGCCGGGATGGTCTCCAGCGGTGGCCCGTCGGCGGACTTGTCTGTGTGGTGCGCCTTCAACGGACCCACCCCCGGGGAACGGCCCGTCGTCCTGCCGGCGACCCGGTGGGGCACGAGCGCGGTGATCTCGCTGCGATACGTCGCGTCGGGCACCGTCACCACCCCGGCCTGGTAGCCGATCGAACGCAACACCGCCGCTTCGTCGCGCAGCCATGCGCGCTGAGGGCCCGTCCGTGGCGACCAGACGACCACCGGGGCTCCGGCCGTCCCCGACCGAGCCACCAGCGATCTGGCCGACGCCAGTGCGCCACCGGACGTGACCGGGCTCGGGCACCCGACGGGCGTCCGCCCGCTCGAGACCTCCGGCACCGCATCGCACACGGCTGCGAGGGTGCGCGCGCCGGCGCGGGCTGGCGTCAGCGCGCCCAGTCCCTCGACGACGCCCTCACGTGCCAGCCGGTCCTCGAACGGCGCGGCGTGCGCGTCGAGGAACAGATACGCGACGGGCCGTCCGTCGGCGACGAGCCGGGCGCGACCGACGCCTTGACGCCGGATCTCCGCGAGCGTACTCAGCGGCAGCCCCTGCGCCGGATCGGCGATGTCGAGCACGTCGTTGAGCACGGCGAGGGCGTTGGCGGCCCCGTCCCGGGAGAGGGTCACCTCGATGTCGACCTGTCCGGCGGGGATCCCCGGCACGGCGTTCCAGAACGGATTGCGCTGCAGGGTGAACGATCGACCGGGGGCGACGTCGCTCAGTCGGTAGGGGCCCACTCCCGGCGGCGGGTGGCCGGGACTGTCGCGCACCGGCGTGCCCGCGGGCACGATCCCGAGCGCGGGTTCGGCGAGCAGCGCCTCGAAGCCCGGGTCGGCACGGCGCAGCCGGATGGTGACCTCGCCGGTCGCGTCGTCGGCGGTGACCCCGGAGATCGACGTTGCCCGGCCCGCGGCGAATGACGAGGCGCCCTGGAGCACCGGCAACAGGAGCGGCCGGACCGGGCTGTCCTCGGTGGCGATCGCGCGCTCGAAGGTCGCGACCACATCGGACGCCTGCACGGTGCCGCCGTTGGAGAACCGCAGCCCGCGTCGCAGGGTCATCGCGTAGAGCCTGCCTCCGTCGGTGACCGTCGGCAGCGCGGTGGCGACCCCCGGGATCAACTCGGTGCCCGCCTCGCCGCGTGCGTGGCGGTAGGTGACCAGGCCCGCGTAGAGCGCCCAGTCGAGTTCGGTGTCCTGCGCCGTGTCTGCCCGCGCCGGATCGAGCGAGCCGATGCCCGTCAGCGCCATCCGGATCGGGCCGGCCCGCGATGTCGCCGGGCGGGCGCCCGAGCCGCCGCCCCCGCAACCGGCGAGCGCGAGCCCGCCGAGCAGCGCGAACACCACCGCGCCTCGCGATCTCATAGCGCAACGTCCTCCACCGAGCTGCCGACTGTATTGACCGCCCGGCGAGCCGCGAGAGTCGTTAATCGGCTCGCAACCGGGCGACCATCCCGCTCACATCCGACGGCGCCAGCGCCGGCCGTCGGGCACGAACGCGTAGGGGCTGATCACGTCGAGCTCGTGCAACCGGGACCGGAGCCCCGCGTCCTCGATCGTCGTCGCGTCCGTCCGCGACAGGACGGCATCGGCGCGCCCCCGCGCGAGCGTGTCGGACTCATGCAGCTCCCTGTCTCCGCCGCGCACCCACGAGTCCTCAGCGTGGGGCTCGACGTACCAGAGCTCGGCCTCATGCCGGTCGCGCAGCGCCCGCGCGAGCGCGTACTGGGCGGGGTGATACAGCACGAGCAGCCGCACCCGGCCGGGGAACCGCAACCTCCGGGCCTGGCGGAGCGCCGCGCCCTCGCGGAAGACACGGGGAGCGCGCGGCGCCCTCGCCGCCTCGAGCGCAATCACCCGTGGGATCGAGAGCAGCGAACGGGCGTGCTCCTCGAACTCGAAGCCCTCCAGCGAACCGCGCAACAGCAGCAGCGCAAGCGAATCCTCGGCGGGAGGACCACCGGCCGAGCTCGCGCCCGGACGGCCGGTCACGCCGGGACGTGGTCCGGAATGTCGGTGCCGGCCGAGACCGGCGAGGCGTCCGAGCGGGTGCTCGCGTTGATCTCTTCCTGCGTGACGTTCTGGGGGTGGTGACAGGCCGCCATATGGCCGCTCGCGTACTCGGTGAGCGGCGGCTCGCTCGTGCGGCAGATCTCGGTCGCCCGGGGGCAGCGCGTATGGAAGCGGCAGCCCGACGGCGGGTTGATCGGGTTGGGCGGCTCGCCGCTGACCACCATCCGCTCGCGGGCGCGGTTGCGGTGGGGATCCGGGATCGGGATCGCGCTCATCAGCGCCGATGTGTACGGATGGATCGGCTTGTGGTAGAGCTCCTCGGCCGGGGAGACCTCCATCACCTTGCCCAGGTACATCACGAGGATCCGATCGCTCACGTGGCGGACGACCGACAGGTCGTGGGCAACGAACACGTAGGAGAGCGAGAACTCGTTCTGCAGGTCCTCCAGCAGGTTGATCACCTGCGCCTGGATCGACACGTCCAGAGCGGACACCGGCTCGTCGAGCAGGATCACCTGCGGGTTGACCGCGAGCGCGCGGGCGATACCGATGCGCTGGCGCTGGCCGCCGGAGAACTCGTGCGGGAAGCGACCGAGCGACTCGCGCGGCAGGCCGACCCGCTCCAGCAGCGAACGTGCCTCGCCGGAGACCTTGTCCCGGTCGACGCCGCGCAGACGCAGCGGCGTGGCGAGGATCTGGCCAACGCGCTTGCGCGGGTTCAGCGAGGCCTGCGGATCCTGGAAGACCATCTGCATCTCCCGCCGGATCGGCTCCATCACGCTGCGGCCGCCGGTCGTGATGTCCTGACCGCGGAAGCGGATCGAGCCGCCGGTCGACTGGATCAGCCGCACGATCACGCGGATCAGGGTCGTCTTGCCGCACCCCGACTCGCCGACCACCCCGAGCGTCTCGCCAGCGTCGAGGTGCATCGAGACATCGTCGACGGCATGGACGTGCGCCACGGTTCGATCGATGATCACGCCCGTCTTGACCGGGAACAGGACCTTGAGATGATCGGTCTCCAGGAGACGGGTGGATCCGGTCCCGCCCGACCCGGGCTCGCCGCCGTCCTGGCTCGCCGGCTCGCCCAGCTCCGTCATACCGTCTCCGTCTGCGCGGCCGCGAGGCCGATCCGGTCTGAGACCACGCGCAGCTTCTTCTTCTGCTCGGCGGTGAGGAAGCATCGGTCCTTCGAATCCGAGCTCTCGGGCGAGCGGTTCTCGAGCGCCGGGACCTCCCTGCATTTCTCGAACGCGTGCGGACAGCGCGGGCGGAACGCGCACCCCTCCGGCGGGTTCATCAGCGAGGGAGGCTGGCCCGGGATCGCCGGGAGTCGATCGGCCTTCGTGGAATCGAGCAGCGGGATCGACCCGAGCAGACCCCACGTATAGGGATGCTGGGGGTCATAGAAGATCTCGTCGAGCGTGCCCTGCTCGACGACCTTGCCCGCGTACATGACGACCACACGATCGGCGATGTCGGCGACCACCCCGAGGTCGTGGGTGACGAGGATCACGCCCGAGTTCGTCTCGGCGCGCAGCGTGCGCAGCTCGTCGAGGATCTGCGCCTGGATCGTCACATCGAGCGCCGTCGTCGGCTCGTCGGCGATCAGCAGCGACGGCGAGCAGGACAGTGCCATCGCGATCATCGCGCGCTGCCGCATGCCGCCGGAGAACTCATGCGGGTAGGAGCGCAACCGTTCCTTGGCGCGCGGGATCCCGACGCGCTCCATCGTCGCCGCCGCCCGGTCCATCGCCTCGGCCTTGGAGGCCTTGCGGTCGTGGGTCCGGATCTGCTCGACGATCTGCGTACCGATCCGCTGCACTGGATTGAGCGAGCTCATCGGGTCCTGGAAGACCATCGCGATCCCCGCGCCGCGGATCCGCTGCAGGCGCTCCTCGCTGGCTTTCACCAGCTCGGTGCCGTCGAACGTCGCGGTGCCCTCGAAGCGGGCGTTCGGTCCGCGCGTGAGCCCCATCAGCGTCATCGCGGTCACCGACTTGCCCGAACCGGACTCGCCGACGATCGCGACGACCTCGCCGCGGGCGACAGAGAAGGTCACGCCATCGACGGCCTTGACCGTGCCCTCCTCGGTGCGGAAGGAGACGTGGAGGTCGTCGACCTCGAGCAGGGTCTCGCTCACGAGAGCCGGATCCGGGGGTCGAGGTATGCGTAGAGCACGTCGATGACCGCGGCGAGGAAGACGACAGCGAACGAGGTCAGGATCACGACGACGAGGATGACGACGACGTCGAGGCGGCCGATCGACTGGAAGGTGAGGTTACCGACGCCGTTGAGCCCGAACAGGGACTCGATCAGGATCGCGCCGCCGCCGATGATCCCCGCGAAGTCCAGGCCCCACAGCGAGATGATCGGAATCAGCGAGTTGCGCAGCACGTGGCGGATGAGCACCCGGCGAGGCGACAGCCCCTTGGCGCGGGCGGTGCGGACGTAGTCCTCGTTCAGCGTGTCGAGGATGTTCGAGCGCAGCACCCGCGAGTAGAAGCCGACGTACAGGATCGCGAGGGTGACCCACGGCAGGAACAGGTGCAGGAACCACTGCCCCGGGTTCTGCCCCAGCGAGACGTAGTTGGAGATCGGGAAGATCCCCGCCTTGTAGCTGAGGTAATAGAGCAGCACCGCTCCCAGGAAGTAGGGCGGCATCGACACGCCGATCATCGCCAGCACGTTGAGGAACCGGTCGGCGAACTTCCCCTGGCGAACCGCCCCGACGACACCAATCGTGACCGCGGCGGCGAGCCACAGGAACGAGGCGCCGAACGCCAGCCACAACGTCACCGGCAGGTCCTGCCACAGTTCGGAGTCGACGTTGTAGCCCTGGGTGTAGGAGACGGCCTTGCCCGTGAAGATGTTCTCCATCGTCTTCGCGTACTGGACGTAGATGGGCTTGTTGAAGCCGTACTTGACCTCGATCTGATGGATCTCGGCCGAGGTCGCGTTGCGGCCGGCGAGGCGGAACGCCGGGTTGCCGTTGGGAATCGCCTCGAAGAGCAGGAAGGTCAGGATCGAGATGACGATCATCACGATCGCCATCGAGATCAGGCGGCGGACGATGAATCTGGCCACTAGTGGTCTCTCACGTGGGCACGTGCGCACCGAGAGGCGCGGCTGGTGGGGTCAGGAAGGACGCAGGACCGAAGTGCCTCTGGCACATCGAGCGTCCGAGGACGCCGTCTGGCGCCGCCAGACGTGCCTCGAATGCGTGCATGTCCGCGTGAGAGGCCACTTAGTGGTCGATTCGGATCTTCGAGCGCGGGTCCAGTGCGTCGCGCACCCCGTCGCCGAAGAGGTTCATCGAGAGCACCGCGATGACCAGCATGATGCCCGGCGAGAGCACGTCCGAGAACGCCGCGGGGATGAACTGCAGGCCCTGGGAGATCATGTTGCCCCAGGAGGGCGCGGGCGCCTGGACGCCGACCCCGAGGTACGACAGGCCGGCCTCGAGCAGGATCGCGTTGGCGAGGATCAGCGGGATGAACACGACGATCGTCGAGCTCAGGTTCGGCAGGATCTCGCCGAACATGATGCGCGTGTGCGAGAGGCCCTGCTGGCGGGCGGCGTCGATGAAGTCGCGCTCGCGCAGCTGCAGAACCTGCCCTCGGATCGGTTTGGCAACGTACGGGATGTAGACCACCCCGATCACCATCGCCGGAATCCACAGGTGGTTGCCCTTGATCGGGCCGATGCCACCGACGGCGATCATCGTGCCGAGCGTGATCCCGAGCAGCAGCGCCGGGATCGCCCACAGGATGTCCATGCAGCGGCTGATGACGCCATCGATCATCCCACGGAAGTACCCCGCGATCAGCCCGAGCACAACGGCGATCACCATTGTCAGGACCGTGGCCTCGGCCCCGATCAGTAGCGAGTTGCGGCCGCCGTAGAGCAGCCGCACGGCCGTGTCACGGCCGTTGGAATCCGCGCCGAGGAAGAACTTCGAGAAGTCCCAGGTCGGGCCGATCGGGATGCCGGTTGCGCTGACGATGTCCTTCGCCTTGCCGCCGACCTTGACCGTGCCGGTGATGTTGCCGACGTCCGGGCTGCGGTGCGCGATGTCGTGCGAGTAGACCGGCGCCAACAGGCACACGATCACGACCAGCAGGAACACCACGCCGAAGAAGAGTGCGGTGCGGTTGCGCCGCAGGCGCCGCCAGGCCAGTCGCCAGGGGCTTGCGCCCGGACCGAGGTCAAGGCCCTCCTCGAGCGCCCCTGACTCTAGATCGAGGGTGAGCTCGGTTCCGGCGGTGTCGCGTGGTGATGAAGTCGACATTGCGAAGTAGCGATGCGGCCGGGACAGACTATCCGGTCGTCCCGGCCGCGCACCACTACATCTATTTCAGCTGGAAGGAGGTGAAGTCCCAGCCGTAGAGCGGATTCACCTTCAGCGCCGGATAGTTCATGCGATCCGAGGCGAAGAAGGGGAACTTCTGATAGCCGAAGACGGCGACGTAGGCCTTCTTGGCCACGTACTCGTCGATCTTCTGCCACTGCGAGGAGTCCTGCTGGAGCTTCGTGACCGGCACCTGGCCGAGCCTCGAGACGGCAGCATTGATCTTCGGGTCGTTGACCTCGCCGAAGTTCTCGTTGTTCGTCGGGAGGATGGCGTGGCCGTCCAGCAGCACGCCGTAGAAGTCGACCGGGTCGGGGAAGTCCTGGTTCCAGTCGGCAAAGCCGGTCTGGGGATGGAGCTTCAACTCGCCGATCGTCTGGAAGTAGGTCGCGTCCGCGATCTCCTTCTGGGTGGCCTTGAAGCCGAGCTGGTTCAGGTACTGGGTGTAGGCGGTGCCCCACTGCAGGCGCGGGACGCGCTGCTCGGTCCATACCGTCACCTTCGCACCCTCCATGCCGGACTTCTTCAAGAGCGCCTTGGCCTTGGCCAGGTTGCCGGTGCCGGGGGTGCCGTACGGGCACGCGCCCGTCGGGTGGCCCGGGATGGCGGGCGGCAGGAAGAAGCACGCCGGAGCGAGCGTGCCCGAGCCGAGGCGGCTGTAGGCCGTCTCGTTGAGGCCCGTGACGACGGCCTCACGCGCGAGCTGGTTGTTGAAGGGCTTCTCCTGGGAGTTCATGAAGAAGTAGTACGTCGAGCCGCCGAGGTTGACCAGCTTGTAACGGCTGGACGCCTTCGCCTGGATCTGCGGCAGCAGGCTGCCGGGGACCGAGTCCGCCCAGTCGAAGATGTCGGCGCTGTTGTTCAGCACCTGCTCGGCGTTCGAGGAGACGTTCGAGTTGACCGTCACGTCGACGTTGTCCTGCCCGGCCGGGATACCCGGGAGGGGCTTCCAGTACGGGTTCTTGTCGACGGCGAACGACTTGTTGGCGACGACGTTCTTGATCATGTACGGGCCGCAGCCGGGCGGCGGGTGCAGCGGATCGTTCTTGAACGGCGCGCTGCCCTTCGGAATGAGACCGAGTGCCGGCTCCGCCAGCACGTTGTCGAACGCGCCGTACGGGGCGGTCAGGTGGATGACGATCTTGCCGGTGGCGTTGTTCGCCTGGACGCCGGAGATCGTCTTGGACTTGCCCTTCGAGTAGGCGGTGGCGCCGACGATGACCGGCGTCATGAACTGGCCGGAGCCGCCCCAGGGCAGCTTGACCGCGCGCTCGAGCGAGAACAGGAAGTCCCCCGCCTTGACCGGCGCGCCGTTGGAGTACTTCAGGCCCTTGCGGAGCGTGACCGTATAGGTCTTGCCGCCGTTGGTGACCACGGGCAGCGCTGAAGCGAGTCCAGGGATCACCGTCGCGCCGGCGGTGCCGTTCGCGTGTTTGTAGGTTGTGAGACCGGTGTAGCTGATCCAGTCAGCCTCAGCGGACTGGGTCGTGTAGCCGAACTGCGGGTCGAGTGAGTCGGGGAAGACCCCCATCACCATCTGCACAGTCCCGCCGGCGGACTTGCCGCCTCCAGACGAAGTCGAGGTGCCGCCGCCGGAGTTGCCCGCGCCGGAATTGCCCGAGCCACCAGAGCCCGAACTCCCGCACGCGCTCACTACCAGCGCGGCAATGGCCATCAGCAGCAGAGCCGCCACTGGCCGGATGTATCTCTTCACAGATCCTCCTCCAAGAGGTCGTGGTTCCCAGATCGGACAGAGTAGGCGGTCCGGCGGTCATGCGCCAGTGACCGTAAGCCCTTCCTAAAACAATCGTCCGCAGTCTCGAGCCTTGCGCGGCACCTGGCCGCGGGCGCCGGTCCGCCTCCCGGCCAGCGGCTCGGTACCGTGCCGCGCATGACGCCCGAGGGATCCGCCCCCCGCCTGCCCGCACTCGCTCCGGGCCAACTCGAGGGCCCGCGGGCCGAGTTGTACGCGGCGATCACGGGTGGACCGCGGGCCGCCGACCGCGGCCGATCACCGATCACCGACGACGAGGGACACCTGCTCGGTCCCTTCAACGCGATGCTCTACAACCCCGCGCTGGGCGATCCCATGCAAGGGCTCGGCGCAGCGATCCGCTACCGCACGAGCCTCGACGCCGCGACCCGCGAGGTCGCGATCCTCGTCGTCGCAGCCACCCTCGACAGCGCCTTCGAGTGGTTCGCCCACGAGCGGCTCGCGCGGGCCGCGGACGTGAGCGAGGAGACGATCGCGCGGATCGCGAACGGGCGCGAGCCGGACGGCGACGATGCGCTCACCTACCGCGCCGCGCGCGAGTTGATCGCCGACGGCGACCTCTGCGACGAGCGCTTCGCGGAGGTCGAGGAGCGGTTCGGGGCGACGGGCTGCGTCGAGCTTGTCGTGCTGATCGGCTACTACCGGATGCTCGCCCTGGTGCTGCGGACGTTCCGCGTCAGCGCGCCCTCCGGCGATTGATCGACCCGTACTAACGTCGGCCGGGTGAGCGCCTCGGCCACGCAGCAGCCGCCCGGAGCCGGCCGGGAGGCCAAGCTGGGCGCGGGCATCTCCAACCGGCTGGTGCTGCTGCTGGCGATCGGCACCGGCGCCGCTGCGGCCAACCTCTACTACGCCCAACCGCTGCTGCACACGCTGAGCCGTGCCTTCTCGGTCTCGACCGGGACCAGCGGCCTGATCGTCACGATCTCGCAGATCGGCTACGTGCTCGGCCTGGCGTTCGTGCTGCCGCTCGGCGACCTGCTGGAGCGCCGCCGCATGATCACCGCGACGATGGTCCTCACTGCTGCGGCGATGGTCGCCTGCGGTCTCTCGCCGAGCTTTCCCGTGTTCGCCGTCGCCACGCTCGTCGTCGGCGTCAGCGCGGTCACCGCGCAGGTGATCGTCCCGATGAGCTCCTCGATGGCGCGCCCCGAGGAGCGGGGCCGGGTCGTCGGCCAGGTGATGAGCGGCCTGCTACTCGGGATCCTGCTCGCGCGCACGTTCAGCGGCATCCTCGCGGGCGCGCTCGGCTGGCGGGTCCCGTTCCTCGCCGCTGCCGGAATGATGCTCGTGCTCTCCGCGGTGCTGCACCGTGCGCTCCCTCGCGTGCCGCCCACGGCGGCGCTGCGGTACGGCGAGGTACTTCGCTCCGTGCTGCGCCTGGTGTCGACCGAGCCCGTGCTGCGCCAGCGGATGGTCCTCGGCGCGCTCGCGTTCGGCTGCTTCTCCGTGCTCTGGACCTCGCTGTCGTTCCTGCTCAGCGCGGCGCCGTTCCACGACAGCAACACGGTGATCGGCCTGTTCGGCCTGGCGGGAGTCGCGGGAGCGGGCACCGCCACCGTCGTCGGCCGTCTCGCCGACCGGGGCCATGGCGCACTGGCGACCACGCTCACCACCCTCTTGATGGCCCTCTCCTTCGGGCTGCTCTACCTCTTCCGCCACTCCACGATCGGCCTGATCGCCGCGATCATCGTGCTCGACCTCGCGGTCCAGGGCGTGCACATCTCCAACCAGCACGCCATCTACGAGCTCTCCCCCGACGCGCGCAGCCGCCTGACCACCGCCTATATGGTCGCCTACTTCGCGGGCGGAGCTGTGCTGTCGGCGTTGACGTCCGCGCTGTATTCCTCGGCGGGGTGGGGCGGGGTGTGCGTGATCGGGGGGGCGACCGGGCTGGCGTCGCTGGTGGTGTGGGGGGCGACGCGGGGGCGGGTGGGTCACTGAGAACGGTTCGGGTGCTCGGAGCGTTCGCGAGGTAGCGCACCGGAACGCCGGCCGTCAAACGGCGCCCGCGGGCGGCGGTCGGGATCGCTGGTGGGCCGTTGCGGCGGATGGGGCGCCGTTTCGTCCCGCGCGTCGGCGAGCGATGCACGTCCGGAGTAGCAGTTCGGCCCAGGCGCGGGGCGGGCGGATCGCCCGTGGGCAGACACGCTGTCTGGGACCGCAGTTCGGCCCGGGCGCCCATCCCCCAGGTCGCGGGTGGGCGGGAGTGCTGGGCACCCGCCCGCTCGGTCGCGGGTGGGCAGGGGTGCTGGAGCGCCGCTCGGTCCCCGGGGGCGGATCGCCCACGTGCGACAGCCGCCGACCATGCGTGGGGAGAAAGAACTGCGGGCGGGAGACGATCACCCACTCGTCGCCGCCGACGAGAAGGAGTGCGGGATAGGGATCGCGGGTGCAACCCAATCGCCCACGCTCCCCCGCACACGCACGGCGCGTGAGGACAAATGCCCTCGCCCCGGCGACCCCAGCCCGCGAAGAGTCCCAATTGACACGAGGTCGTGCACACGAAGTGGGCCCGACCTCGCAAACGTCACGAGGACAAAGCTCAGGCCGCAGCGCTGAACTGCGTTCGGTCCCGCCCGAGCGCCTTCGCCTCATACAGCGCTGCATCGGCCCGCGCCAACAGCGACTCCGCCGACTCACCGGCCGCCCGAACAGCCACCCCGGCCGAGGTGGTGCGCCCCTCGGGGATGCAGCCGCGCAGCCGCTCGACGACCTCATAAGCGGTGTCCAGAGGGACGTCGCAGATGAGCAGCCCGAACTCCTCCCCTCCGAGGCGGGCGAGCAGGTCGCCGCCGCG
Source organism: Solirubrobacteraceae bacterium (assembly GCA_036501965.1). GTDB lineage: Bacteria > Actinomycetota > Thermoleophilia > Solirubrobacterales > Solirubrobacteraceae > Palsa-465. The sequence continues at coordinate 57,111 of DASXZK010000054.1, forward strand.
CAGCTGCTCGCGCCAGGCGGCCGCGGTCGCGCGGAGCAGCTGGTCGCCGGCGGGGTGGCCGAAGCTGTCGTTGAACTCCTTGAAGTTGTCGAGGTCGAGCATCGCGAGCGTGATCGAGGAGGAGGCGGCGAACGCGCGAGCAAGCGCACTGTCCCAGGCGCGGCGGTTGGGCAGGGCGGTGAGCGGATCGGTGTGGGCCTCGTCGGCGAGGCTGATGAGCACGTCGGAGCGGGCGATCGCGCCGGCGGCCTGACCGGCGATCAGGGCGGCGACGGTGCGGCGCGATGGATCGGCATGGACGCGTTCGGGCCAACCGACCAGCAGCACGCCGATCACCTCGCCCCCATGGGTGAGCGGCTCGTAGAGGATCGACTCCGGAGAGCCGCTGCCCTCCCAGAGCTCGACGCTGCCGACATGGGCCGCGACGTCCCGGTCGATGTAGCGCGGCTGGCCGCTCAGGAAGACCTCCTGGACGAAGCTGTGTCGGTTTGCCTGGATCCGCCGGCCGCTGATGTCGACTCGGGTGTGGGCGGTGCACTGCAGCCCACCATCAAACGGCTCGTAGAGCGCCGCGACCGAGGCCCCGCTGATGCGTTCGGCCGCCTGGCAGAGGTCGTTACGAACCTGCGAGCTGTCGAGCAACATGCGGGCGGTGTCGGCGACCTCCTCGAGCATCCGGCCGCGCGAACGCGCCTTCGCGGCCTCCGCCTGCACGCTGGCGACGAGCGACTGGACAGCGAAACCGGTGGTCCCGCAGACGAGCGCGAAGAGCAATGCCGAGCGGTACTGACTCGCGGGGTAGTTCGCCCCGCCGACGAGCAGCCGCGGGAGGATGAAGAAGGCAAGGACCGCCATGATCACGATCCCCAAGTCCCGGCGTGAGCGGCTGCCCAGGGAGGTGTAGAGGACGGGGATGAGCGCGAGCACCGAGGCGCTCGAGTGAGTGCCCCCGCTCGCGTCGCGCAGGAAACCGACCGCGGCCAGGAAGACGAGCGCCTCGAGAACCACCCCCTGGCGGCCCGGGAATCGCCGCGCTGCCGTCAGGACGATGCCCGAGCACGTCAGCAGCCCCGTCGCCGCCCAGTACTCCGGCCAGTCGATCGTGGTCCCGATCGGCATCAGGACCCAGGCGAGCACTGTCGCGACCGAGAACGGCACGGCCACGCGGGCACCACCCGGCCACCACGTTCGCACGCTCATACAGGCTCGTCGGCCATGCGAGCCCGGACCTTGAGTCAGTCTTTCAGTCGCTGGCCGCCCTGGCCGGAGCCGAGGTCGTCCTCGATCGCCTGCGCCGCCCGGCGGGCGAGCGGCAGCATGTCGCGCCGCAGTCCCGCCATCGTGCCGCGGGTTGCGTGCACGGACACGTTGAGCGCCGCGGTGGCAACGCCGCTCGGGTCCCGGATCGGGACCGCCAACGAGCGCAGACCCTCCTCGAGCTCCTGATCGACGGCCGCGTACCCATCCACGCGCACGCGTGCGAGGACCTCTCGCAGCGAGCCGGCATCGCTCACCGTGTACGGGGTCAACGCGCGGAACTCGATACGGGCGAGCCGCTGCTCGAACTCCTCCTCGGACAGTGCCGCCAGCAGCACCCGGCCCATCGAGGTCGCGAACGCCGGGAGCCGGGTCCCGACGGCGAGCGTGATCGACATGATCCGCCGGGTCGGGACGCGTGCGACATACACGATCTCGATGTCGTCGAGCACCGACACCGACGAGGATTCGTTCACCGCCGCGACGAGCGCCTCCATGTGGGGCTGGGCGACCTCGGGCAGCGACAGCCCCGAAAGATAGGCGTACCCGAGCTCCAGCACCCGCGGGCGCAGCGAGAAGCGCCCGTCGGCCTGATGGACGTACCCGAGCGAGACGAGCGTGAGCAGGAAGCGCCGCGCGGCCGCACGCGAGAGACCGGTGATCCGGGCCACTTCGGAGAGACCGAGCTCACGGTGCTCTGCATCGAAGGCACGGATCACGGCCAGCCCTCGCTCGAGGGACTGAACGTGGTCGGCGCTGCGTGCGCGGGGGGTCATCTCGTGGGGGTCTGGCACTCCCGCCACCCTAACCGCGGATACAGCACAGCCGCCACGCTCATCGCTCCATCCACGTGGAGAGCCCCGCGGTCGCGACCGCCATTCCCGCGCCGATGAACAGCGCCAGGCGCAGCCCCGCGACGAATCCACCGCCCGCAGACAGCAGGGAGCCGAACCATGCCACGCCGATCGCCGACCCGGTCTGGCGCATCGTGTTGAGCTGCATCTCGCTCACCCCGCCCCCGAGGTCTGCGCCGATCGCACGGACGGCGACCGTTGAGGACGGACACGTCGAGCTGGACGACCGCGAAGCCGAGCGACATCGCGACCAGCGTCAGCCGGCGCGCGCGATCGCCGATCCGCGGGTCAGCCCGGAGGGCCGACAAGGAGCTCGCGGGCGCGCTCAGGGCCGATCGAGAGCAGCAGCGTGGGCAGCCTCGGCCCGGTGTCGGCGCCGATGGTGAGGCTGTACACCGCCTTGAAGAACGCGCGCTGGGCCTGCTTGACCTCGGGCGAGGGCGGATCGTCGGGCGACAGGCCACCCATCCGCTTGGGGATCGCGTAGACGAGCGTGGTGAGCCCCTCGATCGACCAGTCCTCGGTCATCTCGCCGGCCAACTGCGCGATCGCGTCGCGCATCTCCGGCTCGAGCGCCCTATGCGCTGCGGGGTCGAACGCGGAGCGCACGCGCGTGCGTTGATCCTCGGGCACGAGCTCGGTCGCGTAGTGAATCGCGCAGTCAAGGCGCGGCTGCAGACTCGCGAGCAGCGCCTGGGGTTCGGCCTCCTCGCCATCGAGGCCGAGATGGGCGGCGACGATGCGAGCGATCTGGGTACGGTCGCCCTGCGTGAGGTCCGAGACCGAGGCGAGCAGCCGGAAGGACACGGGGCGGGCGGTGCGCTCGACCTCGCCCGCGGAGGACTCGGTCGACTCGCGGTGGATGGCGACGTCGTCGGCCGCCGCCTCGCCGGAGGCGACCGAGGCCGCGAGACGATCCCACTCGTCGTACAGCCGCTGCACCGCCTTGGGCGAGAGGTCGATCTGGAAGGATTGGCGCGGGAGGCGTCGGACGTAGAGCCAGCGCAGGATCGCCGGCTCGAGCACGTCGAGCGCGGTTGCCGGGATCGGCGCTCCCCCGACCGAGCCCGACATCTTGCCGCCGACACCCGCCAGCGAGACGAACGAGTAGACGGTCGTGTCCGGCGCGCGCCCGGCGTACAGGTCGGCGATGATCACGCGGCCGACGGTGAACGACGCGGTCGGGGCATGGTGATCTTCGCCCGCGGGCTCGAACGCGACGCGCTCGTGCGCCCAGCGCATCGGCCAGTCCACCTTCCACACGAGCTTGCCCGAGATCTCGACGCCATCGGCGAGCGACATCTCCCCGGCATGACCGTGGCGGCACTCCCACACGACGACCGCGTCGCGGTAGGCGACGACCCGCGTGTCGTCACGTCCGCACTCGGTGCAGAACGGCTTGAACGGGTAGTACTCGCGGCGGCGCTCCTCGGCGCTGCGCTCATGGCGGCCCGCCGTCTGCTGGCCCGCGAGCACGTCGAAGACGTGCAGCCGGTGATCCATCGCGGTACGGATCCGGGCGTTGTAGGTGCCCGCGGGATACAGCTCGGACTGCCGTCGCTCGGTCATGCGGATGCCGAGCGCGTCGAGCGAGACGCGCAGCTCGCCCATGAAATGCTCGGCGTAGGAGCCGCCGCCAGCCTCGCGCGTGGGGTCCGGGATGCTCGCCAGGGGCATTCCGAGATAGCGCGCGAAGCTCGGATCGACGCCGGCGGGAACCTTGCGGAAGCGGTCGTAGTCGTCCCACGAGTGCAGGTGGACGACGTCCTCGCCGCGGCGGCGTAGCGCCTCCACGACGAGGTGAGTGGTGAACACCTCGCGCAGGTTGCCCAGGTGAATCGGGCCGGACGGCGAGATGCCGCTCGCGCACACGATCGGGTGGGCGGGGTCCGGTTTGATTCCGCGCTCGGCCCGGCCCGCGATCACCTCGTCGGCGAGCGCATCCTCCCAGAGGCGGACAGTCGACGGATCTTCGTGAGCGACGGGAGACACCGCCTGAGCGTATCCGCGCCCAGACGGTGTCAGTCAGCTCACCTCGTCGCGGCCAGCGGCGTCCCGCCCGAGCCGCTCGCCGGGGTGTCCTCGGCGGTGAGCGGCTTGGCGATGTTCTCCAGGGTCTGACCCTCGGCGTTGATCCCGAGGATGAACTCGAGCACCCCGCCGATCATCATCACCGCCGCGCCGATGAGGAATGCGAGCTCGACCTGCCCGACCTTCCCCGAGCTGATCAGCGAGGCGAACAGCAGCGGCCCGATGATCCCGCCGAGGCCGGTGCCGACCGCGTAGAAGACCGCGATGCAGAGCGCTCTGGTCTCCATCGGGAAGACCTCGGAGACGGTCAGGTAGGCCCCGCTCGCGCCTGCCGAGGCGAAGAAGAACGCGACGTCAAGCAGGAGGATGAACGACGTTGCGGTGAGGGTGTGACCGACGAACAGCAGCGCGATGACGACGCACAGGAGAGCCGAGATGACGTAACTGCCGCCGATCATGATCTTGCGCCCGACGGTGTCGAACAGCGGTGCGAGCAGCAGCGGCCCGATCAGGTTGCCGATCGCGAAGTAGATGCTGAAGTACGGCACGTTGCCCGAGGAGACGTGGAAGAACTCGGTCATCAGGCCGCCGAGGTTGAAGACCATCGCGTTGTAGAGGAACGCCTGGCCGATGAACAGGCCAAGGCCGAGCACCGTGCGCTTCGGGTAGAGGGTGACGATCGAGCGCAGGATGAGCGGGAGCGGGATCGTCGTTCGCTGTCGCACGGTCATCGTGTCCTCGACGTCGGGCAGCGTTCGCCCGGTCTCCTGTTCGACCTGCTGCTCGATCCCGGCGACGATCTTCTCGGCCTCCTCCTCCCGGCCATGGATGAACAGCCAGCGAGGGCTCTCCGGAACGTTGCGGCGCACGAGCAGGATGAGCAGCGCGAGCACCGCGCCGAGCCCGAAGCACGCCCGCCAGCCGACGTTGACCGCGAGGTTGTTGAGCGCATAGAGGGCGACGAGCCCGCCGAGCGCCGAGCCCGCCCAATAGCTCCCGTTGATCGAGATATCGACGCGGCCTCGCTGCTTGGCCGGGATCAGCTCGTCGATCGCGGAGTTGATCGCCGAGTACTCGCCGCCGATGCCGAAGCCGGTGAGCGCACGGCAGCCGTAGAACCAGATCGCGCTGAACGAGAAGGCGGTCAGGCAGGTGCCAAGGAGGTAGACCCCGAGCGTGATCATGAACAGCTTCTTGCGCCCGAACCGGTCGGTGAGCTGTCCGAAGACGAGCGCCCCGGCGCACGCGCCCGCCACGTACAGCGAACCGGCGAGCCCGGAGACGTCGTGGGCGGCGATGGCGACGCCCGAACCGTGCTTCGACAGCTGACCGGCGATCGCTCCGACGATCGTCACCTCGAGTCCGTCGAGGATCCACACCGTCCCCAGGCCGATGATGATCGACCAGTGGAAGCGGCTCCACGGCAGCCGATCCATCCGCGCCGGGATCTTGGTCCGAATCGTCCCGGTCTGAACTGTTGAACTCATCCTGACTCCTCCCTGTCCGGTCGACCCTGTGCTGCCCCACGCGGACCGCCGGCAATCCGCATGTACGCTCCGGGTCATCCGGAAGACCGCGCGTCAGGAGGCCCCATGACCGAGCATGAATCCTCGAACCGGCAGAGCGAACGGGCGCATGTCCATGAGCACGCGGCCGATCCGGCCGACACCGCCGACCGGCCGCTCGAGCCGCGCTCGAGCTCTGAGCCGCTGCACGAGACCGACACTCCGCAGCCCGCCGACGAAGACCCGCACCACCGCCTGAACACCCACGTCGGCGACGTTGATCCGACCACGGATTCCGATCCGTACCGGACCGAGACGCCCGAGGACGACTCAGACCGCGCCTCCGGCATCCGCGGCGAGGGCGAGCGCTCGAACGAGTAGACGCTTCAATGGTGGGCACGATGCCCACCGATTCGCTCTACGACCACGGGTTCGTCCGCGCCGCGAGCGCGATCCCGCATGTCCGGATCGGCGACCCGCGCGCCAACGGCGAGCGCACGGTCGCCCTCGCTCAGCAGGCCGACGGCGCCGGCGCCGCGCTCGTCGTCTTCCCCGAGCTCGGGCTGACCGGCTACTCGAACGAGGACCTCTTCCGCCAGGCGGCGGTGCTCGACGCGGGCGAGGCGGCGCTGCGCGACGTTGTCACCGCTTCGGAGTCTCTGCGGCCCGTCCTGGTGGTCGGCGTTCCGCTGCGTGCCGAGGGCGGCCTGTTCAACTGCGCGGTCGCCGTCCACCGCGGCCGGATCCTCGGCATCGTCCCGAAGAGCTACCTGCCCGAGTACCACGAGTTCTACGAGAAGCGCCAGTTCCGCGCGGCCCGTCAGCTCGCCGGCCAGACGATGACCGTGCTTGGGGAGAGCATGCCCGCCGGCGCGGACCTCATCTTCGAGTGCGTCGACCTGCCCGCGTTCGTGCTCGCCTGCGAGATCTGCGAGGACGTGTGGTCGCCGTTGCCGCCGAGCACCTACGCGGCGCTCGCCGGGGCCACCGTGCTGGCGAACCTGTCCGCGTCCAACGTGACGATCGGCAAGTCCGGCTACCGGCGGATGCTGTGCGAGAGCCATTCGGCACGGACGATCTCGGCGTATGTGTACACCGGCGCCGGCACCGCGGAGTCGACGACCGACATGGCCTGGGACGGTCACGCGATGATCTGCGAGAACGGCGACCTGGTGAGCGAATCGGTCCGGTTCTCCGACGCGGAGCAGCTGATCTACGCCGACCTCGATCTCGATCGCCTGCTGGCTGACCGGATGGGGCTCTCGACCTTCGGAGACACGGTCGGCGACGAACGTGGGCGGGTGCGCGCGATCCGCCGGATCGCGTTCGAGCTCGACCCCAGCGGCCGGGACGGGTCGTTTCCGCTGCGCCGCCGAGTGGAGCGGTTCCCATACGTCCCCGCCGACCCCGCCTCGCGCGACGCGCGCTGCCGGGAGGTATTTGACATCCAGGTGGGCGGCCTCGAGACCCGGCTTCAGGCGACCGGAATCGAGCGGGTGGTGATCGGCGTCTCCGGCGGCCTTGATTCGACCCATGCGCTGATCGTCGCCGCGCGAACGATGGACCGCCTCGGACTCCCGCGCGAGAACGTGCTCGCTTATACGCTCCCCGGCTTCGCCACCAGCGAGGCGACGCTGCGCAACGCACACGCACTGATGAGCGCGCTCGGCGTGAGCGCGAACGAGATGGACATCCGCCCGTCCGCCACCCAGATGCTGCGCGACCTCGGGCATCCCGCCGCCGACGGGGACAAGCAGTACGACATCACCTACGAGAACGTGCAGGCCGGCGAGCGGACCTCGCACCTGTTCCGCCTGGCCAACCACCATCGGGCGATCGTGCTCGGCACCGGCGATCTCTCCGAGCTCGCGCTCGGCTGGTCGACGTACGGCGTCGGCGATCAGATGTCGCACTACAACGTCAACGCGTCCGTCCCCAAGACGCTGATCCGCTTCCTGCTGCGGTGGGCGGTCGCGTCAGGCGAGTTCAGTGCCGACGCCAACACGGTGATGGCCGCGATCGCGGACACCGCGATCTCGCCGGAGCTCGTGCCCGCCGGCGAGGACCACGAGGGCGACGGACCCGCCCAGGACTCCGAGGCCACCGTCGGGCCCTATGAGCTGCAGAACTTCTTCCTCTACTACGTGCTGCGGTTCGGCTATCGCCCGAGCAAGGTCGCCTACCTGGCCGAGCACGCGTGGGGTGACCGCTCGCGCGGTGCCTGGCCCGACCTCATCCCCGAGGCATCACGCCACGAGTACTCCCACGAGGAGATCCGCCACTGGCTCGAGGTGTTCCTGCGCCGCTTCTTCGCCACCAGCCAGTTCAAGCGCTCCGCGCTGCCCAACGGGCCGAAGGTCGGCTCCGGCGGCTCGCTGTCGCCGCGCTCGGACTGGCGGGCGCCGTCGGACAGTGTCGCCACCGCGTGGCTGACCGAGCTGCGCGACAGCGGCTGAGGCGCGAGGATCCACACGGCCTGCGAACATCCACGCATGTCCACCGAGCCCCCACCCCTCACGCTGTTCGAGGTCGTCCGGCGCGCCGTACAGCTCGTCGACCCTGACGACAACGATCCGACCGCGGGCGACTTCGAGCGCGCCTTCGAGGACGACGACGAACCGGTCCGCGGTGTGGACGACATCGAGGAGCGCGTCGCGGAGGTCCTCTCAACGCTTGACCCGGCGACGAACAACGGGTCGATCGCGATGGCCGGAGCGCTCACCGTCTACCTGGCGTACCGCCGTGACGAGGTGCACGTCGATCCGGCGAAGCTGCTCGTGCTCGCCGCGCGCGCCGAATGGGACGGCGCGCCGCCCGAGCCGGTCGTCGAGTGGCTCGCCGACCGGGGGTTGACGGTCTGAGAGCGCCGCGGCGGGTCGCGGGTCAGCCGGCCGCCGGCGGCCCGCCGATCGTCCACAGCGACGGCTCCGCCCACGCGCCGCTGATCGCGACGTCGGGGTCGGTCCCGCGCAGCCGCGCGAATCGGGCGGCCAGGCACTGCAGGCGTACGGTGAGCGGGATCTGCGCCAAGACGTCGCCCGGGGCCCTCTCGCCACCCTCACCAGCGATCGAGGACACCGCGATCCCCTCTCGCTCGGCCGCGACGCCGAGCGCCGCCGCCAGCCCGTCGGGATCGCTGTCCGGGTCGACGAGCACGAGGCCGTCCGCGGCGCCGTAGGGCACCGCGAAGCCATGCAGCAGCCGCTCGGCGTCAAACCCCTCGCACAGCATCCGCGCCCCCTCCCGGAGCTTGAGTGCGCCCTCTCGCGCGGTCACCGAGCCGGGGCCTGAGCCCACGAGCGCGAGCGCCCGGGCGGGCATCGGCACCTGGTCGATCGCAGGCTCGGCGATCACCGCGTCGACGCGGTCGGCGACTCCACGGATCGCGTCCGCCGAGCGGTGGCCGCCGAGCTCGGCGGCGAGGCGGCAGAGGACGGCAAGCGCCGCCGTGTAGCTGACGGTGTAGGTCTCCGCCTCCTCCTTGACCGGCGTCACGATCGCCTCGGGCCAGTCGACGGCCGGTCCGGTGATCGAGACGAGTGCCACTCCGCCGGCGAGGGCGCGCTCGCGGGCGAGCAGCGCGTATGCGGTCTCGCCCGTGTGCGTGATGACGATCACCGCTTCGCCGCCCGACAGCTCCTCAAAGCGCAGCTGCGCCGCCTCGACCGCGCGGGCCTGCGTCCCGCCGGCGCGGATCACCGCGGCACCGAGCTCCGCGGCGTGGAACGAGGTCCCGGTCCCGACGAGCAGCACCCGGCCCGGACCGCGCAGCGTCTCGAGCGCCGTCTCAAGGTCCAGCGCTGCGACGGCCCGCAGCGCCTCGCCCTGACGGGCGATCATCGTCTCGAGCGCGTTCACGCTGCGTCGGCGGTGGCGATCTGGTCCTGCTCGCGGCCGTGGATCGGCCCGCTCGTCACCCGCAGCGGCCGGGCGTCGAGGGCCAGGCCCCGACGGCGCACGGCGATGATCTCGGCTAGCACCGAGACGGCGGTCTCCTCGGCGGTGCGGCTGCCGATGTCCAGGCCACAGGGGGCGTGGATCCGTGCCAGATCCACGTCCGATACGCCCGAGTCGCGCAGCCGCCGCTCGCGGTCGGCGGTCGTGATCCGGCTGCCGAGCGCCCCGATGTAGCCGGCGCGAGTGGAGAGCGCGCTGACCAGCGCAGGCTCGTCGAACTTCGAATCGTGGGTGAAGACGAGCACCGCGTCGCGCGGGCCGAGCTCAACGCCGTCCATCACCTCCTGAGGCCAGCCGACCCGCACCTCGGCATCGGCGGAGAATCGCCGCGAGCGGGCGAACCGGTCCCGCGCATCGCAGATCATGACTCGGTAGCCGATCCGCGCGGCGAACGCGGCCAGCGCAGCGGAGAAGTCGATCGCGCCGAAGATCACCATCTGGGGCGGCGGTGCATAGGCACGGACGTGGACGGGTAGCTCGTCGCCCAGCGTCGCGCCGTCGGCGCCGAACCGCCGGATCGTCGTCTTCCCCTCCTCCATCAGCCCGGCTGCCTCGCGCGCGACGTTGCGATCGAGCAGCTCGAGCGGACCGAGCGTGCCGATCGCCTCCTCATCGACCACCGCCAGCCGCGATCCGGCGTGCGCTCCCTCAAGCAGCGTCGCCACCGCCGCGGGCCGTCCCTCGAGGTGGGCGCTGAGCGCCGCCAGCTCCGCCTCCGCATCGGTCCCGTCGAGCTGCTGCAGGAAGATGTGGACGATCCCACCGCACATCAGCCCGACCGTCCCGGCGAGCTCGTCGGAGATGCCGTACGTCGCGATCCCGGGCCCGCGCTCACCGGCGAGGATCGCCTCGGCCTCGATGACAAGGGCACCCTCGACGCAGCCTCCGGTGATCGAGCCCTCGATCTCGCCGTCCTCGCCGATCAGCATCATCGCGCCCTCGGGAAGCGGGGCCGAGCCCTCCACCTCGATGAGCAGCGCCTGCACGAACCGGCGCTGCTCGCGCAGCCATCCGGCGGCGATGTCCTCCGTGGCTCTCGCGACGCCCGACTGGCTCACTGCGGACCCTCCTGACGGCTCTTCCGGGCGACGCCGCCCGCGCTCAGACCATCGTATCGGTCATGAAATCGGCGCCACATTGAATCTGGCAAGAGCGCAACCCACCTTCAATCTGTTCCCGCTACGGTAAGACAAAATGGCTCAAAGTAATCCGAACAGCGAAATCGTCGGCCTGGAGGATCCGCGCTACGCCAAGGCGCTCGCGCATCCGCTGCGCGTCCGGATCCTGGCGATGCTCGACGAGCGCGACTCGAGCCCGGTGCAGCTGGCCGAGCATCTCGATGCCTCGCTCGGCACGGTCGCGTACCACGTGCGCACACTCGAGCGCCTGGGCCTCATCGAGATGGTCGCCACCCACCAGCGCAGGGGCGCCACCGAGCATGTCTACGCAGCGCGCGAGCATCCCCGCTTCTCGAGCAGGGCGTGGTCCAACGCCGATCCCAAGACGCGGGACATGATGATCGCCGCCGCGCTCTCGCAGGTCGGCGAGTACGCCACCAAGAGCGCTGCGGCGGGCGGCTTCGAGCACGAAGAGGCGAGCGTCTCGCGGCACGCGGTCGCGGTCGACGCCGAGGGATTTGGCGAGCTGGCGGAGGCGACGCGCCGCTGGCAGGAGGAGATTGCGAAGATCGAGCGCGAGGCCGCGGCGCGGCTGAGCGAGAGCGACGAGCGACCGATCGACGCCGGGGTCGTGGTGCTCATGTTCGAGGCGACGCCGTACTTCGCGGACGGCAACCACGGCAACGGGCACCAGGGCGGCTCACGCCGCGACTGAGTCGCGACTCGAGCCGTGCGTCGGCCGGCGCGCCACACAGGTCGCCGCCTGCAAGGTCTCCACCGAGGGGAAGGGAGTCAATCGCTCAAGGTATTCTGTGCTTGAGCCGATGAGGGTCCTGCTGGACGAATGTCGGAGGTCTCTCGGTCTCCTGGCCGGCAACTCCCAGCTGTGAGCGCGACTACCCATTCCCCTCCCCCTCCGCTCGACGGCGATCTGCTCGCTGCGATGGTCGAGAGCCTGCAGGACTACGCGATCCTGATGCTCGACGTCGACGGGCACGTCGCCAGCTGGAGCGTCGGCGCAGAGCGCTTCAAGGGGTGGGACGCCGCGGAGATCGTCGGCCGCAGCCACGCTCTCTTCTACCTCGAGGAGGACATCGCCTCCGGACGGCCTGGCTCAGATCTCGCGATGGCCGCCGAATACGGCCGCTTCGAGGAGCAGCACTGGCGTATCCGCAAGGACGGCAGCAGCTTCTGGGCCAACGTGGTGATCACGGCGGTCCGCGACTCGAGCGGCGAACTGCGCGGGTTCGGCGAGGTCATCCGGGACGTGACCGATCACTACGCCGCGATCCAGGCGCTGCGCCGCAGCGAGTCGCGCTTCCGCTCGGTGACCGAGTCCGCGATCGATGCGATCTTCGCGTTCAACGCGGACCTGCGGATCATCTCGTGGAACGCTGCGGCCGGCCGCCTGTACGGATACACCGCGACAGAGGCGATCGGTCAGTCGGTGTGGACCCTCATCCCCGAGTTCCGGCGCGAGGACGTCGAGGCGCTGATCACGGTCGCGGCCGCCTCGGACCACGCCGAACAGGTTGCGATCAGGCCGGTGGAGGGCGTCGCGCTGCGCGCCGATGGAAGGCTCGTGCCCGTCGAGGTGGCGCTCTCGAGCTGGCGGATCGGCAGCGAGCGCAACTTCTCAGCGATCGTCCGTGACATCACCGAGCGCAAGCGGCACGAACGAGAGCTGCAGCAGCTCGCCGACCACGATCCGATCACCAACCTGTTCAACCGCCGGCGCTTCGAGCAGGAGCTCGATCGCATCGTCAGCGAGTGCGACCGCTATGACCGCACCGCCGCGCTGCTCGTGCTCGACCTCGACGGCTTCAAGGAGGTCAACGACCTGCACGGGCACGCCGCCGGCGACGAGATCCTGGTCAAGGTGGGAGCGCTGTTGCAGGCGACCGTGCGAGACAGCGACGTCGTCGGCAGGCTCGGCGGCGATGAGTTCGGCGTGATCGTCCAGGAGGCCGACCACGCCGAGGCGGAGTGCGTCGCCCAGAAGGTCGTCGCGGCGGTGCGCAGCAGCGGGATGGTGATCTCCGATCTCGTTCGCGCGCAGGTGACCGCCTCGGTCGGCGTCGCGCTGATCGAACCCCACGCGCAGGTCACCGCCGGGGAGCTGGAGGTCGGTGCCGACCGTGCGATGTACCGCGCCAAGGCCGAGGGCCGCTCGGGTTACGCCTTCATGGTCCCCGACGACGACGCCGGCGCCGAGCTGGCGGCGCGCCGCTCCTGGATCGCCCGCCTGCGCGACTCGCTCGACAACGACCTGTTCGAGCTCCACGCCCAGCCGATCGTGACCATCAACGGCGACGGCGTGCCCCGCTACGAGTTGCTGCTGAGGATGCGCGACGACGACGATCAGCTGCTCGCTCCGTCATCCTTCCTCGACAACGCCGAGCGCTTCGATCTGATCGGCGGGATCGATCGCTGGGTGCTCGGCCGGGCAGTGGTGATGCTGCACGACCACCACCAGGCCGGAAACGACATCAATCTCACCGTCAACCTGTCGGGCAAGACGATGAACGACGAGTCGATCGTCGGCGACCTCGCGCGGATGCTGCGGGAGCACCCAATCCCGAGCGGCGCGCTGATCGTCGAGGTGACCGAGACCGCCGCGATCGTCAACATCGAGCGCGCGGCGGCGCTCGCCCGCGAGCTGCGGGCACTCGGCTGCCACTTCGCCCTGGACGACTTCGGCTCCGGGTTCTCGTCCTTCTACTACCTCAAGCACCTCGAGTTCGACTACCTCAAGATCGACGGCGAGTTCGTCGTCAACCTCGTCGCCAACCCCTCTGACCAGCTCGTGGTTCGCGCGGTGGTCGACATCGCGCGCGGCTTGGGCAGCCGGACGATCGCCGAGTTCGTCGGCGACGACGAGACGGTGGCGCTGCTGCAGGACATCGGCGTCGACTACGGCCAGGGGTTCCACCTCGGCCGCCCCGCGCCGCTCGCCCAGCTCATCGCCTGACGGTTCGTCCCCGCGCCGCGCCGCGCACCGCCGACATGCGATAGCGTCGCGCCGGTCGTGCCGATGGACGTCACCTACCGCCTCCGCATCCCCCACCGAGCGGGGCAGCTGGCGAAGGTCTCCACGCGCATCTCGGAGTACGGCGGGTTGATCGGCGACGTCTCGACGATCGCCGTCGCCAAGCACGAGGCGCTGCGCGAGATCACGATCGAGCTCCGGGACCGCGACCACGCGATCTCGCTCGCCGCCGGGCTCAACGACCTGGAGGGCGTGTCCGTCGCCTGGTTCCACGACCGCGCGTTCATCGCCCACGACGGCGGCAAGATCGAGGTCCGCGGCATGCGCGAGATCGTCACCAACCAGGACGTCCGTGACGTGTACACCCCCGGGGTGGCCCGCGTGTGCACCGCGATCTCCGAGTTTCCGGACCTCGCCTCGAGATTCACTTCGATCGGGCGCAGCGTCGCGATCTGCACGAACGGCACCCGGGTCCTCGGGCTCGGCGACATCGGCCCGGTCGCCTCGATGCCCGTGATGGAGGGCAAGGCGCTCTTCTACGCCCAGCTCGTCGGCGTGAGCGCGACCCCGATCCTGATCGACACCAAGAACGTGGACGAGTTCGTCGACACCGTCGTGCGGATCGCCCCCGGCTTCGGCGGCATCCACCTGGAGGACATCTCCGCCCCGGAGTGCTTCGAGATCGAGCGCCGGCTGATCGAGTCGCTCCCCGCCCCGGTGATGCACGACGACGTGCACGGCACCGCGGTGGTGACGATGGCGGCCGCGATCGCCGCCTGCCGCCAGGTCGACATCCGGCTCGACGCCGCCGTCGTCGGTCAGATCGGCCTCGGCGCCGCGGGCTACGGGATCGCGACCCTGATCCACGACGCGGGCGTGCGCCGGGTGCTCGCGTCCGATCCGAGCGAGCGCGCCCAGCAGCAGGCGGCCGAGCGCGGCATCGAGATCGCCACGCTCGAGCGTGTGATGGCCGAGGCCGACGTCGTGGTGGCCACGAGCGGCGTCCCGGGATTGATCAAGCCGGAGATGATCCGGAAAGGTCAGGTGATCCTCGCGCTCACCAATCCGGTCCCGGAGATCGAGCCCGACGACGCGCTCGCTGCCGGCGCCGCGTTCGCCGCCGACGGCACGAGCGTCAACAACGTGCTCGGCTATCCGGGCATCTTCCGCGGCGCGCTCGACGCACACGCGAAGGGAATCAACCTCGAGATGAAGCGCGCGGCGGCCTGGGCGCTCGCCGGGCTCACGGTCGAATCCGAGCTCGTCCCCGACGTGCTCGAACGCTCGGTGCACGAGTCGGTCGCCGAGGCGGTCCGCCTCGCCGCGATCGAGTCCGGCGTCGCCCAGCTGGAGCGCATCACGATCGAGCTGCCGTGACCGTCGTCAAGATCAACGCGATCACGGTCCCGCGCGAGCGGTTCGACGAGTTCGCCGAGCGCTTTGCCTCCCGCGCCGGCCGGGTGTCCGGTGCCGAGGGCTTTGAGGGCTTTGAGCTCCTGCGCCCCAACGACCAGCGCGAGGTCTGCCTCGTCCTCACCCGCTGGCGCTCCGAGGACGACTTCCAGGCCTGGGTGTCAAGCGCCGACTTCGCCGCCGGCCACGCCCAGCACCGTGAGCGCGGCCCGGTCGGAAGCGCGAGCGAGGTCTGGTCGTTCGACGTGCTGGAAACCGAAGCCCCCTCCGCCTGACCGCCTGACGCCGCGGCGGGCGACTCTGGGAACCTCGCGCGGCCCCTGGCGACTTCAGGTTCCCAGAGTCACTCCGTGGCGGCCGCATGGACCCACTCTGGGAGCTTCGCGCGGCGCCTGACGGCTTCAGGTTCCCAGAGAGGTCGTGGGGGGTATCCGCCCCGTCGCCCTCGGGTTCGTTCCGCAGATCTCCCACGCACCGAAGCTCATCAGCAGGGCGACCGAGGCGGATACCCCCACGACCGGACCGGACCGGACCACCGGTCCGCTTTCGTGCTACAGTTGTGGACGCAACCAATTCCCCTCTCCCCTCAAGGAGCCCCATGTCGACCACCAGCACCACCCAGGACCGCCTCGCGGGCACCTGGAACTTCGCCGCCGCGCACTCGTCCGCCGACTTCGCGGTCAAGTACGTCGTGTCGACCTTCCGCGGCTCGATCGAGGACCTCACCGCGACCCTCGAGAACGGCGTGCTCTCCGGCAACGCCAAGGTCGCCTCGATCAAGGTCAAGGACGACAACCTCACCGGCCACCTGCTGGCGCCGGACTTCTTCGACGCCGAGCAGCACCCGGAGGTCTCGTTCCGCTCCACCTCGATCTCGAGCGACGGCGACGGCGACGACGACGCGGTCACCGTCGACGGCGAGCTCACGCTGCGTGGCGTCACCAAGCCGATCCACGCGACCGGCACGCTCGAGGGCCCGGCCCAGGACTTCATGGGCAACACCCGCCTCGGCTTCACGCTCGAGACCACGATCGACCGCACCGACTACGGCGTCAGCTGGAACGCTGACCTGCCCAGCGGCGGCAAGGCCCTCCAGGACGAGGTCACGCTGCACGTCGAGCTCGAGTTCCACCAGGCCGCCTAGCTCCATGCGCATCCTGGCGATCTCAGGTTCGCTGCGCCGGGACTCGCACAACACGACCCTCCTGCGGGCGGCAGCCGATCTGCTGCCGCCCGACGTGGAGGTCGTGATCTACGAGAGCCTTGCGGCGATCCCGAACTTCAACGAGGACGACGTCCCCACCCGGCCGGCGCCCGCCCAGGATTTCTGGGACGCGGTCGAGCAGGCCGACGGCGTGCTCATCTCCACCCCCGAGTACAACAGCTCGATCCCGGGCGTCCTGAAGAACGCGCTGGACTGGCTCTCACGGCCCCTGGAGGACAGCCCGCTGCGCAACAAGCCGGCTGTCGTGATCGGAGCCTCGACCGGCATGTTCGGCGCGGTCTGGGCCCAGGCTGAGACGCGCAAGGTGCTCGGCGCGATCGGTGCGCGGGTGGTCGACCGCGAGCTGCCGGTGCCGACCGCCCACGAGCAGTTCCACGAGTCCGGCAAGCTCCTCGACACCGAGATCGAGGCTGAGCTCGTCATCTCACTCGACGCGCTGCGCGAGGCAGTCAATGCGCGTGCCGCACGCGCCCAAGGATGAAAGACTCCCGCGATGAACCCCGCGCGCCCGAGCGACCGGCCGGCGGCGACGCCGACCCCGCTGCCGATCGTCGACCCGCCGGCGGCGACCACGCTGCCGATCGTCGATCGGGCGCACGAGCGCAGCGACGCCGCGGCCAATCGTGAGCGCATCCTCTGCGCCGCGCGCAGAGTGCTCGCCGAGCAGGGGGCCGCGGGCCTCTCGATGAACACCGTCGCGGCCGCGGCGGGTGTCGGCAAGGGCACGATCTTCCGGCGCTTCGGCGATCGCGACGGGCTCACCGAGGCGCTGCTCGATGTCCACACGATCGAGCTTCAGGACGGCTTCCTCTCCGGTCCGCCTCCGCTCGGCCCCGGCGCGCCGCCGCGCGAGCGCCTGGAGGCGTTCATGCGCGCACTGGTGAAGTTCGAGATCGATCACCTCGAGCTGATGATCGCGGCCGACCGGATCGCGCTGCATCCCCCGTCAGGCGCGCCCGTGCACGGCACGTTCCTGCTGCATATCCGCACCCTGCTGGCCGAGATCGACCCCCGGATCGATGCCACGACCCACGCCGGCTTGCTGCTGAGTGCGGTCGCGCCGACCAACCTGCGCCGCCTGCTCAGCCGGGAGGGCTCCACGCCGGACAGGATCGCCGACGCGATCGCGACCCTCACGCAGGCCGACTTCCTATAGGTTGCGCCGATGAACCGCGGTCCGGCGCTCACCCTCGACGGTCTGCGCACCCGTGTCGACGCCGGCGAGATCGACACCGTGCTGCTGGCGATGTGCGATATGCAGGGCCGACTGCAGGGCAAGCGGCTGGACGCCAAGCACTTCCTGTCAGACGTCGTCGAGCACGGCGCCGAGGGCTGCAATTACCTGCTGGCCGTCGACGTCGAGATGAACACGGTGAGCGGCTACGCGATGTCCTCGTGGGAGACCGGCTACGGCGACTTCGAGATGGTGCCGGATATGCAGACCTTGAGGCTCGTGCCGTGGCTGCCGGCGACGGCGCTCGTGCTCTGCGACCTGCGCTGGGGCGACGGGCGCGAGGTGGTCGCCTCCCCCCGCCAGGTGCTGCGCCATCAGCTCGACCGGCTCGGCGAGCGCGGCTGGTCTGCGAACGCCGCCACCGAGCTCGAGTTCCTCGTGTTCCGCGACTCCTATGAGCAGGCGTGGCACAAGGGCTACCGCGAGCTCGAGCCCGCCAACCTCTACAACGTCGACTACTCACTGCTCGGAACCGCCCGCATCGAGCCACTGATCCGGCGCATCCGCCTGGCGATGGCCGGGGCCGGGCTGCAGGTGGAGAACTCCAAGGGCGAGTGCAACTACGGCCAGCACGAGATCAACTTCCGCTACGCGGACGCGCTGCGCACCGCCGACGAGCACGTCATCTACCGCAACGGGGCCAAGGAGATTGCCGCCCAGGAGGGGATGGCGATCAGCTTCATGGCCAAGTACGACGAGCGCGAGGGCAACTCGTGCCACATCCACTTCTCGCTGGCGGAGGAAGAGGAAGGCCGTCCGTTGTTTGCGCGCGACGACGCGACCTTCCAGTCTTTCCTCGCCGGCCAGCTGGGCGGATTGCGCGAGCTCACGCTGATGCTCGCCCCGAACGTCAACTCCTACAAGCGCTTCGCCGAGGGCTCGTTCGCGCCCACGACGATCGCCTGGGCCAAGGACAACCGCACGTGCGCGTTGCGCGTGGTCGGGCACGGCGCGGCGCTGCGCTTCGAGAACCGGGCGGGCGGCGCCGACCTGAACCCCTATATGGCGCTCGCGGCGCTGATCGCCGCGGGGCTGGCGGGGGTCGACCAGGGCCTCGAGCTCGAGCCCGCGTTCGTGGGCAACGCCTACGCCGCCACCGGCAAGCCGCGGCTGCCGCTCACGCTGCGTGAGGCGCGCGATGAGTTCGCGCAGTCGAAGATCGCGCGGGAGGCGTTCGGCGAGGAGGTCGTCGCCCACTATGTGAACGCGGCCGACGTCGAGCTCGACGCGTTCGAGTCCTCGGTCACAGACTGGGAGCGGCAGCGCGGATTCGAGCGGCTGTGACGATGACCGCCGACACCCTGACCGTGCTGGAGCCCGCCACCGAGGCGGTGCTCGAGACAATCCCCGCGGCCGGCGCCGACGCGGTCGACGCCGCGGTCGCGCGTGCCCGTGCCGCGTTCCCCGCCTGGCGCGCGGTCGCGCCGGGTGACCGCGCGCGGCTGCTGCGCCGTATCTCCGATGCCGTCGCCGAGCACTCAGAGGAACTCGCGGTGCTCGAGGCGCGCAACGCGGGCAAGCCGATCGGCGACGCCAGGGGCGAGATGGGGATGGTCTCCGACGTGTTTGCGTACTACGCGGGCGCGCCCGAGCGCCTCTTCGGAGACACGATCCCGGTCGCGGGCGGCCAGGCGTTCACGGTGCGCGAGCCGCTCGGGGTGGTCGGCCTGATCGTCCCGTGGAACTTCCCGCTGACGATCGCCTCCTGGAAACTCGGCCCCGCGCTCGCCGCCGGCAATACGGTGGTGCTCAAGCCCGCCGAGCTCACCCCCCTCACCGCGGTGCGGTTCGCCGAGATCGCTCGGGAGGCCGGGCTGCCGGAGGGCGTGCTGGAGGTCGTGCCCGGGCTCGGGCCGGTCGCCGGAGCGCGCCTGGTGGAGCATCCCGACGTCGCGAAGATCGCGTTCACCGGCTCAACCGCGGTCGGCCGCGGGATCGCGGCCTCGGCGGCGGCGACGCTCAAGCGGGTGACGCTCGAGCTCGGCGGCAAGTCGCCCAACGTCGTGTTCGCCGACGCGGACCTGGAGGCGGCGGCCGCCGCGGCGCCCGGCGCGGTGTTCGGCAACGCCGGGCAGGATTGCTGCGCGCGCTCGCGCATCCTCGTGCAGCGGCCCGCCGTCGACCGGTTCCTGTCGCTGCTGGAGCCGGTCGTGGCCGGAATCCGTGTGGGCGACCCGCTCGACCCCGAGTCGCAGATGGGCCCGCTCATCTCAGCCCGTCAGCGCGCGCGAGTGGAGAGCTACCTCGACGATGGCGAGCCGGTCGCGATCCGCGGCTCGGCGCCCGAGGGCGCGGGCTTCTGGTGCGCGCCGGCGGTGCTCGCCCCGGTCTCGCCGGACGCCCGCGCGGCGCGCGAGGAGATCTTCGGCCCGGTCGCGGTCGTGATCCCGTTCGACGACGAGGCCGACGCGGTGCGGCTGGCCAACGACACGGTCTACGGGCTGTCGGGCTCGGTCTGGAGCCGCGACGGCGGCCGCGCGCTGCGCGTGGCCCGCGCACTCGACGCCGGCGTGCTCTCGATCAACTCCAACACCTCGGTGCGCGTCTCCACCCCGTTCGGCGGCTTCAAGCAGTCCGGCTACGGGCGCGAGCTCGGTCCTCACGCGGTCGAGGCGTACACCGAGGAGAAATCGATCTTCTACTCCACGGGGGGCTGATGCGTCTCGCAGGAAAGGTCTGTGTGATCACGGGTGCTGCCGGAGGGATCGGCGGGGCGACCGCGGCGGTGTTCGCGCGCGAGGGCGCGAAGGTCGTCGGCGTCGACATCGCCGAGCACTCGGTCGGCGAGCTGTCGCTCACCGCGGACATCACCTCCGAGGAGGCCGTTGAGGCTCTATACGCGCAGGTGCGCGAGCAGTTCGGGCGGATCGACGTGCTGTTCAACAACGCCGGCATCTCGCCCACCGACGACGCCTCCGTGGTGGAGACAACGCTCGAGGCCTGGGAGCGGGTCCAGACGACGAACCTGCGCTCCGTGTTCCTGTGCTGCAAGCACGGGATCCCGCACCTGCTCGACGGCGGCGGCGGCTCGGTGATCAACACCGCCTCGTTTGTGGCGGTGATGGGCGCGGCCACCTCACAGATCTCCTACACCGCATCCAAGGGCGGGGTGCTCGCGCTCTCGCGTGAGCTCGGTGTCGAGTTCGCCAAGCGCGGAGTGCGCGTCAACGCGCTGTGCCCCGGGCCGGTCGACACGCCGCTCCTGCGCGAGCTCTACGCGGCCGACCCGGTCCAGGCGCAGCGGCGGATGGTGCACGTGCCGATGGGCCGCTTTGCGGACGCGAGCGAGATCGCCAACGCCGTACTGTTCCTCGCCTCCGACGAGTCCTCGTACGTCAACGCGACGACGTTCCTGGTCGACGGCGGGCTCGCCGGCGCGTACACGACCGCCCTGTAGGGGACGAGCGCTGCCGGCTGAGGCGCCGGATTCGTCACCGGCGGCGTCCGAGGCGCGGCGAATGCGACAGATCCGAGGTGGAATCCTCCGTCGTTCTTCCACTGTGAGCGCTCACATCCCCGGAAGGCGATAGGTTGCCGCGGCCGAGGGAGCGTGGATCCTCCGGCGGTCGGACGCGACAAGGAGGGACATGGGCATGGGTGAGCGGCGTCGGTCGATCTCTGGCTGGTTTCTGACGTGTGCATCCGCGCTGGCGGTGGCGGTGGCGGCGTCGCTGGCGGGGGCTGCTCCCGGGCTCGCGCAGCCGCTCTCCGAGCACGGTCAGTGCGCGGCGGCGACCGGCGCGCAGGCGGCGAAGGCGACCCCTGGTGCGCCGACCGACGTCCACGCGACGGGCGGCAACGGCTCGGTCACGGTCACCTGGTGCTCGCCGGCCAAGGGTCAGTCGCACGTCACCGGCTTCACGGTGAAGAGCTCGACCGGGCAGACGTTCACCGCCTCAGTCCCCAACGACTACGTGATCGCGACGGCGCCCAACGGCACCCCCGTGTCCTACACGGTGACCGCCAACACCTCCGGCACGTCGGGTCCCGCCTCGGGGAAGACGAACACGGTCACCCCCGCGCCGATCGCCGAACCAACCGATGTCGACCTCTCCACGCCACAGTCGGTGAGCTACGACCAGTACTCGCTGATGATCGGCGGCCAGCGCATGCTCATCTACGCGGGCGAGTTCGACCCGTGGCGCCTGCCCTCGCCGTCGCTGTGGCTCGACCGGCTGCAGAAGATGAAGGCCGACGGCTACAACGCGGTCACCGTCTACTTCGACTGGGACTACAGCTCGCCCGCGCCCGGCGTCTATGACTTCACCGGCATCCGGGACATGAACGAGTTCCTCAACATGGCTCAGCAGGCAGGGCTGTACGTGATCGCCAGGCCCGGTCCCTACATCAACGCCGAGACCGACGGCGGCGGATTCCCGGGCTGGCTGGTCACCCAGTCGGGCGTGGCGCGCACCGACGCCCCGGACTTCGAGGCCGCCTCCGATCAGTGGCTGTCGGAGATCGACCCGATCATCGCCGCTCACCAGATCACCCGCGGCGGCGACGTGATCCTGTACCAGGCCGAGAACGAGCTCTACTCCGGACTGGCTCCCTCGGAGGCCTACATGGCCGAGGTCGAGGCCAAGGCGAAGGCCGACGGGATCGTGGTGCCGATCATCGGCAACGAGGGCGACACGTTCGAAGGGACAGCTGCAAACCCGGACATCCCAGGCTATGACAGCTACCCGGACGGCTTCAACTGCTCGGACCCGAAGAGCGTCGCCCCGATACCGACGTTCTCCCCCGAGCCGGGCAAGCCGCTCGAGCTGCCCGAATTCCAGGGAGGCTCCTACGACTCCTGGGGCGGCGCCGGCTACGCGAAGTGCTACAAGCTGACCGGGCAGAATTTCGAGAACGCCTTCTACAAGAGCAATCTGGCACAGGGCACGACGATCCAGAGCAACTACATGGGAGTCGGCGGCACCAACTGGGGCTGGCTGCCGGCGCCGTTCATGTACAGCTCATACGACTACGGGGCGGGGATCATGGAGACCGGGGAGATCGGGACCCCGAGCCACCCGGGCAACCTCGCCAATTCCAAGTACGGCGAGAACAAGCTGATCGGCGACTTCGCGCAGGCGGTGCCCTCGCTCGCTCAGACGGTCTCACTCGCCGCGCCGCCGACGACGAACCCGCTGGTCACGACGACCGCGCGGGTGAACCCGACCGACGGCACGCAATTCATCGACGTGCAACAGGCAAATGCGTCTTCGCGGCAATCCGAGACGACGCACATCGCGCTCGACCTCAGCCAGGGTGGTTCCTACACCTATGACGATGCGGATACGACCGACCTGCAGTACAGCGGCAACTGGTCGCATGCCTCCAACCAGTCGTACACGAGTGGGGACTACGACGACACCGAGAGCTTCTCGCAGACCGCCGGCGACTCGGTGTCGGTCACGTTCACCGGCACCGCCGTCGAGTGGATCGCGCCGACCGCGAACAACCATGGCTTTGCGGATGTGTATCTCGATGGCGAGCACGTCGCGACCGTCGACGGCTACTCGGCGACCACCGACTTCCAGCGGATCGAATATCTGGTGAGCGGCTTGTCGGACACGGCCCACACGCTCAAGATCGTGGTCAGCGGCCAGAAGAACTCCGCCTCATCAGGGACCTACGTGTCGGTCGATGCGATCAACGTGCCGACCGCCTCCGAGCTCTCGGAGATCTATCCGAGCGTGCCCCAGGGGAAGCAGGTGAACATCCTCGTGCCAAGCCGCGAGGCGAAGCTGCTCGTCGCCAACGACGCGTTCGACGGTGAACAGCTGCAGTACTCGACCTCGCAGCTGATGACCCAGGGAACGATCGCCGGCGAGCCCTTCGCGCTGCTCTACGGCGACGCGGACAACTACGACGAGACCGTGCTGCGCTACGCAAGCAGGCCGACGGTCACCGTGCTCACTCGTGGGAGTGACCTGACCACGCACTGGGACGCGGCGCGCGGGGACATGCGCCTGGACTACTACGGCCACAACGGCATCCTCGAGCTGCAGATCAGCGGTGGCGGCAGGCCTCCGCTCCTGCTGCTGCTCATGCCCAGCAAATACGCCGAGCAGTTCTGGCCGGAGTCGACCGCGGCGGGATCGGCACTCGTCGAAAGCGCCTACCTGGTGCGAACGGCGTCCACGAGTGGCTCGACGATCGCTCTCACCGGCGACGCGAGCGAGGCCGGACCGATCCGGGTGTGGGCACCAAGCGGGATCACCCAGGTGACCTGGAACGGGGCCCCCGTCACCACCACGACCGAGCGCGACGGCTCGCTCGAGGGGACGATTCCGGGACCAGCGGCAACGAAGCTGCCCAAGCTCACCGGCTGGCAATTCCGCTTCGAGACGCCGGAAGCTCAGCCCGGCTACGACGACTCGACCTGGACGCTCGCCGACCACCCGACGACCACGAACCCGACCGCCCCGGTGACGACGCCCGTCCTGTTCGCCGATGACTATGGCTTCCACCAGGGATTCATCTGGTACCGCGGCCACTTCACCGCGAACGGCTCGGAGACCGGGATCACGCTCACCGCCGGCGAGGGCAGCCACGGTGCGTTCTCGGTGTGGCTGAACGGCGTGTTCCTCGGCTCCAATCAGTCCGGATCCGAGGCGGCCAAGGAGACGTTCTCCTTCCCGAGCGCGGCACTCAAGGTCGGGCAGGACAATGTGATTGCGGTGCTCGTCCAGAGCTCCGGGCACGACGAGGACGGCGCCTACTCCAACGCGACGCCGCCGCCGGACAGCCAGAAGGCGCCGCGCGGCCTGCTCGGCGCCGCGCTCAACGGCTCCTCGGCTCCGGTGAGCTGGAGGCTGCAGGGCAACCAAGGCGGCGAGGATCTCCAGGACCCGGTGCGCGGCCACCTGAACGCGACCGGGCTGTACGGCACGAACGCCGGCTGGGACCTGCCCGGCGACCCGGACCTCGGCTGGCGGCGGGTCACACTGCCGGACTCATGGACGGCTCGCGGGCTACCCGCGGGCATCGGCTGGTACCGCACCTCGTTCACCCTCGCTCAGGGCTCGAGCGGCTACCGGCCAATCGCCGTCCAACTCGGCAACCACGTCGTCGGCGCAGGGTCGGGTGATGCCGACTACCGGGCGTTCGTCTTCGTCAACGGCTACCTGATGGGTCAGTACGACAACGTGCTCGGCCCCCAGCACCGCTTCTACATCCCGGCCGGAGTCGTCAACGACAATGGCTCGAACACGCTCGCGATCGCGGTCTGGGGACTGCAACCGGGCAGCGGCCAGCTACCAGCCGTCTGGCTGCAGTCGGTCGGCAAGCAGACCGGCGGGGTGCCGGTGTCGGCGGTCGCCCAGCCGGCGTGGGACGCGACGACCTACGGAGCGCCGACGGACGCGACGCCGACACTTGGCGTGGGTGCGAGCGCCGCGGTCGCGCAGCCGGGAGCGTCGGTGAAGGTCACCGCGACGCTCGGCAATCCGTCGCCGAGCGCGCTCACCGATGCGTCGATCACGCTCGCCGCGCCGTCCGGGTGGACAGTCACGCAGACCGGATCACGGAAACCGTTCAGTGTTGCGGCGGGCGCGTCGCGGGGGGTGACCTTCACGGTCACCATCCCCTCGAGCGGGCTCACTCCGGGTCCGGCTGATCTGGTCGCCACCGCTCAGTACACCGAGGCCGGCACGGCCCAGAGCCAGATGTCCGGCGCGCAACTGCAGGTCCCGGTGAGCTCCCTGGCGGCCAGCTTCGACAACACCGGGATCACCGACGAGTCCGATACCCAGCCGGGCGGCCCGGGCTTCCTCGGATTCGATGGCGAGGGGTCGACGTTCGCGGCGCAGGGGCTGGCGAGCGTCGGCGTCAGTCCGGGCTCGACGGTGAGTGCGGGCGGGCTGTCGTTCACCTGGCCAGACGTTCCCGCGGGCCAGCCCGACAACACCATGGCCCAGGGGCAGATCATCGCGGCCTCGGGCAGCGGCTCGACGCTCGGGTTCCTCGCTTCGACGAACAACCAGGCGCTGAGCGGCAGCGGCGTCGTCTACTACACCGACGGCACGGCCCAGACGTTCTCGCTGAACATCGGGAACTTCTGGTACGCCTCGGGGACAAGCGGCAACCCCTCGAACACGACGGCGTTCAGCGAACCGACGATCGACTATCCGAGCGGGCCGATCTCCCACACCTCATACGTGTTCGAGCAATCGGTCGCGATCGACCCGTCAAAGACGGTGGAGGCGGTGCAGCTGCCGTCGCTCGGAGATGTGTCAAGTCCGGGCAACCCGGCGCTGCACGTGTTCGGTATCGCGATCGGGCCCTAGCTTGTCAGCGGATCGCCACCTCGCGCCGCGACGCGGCAGGAAGGCTGAAGCGCACGCGCGTGCCGTGGCCCCCGTCCACCAGCCACATCCGCCCGCCGTGGGCCTCGACGATCGCCCGGGAGATGGCCAGGCCGAGACCGGCACCCTCGCCGGTGCGGGCCGCGTCGGTGCCGCCCCGATAGAACGCACCGAACACCCGCCCGCGGTCCGCGGCCGAGATCCCGTCGCCGGTGTCGGCGACCTCGATCTCCAGTCCGGTGGCGGTCGGCTCGGCGTGCACGACGATGCTGCCGTCGGCCGGGGTGTGCCGGATGGCGTTCTGGATGAGGTTGAACAGCACCCGCTGGAGCTTCTCCGGATTCGCCCGGGCCGGGCCGAGGTCGCGCGCCAGCTCGGCGCTCACGCTGATCCCCTGCGTCTCCGCTTCGACGCGCATCGCCTCGACGGTCTCGTGCAGCAGCTCATCGATCGAGATCTGCTGCAGCGACCAGCCGATGTCCCCGGCCTCCAGGCGGGAGAGCTCGAACAGATCGTCGATCAAGGCGCTGAGCGCGCCGATATGGGTTCCCATGCGAGCGAGGTAGGACCGGCGTTGCTCGCCGGTGACGATGTCGTCGTCGATCGCGTCGGCGAGCAGCCTCAGCGAGGTGATCGGGGTTCGCAGGTCATGGGAGACCGCGGCGACCAGATCGCGGCGCGCCTCGTCGGCGCGCATCCGGGCCGCCTGATCGGCCGCCAGGCGCCGGGCGACGACTGCCGCGCCCGCCAGGGCGAGCGCCGCGGCGACGATCATGATCACCGCGATCAGCAGCGCCGCGTCGCCGGAGATGACCATCAGCCAGCCGAACACAACGAGCGTGGCGAGCACCGGTGTGACGACGATCGCAACGACCGCCGCGAAGGCACGAGGCAATCCGATCACGGGGCGAACCGGTAGCCGACTCCCCACACCGTCTGCAGGTGACGCGGACGCGCCGGGTCGGATTCGAGCTTGGCGCGCAGGCGGCGGACGTGAACGGTGACGGTCGAGGTGTCGGTGTAGAAGGCGTACTGCCAGACGGCATCCATGAGCTGCTCGCGCGAGAAGACCTGGTGGGGGTGGCGCGCCATGTGCAACAGGACGTCGAACTCACGCTGGGTGAGCGCGACCTCCTGGCCGCGGACGTGCACGCGGCGCGAGCGAGGGTCGATTGTGATGTCGCCGAACTCGAGGGTCGGGATCTCATCGACGCCGGGGTCGACGCGCCGCAGGACGGCGTCGACCCGCGCGACCAGCTCTGCGGGAGAGAAGGGCTTGACCACATAGTCGTCGGCGCCGAGGCGCAGACCGACGACCCGGTCGGACTCCTCACCACGCGCGGTGAGCAGGATCACCGCAATCGGCGCGGCATCCTGGTCGCGCAGCCGCCCCATGACGCGCAGCCCGTCGATGCCCGGGAGCATGAGGTCGAGCACCACGAGGTCCGGGCGGGCCTCGGCGGCGGCGGCGAGCGCCGTCGGTCCGTCGATCGCGATCCGCGTGTGGTAGCCGGCGCGCTCCAGGTAGCGGGCGACCACCTCGGCGATCGTCGGCTCATCGTCGACGATCAACACCGACCGCTGAGTGGGCTGCATGCTGACATTCTCGCCGAGCGCGGCCGCGCGCACGACCGCCGGCCGGTGATCGTTCACCGGTTGTTCAGGGTCGTACGGCGAGCGCAGCGGACCCGCGATCACGCAGCTCGGGCTGGATCACCACTCGGCGGGGTTCGACCGGCGTCCCGTCGATCGCGGCGATCAGCATCCCCACCGCGACCTCCATCAGCCGGCGCGAGTTCCAGCTGAACGTCGTCAGCGGCGGGGTGAGCACCCCGGAGACCGGATGGTCGTCGTAGCCGATCACCGAGAGCTCGTCCGGGATCGCGATGCCGAGCTCGCGCGCGGCCTCGTAGACCCCGTAGGCGAACCCGTCGGCGAAGCAGAACGCCGCCGTGGGACGGGGCGAGCGGCTGAGCAGCTCCCGCGCGTGCTCGGTGGCGTCGCGCAGCCCATAGCCGGCGGTCGCCGCATCGACCTCGAGCCCGAGCCGGTGGGCCTCCTCGGTGACGACGCGCTCCGCCGGGCGGTCGTTGGTGGGCGAGCCGGGGGGGCGGAGCACGGCGATCCGCCGGTGGCCGAGCTCGTGCAGGTGCGTGAACGCCGCGCGCACGCCGGCCCGGTTGTCGTAGAGCACCTCGCCGCGAGCGGTGGCGTCGGCGAACGTATCGCCGACCACGACGACCGGGACCGCCGCGACGATCTCCGCCCACGACGGGTCGGAGGGATCGACGGGCGAGACGATCAGGCCGTCGACCTGCTGGTCGCGCAGCTGCCCGGCGAGCGCGCGCTGGCGGCCGGGGTTCCCGCCGGCGTCGAGGATCAGAGCGAAGCGGTCGTGCTCCAGCAGCACCCGTCCCGCCTGGGCGACGAGTCGCTGCTGCCAGAGGTCCTCCAGTGACGGGCCCAGGATGCCGATCATCCCTGTGCGACCACTCGCGAGCGCCCGTGCGATCGGGTTGGCCTCGTAGCCGAGCTCGTCCGCGAGGTCGCGGACCCGCTCCTGGGTCTCCTCCGAAACCATGATCCCCCTCAGCGCATACGACACGGCCGCGGGGGACAGCCCTGCCGCGTCGGCCACGTCCCGGATCGTGACTCGCTTAGCGGGCCCCACCATTGAACAGCGTATACCCCGCGTCCGACCGCGCGCGACAGCTCTTCCATTTCGGCTCGCCACCTGCTATTTAACCGGTTCATGAACCGGTTAAATAACTTCCGGAGATCTGGTGGCTGAGATCGCCACCGACGTCCATCAGCACCTGTGGCCCGCGGCCCTGCTGGAGGCGCTGCGCCGCCGCTCGCGGCCGCCGCGGCTGAAGGGCTGGACGCTCGAGCTCACCGGCGAGCCACCCTACGAGGCCGACCCCGGCGACCACGACGTCGACGCGCGTGCCCGCCTGGCCGGCGACGATGGACTGGACCAGGTCCTCGTCTCCCTCTCAAGCCCGCTCGGGATCGAATCGCTGCCCGGGGACGAGGCGGCGGAGCTGCTCGACGCGTGGCACGAGGGTGCTCGCAAGCTGCCCCCACCGTTCGCCGCGTGGGCGTCGGCGCCGCTGCTCGAGATCGACGTCGACGCTCTGGAGCGTCGGCTCGACCAGGGGTTCGTCGGCCTGCAGCTGCCGGCGACCACGCTGGCCGACGCGGCGGGATATGCGCGGGTCGCGCCGCTGCTCGATGCGCTCGAGCGCCGCGGGCGGCCACTCTTCGTCCACCCCGGCCCCACGCTCGGTGGGCAGGGCTCGGATTCCGGTGCGGTCCCGCCGTGGTGGCCTGCCGTGGTCGACTACGTCGCCCAGATGCATGCCGCCTGGTACGCGTTCCGGGTCCACGGCCGCCCGCGTCATCCCGAGCTGCGCGTGTGCTTCGCGATGCTCGCCGGGCTCGCGCCACTGCACGGCGAGCGGTTTGCGGCGCGGGCCGGCGACCGAACCGTCGTCGACCCACGCGTGTTCCTCGAGACCTCGTCCTACGGACCGCGCGCGATCGACGCCGTCGTTCGCGTGAGCGGCATCGACCCACTCGTCAACGGATCTGACCGTCCGTACTCTCCCCCGCCGCTGAGCGGCCTCGGCGAGGCCGCCGAGCTCGCACTGCGGGCCACCAATCCCAACCGACTGCTCCACCTCGAGGAGGTGTGAACACATGGAACCCATGACCCTCTCGTCCCTGCCCGCTCGCGATCTCGACCGCGACGAACTCACCGCGATCGTCGACCAGCTCGCTCAAGACCCCGAGCGATGGACGACCCTCGTCGACTACGACGACGCCGAGCGCGTGTACGTCTCGCTGCACCGCGACGACCACCTCGACGTCTGGCTGCTCTGTTGGACGCCGGTCAACGACACCGGCTGGCACGATCACGACATCTCCTCAGGCGCCGTCCGGGTCGTCCGCGGCGCGCTCGCGGAGTCCAACCCCCGGATCGGCGGCGAGCCCGCGACGCGGGTCGTCAGATCGGGCGAGTCGTTCTCGTTCGGCCCCGACCACATCCACCGGCTCACCGGGATCGATGAGCGTTCGGTCTCGATCCATGCCTACTCACCGCCGTTGTGGCGCCTGGGCCAGTACTCGATCGACGCCGACGGCGTGATGCGGCGCCAGTCGATCAGCTACGCAGAGGAACTGCGCCCACTCGAGATCCCCGCGTAATCCCGACCCGCCTCAGTCGAGCGCGGCGAGCACCGCCGCGCCGAGCTCGGCGGTCGACGCGGCGCCGCCGAGATCCGGTGTCCGCGGACCATCGCGCAGGACGCCCTCGACCGCTCGGTCGATGGCGGTGGCTGCGTCCGGCAGCTCGAGATGGCGCAGCATCATCGCGCCGCTCGAGATCTGCGCCAGCGGGTTGGCGATGCCGCGACCTGCGATGTCCGGGGCCGACCCATGCACCGGCTCGAATGTCGAGGGGTGAGCACGCTCGGGGTTGAGGTTGGCGCTCGCGGCCAGGCCGAGCGAGCCGACGCAGGCGGCGGCCAGGTCGGAGAGGATGTCTCCGAACAGGTTGGAGGCGACGATCACGTCAAGCGCCCGAGGCCGCAGCACGAGCTCGGCGCTGAGCGCGTCGACGAGCACACTGCGCAGCTCGACGCCCGGGACCTCCGCGACGGTCTCGGCGACGACGCGGTCCCAGAACGGCATCGTGTGGATGATCCCGTTGGACTTCGTGCACGAGACGAGCCGGCCGCTGCGCTCGCTCGCCAGGCGCGCCGCGTAGCGAGCCACCCGCGCGACACCGCGTCGCGTGAAGCGCGCGATCTGAGTGGCGAACTCGTCGTCGGCCCCGCCCTCGCTGGAGTACTCGCCCTCGGTGTTCTCCCGCACCACCACCAGATCGATCCCCTCGCCGTCCGCCAGCGGCGCCGGGACGCCCGGGAACGAACGGGCCGGGCGCAGGTTCACGTACTGGTCGAAGGTCCGCCGCATCGGGATCAGCAGCCCCCACAACGTCTCCACGTCCGGGATCTCGGGGTCACCGACCGCGCCGAAGAAGATCGCGTCGTGGCCGGCGAGGGTGTCGAGCCCGCCGACCGGCATCATCCGGCCCGTGCGGCGGTAGTGGTCCGAGCCCCAGTCGTAGTCGGCCCACTGGATCTGCGTATCGGAGCGCGCGGCGGCGCGGTCGACGACCTGGATGGCGACGGGCAGGATCTCGAGACCGATGCCGTCGCCCGGGATCGCGGCGATGCGCAGCGTGCGGCTCATCCGCGCCACTCTCGCAGACCGCTAGCGTCGGAGGTGTCCGCCCCCTCTCCGAATGAGGTCATCGCCATGTCCGCAAGCGAGGTCAAGATTCCCGGGCCCGACCACCCGATCACGATCCAGGCCCACGAAGGCCGCGTCGTCGTGCGCGCCGGCGAGCGCGTGATCGCCAACACCAACGCCGCGCTCGAGCTGGCCGAGGCCAGCTACCCGGCCATCCTCTATGTGCCGTTCGGCGACCTCGACAGGCACGCGCTGGAGCGCAGCGACACCACGACCTACTGCCCGTACAAAGGGGACGCGTCGTACTTCACCGTCCGGACCGACGACGACCTCCTCGAGGATGTCGCCTGGTCCTATGAGAAGCCCTACGACGCGGTCTCGGAGATCCGCGACCACGTGGCGTTCTACCCCGACCGGGTGACGATCGAGGACTGATCTCGCTGCGGGCGGCCTCTCGGCCCTGGGTGTTCAGTCCTCGCCGACGGCGAGGGTGATGCCGCAGGCCGGCAGGTCGCCGATCCCGCCGCCGGCCACCCGCACCACGTCGTCGTGCCCGACGCGCCGCAACAGGCTGGCGGCGAACGCGGCGCGCGCACCGGCGGCGCAGGCGACCGCGGTCACGCGGCCCTGCCGGGCGCGCGGCAGCGCCGCGATCTCGGGCAGCCGGACCAGCGGCAGGTGCACCGAGCCCCTGACGTGCCCCGCCAGCCACTCGCCGAGCTCGCGCGCATCGACGAGCTCGACCTCCTCGCCGCGCAGCCCGCCCGCGAGCCGTTCGATGTCCCAGGCCAGCGAGTGCGAAACGGTGAGGCCGGATGCCCACCAGGCGTCGGTGTCCGCGATGGCGACGCCCGCGAGGTTCCAGAAGCCGACGGCCTGAAGCGTGCTCGCGGTCTGCGCGGCCGCGCGGCCGTCGCCGGCGACGATCAGGAGCGGTTGCTCGGGATCGAGCGCCCAGCCGGCCCGGGTTCCCAGACCGGCCGAGGCGAGCGGCAGGTTGATCGCGCCCGCGAGGTGGCCGGCGTCGAAGTCGTCGGGAGTGCGGCTGTCGAGGACGGTCACGCCACGGTCGCACAGCTCGGCGAGCGCCCCTGCCTCGAGCGACGGCGGCTCACCCGGGAACGTCTGCTCGGCGGGCCGGTTCAGGCCGACGATCCGCTCGATATTCGGCGGGCGGCTCGGCAGGCTCGTCGTCACCGTCTGCACGAACGCGTCGCGGTCAAGCGACAGCGGCGGGTTGTGACGGCGTTCGTAGCCGATCGTCGAGGAGGTCTTGTGGCTGAGTCCCGCGCCGCCACACAGCGAGCCGCCGACATGGGCGGGCCACAGCTCCACCCCGTCAGGCAGGTCGGAGAGCAGCTGCGCCAGCGTCTCATGCAGGGCGTGCGCACCCTCGGCCGGCTCGTAGGCGAGGTCGGGCCGCGCGACGTCGCCGACGAGCAGCGAGTCGCCGCTCAGCAGCATCCACGGCTCCTCGCCGCGGCTCGTGTCGGCGACGGCGAACGCCAGATGCTCGGGCCGGTGGCCGGGCGTCCCGAGCGCGGTCAGCCGCAGCGCGCCGACGACGATCTCCTCGCCCGCGGGGACCGTCCCCGGCTCGTCGGCGGGGCCATCCGCTCGCCACGGCCGGTGCGCCTGCGCCCCGGTGGCGGCCACCAGCCGCGCCCGGCCTGAGACGTGGTCGGCGTGCTCATGGGTGTCGATCACGTGGACGATGCGCAGCTTCTCCTGCGCGGCGATCCGCAGGTACTCGCCGATGTCCCATCGCGGATCGACGACGACGGCCTCGCCCCCGTCTGCAAGCAGGTAGGAGGCGCAGCCCAGGTCACGGTGGAGGATTTGGCGAAAGAACACGGAGGGGCCTCTCAGGCAAAAGTCGACTCGTTCAGTCGACTTTATATAGAGCAACCGGAGAGGTCCGTCAATGGCGCGAAATCCGCCCGCATTTGAGGCGAATTGAGGGTTCCCGGCGCGCTCGGGCCGCCAGTCGGACCGGGGATCTCAGGCCGTCTGGCCGGCCACGACGACCCGGTCGCGCCCGGTGCGCTTGGCCTGCAGCAAGGCGGCGTCGGCGATCAGCATCAGCTGATCGAGGCCATCCTCGGATCCCACCGTGGTCGCGACGCCGACCGACACGGTCATGTCACGATTCGGACCGAGATGCGCCTCGCGGATCGCCGTATTGATCCGCCGCGCCAGCGAGGCCGCCTGCGCCAGGTCGGTCCGCGGGAGCACGACGCAGAACTCCTCGCCGCCGGTGCGGCAGGGGATGTCGCCCGCGCGGGTGTGCGCGCGCAGCGCGAGCGCGAAGGCGCACAGCGCATTGTCCCCACATGCGTGGCCGAAGCGGTCGTTGATCGACTTGAAGGCGTCGATGTCGAAGAACGCGACCGACGTCGGCTCACCGTGCCGGCGGCCGTCCTCGAGCGCCACCCGCAGGGTGTTCTCGAAATGGCGGCGGTTGTAGAGCCCGGTGAGCGCGTCGGTCAGTGCCTGCGTGCGCAATTGCTCGCGCTGCATGCTGTTGACGTACGCGATCGCTGCGAGCGTGGCGAACCGCTCGATCAGCGTGAGCTCATAGGGCTTGAACCAGACGTCGTCGTCCTCACGCCAGATGTTGATCGTGCCCTCGACCTGACCGCTCACCAGCAGCGGGGCGACGACGATCGACTCCAGATCGCTCGTCGGCGTGCCGGGGATGACGGCGATGTTGAGATCCGCATCGCCGGGACCGCTGTACATGAGCTTGTTCTGGAGCACCGCCTTGCCGGTGATCGAGGCGTCGAGCCTCGGGTTGGAGGCGAGTGTCTCCCCGACGTAGCGACCAGTGGCCAGCAGCGGGATGCCCACGCGCTGCGCCCAGTCGACCTCGTACACGGCGAGGCTCGTGTAGGGGACGATCGGCAGCAGTGCGTCGGCCATCGCCTGGACCGTCTCCTCGAGCGACTGCGCGGACAGGATGCCGGCGCTCGCGTCGATGATCGCCTCGAGGCCGATGACCAGTCGATCGCTGGTGGAGGCGTCGGGACTACTTGGTGAAATCAGCGCTTCTTGACGTGGCATGGGATCAGTCGCAGGGTTGATCGGACATCCGTCAGGGATGCTTGAGGAATTCTCCGATCGGGCGGACGAAGGTCGGCTTCGTCAGGCATCGGCGGGATGACGGTCGCTGAAGCCGGTCGCCGCCTCCCACGCCGCACCATGCGCGAGCAGCTCTCGGTCGCCACGGAAACGGCCGACGAGTTGCATCCCCACCGGGAGCCCTGAGGCGGTGAACCCCGCCGGCACGCCGAGCACCGGATGAGCGGAGACCGTGATCCGGGTGCAGGCCCGCATCCACCCCAGGTAGTGATCCATCGCCACCCCCGCGACCTCTCGCGGGTACTCGATCTCGACCGGGAACGGCGCGACCTGGGCCGACGGCGCGACGATCAAATCGAATCGCCGCAGGAGCTCGGCGATCCGCGTGAAGATCTCTCCGCGCGCGCTCTGCGCGCGGGCGATCGCCGGGCCGCTCAGCTCCATCCCCCGCTCGACGTTCCAGACGAGCGTCGCCTTGCCCGTACGCCGCAACACCGGCAGCTGGTCGCCGAACGCCCGGGCGAAGCCGAGCGCGCGTAGCGTCTCGAACGAGTCGTCGGCCCGGGAGATGTCCGGCGCGACCTCCTCCACCACGCTGCCGCAGGCCAGCCAGCCCTCCCGCGCCTGCTCCATGACCGCCGCGACCTCGGGCTCGATCGGCAGGCCGCCGACGTCCGGCCACCATCCGATCCGCAGCTCGCTCAGCCTGCTCGGCTCCGGGGCGAGCAGAAACGCCGCCGGATCGCCGTGCGAGAGCGGGGCGCGATGGTCCGGCCCGGCGATCGCCGCCAGCATCAGCGACAGATCCCCGACCGACCGCGCCATCGGGCCGAGCACCGCGGACGGATCCCAGACCTCTCCCGGTTCGGGGCTGGGCACGAGCTCCGGCGTCGGCCGCAGGCCCACGACGTTGTTGAACGACGACGGGTTGCGGATCGAGCCGCCGTGGTCGGAGCCATCGGCGATCGGCACCATCCCGGCCGCCAGCGCGGCACCGGCGCCGCCGCTGGACCCGCCCGCCGACCGGTCGAGGGCCCACGGGTTGCGGGTCGCGCCGAACACCTCGTTGAACGTGTGGGAGCCGACGCCGAACTCCGGCGTGTTGGTCTTGCCGACGATGATCGCCCCGGCGGCACGCAACCGCGCCACCATCAGGGTGTCGGTCGCCGGGACGTGGTCGGCGAACATCCGCGAGCCATAGGTCGTCCGCATCCCCGCCGTGTTCTCGAGGTCCTTGACCGCGACGGGCAACCCATGCAGTGGCCCCAGCGGTTCGCCGCGGGCGGCGCGCGCGTCGGCGACGTCCGCCTCGGCGAGCGCGCGCTCGGGGTCGAGCGTCACGATCGCGTTCAGGCTCGGATTGACCTGGGCGATGCGGTCGAGGTGAGCGGTGACGACCTCGCGGGCCGACAGCTCCTGGTCGCGGATCGCGCGGGCGAGCTCGCGCGCGGTGCGCCAGTACAGCTCGTCAGCCACGATCGGAGGATGCCACGCGCTGCGGCGGGCAGCCCCGACGGCACGCCGGGCCGCGCCCGTCAGCCGCTGAGGTCGCGTGTCGTCAGGGCGCGACGTCGCCCATGTGCGCGGGCGCGATCTGCTCCTCGACGGCGGCGCGGTGGGACTCCAGGATCGCGTCGCCCTTGTGGCGCTGCACGCCCAAGTAGTACGCGAGACCGATCAGCGCCATCCCGCCGATGAACTCGTAGGCGCCGAAGCGGAAGTACCACTTTGTCCCGTACACGGCCGCCCGGGGCCAGGCGATCTCGAAGGCGGTGAGCGTGCCGTAGACGACCGCGAAGATGTTCACCGGCAGGCCCCATCGGCCCATGTTGAAGTACGGGCCGTGATCGGCCCGTGGCCACTCGCCGCGCAGGCGCCGGTAGAGCATCGAGCCGGTGACCGCGAGGTACGGCAGGTAGAACATGATGATCGCCACCGAGGTGAGCGTCAGGAACGCCGACTGATTGCCGACGTTGACGACCAGCAGGATGAGGGCGAGGCCGCCGACGAGGATCGCCGGGACGATCGGCACCCGCCGCCGGCCTGAGACGCGGGCGATGTGGTGTCCGAACGGCAGCCGGCCGTCGCGGGCCATCGAGAACAGCATCCGGATGCAGGCGGTGAGGACGGCGAGCGTGCAGACCGTGATGGCGAGCGCCGCGTCGAGGAGGAAGATGTTGCCGAGCGTGTTGCCGAGCGCCTGCTTGATGATGTAGGGCAGCCCGAGCGCGCTGATCTGCGGGTCGTGGATGTTCCTCACCGCCATCAGCGCGAACAGGATCAGCAACGCGCCGATGAACGCCGCCGCGGCGAGCGCGCGGACGATCGCCATGGGAGCCTTGCGGCGCGGGTCGTTCGTCTCCTCGGCGAGCGTGCCGGCGGTGTCGAACCCGTACATCACGTACGCGCTCATGATCCCGGCGACGAGGAACGCGCCGAAATAGCCCCACGAGTGTCCCGTGCCGGTGCCGAGCGTGTGGCCGACCACCCCCACGCCACGGTGGAAGTGGAAGATGAGCAGGATGACGAGGATCGAGGAGCCGATCAGCTCGGCGATCACCCCGATGTTGTTGAGCATCGCCATCACCCTGACGCCGAGCATGTTGATGATCGTCGCGAAGACGACCAGGACCGCCCCCAGGATGAGCGCGTTCTCTGCGCCGTCGCGCGTCGAGTAGGAGCCGGCGTTGGCGGCCCTGATTGCGGCCGTCGAGCCCACGAACTGAAGGTGGACGCTCACCTGCGGCAACACGACCTGCCAGGCGACCGCGACGGCGGCGACGGTCACGATCGAGCCGATGATCAGGATCCAGCCGGTCATCCACGACAGCCCGTCGGTCCCGATCCGCTTGGACCACTGGTAGACCGAGCCGGCAAGCGGGAACTGTCCTGCGAGCTCCGCGAAGCAGAGGCCGACCGCCATCTGGCCGGCGAACACGATGAACCACGACCACCACACCGCCGGTCCGCCGTTGCCGAAGCCGAAGCCGAACAGCTCAAAGACGCCGGTGAGGATCGAGATGTAGCTGAATCCCGCCGCGAACGAGGAGAAGGAGCTCAGCGAGCGGTCGAGTTCCTGTCGATAGCCGAAGCCGGCAAGTTCGTCGGAGTCGGCCGACACAGGGCCTGTAGGTGAGTCGAGGGTCGCCATCCGCGGGTTATATATCAGTTGTCGAATGGTGTCAACGACGGACTAAAGCTGCCGCTCACAGTCCTTTTCGGAACCGCACGACGGGCGTCAGAGCACCGCGCGGATCGCGCGCTCGAACGCCTGGACGTGCTCGCAGAGCAACCGCGCGGCGCGCTCACCGTCACCGTCCGAAATCGCGGTGAGCAGCTCTCGGTGCTCGCCGATGTGTGCCGAGAGCTCGGGCATCCGGGCGACCGCCAGGTACCAGATGCGCAGCGACAAGTTGAAGTAGGTGCTGCAGCTGTCGGCGAGATACGGGTTGTCGGCGCAGCGGTAGATGAAGCGATGCACGCGCGCGTCGAGCTCCATCAGGGCGTCGTCGCTCCACGACGAGGACTCGCGTCCGAGCGCGGCGCTCAGCGCGTCGAGTTCGCCGCGACGCGCCGGGGTGAGCCGCTCCGCGGCTCGACGGGCGGCGTGCGGCTCGACGATCGCCCGCACGTCACTGATCTGGGCCAGGTCGGTGATGTTGATGTCGCTGGCGAATGTCCCGCGCCGGGGAAAGACCGTGACCAGCCGCTCGAGTGCGAGTCGCTTGATCGCCTCGCGCACCGGCGTGCGTCCCATCCCGAGCTCGGCACCGACCCGGTCCTCGTCGATCGGCTGACCCGGCTTGATCTTCAGCGTGACGATCTGGTCACGCAGCCCCTCGTACGCCCGGTCGGCGAGCAGCGCCGGACCCGGGTCACGTTCCTTCACCGGTGAGGGGCGGGAGGAGGGCATCAGGATCGCGCTCGGACAGCCGTAATATATCTGCCGTCGAGGCTGGGGATTTCAGACGGTCAGGGTTCGCTCACCTGGGCGAGGCGCAGCGCTTTCGGTCGCGCCGAGCGGCAGGGCTGCCAGCGCGGTTGATCTCGCGACCACCGGGAGATATATTAGATGGATGCCAGGGAGGCCCGGCCGACGCGACGGCGGTCCATCGGCCGGTCACAGCGCGAATCGAGGGAGTGACCTGGGATGAGCTATGACGTCATTGTCGTCGGCGGCGGCGCCGCTGGATCGATTCTCGGCGCGCGGCTGAGCGAGGACAGCTCGACGCGCGTCCTCGTCCTCGAGGCCGGGCGCAACGACTCGCTCTGGGACCTCTACATCCACATGCCGGCGGCGCTCTCGTTCCCGATCGGCAATCGCTTCTATGACTGGAAGTACGAGTCCGAGCCGGAGCCGTACATGAACAACCGGCGCGTCTATCACGCGCGAGGGAAGGTGCTTGGCGGCTCGAGCTCGATCAACGGGATGATCTTCCAGCGCGGCAACCCGCTCGACTACGAGCGATGGGGCGCGGACCCTGGCATGGAGAACTGGGACTACGCCCACTGCCTGCCCTACTTCAAGAAGCTGGAGACGTGCCTGGCCGGCGCGGACGAGTGGCGCGGAGCCGACGGACCGCAGAAGCTGGAGCGCGGCCCGGTGACCAACCCCTTGTGCGGGGCGTTCTTCAAGGCCGTCCAGCAGGCCGGCTATCCGCTCACCGATGATGTCAACGGCTACCGCCAGGAGGGATTCGCCGCCTTCGACCGCGCGATCTTCCGCGGTCACCGTCTGAGCGCCGCCCGTGCGTGGCTGCACCCTGCGATGAACCGCCCCAACCTCGAGGTCCGGACCCGTGCGTTCGTGGAACGGGTGGTGTTCGAGGGGACGCGAGCGGTCGGGGTCGAGGTCGTCACCAGCGGACCGGGTGGCACGCGCGCACACCGTGAGACCATCCGCGCAAACCAGGTCATCCTCTGCGGCGGCTCGATCAACTCGCCGCAGCTCCTCCAGCTCTCCGGCGTCGGCAACGCGCATGAGCTCGAAGCCGTCGGCGTCAAGCCGGTGCACGATCTGCCCGGCGTCGGCGAGAACCTGCAGGACCACCTCGAGGTCTACATCCAATACGGGTCCAAGCTGCCCGTGTCGGTCGCGCCCGCGATGAAGCTCCGCAACCGCCCGCTAGTCGGTCTGCAGTGGCTGCTCTTCCGCGAGGGACCGGGAGCCACCAATCATTTCGAGTCCGGCGGCTTCATCCGCTCCAACGACGACGTCGCCTACCCCAACCTGATGTTCCACTTCCTGCCGGTCGCGGTCCGCTACGACGGCTCGGCGCCCAAAGGCCACGGCTACCAGGTGCACGTCGGGCCGATGTATTCCGACACACGCGGCTCGGTGAAGATCACCTCGTCGGATCCGCGCCAGCACCCCGCCCTACGCTTCAACTATCTCTCGACCGACCAGGACCGCCGAGAGTGGATCGAAGCGGTCAAGTGTGCGCGCAAGATCCTCAACCAGCAGGCGTTCGATCCCTACAACGACGGCGAGCTGTCCCCCGGTTCCTCGGTCCAGACCGACGAGGAGGTGCTCGACTGGGTCGCGCGGGACGGCGAGACCGCGCTGCACCCCTCCTGCACCTGCAAGATGGGCACGGGCCCCGACGCGGTGCTCGACCCGGCGACGATGCGGGTCCACGGGCTCGAGGGGCTGTGCGTCGTCGACGCTGCGTCGATGCCCTACGTAACCAACGGGAACATCTACGCGCCGGTGGCGATGCTCGCCGAGAAGGCGGCGGATCTGATCCGAGGGCTGACCCCGCTTCCCCCCTCCCGCGCGGAGTTCTACCGGCACACGCCCGGGGCCGCCCAAGCGGAGACCACCGGCTGACCGGCTGTCACACTCAGGACTGTCTGATGACCACGCTCTCCCATTCAGATCCCCGTCTGCTGCCGTGTCCCGATCGCTCGGGATACACCGATCCCGACATGCTCGACCGCGAGCTGCGGGCGTTCTTCGCCCGCCGCTGGATGCTCGTCGGTCGCAGCGCGGAGATCCCGAGGCCGGGCGACTTCGTCACCGCCGACGTCGCCGGGGAGAGCGTGATCGTCATCCGCCAGGCCGACGGCTCGGTGCGGGCGATGCTCAATGTCTGCCGCCACCGCGGCGCGCGGATCCTGCTCGAGGAGCAGGGGTCGTGCGCGCGGATGATGCGCTGCCCGTACCACTCCTGGTCCTACGGCCTGGACGGCACGCTGCTCGGGGCGCCCAACATGCGCGACTCGGTCGGTCCCGACCAGGCCCATCTCGGACTTCAGCAGGTCGCGGTCGTCGACGCCCACGGTTGCCTGTGGGTCACGCTCGAGGGCGATCCGGCCGGCTTCGACGGGTCGGTCACCGCACAGCTGCGTGAGCGTCTCGGAGACGACGATGCTCTCGCCCACTGGGAGCTCGACCGGCTCGTCACCGGCCACCAGATCCGCTACGACGTCGCCGCCAACTGGAAGCTGATCGTCGAGAACTTCATGGAGTGC
The DNA here is from genome assembly GCA_036501965.1 of Solirubrobacteraceae bacterium. Classification (GTDB taxonomy): domain Bacteria; phylum Actinomycetota; class Thermoleophilia; order Solirubrobacterales; family Solirubrobacteraceae; genus Palsa-465. Next base: position 97,805 of record DASXZK010000054.1, read on the forward strand.
TACCACTGCGCCTCGATCCACCCCGAGCTGGTGGCGGCGATCCCCGAGTTCCGGGGCGGCGTCGCGTCCCAGGCGCTTCAGGTCGGTCACGGCTCGGCCCTCAGCGACCAGGCCGAGGGCTTCACCGTCGACGGCCGCGCCGGCCTCCCGCCGCTCCCTGAGCTGAGCGACCTCCAGCAACGCGCCTACTACGCGATCACGCTCTTCCCCAACTCGTTCGTCAACCTGTTCGACGACCACGTCGTGCTCCACCGCTTCACCCCGCTGGCCGCCGACCGCACCGAGGTCGTCTGCGACTGGCTGTTCGCTCCCGAGGCGCTCGCCGACGGCCCCGACATCGAGCCCACGGTCGAGCTCTTCGACCGCGTCAACCGGCAGGACTTCGAGGCATGCGAGCGCTGCCAGCTCGGCGCGGCGAGCCGGGTGTACGCGCACGGCAACGTGCTCGTGCCGGCCGAGCACCATCTGCGGCGGCTGCACGACGAGCTCGCTGCGGCGCTGGCTGCTTTTGGCTGAGGCGTTTGCGGGGGGTCGGGGCGTTCGCGTTGCTCGGAGCGTTCGCGATGTAGCGCGTAAGTGCTGCCCCCACCGGGGGACGTTCTTTGGAACGGCATCCAGGTTCGATGCGTGGGCAGTTGCTGCGGCTGGGACGCCGTCACGTCCCCGGGGTCGCGCGGCGGATCACGCGTGGGCGGTCACGGCGGCTGGGACGCCGTCGCGTCCCACGCGCCGACGGCCGGGGGCCCGGGTGGGCGTGGCCGGAGGTGCCGCTGAGCAGTTCAGCCCGCGGCGAACGCACGCTCACCACCCGTGGGCCGAAACGTCGCCTGGGACAGCAGTTCGGCCCGGGGTCCGTGGCCGGGGTCGCGGGTGGGCGGAAGTGCTGGACCCACCGCCCGGCCCGCCGGGGGGCCGGATCACCCACGCGCGACAGCCGCCAACCAGGCGTGGAGAGAACAGGCCGCCGGCGGCGCACGATCACCCACGCGTGGCCGCGGACGAGATTGAGTGCGGATTAGAGATGGCGGGTGCAACCCAATCGCACACGCCCACCGACAACACACAACGCGTGCGAAGAAAGACCCCCGCCCGGGCAACCCGGGTCGTCAAAGAGTCCCCAATGGCACGAGGTCGTGCACACAAAGTGGGCCCGACCTCATCGCCCAATAGCGCGCCCGGCGGCGGCCGTCACAGCAGCGCCACAAACGCCCCACGGCAGACCCCACAGCTGCGGACGCTGCTTGACGGCCGACGACGGGCGCGCTACCCCGCGAACGTCCCGGACACCCACCCCACCACTCCCCATCCAGTAATATATGAGTGGCATACAAGGAGCGGAACGTGACGGTTAGTGCCTTTGAGCTGTTCTCCGTCGGAATCGGGCCCTCCAGCTCGCACACGGTGGGCCCGATGCGGGCTGCCCGCCGGTTCGCCGAGCTACTGGAGGACGGCAGGGTGCTGACGACCGTCGACGCGGTCACCGTCGAGCTCTTGGGGTCGCTCGCCCTGACCGGTATCGGCCATGGGACCGACCGCGCGGTGCTGATGGGGTTGGAAGGCGAGGCGCCGGAGACGATCGACGTCGAGTCGATCAGCGATCGGGTCGAGCGGATCACCAACGAACACGAGCTCGCGCTCCTGGGCCGCCGTCCGATCCGGTTCGACCCGGAGAGCGCGATCACGTTCAACCGAAGCGCGCGACCGACGCCCTACTCCAACGCGCTCACGCTCACCGCCCGCTGCGGCGAGGAGGTCCTGGAGCAGCGGACGTACTTTTCGGTCGGCGGAGGGTTCATCGTCGAGGAGGCCGAGCTCGACGAACCGGCGCCAACCCCTGACCTCCCCCATCCGTTCTGCAGCGCCGCCGAACTGGTCGCTCACGCCGACCTCGCCGATGTGCCGATCAGCGAGGTGGTGCGCCGCAACGAGCTCGCGCTCCGCAGCGAGGAGGAGATCGAGGAGCGGCTGGGCACGATCTGGGATGCCATGCAGCACTGCGTCCAGCGCGGCCTCACCCGCGAGGGCGTGCTGCCGGGACGCCTTGGCGTCAAGCGCCGCGCGGCCAAGCTGCACGCCCAGCTGCGTCTCGCCGCGCCCGACTCGCCGCTCGTCCAGCTCGAGTGGGTCAACCTCTACGCGCTGAGCGTCAACGAGGAGAACGCGTCGGGCGGACGGATGGTGACCGCGCCGACCAACGGCGCGGCCGGGATCATGCCCGCGGTCCTGCATTACTACGTGAACTTCGTGCCCGGCGCGTCGGAGGAGGGCGTCTTCCGCTTCCTGCTCGCGGCGACCGCGATCGGCAGCCTCTGCAAGGAGAACGCCTCGATCTCCGGCGCCGACGTCGGCTGCCAGGGAGAGGTGGGGACCGCATGCGCGATGGCCGCGGCCGGGCTGTGCGAGGTGCTCGGCGGGACACCGGCGCAGGTCGAGAACGCGGCCGAGATCGCGATGGAGCACAACCTCGGGCTCACCTGCGACCCGATCGCCGGCCTGGTCCAGGTGCCGTGCATCGAGCGCAACGCGGTCGCCTCGGTCAAGGCGATCAACGCCTGCCAGCTCGCGCTGCGCGGCAACGGCAGTCACTTCGTCTCGCTCGACGACGCGATCCGCACGATGCGCGAGACCGGCCGCGACATGAGCCACAAGTACAAGGAGACCTCGCTCGGAGGCCTCGCCGTGAACGTCGTCGAGTGCTGACCCCCGCCGGCAGGCCGCGCTAGGAGCGGATCCGCTCGTTGTCAGGGTCGAACAGCGACGTCGAGTCGGCGCTGCGCACGGTCACCGGATACCGGTCCCCGAGGTAGCGGACCGACAGCTCGGTGCCGACGACCGCCTGCTCGGGCGGCAGGTAGCCCATCAGCAGGTAGGCGCCGAGCGAGGGACCGGAGCCGGCGCTCGTCACGTACGAGACGCGACCCTTGGCGTCGACCAGAGGCCGGCCGTCCGCACCGAGGATCGGCACGTTCGCCGGCATATAGCGCTTGACGCCGCTGGAGGAGGTGTGGTCCTCGACGGTGAGCGTGCACATGTGCGCCACGGGCTCGGACTCGCGCTGGGCGACGTGCGCCTCCTTGCCGACGAAGTCCTGGTCCTTGACCTTGCCCCAGGCCATGCCGGCCTCGACGACGTCGTAGTCACTGTCGAGCTCGGCACCGTAGGCGCGGTAGCCCTTCTCCAGCCGGCCGGTCGTGTTGTAGACGCCGATGCCCGCGGGGATGATCCCGTGCGGCGCGCCTGCCTCCAGCAGCCCGTCCCACAGATGGGTCCCGTGCTCGAACGGCACGTACAGCTCCCAGCCGAGATCGCCGACGTAGGAGATCCGCGAGATCAGCACCGGCAGCGAGCCGACCTCGATCTCCCGGCAGCGGCCGAAGGCGAGCCCTTCATGGCTGATGTCGTCGGAGGTGAGCGAGCCGAGAATGTCCCGCGCCCGCGGCCCCCAGAGGCCGAGCGTCGAGTACGCGTTCGTGCGGTCATGGATCTGAACCGAGCCGTCGGCCGGCACGCGGTCGGCGAACCACTTGAAGTCCGCCATCCCGTGCGCCGCACCGGTGACCACGCGGAACACGTCGTCGGCGAGGCGCATGATCGTCAGGTCGGCCTTGAACCCGCCGCTCGGGCTGAGGATCGGGGTGTAGACGACGCGTCCGATCGCGACGTCCATCTGGCGCATCGCGATCCGCTGCACCGCGTCGAGCGCGCCCGGGCCGGTGACGTCGAAGACGGCGAACGCAGTCAGGTCGATGACGGCCGCGCGGTCGCGCATCGCCAGATGCTCCGCGTTGATGATCGGCGACCACCAGCGTGCGTCCCACTCGGCCTCGCGCCTGGGGATCCGATCGCCGTACTCCTCGAGCAGGCCCGCGTTGGACTCATACCAGTTGGGGCGCTCCCATCCGCCTGTCTCGATGAACGAGGCGCCCAGCGCCTGCTGGCGCGCGTGGAACGGCGCGACCCGGTTGGGACGATCCGAGCCCCACTGCTCGGCGGGATGGACGATCCCGTACATCTTCGGGAAGCCCTCGTTGGCCCGCGCGAGCACGTGCGCGCGCGTGCGCTGGTGCGGGTGGGCGCGCGCGATGTCGCAGCCGTGGATGTCGATCTCGGAGTCCCCGTGCACCATCAGCTCGGCGAGCGTCTTGCCGACGGCCGGCCCTTCGCGCACCCAGACCGCGGCCGCCGACCACAGCCCCCGGACCTCCGGCGTCTCGCCGAGCAGCGGCAGGCCGTCGAACGTCACCGACAGCACCCCGTTGATCGCGTAGTGCGTCTTCACGGACGGGTCCTCGAGGATCTCCGGCATCAGCCCGCGCGCCGCCTGCAGTTGTGGCGCGAAGTCCTCCTCGGTGAACGCCATCTCGGTCGGGGAGAGCTTCGCGTCCTTCAAAGACGGGATCTCGTCTGACGTGAGCGCGATCGGCCGGTGGGCGTAGGAGCCGATGTGCAGCCCCTCCCACTTCTGATGCTCGTACATGAAGTTGTCCATGTCGCGGATGATCGGCCACTCGATCTGCTGCTTGGCGCCGGCGAAGCGCGGTACCGGACCGACCTCGATCATCTGGTGGATCATCGGGGTGAGGGGGATCTTCGCCCCGGCCATCCGGGCGATCCGGGGGCTCCACGCGCCGCAGGCGATGACGACCCGGTCGGCCTCGAGCTCGCCGCGCGAGGTCTGCACCGCCCGCACGCGGCCGCCCTCGACGTCGATCCCCAGCACCTCGGTCTCGTCCATGACGGTCAGGCCCGCCTCGGCCGCGCGCTCCCGCATGATCGTCGCGGCGGGAATCGACTCGACCACCGACGCGGTCGGCGAGTAGAAGCCTCCGATCAGCTCGGACTCGTCGAGGTAGGGCACGAGCTCCTTGATGCGAACCGGTGAGATCATCTCCAGCCGCTCCACCCCGTAGGAGACCCCGGAGTCGATCCTCCGCTCGAGCTCCTGCATCCGGGCCTCGGTGCGCGCGACCTCGACGCCGCCGCATTGCATGCGCAGGCCGAGCGCCTCGTACTGGCGCATCGACTCGGCGATCAGCTCGGTGAGATGCTTGTTGTGATCGACGGGGAAGATGAAGTTCGACGCGTGGCCGGTCGAGCCGCCGGGGCGAGGCAGGGGGCCCTTGTCGAGCAGCGTGATCTCGGTGACGCCGAGCCGGGTCAGGTGGTACGCGAGGCTGTTGCCGACGATGCCGGCGCCGATGATGACCACGCGCTGCGTGGAGGGGCTTCCGCTGGGCATACGGCTGATATATCAGACGAACGCCACGCCGTCAAAGCCGCAGGAGGCGCATCGTGGGCTCCGGGCGCAGGACCCGCCGTGTCGTGGTTCTGCTCCGCGACCACCGACAGCAGCGCCTCGGCGACGACGGGATCGAACTGGGCCCCGGAGTGGCGCTCCATCTCGGCGACCGCGTCCTCGTACTGCATGGCTTGGCGGTAGGGCCGCGTCGTCCGCATCGCACTCCACGAGTCACAGCAGGTGATGATCCGCGACTCGAATGGCGCCGCCTCGCCGAGCAGCCCGTCCGGGTACCCGCCGCCGTCCCAGCGTTCGTGATGGGAGCGGACGATCGCGGCGACGTCGTTCATGAACCCTCCCACCTGGCGCAGCATCCGCTCGCCCTCGGCGGCGTGGGTCTTCATGATCGTCCACTCGTGCTCGTCGAGCTTGCCCGGCTTGTTGATGATCTCCTTGGGGATCGCGATCTTGCCGACGTCGTGCAGCAGCGCCGCGAACTCGACGTTGCGCCGGCGGTCGGCATCCAGGCCGAGCCGATCGGCGACCGCGAGCACCAGCTTGACCACCCCCTGGGAGTGCATGCCGGTGTAGGCGTCATCGGCCTCGACGACATCGCCGAGCAACAGCGCGGTGCCGCGATAGGTCTCGCCCAGCTCGAGCAACCCGCTGAGGCGGCTCGAGCGCTCGCGGGCGAACATCCCGAGCAGGCCGAGCATCGGCACGATCGTGAGCACCGCGAAGGCCGACGAGCCCATCAGCACGGCGACCGCGAATGCGACCCCCGAGAGCGCCGCGTCCACTCCGTAGACCCAGCTGTCCTTGAGGTTCTCGCGAAGCGGCAGCGATTCGGTTGCCGCCAGCATCAGCGATGAGCTGATCAGGTCGATCGCGAACTGCGCGCCGAGCGCGGCCATCAGGACCGGGGCGGTTCGCAGATCGCTCCGATCGGCGACCGCGAGCACCCAGGCCGGCCCGACCGAGAACCAGGCGTTGGTGGGCATTCGCAGCAGCCGACTCCAGCGCAGCTCGCCGCGCACGACATCTGGCAGCCAGGCGATGACGACCGTGGCGCCGATGGCAAGCGGGACCAGCGCAGGCGGCCACGCGAACACGAGCGGGACGAATGCAAGTTGCGCCGCAGTCGTGAAGCCGAGCGGAGTCTCAAAGCGGACCCGCAGCGCGAGGGCCATCACGAGCAGCGTGAGTCCGGCCCGCAGAGGCGACAGGTGCGTGGGGGGATCGACGATCCACAGCGCTCCGCACGCGGCCGCCAGGGCCGCGGCCGAGACGAGCTCGGCGATCCGCTCGCGACGACTCATCCCGACCGCCCGGTTGCGTCGGTTGTCGGCGAGGTGCAGCTGATCGTCGTAGGACAGATCGAGGCTCATCGTCGCGCGTATCGGCGCGGGATCTCACGATGTGAACCCCTGGAGCCTAGAGCGGACCGATTGCGGATCATGCCCGCGCCCAGCGACCTCGAACGTCCGTCGACTCGCACCAAACCTATGCAAAGCCAATGCAGGGCCGTGCCGATGGAGACCGGGTCACACCTACAACTCAAGCCGGATAGGGGCGGCGTCCGCTGCGACATCGCGGGAGGAATGTCGCCGAAGACACTCAGCCCCCCGGTGCACTTCAAGGAGGAAGGCACCGATGTTGAAGGCATCAAAAGGCCGTCATCTGGTGGCGGCGCTCGTCGCGAGCGGGGCCGTCGGGGCGTGTGCTCCGGCCGCCGCGAGTGCGTCATCGGGACTGCTCGGTACCACCCTGCAGACCGTCAGCAAGGTCCTCAGCGGTACCAACTGCGCGCAGACCTACGCCGAGACGACACCGTTCTCGCCCTGGTCGGACACCAACAGCTACCGGCTGGTCCCGGGCGGAAACTTCCCGACGACGGGCAGCGGCTGGAGCCTCGCCGGCGGGGCGTCGATCGCCCCGAGCTCCGACCCCAATCAGCTCGCGGGCGCCGCGGGCGCCGGCGAGGTGGTGCTGCCCTCCGGCAGCTCCGCGGTCTCGCCGTACTCGTGCGTCGACACGGGGCAGCCGACGATCCGCTTCATGGACGCCGGCAACCCACAGGCCCGGCTGATCGTCGATGTGACGTTCGTGGAGCCGGCAGGTCTGCAGATCACTCTGCCGGTCGGGGTCGTCGCCCCGGGCGCCAAGTGGCAGCCCTCCCCGACCCTCGTCGACCTCCAGGTGGTCGGCGGCCTGCTCCAGGGCGGAGCGGTGCCGATGGCGCTCAGCTTCCAGGCGAGTGGCGGCACGGTCGACGTCAGCGACGCGTTCGTCGACCCGCGTATGCGGTCCTGAGCCCCGACTGACGATTCCGCGACCGGGGCGGTGGCCGCAGAGGCCCCGCCCCCGGTACGCGTCCCGGGCCTCGCGCAGTGATTGGCACTACGATCCGCCACGTGCGAGTCCTCAGCAGGCTCGGAGTGGTGATGGGACTCGTGGCGGTCCTGGGGGCGCTCCCCGCGGTGACCGCCGCAGCGCCGCGCCAGACGTCCAGCACGCCGACGACGATCACGCTTCAGTGGGTCGGCGACATGGCGATGAGCACCCAGCTCGGCCTCCCGCCGGGAGGCGTGGAGCAGGCGCTCGCGCCGATCGCGGGGACCCTCCGCTACACCGACCTCACACTCGGCAACCTCGAGGGGACCCTGTCGGTCGGCGGGATCTCCAAGTGCGGGACGACGGGTACCGCGACGTCCGGGACGTGCTTCGCGTTCCAGGCGCCGCCGTCAACCGGTGTCGCCCTGCGCCGGCTCGGCTTCGACCTCGTCAACCAGGCGAACAACCACGCGCAGGACTTCGGCCCGAGCGGCCACGCCCAGACGATCGCTGCGCTCAAGCGAGCCGGAGTCGCCTGGACCGGAGACCCCGGGCAGATCACGTATCTGACCACCCACGGCGTGCGCGTCGCGTTCCTCGGCTTCGCCCCGTACGCGAATACCTCGAACCTGCTCGACATCCCGCGCGCCGAGGCGATGGTGCGGACGGCGGCCCGACATGCGGCGATCGTCGTCGTGATCATCCATGCCGGCGCGGAGGGCGCCGATCAGCTGCACACCCCGACCGGCACCCAGTACTTCCTGGGCGAGAACCGCGGCAACGCGCGTCTGTTCGCCCAGTCCGTCGTCTCAGCCGGGGCGTCGGTCGTGCTCGGCTCCGGGCCACACGTCATCCGTGGCGTGCAGGACGACCGCGGCCACCTGATCGCCTACTCGCTCGGCAACTTCATCGGGTACCACACGCTGAGCGGCGGCGGCGTGCTGAACGACAGCGGGATCATCCGGGTCACGCTCAGCGTCGCCACCGGCCGGGCGACCGCTGCGCGCTGGATCCCGGTCACCCTCGACGGCGGCCTGCCGCGACGGACCGCCGGCGACGGCGATGCGCCACTCGTCGCGCAGCTCTCGCGCGAGGACTTCCCCCGCAGCCACTTCGACATCCGGCCCGACGGACGGTTCGTCCTGCCCTCGCGCTGAGGCCGCTGACCGCCGAGTGGAATGATGCGCGCATGACCGAGACGACCGAACTTCCGCCGGGGGCGACCTGGACCAACTGGGTCGGCAACCGCACCGCCTCGCCGACCCATCTCGCGTCGCCCCGCGACGAGGACGAAGTGGCCCGCCTGGTGTCCGTCGCGGGCGCCCGCGGGCTCGGCGTGAGGGTCGCCGGCGCCGGGCATTCGTTCACCCCGGTGGTCGAAACCGACGGGCTCCTGCTCGATCTCTCCGCCCTCTCCGGGGTCAGTGCGGTCGACGCCGGCAGCCGGCGGGCGCGAGCCCGGGCGGCGACGCGAATCCGCGACTTCTACGAGCCGCTATGGGACGCGGGGCTTGCGCTCATCAACCAGGGCGACATCGACACCCAGCAGATCGCGGGCGCGGTCTCGACAGCGACCCACGGCTCCGGCACGCGCTTCACGAGCCTCTCGGGAGTCGTGCGCGCGGTGCGCCTGGTCACCGCCTCCGGCGAGATCCGGGAGATCGGAGAGCAGGAGCCGGAGCTGCTGCGCGCGGCGCAGGTGTCGGTCGGGATGCTCGGCGTGATCACCGAGCTCGAGCTGGAGGTCACCGCCGCCTACCGGCTGCGGCAGCGCGTCGACCTGTGGGGCTGGGAAGAGGTGCTCGACCGCTGGGACGAGCTCGTCTCCGACCACCGGCACTTCGGCTTCTTCTGGCTGCCCACCGAGGAGTCCGGCGCGCTGTACAACATCGACGGGCACGGCGAGCCGATGGCCGACCGCTGCTACGTGAAGATCTACGACGAGGCGTCCCCCGAGGAACCCGACGACGCGACCCCGGGCCGGCTCGTCGATCGCTGCTACCGGGTCTATCCGATGGAGTACGACCCGAACTTCCACGAGCTGGAGTATTTCGTCGCGCTCGAGCGCGGACCCGAGGCGCTGAGTGCGATGCGCGAGCTCATGCTCCGCAGCCTGCCCGACTCCGTCTACCCACTCGAGGTCCGAACCGTCGGCCCCGACGACGCGTACCTGTCCCCCAACTACCGGACCGCGACGACGGTCATCTCGGTGTCCGGACGGCCCGGCACGGACTACTGGGACTACCTGCGGGACGTCGACCGGCTGCTCGGTCAGTTCGACGCCCGCGTGCACTGGGGCAAGCTGCACTTCCTCACCCCCGCGCAGTTGCGCGAGCGCTACCTCGAAGCCGAGCGGTTCATCGCGATCCGGCGCGAACTCGACCCCGGTGGAATGTTCCTCAACGACCACCTGCGGCCGCTGTTCGCCTGAGGCCAGGCGCGGGCGTCAGGACGGGACGACGCCGGTCGCGGCGGTCGTCGCGGTCGCGGTGCCGTCCTCGTTGGTCGCGGTGACCACGACCCGCAGCTTGGAGCCCTGGTCGGCGGCGGCGACCGTGCGGGTGCTGCCGGTGGCGCCCGAGATCGTGGTCCAGCTCGAACCACCGTCGCTCGAGCGCTCCCAGCGGAAGGTGTAGGTGTTGCCCACGCCGCGCCAGACCCCGCCGCCCACGCTGAGCGCGAAGGAGCGCTTCGCCGTACCGGAGATCTTGGGCGTGGTGGTGTTCGCCGGCGGGGTCGACGCGACGGTGGCCGAGGCGGCGCTGGACGCCGTGACGTGGCCGTCGGCGTTGGTGCCGGTGACCTGATAGCGGATGCGATCGCCCTCGTCGTCGACGGTCAGCTTGTAGGTCGTGCCGGTCGCGCCTGAGATATTGGTCCAGCTCGAGCCGTTGTTGGACGACCGCTGCCACTGGCCGGTGAGGATGGTCCCGGCACCACCCCAGGTGCCATGGACGGCGGTCAGCGTGTCACCGCGTCCGGCCGTGCCGGAGATCGACGGTGCGGTCATGTCGGCGGGTGCGGAATGAGCGACGGTGCCCGAGGCGTTGGACGCCGCGTGCACGGAGCCATCGACGTTGGACGCGGTTACGACCGCGCGGATGGTGTCGCCCTCATCGGCCACTGCCAGCGTGTAGCTGCTCGCGGTGGCGCCGGAGATGTTCACGAAGCCGCCGCCCGAGTTGCGCTGCCACTGGTAGGCGATGGCGAGCCCCGGACCGCTCCAGGAGCCAGCGGTCGCCTTCAGCGTGGAGCCGCGCGACGCGGTCCCGGAGATCGCCGGAGCGACGGTGTTGGCCGGCGGGAACGACGTCACCGCGGCGGTGGCGGAGCTATTGGCGGAGGCGTTGCCGTAGGCGTTGGTGGCCGTCACCAGCACCCTGACGTGGTCACCCTCGTCGGCCTGCGCGAGCGTGTAGCTTGACGCGGTCGCCCCTGAGATGGTGGTCCAGTTGCTGCCGTCCGCGGACCGCTGCCAGTGGTAGCTGTACGACAGGCCGGCCCCGGTCCAGGCGCCCACGGTCGCGCTCAGCACGTTGGTGCGCCGCGTGCCGCCGCTGACCGCCGGAGCCGCTGTGGCGTCGGGCGCGCCGGACGCCACAGGCCCTGCGGCTGCGGAGATCGCGGTCGCGGAGCCGTAGGCGTTGGTCCCGGTGAGCTGCACGCGCAGGTCGTCGCCCAGATCGGCGCCGGGGACGGTGTAGGTCGACGCCGTCGCGCCGGAGATGTTGGCCCAGCTGGAGCCGTCGGCGGACAGCTGCCACTGGTAGGTGTAGGACAGGCCGGAGGGGCTCCAGGACCCGACGGCCGCAGTCAGCTTGACACCCTGCTCCACGATTCCGCTCACGCCGGGCGCCCCTGAGTTGGTCGGCGGGACCTCGGTGGCAGGCCCGGTGGTCAGCGTGTAGTCGTAGCCGTAGATCGTTCCGTCGGCGTTGGTGGCCACGAGCCGATAGTGATAGGTCGTGGCGGGCGTGAGGCCGGTGAGTGTCGCAGTGGCGGCGGTCGGCAGCGATCCGGCGCCGGCATCGACCGAGGCGGTCTGGGATCCGTACGCGGTGGTCGTTCCGTACTGCCAGTCATAGGTCGTGTCCAGGCCGTTGGGATAGACACCGCCGGCCAGCGTCGCGGTCAGGCCGCTGGTCGCCCTGACGTAGGTGTCGTTGGTCCCCGACCCGGTCGGCGGGCCGCCGATCCCGGGAGCGCCGCTGACGACATCGCCAGAGATCGAGCCTTCGCCGGTCGGGCCGTCGTAGCCGCGGGTCGCCGTGCAGATGTAGGCGGCGTCGTGGGTGCAGCTGCCGGTGGAGCCGGAGACCGGATCGTTGAGCAGCGCGCTGTCGGTGTAGGCCCACTGCGGGGTGGCGCCGTCGACCCCTGTGACCGCCTCGTAGCCGGCGATAAGCGGCGCCGACAGGCTGGTGCCGCCCATCAGCAGCCAGCCACCGGCGGCCGAGTCGTACACGTACAGCCCGGAGCTCGGGTTGGCGTCGGCGGACACGTCGGCGTAGGAGCGCCCGGGGCAGCCGGTGTCAGTCTGCCAGGAGGGCTTGGACTCGGTGCGCGCACACCCGGAGCCGCCGCCCTCGCCCGAGGACAGCGTCCACGCGGTCTCCGCGTAGCCACGCGGGGTGGCCGAGGTCGTCGAGCCGGTGAGGGTCGTCCCTCCGGCCGCGGTGACACCGGCCATCGCCGCGGGCCAGGCGGCGACATCGTAGCCCGTGTAGCCGCTGTCGCCGGTGGAGGCGATCACGTTTTCGCCGGTGAATGCCTCCCCTTCGGGCGCCGTGGAGCCACCCGACCAGCTCGCGGAGATCTGGTTGGCGGACATCGAGTGGGCCTCGTCGACGGCGGCGTCGAGGTCGGACGTGCTGGTGCTGTTGCCCTCGACGAGATCGATGTGGCAGTTGGGACACAGCGACGAGACCGCATCGAGGTCGAGCGACTCCTCCTCGCGCCAGCCGGCGCTCGCGGTGCTCGGCAGCGAGCTGGACGAGCCGGTCTGCCCCACCTGGGTGAAGCAGCCATTCGCGGTCGTGCACGCCGGCAGGCCCCAGTAGCTGCGGAAGGTCGCCAGGTCCGACGCGGCGCTCGGGTCGTCACCGGCGTCGACGATCGCCACCGTGTCCGAGCCGCCCTGCGCCTCCGACAGGTAGGTCAGGTCGTAGGCCTGCTGCATCCAGGCCGGGCTGTGTGCGGTGAGCGCCGCGGCGGAGCTGCTGGTAGCCGCGGCCGCCGCGAGCCTGGGGTTGACCCTGCCTCGGTGGGTGGCCAGCCTGAACGTCGCGTTTCGCGAGACCGTGGGATGCGCGACCCGATGGCTGCCGCGCATGACGATGACCTGCGCCTCGCAGGTGGCGTGCCGGGGTCGCGGGGCGGGGCACACCGCCTCGGAGGTGACCCGCGACGCGCGCAGGCCAGTGCCCTCGGACACGACCGTGTGGACCGCATGGGCGCTCGGCACCGCGGCGACCGTGCCGGACGCTGCCGCCGAGGTCGACGTGAACGTCGTCAAGGCAAGCAGCATCGAGATGGCGGCGCTCACCGCGACGCGAGACGGCAGGCGGAGCTGGCGGATTGCGGTCATAGCGGGGTTTGTCGAACCGCCGCCCCGATTTCCCGCGCTCAGCGGGCCGCCAGTGGACGGGTGTGCGAGACGCGCCGACAGGACCGAACGCACCGGCGACGAACCTCACAGCCGTGGGAGCCGGTCGACTGGAGGCGTTCTCAGACGGCGTGATCGCGGTCGCGATCACTCTGCTCGTGCTCCAGATCGCCGTGCCGACCGATCTGCACGGACACTCGCTCGCCCACGCGCTGCTGGCGAACTGGTCGCACTATGCGGCCTACGTCGTCTCGTTCATGACGATCGGGATCATCTGGATCAACCACCACGCGATGATCAGCCGCCTGAAGCAGGTCGACCATTCGATCCTGCTGCTCAACCTGATCGTGCTGATGACGATCGCGGCGCTGCCCTTTGCGACCGACCTGCTCGCCTCCTACCTGCGCGAGCCCACGGGCCGATCGATCGCCGCCGCCGTGTACGCGGGATCCTTCCTGCTGATGGGAGTGGCCTTCGGCGCGCTCAACCGCCACATCCTCATCCGCAGGGAACACCTGCTCCGCGAGCGCGTGCCCCTCGCGGAGCGCCGGCAGATCCTGCGCCTCGCGGTGGGCGGGACGATCCCGTACCTGGCCGCCGTCGGGCTGGCGTTCGTCTCCGCCTATCTGACGCTCGCGGTCTGCGCCGCGCTCGCGGTCTACTACGCGATGCCTGCGGCGAGCCGGCGGGCGTTGGCCTGAGCGCCGCCCGCGGGCGTCCACACCCCCTCGCGTCGTACCGCACCGAACCAAGTGTCGTAGCTCAGTACTGATGACCACAGGCCCCCGCTGCCCGATGCTCCTGTCCATCGAATCCAACGACTCAAAGGAGCCTCACATGCACACCTCGACCGATCCCCGCCCCACCTCCCGTCGCCTTCGCCGCAAGGCCGCCGCGCTCGGCCTCGTCGGCGCGTCCGTCGCGCTGATGCCGGCCGCCGCAATGGCCTCCAGCCCGAGTTCGCTGCACCGCACCCAGAACGTGAACGTCAAGGCGATGGCACTCGCCAAGGGTCACACCGTGAAGACGCAGGTCGACGTCCAGAACCCTGAGAGCCGGGTGTCTGAGTGGTGGAGCCAGCCGTCGGTCGCCAAGGTAGTCCAGAAGGGCGTGAACGGCGGTTACCAGCGTCCGTATCAGAGCCAGGGCTTCAGCTGCAAGCCCGTCGTCAGGGGCCAGACCACGAGCTTCACCTGCAAGCTGCGCGGCGCCGACGTCCCGACGATCGTGACGCTCAAGTTCAACGTCGTCTATCGCGGTGACACTCGCAGCGGCTGATCCGAGTTATGATCCCGGCGGCGCACAGGGCGCCGCCGGTCCGCGGAGAGGGCAAAGCCCACCTGTCGAAGGTCGTCGTGCCTGTGGTCGGCTCTCCTTTCCGGCCCGCGACTGCGGACTCCGGGCCCTGGTGAAAGGAGGCCTCTGTGCCACCCCGCGGTCTTCCCGGCAACGCCAACCTCGAGCAGCTGAAGAAGGGCGCCAAGTCCTTCCAGCGAGCGGTCCGCTCTGGGGATCAAGGCGCCGCCATCGTCGTCAATGAGTTCCATCCCCGCCTGCCGTCCGCCGCGCCCGGGTCTCCCGAGCTCGCCGGCTTCACCTGCGCCGACGCGCAGCTCGTCGTCGCCCGCCAGTTCGGGTTCGCAAGCTGGCCCAGGCTGAAGGCGCATCTGGAGCAGGTCGAGCGCTACGCCCGCTCCCCACATGAGCAGCCGGTCGGCGGCCCGCTCGGAGATGAGCGGGCGATCGTCGACGAGTTCCTGCGCCTCGCCTGCCTCACCTATGGCGACGACGACAGCGAGCGCCCCCGCCGCGCCCGAGCTCTCCTGCAGGCGCACCCGTGGCTCGAGCGCGCGAGCATCCACACGATCGCCGCGACGGGCGCGGTCGACGCGGCCCGTGCGCTGCTGGCGGGTGACCCGTCGCAGGCGTCACTGGTGGGAGGGCCGCACCGGTGGGAGCCGCTGCTCTACCTCACCTACTCCCGCGTGGGCCTCACGCCCGGCCACTCGGCCGTCGCCGTCGCACGGATCCTGCTGCAGCACGGCGCGGACCCCAACGCCGGCTACCTGTGGGAGGGCCTGATCCCGCCGTTCACCGCGCTCACGGGCGCCCTCGGCGGCGGCCCGATGGCCCATCCCGAGGAGCTCGCGCTCGCCCGCGCCCTGCTCGAGGCCGGCACGGACCCGAACGACGGCCAGGCGCTCTACAACCGCGGGTGGGGACCGGATCCGGACGAGGACTGGCTTGAGCTGCTGTTCGAGTTCGGGCTCGGCACCGGAGACGGGGGACCGTGGCGGCGGCTGCTCGGCGAGCGTCAGGATTCGCCGGAGCAGATGCTGGAGGACCTGCTCGTTGCGGCGGCGGCGCACGGCCTCACCGAGCGGGTTCGGCGCCTCTTGCGCCGCGGTGTGAGCCCGGACGGACGAGGCTCGGCGCACCCGATCTACGAGGGGCGCACGCCCGTGCAGGAGGCGGCCCTCTCCGGCCATCTGGACGTCGTGTCGCTGCTCGCCCAGGCTGGCGCGCGCTGGGAGCCCGATCCGGTCGACGCGGTCGTGACCGCAGCGATGGCCGGCGAGCGCGACACCGTGAACGGCCTGTTGGCGGCCGACCCGGCCCTGCGCGAGCGAGCGATCGAACGGCGCCCGGACCAACTGGTCCGCGCCGCCGAAGAGGGCAGCCGCGCGGCGGTCGCCCTGCTGATCGAGCTTGGATTCGACGTCAACGCGCGACGGCGAACTGCGCCGCTGCACGAGGCCGCGCTGCGCGGCGACATTCCGATGATCGAGCTGCTGCTCTCGCACGGCGCGGATCCCGACCTGCGCGACACCGGCTATCACGCGACCCCTGCCGGATGGGCCGAGCACCACGGCCACCCGGAGGCCCAGCGCCTGCTCGAGGCCCAGGAGCACTCGCCCGCCCCCGCCGCCGATGGCGAGGCGGACGCCTCGCCGAGCGGTGCCGCCATGCGAACGGTGACCGCGGCGCTGACGGCCGTCTCGGACGGCCGCTTCGACGAGCTGGAGACGCTCTTGGCCGACGACATCGACTGGCGCGGGGTCCCGGACGAGGACGGCTGGGTCCCGAGCTGCCATGGGCGCGCCATGGCCATCGAGCGGATGCGGATCGGCCTGGTGGTCCGCGGGGAGGTCGGGGTGACGGCCCTCGTCGAGCAGGGTGACCGTGTGCTCGCGCACGTTCACGGTGCCCGCGACGACGAGCCAGAACCCCGCGAGCGGTACGTCGTCGCCGAGGTGCACGACGGGCGGATCACCCGGCTGAGCGGCCACCTGACCGAGGTCGAGGCACGCGACGCCCTCGGCGACGAGGCGGGCTGATCGCCGCCCGCGCGACGCGGAGGCCGCCGATCCTCAGGGCTCGGGCGGGCGATCGCCGCCCGCCGCAAACGCGCGCAGCTGACCGACCGATACACCCTCGCTCACGAGCGAGGGCAACCCGAGCGCGAACGCGACCACGATCTCGATCGCCTGCAGCACCAGCCCGTAGGCAAGCCCGTGTGCGGTGGGAACGCCGAACACCGCCAGCACGGCGATGCACGCAGCCTGGAAGACGCCGACGTTCGACGGCGTGAGCGGCACGATCGCCGTCACGTTGACCGCAAGCAGCACCGCGGCGGCGGCGATACCCGCGCGGTGGGACAGGCCGAGCGCGAGCAGGACCCCATAGCAGCACGCCCACTGCATCGCCCACGCGACGAACTGCGTCGCCGCAGCGTGCGCCGCGTCGCGCGGCTCCCGGAACACCCGCAGGCCGTTGCGCGCGTCGACGACCTGGCGAGCGAGCCAGGCCAGCGGCCGCGGCAGCCCGCCCGCTCGGTTACCCGCCCGCACCATCGCCTGCGAGGCCGCCAACGCGACCACCACGAGCAGCAGTGGCAACCCGAGTGCGGCGAGGATCCCACCGGTGCGCGCCCCCGGGATCGCGCCGGCGCCGAGCGTGACCGCCGCCAGCACGACGAGCGCCAGCAGGTTGAGCACGGTCTGCGCGAGCACGGTGCCGGCCAGGACCGCGATCGATCCCGCTCGGTCGGCGGCATGGCGAGAGACGACGAGGACCCGCGCGGCCTCACCGAGCCGACCGGGCGCGACGCTCGACCCGGCCATGCCGATGAACAGCGCCCGGATGACGACCGGCCTGCGGATCCCGTCTGCGGGAAGCGCTGAGCGGATCACCACGAACCAGGACTCACCGCGGGCCAGGAAGGCGGCCGCCATCAGCACGCACGCACACACCAGCCACCCGATGTCGACGTGCACGAGCGCGCTCCCGAGCCCGTTCAGGTTGATCTTCACGACCGCGAGCGCGATCAGGCCGGCGAGCAGCGCGACCGCAATCGTTCCCGTCGCCCAGCGGGGCACAGCGATCAGCCGAAGGCGTGCCCGTCGTTGTCGCGCGGCGCCGCGATCACGTGAGACGGCGCGGCGGGGGAGGGCGCATCCGACAGGGGCGCGACTCGCAGCCCGTCGTTGCGGGCGCGCGCGACGAGCGACAGCAACTCGCTCGCGGAGACCGGGCCCTCCTCGCCGATGATGGCGATCTCGCCCGCGCGCAGCGACCGGACGCCGTGCCCGCTCGGAAGCTGGGTCGGTGCCACCGGCTGGCCGCCGGCCGACCGCGCCAGCAGGTATTGGCCAAGCGACATGCCGCCGCGCGGGACCAGGAACCGGCGTCCGCCGAGTAGGTGGCGCAGATCGCTGAGGTCGTCGCCGGTCCCCAGCCAGCGCGTGGCGCCCGGGCTCTCAAGCGCGGGGAGCAGATCGTCGCCCGCCGCGTGCACTCCCGCGATCACCGCCCCCGACGGGCGATACGTGACGCTGAAGGTGACGTGGATCCCGTGGCGCGCAAGCAGACGGGCGTCGGCGACCTCCTGGCCCGCGGGGGCCGCGACGACCAGATCAAGACGGTCGGTCGAGGCGGGGACAGCCGTGAGCGAATGGACGTGCAGCATCCGTGACGCGACCGAGAAGGCGTCGGCGGTCGTCACCGTCCACAGCAGCCCCGCCGAGCAGACGAGCGGCGTGGCCGCTCGTCGCAGGCCGATCCACCAACGCGGCAGCGGGTTCACGCGCGCTACCGCCGCCATCACCACGGCGGCCGCGTCGGCCCGCGGCTCGTCGTCCTCGCGCGGGATCCGCTCGGTACGGGGGCGACGCACCGCCTCGGCGACCGCATCGCTCAACTGGCGCTCGTCACGGGCGACGGTGCACAGCCCCAGCTCCTCGAGCGCGCGATTGTGCTCCTCGACGTGCGCCAGCCGCGTGCCGAAGGCGATGACCGGGCAACCGCACTCCACCGCCTCCAGCGAGGTCATGCCGCCCGTCCCGTGCACGAGCGCGTCGGCGGCCCGCAGCAGCTCCGGCATCCGGTCGGTGAAGCCGAGCACCGTGACTCGCGGCTCCTCCCCGAACCGCTCGGTCAGCCGCGCGGCGGCCGCCTCGTTGCGCGCTGCGAGCGCGACCACGTGATCGGCTCCGCCCGCAAGCGCGGCGGCGACCCCTGCGTCGAGCGCACCCACCCCCCAGCCCCCGCCCGACACGACGATGACCGAGCCGCGCGGCGGCAGTTTGAGGGCGCGCCGGGCCTCGGCCGCGTCGCCGGGCCGTCTGAACCGCGGTGAGATCAGCGGCCGGACGGCGACCGCGCTTCCCGCGCCCGCGTGCCGCTCGACCCACGGGACGGCGACCGGGTCCATCACGACGTGCAGGTCGGTCCCCGGATCGCACCACATCGGGTTGTCGGTGAGGTCGGTGATCGTGGCGCACAGCACTGCGCGCAACCGTCCGCGCCGGCGCATCCGTCCGAGCGCCGCGGTGAGCGCCGGATGGGTGGAGACCACGACATCCGGACGGACGGCCCGCATCCGGCGTGCGAGGCGGCGGCGCCCTGCGCGGTACAGCAAGTGCGCGCCGACGGCGCGCAGCACCGGAACGCCGCGCCACAACGTGTACAGCCGGTTGTAGGACTCGGGCGCGCAGCGCAGTTGGCGCCGGTACCCGTCGCGGATCAGACGCCGCGCCAGGCGCCCCAGGCAGCGCAGCCCATCCTCGTGGACGACGCTGGCGCCGCCACGCTCCAGCAGGCCCTCCTCGAGCGCTCGCGCGGCGGCGACATGGCCCTCCCCGACGTCGGCGGACAGGATGAGAATCCGTAAGGGATGAGCGTTGTCGGATGAGCCGTCGGGCATGGCAGTAGACAGCATCGGCAATGATCATGGGAATTTGATGAATCGAGGCCCACCCGCCCCCGGCGCGGCGCACGGCTACCGTCCGTTCGATGCTCTCCTTCGCCTGCGGGCACTGCGGCCGCCTCGTCTTCTTCGAGAACTTCGTCTGCCTGAGCTGCGGAACGCCGCAGGGCTTCGTTCCCGAACGGCTCCAGCTCGTCGCTCTCGAGGGCGAGAACGCGAGCCTACACCGGTGCGTCAACGATGACGCCGCCGATTGCAACTGGATGGTCGGCGCGGTCGACACGCTGTGTCGCTGCTGCGAGCTCACGCGGACGCGGCCGAACGACGCCGATCTCGACGGGATGCGCGAGTTCGCACTCGCGGAGGCCGCCAAGCGCCGCGTCGTCTTCCAGTTGCTCGACCTCGAGCTACCGGGCGTGTGCCCCGGACGGCTCTCGTTCGACCTGCTCTCCTCCGCCGCGCAGCCGGTGACCACCGGTCACGCCGACGGCGTGATCACGATTGACCTCGCCGAGTCCGACGACGCCCGCCGCGAGCGGCGCCGCCAGCAGCTCGCCGAGCCCTACCGGACGATGCTCGGGCATCTGCGGCACGAGCTCGGCCACTACTTCCAGCCGTTCCTCGTGCCCGGGGAGCAGGGATGGGAGCGGTGCCGCGCGCTATTCGGCGACGAACGGGACGACTACGACGCGGCGCTCGAGCACCATTACGCGCGCGGCACCCCCACCGAGTGGGAGGAGCGCTTCGTGAGCGCGTACGCGACGATGCACCCGTGGGAGGACTGGGCCGAGACGTTCGCTCACTACCTTCACATCCGCGACACGCTCCAGACGGCCACCGAGTATGGCGTGACCGTGCACGGTCCACGCGCGGTGACCGCCGATCGCTCACTGAAGGCCAACCCTCAGCCCCACGCGGGTGAGCGCAGCTTCTCCGAGTTGCTCGAGAACTGGCTGCCGCTCACCTACGCGCTCAACGCGGTCAACCGTTCGATGGGCCGAGACGACCTGTACCCGTTCACCCTTGCCCCGCCGGTCATCGACAAGCTCTCGTTCGTCCATGACTGCGTACAGGACGCACGGGCGAGGGTGCCCCCGCCGGCTCGGGAACACCCACCCCGCTCGCGCGCGCGTTAGAAGAAGTGTCGTCGCCCGCCAACTTCGCGGCCGAGCGCCCCCATCACCGCGAGCACGGCGCCGATCACCAGCACGATGATCCCGATCGTCCACAGGATCGCGACCTTCGCGATGAACCCGATGATGAGCAGAATAATCCCGAGCAGAATCACTTTGTCGCCTTTCTGACGAATTGACGTGAGCTGTCTGCTACCCCGGCACGAGGCACACACACATAGGGTGAGTGACACCTGACACTCGTCCAGCCGACGGCCACCTTTCTGACCGACCGAGGGCCCGGAGATTCCGCCTCTACCTTTTGGAGTGTTGAGTGAGCGCGGGGCCGCCCACGCCAGGAACTCGGTGGACGACGTCGCGCCCCGACGAGTGCCGGTGTCGAGGTGCGTGCGTTAGTCGCATGAGGGGTAGGTCTGCCCGCGCGCGACGGCGGCCAGGGTCGAGTTGGGCGATCCGCTCCGCTCGGCGATCCAGATTCCTCGCGCCGCCTCGGAGCGCTCGCCGAGCGCGGAAATGGTGCCGATATCCGGGCCGTGGGGCCGCTCGGACGACCCACCACGGGGGACCGGCGGGCCGAACCCGGCCTCCACGGCGGGCAGCGCGGCACGGTCGCGGTCGCGGCCTCCGGGGGGAATTTCGTGTAAAGACGCGAAGGGATGAGCCCAATTTCCACGAATCAGGTCTTGTGCCACGGCGCGCGATGTGGCATGTTGCGCGCGTCGTGGCGTCCTCACCGGGCGGGCGGCAGGCTGCGCCGCGTCGGTGTCTGGCCGTGAACGCGAACAAAAGGTGGCAAGGATGAGTCGGTTTGTTTCGGATTGGTGTGCGTTCTTGGCGTGCTCCGGCAGGCAGGTGCGGAAGATGTTGGCGGCGATGTGCCTGACGCTGGGCGCATCCGCCGGATTGCTCGCGGTGGCTGCGTCGCCAGCGGCAGCGGCCGGTCCGGCGTTCAACCCCTCGGACCCGACCGTGCTGATCGCACAGGGCCAATCGACTCAGCTCGAGTCGGCGGTCGAATCGAACGGCTCGCTCGTCTTCCAGAACGTCGGCACCGTGGCGGGCTTCAGGTACAACGGGATCGCCTACGACACCACGAACAACTACCTGTACGGCGTGATCATCTCGGGACGCGCGAGCACCGGCGACATCATTCAGATCGACTCGACTGGTCAGGCCACTGATACCCACGTCAATACCGGGGGAACGCACGAGGACGTCGGCGTCTTCGACCCCGACAACGGCGAGATCTACTTCGGGTCCTCATTGCCGGGCGCGAACACGCTGTTCGTCTACAACCCGGCGACGAACGCGTCGAGCACGATGACGCTGAGCGCCGCCCCGAGGGCCGCCGACTTCGCCTACTCCCAGGGCTTCCTCTGGGGGATCGGCCAGAGCGGGATCGTGCGGGTTGACCTGTCCACGGGCGCGGTGTCGACGTTCACGCCTCCCCCCACCCTGCTCCCCGGCTCGACCAACCCCATCTACGGTGCGGCGTGGACGTATGGAAACGGAAACCTCGGTTTCTCGAACGACGCCAGCGGCCAGATCTATCAGATCGCGATCTCGAACCCGGGCGCAACGAGTCCGACGTTCAGCCTGATCTCCCACCAACCGGGTCCGGCGAACTCCAACAACGACGGTGCGTCGATCCCGGGCGCGAACGTGGATCTGGCGCTGACCAAGACCGCGTCGCCCACAGCGGTCGTTGCCGGTGGACAGATCACGTACACCCTGACGGTCACGAACGACGGTCCGGGGAACTCCTCGGGCTACACCGTCACCGACCAGCTTCCGTTGGGGCTGGTCAACCCCCTGACGAGCACGGCGGGATGCTCGATCGCGTCCGGCACGCTGACCTGCCAGGGCAACCCGCTTGCAAACGGGGCCAGCGCGACGATCACGTTCACCGCCAATGCGCCGACCCCGAACACCGCGGCGATCACCAACACGGCGACCGTGACCGGCCTTCAGAACGACCCCAACCCGACGAACAACACCGCGACCGCAACCGTTCAGCCGCTGTCCGGAGCCGACCTGGCGCTGGTCAAGACCGCGTCGCCCACGTCGGTGACCGCGGGCGGTCAGGTGACCTACACCCTGCTCGTCACCAACAATGGCCCCTCGGACGCGAGCAACGTGTCGGTCAGCGATCCGCTCCCCGCCGGCGAGACCCTCGTCTCGGCAGTTCCGACCCAGGGCACCTGCTCGGCGACGGCCTGCCAGCTGGGGACGATCCTCGACGGCGGCCAGGCGCAGATCCTGCTCACCGTCGACGTCGGCACCACCGTCACCGGAGCGGTCACGAACACGGCGACCGTCACGGGGACTCCGCAAGACCCGGACCAGTCGAACAACACGTCGAGCGCCACGGTGACGGTCACCGCGCCGACGCCGACCCCGCCCGGCACGACGCCGACGACCACGACGCCGACGCCGACCCCGAGGACCACGCAGCCAAGCGCGGACCTGCAGATCGTCAAGCGCGTCAACCACGCGGCAGCGGCTCCCGGCCAGCTGCTGACGTACACCATGGTGGTCACCAACCACGGGCCTGATTCCGCCACGAACGTGAAGGTCACCGACACCCCGCGCCTGAGCGTCACGGACGTGCACGCCAAGCCGAGCCAGGGCTCCTGCACCGTCGGGAAGACCCTGACCTGCTCGCTGGGGACGATCGCCAACGGCAAGACGGCCACGATCGTCGTGACCGAGAAGGTCCTGAAGCCGGGAACCGAGATCAACAGCGCCTCGGTGACCAGCGCCAGCAATGACCCGAAGGGGTCGAACAACATCAGCCACGCCAAGACCCATGTGGCGGCGCCGGCGCCGAAGCTGAGCCTCACCAAGACCGCCTCGCCGACGAAGATCGGTGCCGGTGGCAACGTCAGCTACCGGATCACGGTCGCTGCGTCCAACGCAACCGCGCGGGACCTCAAGGTCTGCGACACGCTGCCGCTCGGCCTGACGTTCATCAGCGCCTCGCCCGCGACGGCACTGTCCAACGGCCGCGAGTGCTGGACGATCCACAGCCTGGCGGCGGGCAAGTCCCGCACGCTGATCCTGCACGCCAAGGCGTTGATCAGCTCGCACGGCAAGTTGGTCAACCACGCCACCGCGACGGCCACGGGCACGAAGACCGCGCGCGCGTCGGCCACCGTGACCGTCATCGCGGCCGCGACCCCGACGCCTCCGACGGGGGTCACCGGCTGAGCACCAGCCGCGTCGGTACCCGTTGCCCGGCGCGCCGGGGAGCTGATGCTCCCCGGCGGCCGGGCGCTTATCCTCCGCCTGCCCTGATGCCACGTCTCATCCCACGCCTGCCGATGGTCGCGGGGACCGTCGCGCTCGCGCTCGGCCTGTTCGCGCCGGGATCGTCAGCTGCCCCTCTGCCCTCGCCACGACCACTCCATCTGGTGGGGGCCGTTGCGGTCGTCGATCCGCCCCCGGCGATCGCCGCGCCATCACAGGCGGATGGGGCGACGATCGCAGGCGTCGTGCAGAGCGTCGAGGCGCTCAGCCAGCCGGGCGCCGGGCGTAAGGTGTTCCGGGTGCAGACCCAGACCAGTTGGTCATCGGAGCCCCAGGTGCTGCTCGTGCTCGGATCCGCGATGCACGACGGGCAGGAGTGGCTGCGGGTGCTGCTGCCGATCCGCCCCGACGGAACCACCGGCTGGATCCCCCGCAACAACGTCGACGTGATGCACACCCCCTACTGGGTGTCGGTCGACACGAGCACCCGGACCGTCACGGTCGACCGCGACGGCAAGCAGCTGCACCGCTACCTGGCGGTGGTCGGCAAGCCCTCCACCCCGACCCCTGACGGGCTCGCCGCGATCTACGAGAAGGACCCCCAGTCGGACCCGACCGCCTTCCTGGGCCCGTGGGCGCTCCCGCTCACGATCCTGTCGGACGTGCTCTACAACTTCGGCGGCGGCCCCGGCCGCGTTGCGATCCACGGCCGCGACGGGGCGAGCCTTCTGGACCCGCTCGGCACGGACGCCTCACATGGGTGCATCCGGATCGACAACGACCCGGTCACGTGGATGGCCCACCATCTGCCCGCCGGCACGCCGGTCCTGATCAGCGGCTGAGCACCTCACGCGCGGCCGATCACTGTGCCGGGGCGGGGCCGATGGTGAACACGACCGCGACCGTCGCGTCGACCTCCTCCTTGCCCGGGTGGACCCTCGTCGGCGCCGACGGTGCTCCGGTGGCGGTCCGGCCCGGGGCCTCAGGCGGCGACACAGCCGACTGCGGGTTGATGCTGACCGACTGCACCCCGGTCACCACGTAGCCGAGCTGGGCTGCAGCGGCGTCCGCCTGGTTCCGTGCGTCCGTGATCGCTGCGTGCTCGGCGTCCACCTCCCCGGCCGACGGGTTCGAGAACGAGAAGTCCGGGCCATTGATGCTCTTCGCGCCGGCCTGGATCGCGGCGTCGATGACGGTCCCGACGATCGCCGCCGGCGAGGTGATCGACAGCGACTCACTTGCCGTGCAGCGTTTGATCAGCCGCTTGTGGTGCTTGGGCCCGACCCGGATCCTGCCGCAGCTGGTGTTGACCGATTCGGTCTGGATTCCCGAGGCGGGCACGCCGGCTCCGCGGACCGCATCGACGATCGCCCCCACCCGCCGGTTCGCGGCCGCGAGGGCGGGTGGCGCGGTCGACGCGAACCTGGTCACCGACAGGGAGAGCGAGGCGACGTCGGGGGTGACCATCACCGACCCCTGGCCCTGCACGGTCAGGGTCCCTGGCGCCGGCGTATCGGCCAGCGCGGCAGGGGCAAAGCTCAGTGAGGCCAGCGCGACTGCGGCCACGATTCGGGCATGCACCGGGAATCCCCCTTCAATCGATTGACGGGCACCACTTATACGCCCGGGGAACCGATCCGTCACGCCGATCGTCCCCGCGCCGGCGATCAGCCCTCCGGCAGTGGGGGGTTGAGACGGTGGGCCTCGATGAACTCCCAGCGCAGAGCGGACCCGCCCGGCCGGTCGATCACCGCCTCGATTTCCAAGTCGACGAGACGCTGCGCACCGGGCCATGTGCCGATGCGCGCTTCGTCCCAGATCACCTCGGCGTGGCCGCTGAGCTGCAGCGTGCGTCCACCCGCCCAATCGATGAAGAGCAGACCGGCGTGCGGGTTGACGCTGAGATTGCCGAGGGTCTGGAACATGTTGTTGCCCGAGTAGTCGGGGAAGGTCAGCCGACGGCCGTCCTCACCGACCCGCACGAACCCGGGCCGGCCACCGCGGTGAGAGGCATCCGCACCGCGGTCGATGTGACGGCTCGCGATGAAGAACGTGTCGGCGGCGCCGACGAACGCGCTCTGCCCCTCATCGAGGCGACTTCCGACACGCGCGCCGGAGGTGTCTTCGGTGGGTGCGAGCGCGGCCGGCACCCGCCGCTGGATGTATTTGGGGCAGTTGCCGAACACCTCCGCCGGCTCGAGCTCGAGGCCGTGCGGCGTACGGCGGGCGACTCCGTTGATGCGGATCCGGCCGCGGGTGACCGGCTCGATCACCAGCATCCCGACCGGAGCGGGACCTTCGGCGAGCGCCGCGGCGAGTGGATCCTGCGCTGGGATGTCGGCGCGCACGACGAGGTGCTCGGGCGCGATGGCGGTGGCGAACCCCGGCTGTCCGGTCAGCGCCGACGCCCAGACCTGGCCGCCGGCGGTGTGACTGGCGACGACTACGAACGGCTGGCGGCGCAGAAAGCCGGCAAACTGAGCGTCGAGGACGGGTTCGATCATCCCCGCGCCGAGCCTTTCGGCGACCGCCCGAACCCCGGCTCGCTCCTGCACCGCGGTCTCGCCTTCGTGAAAGACAGTCGTGGTAGTGGCCATGCCGGGCGCTCGCGGTGGTTGACGGGTTGGGTGACGTCCTCGGGGTGGCCGCGGTGCTCCGCAGCGGGTTGTCATGATAGCCGCCGTCTCATGCTTTTTGTGAGATTAAGCGTGACACCAAATCGGGCCGCGCGCAGCCCGAGCGGCCTGTGAGGGGGCCCGCTCAGGCGGCGCCGCTCAGCTTGCGGTGGTGACGCGCGGCGCGGACGCGATCGCCGCAGGCGCGTGAACACCACCGGCGCCGTCCATGGTCGGCGATGAACATCCGGCTGCAGCCATGAGCCTCGCACAGTCGCAGGCGATCGCCACGGTCCCCCAGCAGCGTGCGGATCGCGCTGGCGGCGAGCTCGGCGAACGCCACCTCGGTCGCCCCGGCGCTCTCTGACCAGACAGTCTCCTCAGCAGGCCCGTCCTCGTTCCAGCGCAGACGCGAGGTGGACGCGACCAAGCCGGCGGCGTCGTTGATCGTCGTCAACGCGGGCCGCGGCGGACGGCTTCTCACCGCCCGGGCCGTGAACACCGCTCGGATCGCGGAGCGCAGCCGCCGCATGCGATCGAGATCCTCATCCGGGATCACGGCGGCGCGTCCGCTTCGCAATCCCTGAACCCGCATCCACTCGCCCAGGCAGCGCCCATCGGGAAGCAGATCGACCTTCTCGCCGCGCGGCTCGATCTCCGTGTTGACCAGCGCCAGCGCCGTCGAGGTGTCCTCGCCGGGGGCCGGCGGCAGGCTGATCGGCTCTGGCATGACGGTGCTCGATGTTATGGCGGTGGCTCACCGCCCAGGGTCATGCGCCTTAGGCTCGGCTGGTCGAGACGACGCGTGAGTAACCGACCGCCGTCGCAATGACGGCACCGAGCGCGACCGACAGCGACAGCCACAGGCCGGTCTTCAACAGCACCGCGCCCACGAGGCCGCCGGCCAGCATCGAGACGACTGCCGCCACGCGGCGTGGTGAGGCTGCCGACGCGCCGGCCTTGCCGAGGTCAGCGGCCAAGCCGGTCAGGGTGAGGGTCAGCACCGTGGTGGTCAGGTCGGGGACACCGAGCGAGCGGACCGCCGCGTTACGGATCCCCATCGCTGCACCAAGGAGCGCGATCACGATTCCGGCCGCGATCGTTCCCGGGCGAGGGGTGGCGGAGATCGCGTACACCAGCGCCGCGGCAACCAACGTCGCCTCGAAGGCGAGCGGCACCACAAGATGGTGAGGGCGGACCGTTCCGAAGCGCGTCTGGATGCGGCCCCCGACTGCAGCGCCGGCGAGGAACGCGGCCAGCGACACCACCGGTGCGAGGACCGGAAGTCCGCTCCCGCCCGCGAGCCCGAATCCCAACAGCACGATGTTGCCGGTCATGTTCGCCGTGAACACGTGTCCGAGGCCGAGGTAGCTCACGGCGTCCACCAAACCCGTGGTAAAGGTCAGCACAACCAGCGCACGGGCGAGCGGGTGGCGCAGGTGGGCAGCGCTCGGCCCCGCGATGGCGTGAGGTGAGGATGCAGAGGATGTCATGGACGTCATGTTCCAACCGAGGCCGTGCGGGCGCCAGATGGCGGGTCCAGGTCGCGCAGCACGGCACGGACCGAGACGGCGATCGCGAGCATCGCCAGCCCGGCGAAGATCGGCATCACGTCACGTGCCGCCCAGCGAGTCGTCGCGAGACCCAGCGCGATCACCGGGATCGAGAGCCCGACATAGGCACCGAGGAAGAACCCGGCAAGGACCTCTGCGCGAGCGCCTTCGGGGGCCGTCGAGGCCGCCACGACAAGCGCCCCCTTGAACACCATGCCGCCGCCCGCTCCCGTGATGAGACCACCGACGATGAACGCGGGGAGGCTGACGGTCCACATGGCGCCGACGAGCAGGACAAGCCCGATGAACAGAGTCGGGATGCTGCGGCGCAGAAGCGCGAGGGACGATGAGCGGGCCTGGATGATCTGGGCGGCGGCACCGCCCGCGAACGCGGTGAAGGCGACCGTGCCGGCCACGGCGTGCGAGGGGTCGTGGAGGGCGCCGGCGACGAAGCTCGGGATCAGGGAGTTGAACACGCCGAAGACGGCGAAGGCGGCCAGGCCGGCGAGCGTCGCCGCGTAGAACGTCGCGCGTGCCGCGGCGGGAACGACGATGCGCTGGGCGCGATATGGGGGTCGCGGAGTCTCCCGGCGGACCGTCTCAGGTGATGCGGCGACGGCGGCGGCAAGCACGATGAGCGCCAGGCCGAACACGACGTACGGCACGCGCAGCGGCGAGGGCGCCCACTGCGCAAGCAGCCCCGCCACGAGCGGGCCAAAGCCGATGCCGCCGAGGTTGGAGGCGGTCGCGACGACCTCGGCGCGCCGCTCCGAGGCGAGGGGACGGTGGCGACGGTGCAGCTCAGCGAGGTAGCTCGTCGCAGTGGCCGTCGTCAGACCGACCGAGACGCCGGAGACGACGCGCGCGATGAGCAGCCCAGCCAGGCTGGGCACGAGGATGAACACGACAGCGCTGAACGCGTTGATGAGCAGGGCCGGAACGAAGATGCGACGACGGCCAACCGAGTCCGAGAGGTGGCCGCCCAGGAACAGGCTGGCGATGACGCCGACGGCATACGCCGCGTAGACGACGGTGATGATCAGATCGGAGAGGCCATCACGGCGCTGGTAGAGGACATAGAGAGGGGTCGGGACCGCCGAGAAGGCCATGTTCACGAGGAACGCGACGGCGGCGATGCAGAACCCGGCACCATGCGCTCGGGCCCCCCGGACCGAGCGCGCGGGGCGTGGTTGGAGATGAGCGGTAATCGAAGTCATGAGAGAAGCTTGCGCCCCCGCCGGTGATCTGTCCAACGAATCTATGGAACATCAGCTATCTGCCTGCCGAATGACTACGCTCATGTAATGGAACTGCGCCAGCTCGAGCACTTCGTCGCGATCGCCGAGGAGGAGAGCTTCACCCGAGCCGCCCGCCGGCTCAGCTACGTGCAGTCGGCGCTGTCGGTCTCCATTCAGGCACTCGAGCGCGAGCTCGGCGTGCGGCTGTTCGACCGCACGACCCACCGCGTCGCGCTCACCGACGTCGGCGCTGCCCTGCTGGCGACAGCCACCCGCACGCTCGCCGCGGTCGATGAGCTACATGACACCGCCGCCGCATTCCGCGGAGTCATCCGCGGGACCCTCCGCATCGGCCTGATGCAGGCATTCCGGTTCGTCGACGTGCCCGGCCTGCTCGGCCGATTCCATGAGGACCATCCGGACGTCGACATTCAGATCCGTCCGTCCGTCGGTGGATCGGCGGCGCTCGTCGAGGACCTTCGGCAGGGGGGTGCCGATATCGCGTTCGTGTCGCTTCCCGGCGATCTGTCGGGCCTCGCGGTCACTCCCCTCGGCGAAGAGGAGCTGCTCCTCGTCGGTCGCCGCGACCGGCTTCCAGCCGGGCGAGGGCCGATCAAGCTGACGACAATCGGCGAGGCCCGATTCCTCGACTTCCCCGCCGGCTGGGGAGTGAGGGCGGTTATCGATGAGGCCTTCGCCGCCGCCGGGCTCGATCGTCACGTCGCCATCGAGGTGGCGGACGTGGCGACACTCAGTCGGCTGGTCGCCTCCGGCCTCGGTGTCGCGATCCTGCCGCGATCCCTGCTGCCACACGGTGTCGAGGTCCAGACGCGACCGCTCACACCCCCGTTGTGGTGGCGCGCCGTCATGGCCGTCCCGGCCCGACGCCCTGTGAGTACCGCGGCGCAGGCCCTCGCCGAGCTCGTGATCGACAGCACGGGACGCCAGTAGCAGCGATCGTCCATCGGCCGGCGGCCGCCGCCGTTGTCGAGCGCGCGTTCAGTTGATCAGGCGAACGCCCCGACCCCGGTGATGTCGCGGCCGACGATCAGCGTCTGCATCGTCTCGGTGCCCTCGTAGGTGTGGATCGCCTCGATATCGGCCATGTGCCGGATGACGTGATTCTCGAGCAGGATCCCGTTGCCGCCGAGCATGTCGCGCGCCTCGGCACAGACGTGCCGTGCCGTGCGGGTGTTGTTGAGCTTGGCCAGGCCCGCGATCGTGTCGCTGAGCTGGCCGCGCTCGGCCAGACGGCCGATCTGCAGGCAGTACAGCTGCATCGCGGTCACGTCGGCGAGCATCCTGACCAGCCGGTCCTGGACGATCTGGAAGCCGCACAGCGGCTTGCCGAACTGGGTGCGCCGCTTGGCGTAGGTCAGCGCCGTCTCGTAGGCGGCCACGGCGTGGCCCAGCGCCGCCCACGCGCAGGTGCTGCGAGTTCCGGCCAGCACCCGCGCCGTGTCCCTGAACGACTGCCCGCCGGGCAGCCGAGCGGATGCGGGCACGACAACGTCGGTCAGCGTGATCTGGGCTTGCCAGATGGCACGCAGCGAGCCTTTGCCCTCGATCACGGTGGCCTCGTAGCCGGGGGTCCCCTTCTCCACCAGGAACCCCTGAACCTGGCCGTCATCGCCCCGGGCCCACACCACGATGACGTCGGCGATGGTCCCGTTGCCGATCCACCGCTTGGCACCGTTGATGATGAACCGGTCGCCGTCACGGCGCGCGGAGCTGTCCAGCGCGACGGAGTCTGAGCCGTGTTCGGGCTCGGTCAGCGCGAACGCCCCGAGCTTGCGTAGCGCGGCCATCTCAGGCAGCCAGCGCTGCTTCTGTTCCTCGGAGCCGAGGAGCGCGATCGACTTCATCGCCAGTCCCGACTGGACGCCGAGCAGGGTGGCGAGGCTGCCGTCGCCGCGGTTGAGCTCCATGTGCACCAGCCCGCACGCGATCGGGCTGAGCCCAGGACACCCGTAGCCAGTGATCTCCTCGCCGACGATTCCCAGCTCGCCGAGCCGCTGGATGAGCGGCCAGGGGAGCTCGGCGCGCTCCCAGTAGCCGCCGATCACCGGCAGGACCTCGTCGTCGACGAACTGCCGGATGCGGCGCAGGAGGGCGAGCTCGTCCTCGGTCAGCTGCTCGCGCAGGAAGAAGTAGTCGGTCGATAGGGCGTGTCCGAGGTCCTCGAACAGCGATGGGGTCGGGGTGGTGCTGGGCATGCGGTCCTCTCCTGATCTCAGATGCTGGGATGATCGACGGCCAGCTCCGGCACGGCGAGCGCGGCGGTGATGGCTCGGTAGCTTTTGCGGTTGAAGATGAGCCCGACGTGGCTGCCGGTGGAACCCGCAGGTGGACGGCCGGTAGCCGATGCGCCACAGCCATACGGCCAGCACCACCAGCGTCTGATCGCCGGCGAGAAAACCCCGCTGAGCGTCGCGCGGGCCGATCGCGAATAGTCTGGGCTCACGGCGATCGCGCAATGGCCAACTGTCAGACCGACGCCGCGCCCGCGCGCTCCGGCCGGCGCCCGGCGTCGACCGGTTGCCCCGCGATCTGCCCACCCGCGCAGTCCTCGCAGCGGACGACTCGCCGCGGGTTGCGAATCGCGATAAGTCCGACCAACCCGCCGAGTGCCACGAGGGCAGCGGAGATGCCGATGCTGACGTGAAAGGCGTGGATCGACGCGGACTGAATGGCATGGGAGACCGCCGGACCGAGGCGCGGGTCGGCCCGTGCGAGCGTCTGGCGGCGGGCCTGGGCCACGGCGGCTCGCGCGGCCGGCGACAGCGTGACGCCCGCGAGACGGTGGTGGAGCGTCGAGTTGAACTCGGCGGTGATCACGGCTCCGACGGTTGCGATCGTCAGCAGACCGGCCACCCGCGCGATCGCGTTGTTGACGCCGGAGGCGATCCCGGCGTCAGACTCGTCCGCGTCGGACAGCACTGTGGCGGTCAAGGGAGCGACAGTGGACGCGAGCCCGAGCGAGAACACGAGCAGCGCCGGAAGAAGGTCGGTGACATACCTCACGTCGGCCCCGAGTCGCAGCATCAACGCCAGCCCGGCAGCGGCGGTCAGTGGACCGAGCCCCATGAACAGCCTCGGTCCGAATCGGTCGGCGAGCCGGCCCATCCGCTTGGCGAGGAGGAAGGTCACGATCGTCGTCGGCAACAGCGCAAGGCCCGCGCGCAGAGCCGAGTAGCCGGCGACCTCCTGGAGGTAGAGGACGAGCAGGAAGAAGGTGACAGCGAGACCGCCGTACATCGCGAACGTCTGCAAGTTCCCGAACGCGAAATTGCGCCGTTTGAACAGGCCCAGGGGCAACATCGGCGCTGAGGTCCGCCGCTCGTGCAGCACGAAGACGAGCAGGAGCGCCAACCCACCCAGCCCGGGAACCCACACCTGCATGCTGCCCCAGCCCACCGCCGGCTGACGAATCAACGCCAGCACAGGCCCAGCGAGGCCGAGGAACGTGAGGCCTGCCCCGAGCCAGTCGACGGGCCGGCGCACCAGCTCGCGTGGCCGGGCGGGCACCGCCCGCGCGACGATCACCAGTGTCGCCACGATGAACGGCACATTGATCGCGAAGATCAGCCGCCACGACACCGCATCGACGAGGTAGCCGCCGGCCAGCGGACCGACGACCGTGGCGATCCCGCCCCATGCCGTCCAGGATCCGATCGCGGCGCCGCGCTCCTCGGGAGAGAAGGCAGCCACGATCACGGCCAGTGAACTCGGCGCCAGCAGGGCTCCGAACACGCCCTGCAGCGCCCGGCACGCGATGAGCACTCCGATGCTCGGGGCAACCGCGCAGAGCACCGACATGAGCCCGAATCCGGCCACGCCGATCGAGAACACCCGTCGCTCGCCGAACACGTCGCCGAGCGAGCCTCCGACCAGGATCAGCGACCCGAGCGTCAGCAGATACGCGTTTGACACCCATTGCTGGCCCGCGAGCCCTCCGCCCAGATCGGCCCGGATCGCGGGGAGCGCGACGTTGACGGCCGTGGCGTCCAGACCGGCCACGAACGAGCCCATGATCGCCGCCACCAGGGCCAGGCGCTTGCGACGATCCATCTCCCTCCTCTGGTCGCCTTGATCGGCCTCCCATCGATGACGTAGTTAACTCCGCTGGCGCGACCCACCGCGGCGCGAGGCCTGCGACCTCACCCCTCACCCGCCTCGCGTCGCGCCTCGCCGAACAGCGCAGCGACCGCCGCCTGCTCGTCGTGGGGCACGTCGCGCAGATGCTGGCCGACCTTCCAGCGGTGCCCGAACGGGTCGACGAGCTTGCGCTGCATCTCCTGGGCGCCGAACGCGTCCTCATAGAACGAAACTGCCTGTGCCGCGCCTTGGACGACGATGTGTGGTGTGATCGACATGCGACCACCTTGTCGCACCGGGGCAGGCCGCGTGGGATCCATCCGACCGGCATGCCGGCGCGGCACTCGACGACCGTCCCTGGGAGGCGCGCTTGATGGTCATCAAAGACGCCGATCAGACCGACAGGCGCGAGTCCGCCCCGATCATCGTGCGGCCCGACTGCGAGTAGCCGCACGGCGACCGTCAGTTCCGGGCGGCCTCGCGCACTCGTCCCGACCGATCGCAGCGTAGATTTCCCGAGTATGTCCGCGACCGACGAGCTCGCTGCGATCGAAGAGCGGATGCGCGAGCTCGAGGAGCTCGTCCGCCGGCATTCGCTGCTCTACTACGCCGGCGAGCCGGAGATCTCCGATGCGGAGTTCGACGGACTCTGGAACGAACTGCTCGGCCTCGAGGCCGAGCACCCGGAGCTCAAGAGTCCGGACACCCCGACCGAGCGGATCTCGGACGGGGTCTCAACCTTGTTCGCGCCCGTCCGGCACGAGCATCCGATGCTGTCGTTGGACAAGGCGCACTCCGACGAGGAGATCAGGGCGTTTCTGGCGCGCTTCCCGGGTCAGTGCATGGCGGCGGCGATCAAGTTCGACGGCGTCTCAGGGTCGGCCCGATACGAGGAGGGCACGCTGGTCAGCTTCGCCACCCGCGGCGACGGCGAGGTCGGAGAGGACGTCACCGACAACGCTCGCGGCATGAAGAATCTGCCCGAGCGCCTGGCCGAACCGGTCTCCTGCGAGATCCGCGGCGAGACCGTGATGCTGCACTCCGACTTCAATGCCTATAACGCCGCGCATCCGGAGAAGCCGCTGACCAATCCGCGCAACGCGACCGCGGGCACCCTGCGGGCGAAGGACCGCGCCAAGGTCGCGGACCGGCCTCTGAAGTTCATGCCGTTCGACCTGCTGGAGAACGGCGTCACCCACGATGTGCTGGACCGCGTCCGTGCACTCGGCCTCAGCGTGACCGAGACGATCCTGACCGACGACCCGGAAGAGGTCATCGCCTACATGCACCGGATCATCACCGAGCGCGAGAGCTTCGACTTCGATCTCGACGGCATCGTCATCCGCCTCGCCGACCGCGTCGCGTTCGACGCCGCCGGGAGCACGTCGCATCATCCCCGCGGCGCGATCGCCTACAAGCCCGCGGCGCTCCGCGGCGAGTCGCGGATTGACGCAGTCGTCTGGCAGGTTGGCAAGACCGGCCGCGTCGCGCCCGTCGCTCTGATCGAGCCCATCTTTCTGGCGGGCACCACGATCCGCCGTGCCACCCTGCACAACATCCAGGTGATCAGCGATCGCGACATCCGCGTCGGGGATCGCATCACGCTCTACCGCGCCGGCGACGTCATCCCCTACGTCGAAGGTCCGGTGCTCTCGGCCCGTGATGGCTCCGAGCAACCGATCCAAGCCCCCACGGAGTGTCCGTCGTGCGGGACCCCGCTGATCGAGGTGGGCCCGTCGCGTCTGTTGCAGTGCGAGAACACGCTCGGCTGCCCAGCGCAGAGACTGGGCCGATTGGAGCACTGGGCCTCACGTGCCGCGGCGGACATCGACGCGATTGGCACCAGCTGGATTGAGAAGTTCATCGACGCCGGCCTCCTGTCCGGACCCGCTGACTTCTACGGGCCGCTGCGCGAGGCGCTGGTCGCCGAACGTGACCGACTCGCCTCAGACCGCAAAGCCAAGGCGACATTTGAAGGCATGGGGACCCGGCTCGTGGAGAAGATGATCGCGTCGATCGACAACTCCAAGGACATCGGGCTGCGCAAAGCGATCATCGGCTGGTCAATCCCGCTCAGCTCTGACGGCGCCGCCAAGCGGATCGCCCGCGCCGGATATGAGAGCGCCGAGCAGCTCGCCGCCGCGACCGTGGAGGACCTGGTCGAGGTCGAGGACATCGGGCCGGCCAGCGCCGAGTCACTTGTCGCGTTCTTCTCCCTTGAACCGACCCTGGAGCAGATCGCGCGGCTGCGCTCCTACGGGGTCAACCTCGACGTCCTGGATGGGGACCGTCCGGTGATGCCCTCGTCCTCGTCGCCGCTGGCCGGCAAGACCGTGGTCATCAGCGGCAGCCTGGAACAACTGGACCGCAAGGCGGCGCAGGCCGCGGT
Source organism: Solirubrobacteraceae bacterium (assembly GCA_036501965.1). Classification (GTDB taxonomy): domain Bacteria; phylum Actinomycetota; class Thermoleophilia; order Solirubrobacterales; family Solirubrobacteraceae; genus Palsa-465. Next base: position 133,466 of record DASXZK010000054.1, read on the forward strand.
CGAGCAGGCGGGCGGCAAAGCCGCAGGATCAGTGTCCAAGAAGACCGACCTCCTGGTTGCCGGGCCACGGGCGGGTTCGAAGCTGGAGAGGGCACAGGAGCTGGGGGTCGAGATCGTCGACGAGCAGGCCTTCCTCGCGCTGCTTGAGCAGGCCGGCGTCGGGCCGTCCTGACCGGCCGCTAGAGATACCCGCATGTTCACTCCTCTGAGCGGTCGCGTCGTCCTCGTCACCGGCGGGACGCGGGGAATCGGCCTCGGCATCGCCCGCGTGTTCGCCGGGGCGGGGGCACGGGTGGTCATCACCGGGCGAGACGCCACAACCGGTGCCGCGGCAGCGGATGCGCTGGCGGCGATCACGCCCGATGTTCTGTTCGTGCGTGCCGACGCCGGGGAGCCGGCCGACGCCGAGCGGATGGTCGCCGAGACCGTGGAGCGGTTTGGCGGCCTCAACGTCCTGTGCGCCAACGCGGGCCTCTTCCCGCAGGCGCGGGTCGAGGAGATGACCGCCGAGGCGATCGCCTCCATCTTCGCGGTCAACGTCACCGGGACAATGCTGGCGGCGCGTGCGGCCGTGCCTGCGCTGGCCGGCGGCGGGCAGGGCCGGATCGTCGTCACCGCGTCCATCACCGGACCTCACACTGGCGTCCCCGGATGGTCGCACTACGGCGCGACCAAGGCCGCGCAGCTCGGATTCGTGCGAGCGGCGGCGGTCGAGCTGGCCCCTCAGGGGATCACGGTCAATGCGGTGCTCCCTGGCAACATCGACACCGGTGATGAGCAGACGCCGCTCGACGCCCGGCGGATCGCCGCCTCGATCCCGTCCAAGCGGCTCGGGACCGTCGAGGACATCGGCCACGCCGCGCTGTTCCTCGCCTCGGCCGAGGCCGGCTACATCACCGGTCAGACGATCGTGGTCGACGGCGGTCAGATCCTGACCGAGTGGGCCGACCTCTCCTGATCACCTGACCTTCGGCTCGCACGCGTAGGCTCGAGCGACGTGGATGCCGTGGCCAGACCGTCGTCCTTAGACGCTCATTGAGGGCTGGTGGACGGTCATCCGCACGTGGCGCAGGGCGAGGCGGGCGCCGAGGGCGATGACTGCGACGGACTCGGCGATGATCGCGGCCATGATGGCGGGGCGAAATCCGAAGTCGCTGAAGCCGAACAGGCTGGACGTCTCGCTGATCCAGAGCGCGATCAGCGAGCTGGCTGCCAGCCCGATCCCGCTGAGGTCAAGCATGTCACGGGTCAGATCGGCGATCCGCGGCGCGATCCGGCCGATCGGGATCAGCATCGCCAGGCCGATGATGGTCGCGCCGATGAAGTTCAGGAGAAACAGGGTGCCGATCGTCGGGACTGAGGAGAACCCGTCGACGGCGTACTCGTAGAGGTGGTCGGCACCGGTGGCCAGGACTCCGGCCGCGCCGGCGCCCAGCAGGATGTGAGAGATGAGCGTTCTGACGTTGTTCATGACATGACTCCTCGTGGATGACACTGACGAGATGCGCTGGCCGAGTCGGCGGCGACCGCGGATCGGTCGCCGCCACTCGGGATTGGTCGCCCGGCTTGCTAGTAGCCGGTGGAGCTCGAGCCGGTCGACCCGCCTGACGTCGCGGCGGTCGAGCTGCCCGCCGGGGTGTTGTGCGCGGTGATCGCGGTGCCGCTGGAGGAGACCAGCCACCACTTGGCGCCGAAGCTGTCACTGCCCTGGCCGGTGGTGCTGCCGGCGTGGCTGTCGCCGGCGTAGTAGTAGAGCGGGTGCCCGTCGTAGGTCACCTGCTTCGCGCCACCGGAGCCCGTGATGGTTCCCAGTGCGCTCGCGTGAACGCCGGCGCCGGGGTGCGGGGTGGCGTGAGTCGTGACTGGGGGCCAGATCGAGGCGCAGGCCCCCGAGCAGTGCGACATGTTCTTGCTGTCGGCCACCCAGAGGTAGATCGCACGGTTGCCGGCGCCGACCAGGTACGTCCCGGCAGAGCCGTGCGCGGTTCCGATGGTCAGCGAGCTCGACGAGGAGACGTCGCCAGCGTTCGCGCCGACCGCCGCCGTGGATGCCGACTTGGCAGCGCTGCCGCAGGCTGCGACGAGCAGTGCGACGGCGACCATGCCGATCGCCGCGAAGCCACGATGTCGGCGGAGGAGAGAGAGGGTCTTCATGGGAGCATTCCTTGGTGTGAGAGTGTGTGTCCCGCTCGGGGCGGTTCACACTCAAGGACCGCGCTGAGGCGAACTCCTTCCCCGGACTTAGAGAACTCTTTGGTTGGGCCCGGAACGCAGGGCCGTGACGTGCGACTCCCCGGCGGCCCGAAGGGCAGGTCCCTTCACAAAATCAGTACGCCGCGGCGACGATTCTGCACGGCCCCTTGATGCCGTCGACATACCGTCGAAGCACAACCACACCCCGAGCTTGGCAGCGGACCTGCGGTGGACGCGGACTGCTGCCAGAGCACCTACCCAGGAACGCACATGCCCACGATCGCAACCTCCCCTCACCTGCATCCGTCAACCAATGCGGCACCCTCGGTCACACTGCGCCTGCAGGTCGCTAGCCGGCGTGCCGCGCTCACGCGCCAACTCGCGGAGGGAGAGAATCCCTCCGACACCGCCCAACTCACGCTCCGGGCGCGTCAGCTCACCACCGCCCGCTGTCGATCGGCTCTGGCGGGTGCGCTGCGCCGCGCGGTTCGAGAAGCACAGCACCCCTCGTTGCATCGCGCTTTTTCGATCGTCAGCCGCCGTTCCGTACTGAGCGCCGTCGAGGAGATCGATCTCCTGGTCAAGCGACTGCACAGCCCTGAGCCCGTCACCCCACAGGGCATGGCCCTCGTCGCCGAGCTCTTGACCGACGGCGCATCCAGCCCGCTGTATGGATCAGCAGACCCCAGCGTGCTACGACGCCTCGTGACCCTTCATACCGCGGCCCTGGACCCCGCGCACCGAGAGGCGCCGCCTTTCGGCCTTCAGACGAACTGCGCCGCAGCATGGCCCGACGCCCACGCCCACTGAAAGTTGAAGCCGCCCAGGTGGCCGCTCACATCCAGCACCTCGCCGATGAAGTACAGCCCTGGACTCTTCAGCGATTCCATGGTCTTGGATGACACTTCGCGGGTGTCGACGCCCCCCAGGGTGACCTCGGCGGTGCGGTAGCCCTCGGTCCCGGCCGGCACCACCTGCCAGGCGCTGAGCCTGGCGGCGAGGTGGCGAAGGTCGGCTGGGGTGTACTGCTTCATCGGCTTCGACGCGCACCAGCGATCGGCCAGAAGGGCGCCCATCTTCCTGGTAAGGATGTCGCCGAGCACGATCTTCAACTCGCTGTCGGGGCGCGCAGCCTGCTGATCTTGCAGCCACTCCAGGGCGTCGTGGTCAGGGAGCAGGTTGATCTCCACGGCATCGCCGAGGTGCCAGAACGAGGAGATCTGCAGGATGGCGGGGCCGCTGAGGCCGCGGTGGGTGAAGAGGAGGTTCTCGCGGAAGCTCTGGCCGTTGCAACTGACCAGGCACGCGACCGAGGTGCCGGACAACTCGACGCAAAGGTCCTTGAGCTCGTCGGTGACGGTGAACGGGACCAGCCCGGCGCAGGTGGGCAGGACGGTGTGGCCGAACTGGCGGGCGACCTCGTAGCCGAAGCCGGTGGCGCCCAGCGTCGGAATCGACAGGCCGCCGGTGGCGACCACCAGCGACGGTGACGCGATCTGGCCGACGTCGGTGCTCAGCTCATATCCGGGTTCGGTCTTCTCGATCTGATGCACGGAGGTGTTCAGGTGCAGGTCGACGCCGGCCTGCCGGC
>DASXZK010000055.1:0-27617 GCA_036501965.1 Solirubrobacteraceae bacterium
CTGACCCGGAAGGGCTCGGTGCAGCATCAGGCCGGCTGGGATGAGCGCCAAGCGGAGATCAGCCGGGTATTCGGCGACCTCTCTGCCGAGCATCAGAAGCAGCTCCTCGAGATCGCTCCGCTGCTGACCGAGGCCTTGCGACGCCGCGCCGCTCAGCGTGCCAGCGTCGACGCCGGCGACTAGCCCTCTCTCTCCGTCCCTGCCTCATGCAGGTCGCCGTGCGACCTCGGGTCGCCCGTGCGCGTCGACTGATCCGGGTCGCGTCATCGTTCACCGCGATAGTAGCGCGATACAGCAGTTACTAGCGCGGTTCAGTAGTTCGTGCTATCAGTGTGAGCATGACCAAGCCATACCCCACCCCCATTCCCGACGAGCTCGCGGGGAGCCGCGCGCTTGTCACCGGCGGCTCGCGGGGAATCGGCGCCGCGATCGCGCAGCGCCTGATCGACGCCGGCGCGACCGTCGCGACCACCGCCCGCACCCAGACAACAGACACCCCGACGGCCTCGACGTTCATCCCCGCCGACCTGCGTACCAGCCACGGCGCCGCGCAGCTCGTCGACTCGGCCGTCCAGGCGCTGGGCGGCTTGGACATCCTCGTCAACAACGCCGGCGCGGCTCGCGCCTACCCAGCCGGATCGGCCACCATCCCCGATGAGGAGTGGACCGACGCCCTGAACATCAACTTCCTGTCCGCAGTCCGCGTCACCAGGGCCGCACTGCAAACGCTGGCGGCCTCAAAGGACGCGGTGGTCATCAACATCTCCTCCGCGGCGGCGACCGACCCAATGCCGCCGATCCTGCACTACGCCGCCGCCAAAGCCGCGCTGTTGGCCTACAACGCCGGCCTGGCCAAAGAACTGGCGCCCAACAACATCCGGGTCAACGCCGTACTCCCCGGACAGGTCGAGACCGCCGGCGGCACCGAACTACTGCAGACGATCGCCGACGCGATGGGCACGCTCGTGGAGGCCCTGTCCGCCACCATCCCCCTCGGCCGGCGCGGAAACCCCCGCGACATCGCCGAACTGGTCGCCTTCCTGGCCTCCAACCGCGCGCAATGGATCACCGGGGAGAGCTTCGCCGTCGACGGCGGCCAATAACCCCGAGGCTCACATCGCGTCCGGTACGAGCGAGGATCACACTGGCCAACGTCGGCGTCCGCGGGCTGTCGCTTCGATCCGCATCGAAGCGAGCGGGTGGCAGTATGCGGACATGACCGACCACCCAGGGCCTGACGATCTGCCCTACTTGCGCTCGCACTTTGTGGCGCTGGACGATTTGGCGCGCGCGCATGGTCACGATCCGGGGGAGGTGCGCCAGGCGATCGTCGACGAACTGCTGCCCGGGGCGCCGTACGTCCTCGCGGACGGGACGGAGCTCGTCGCTCCGGACTATTTCGATTTGGCCGAGATCGCAGGGAGCTTTGCGGCCCTTCCTGAGTGGTTTGCGCGCGCCTACGACCACGCCGCGGCACGAGCGGCCTCGCGTTATCCCGACGCAGGAACCGGCGCTGAACAGTGGCCGGAGTACCTCACCGGCATGTACGCCGTGTGCCTGCGCTCGGTGACGCCCGCCTCGATCGTGGCCAAGGGCGAGCTGATGGACAGGATCGAGCGCCTGACCACCGACCCACACGCCGAGGAGGAGGGATGGCGCCGGGAGCTGAGTGCCGCCGTCAACGCGCTCGACGCGCTTGAAAGGCCGTTCGCGGCGTTTGATCGCGAGCGCTTTGGCCCGGTCAGCCGCGACCGTTGCGTGACCGCGGTGAGAGAGCGTTTCGCGCTCGGGCAACTCGAAGACTCTGCGGGACCGCATTCACAAGGCACTGGCGTGAGACCTCCCCTGACCGGGTAGGAACCTCGCACATGCACGGACGCGCTTGGGCCGTACTTCGTGCCTTCTCTCAGATCGTGCCAGGACTGGTCTTCGCGGTCGTCTTCGTGGGCGGGGCCTACACGCTTTTCGCGCTCGTCGAGCACAGTTGGTGGAAGCCGTTGGTCGTCATGATCGCGGCGCCGCTGGTGGTGAATGTCACAAGGCGCGGGTTCCGGCGCTGGCGTCGAACTGAGGCACCGGATCAGGCGTCAGGCGGTGGGCTGGTGGGACGTCGGAGCTCTCGGGTCAACCACCACGGAGAGGGAAGGAGGCCGTGATCCAACGCAAGGGCCTGGTGAGAGCCGCGCTGGTTATCTCCGGCGCAATCCTCGTAGTGACCAGCACCTCGTCCCATCCGCCCGAGTGGGCACGAATCTTTGGCTTCGTGTGGGGTGGGCTCACCCTGGCCGCGTCCGCGTTCGCGATCATCTCGGGAGGCCATTGGGTCACTCAACGCATCCGCAGAGGATCACGGCGGTAGGTCGGGCACCGCCACCCCGTGAGGCCCATGGGAGTGCGCGCGCCGCGGCAGATGGTTTGAACGCGCATCTCACATCGCGTCGGGGGCCGGCGTCTCAGCAGCCGAGCCGCCACCAACCGGGGCGGCCGGCACACGATGTCGAAAGGACAGAGCCATGTCGGCAGAGGACAACAAGGCCATCGTTGGCCGCTGGTTTGCGGAGTTCTGGGGCCCGGACTACAACCCGGATGTGATCGACGAACTCGCTGCGCCTGACATCCGGTTCGAGTACTCCCTGCATGCGCCACTGCGCGGCCGCGACGCCGTCCGTGACTTCGCGACCAAGTTCCGCGCCGCGTTCCCGGACCTCGCGTTTGGTGGCACCGCGGACCTGATCGCCGAGGGCGACTACGTCGTTGGACAGTGGATCGGGGGAGGGACACACACCGGCGATCCGATGACTGACCTGCCGCTCGGCGGGCTCCGGGAGGCCAACACAGGCAAGACGATGCGCTTCACCGGCACCACCGTGCTCAAGATCGAGAACGGGGTGATCACCGAAGAGATCGGCCTCGACGACGGCGTCTCCGTGCTGGAGCAACTCGGACTGATCGCCACGACCTGACCACAACTCCACGCGAGCGTTAACCGTGCCCGGTCGTGCCGGCCAAGCGCCGGCAGGATCCGACGCCGCTATCCGAGGATCTCGGCGAAACACCTCCGCGGTCAATCTCACGACGACGGCGGCTGTGGCGTCTCTCCCTCAGAGAGCTTCACTCGGGCTGACCGCTTCGGCGTGGCCACCTCTAAGAACGATCGGAGCACATGATGAGCTGGACCGTCGCCTGCTTCTGCGGGAATGTGTACACCACTCCTCCGGTCCGCTGCGAGGTCTGCGGACGCTCGACTGAACCCGCGCTCGAAGGAGGCCAAGGTTCGCCTGCGACGCCGGGCACGGCCCGGCGACATCGTCACCGTCGTCTCCACCTGCGCCCACGGGCGCTCCTACGTCCTTGACTCGGCCCGTTTGGACGACGCCATGGCGCGCTTCGGGCGCGAGCGGATGCGCGTGGGCGCGATTGAGCGTCGGCGCCGCACCGCGCAGCTGGTCTATTCCACCGAAGGCCCTCGAGGGCTCGTCAAGCTCATCCCCACCGTCGCTCGCAACGAGCAGGAACGCCTCCGCCGGACAATCCAGGCGGCAGCCAAGCGCTGACGGACGCGGCGCTCCGGCCACGGGCTGGACCGTGACGTATAGAGTCGCCGCATTGCTAGGTAAGCCACCGCGCTGCGCGCAGAGGACGGGGATCGAATGGCGTTTGGGTTCTACATCACTGGCCAGGGGTTCACGCAGGAGAAGTACGACACCACGACCGCCCAGCTTGAACAGGCGGGCGCCGGGGCTCCCGATGGACGGATCTCCCACGTCGCCCTGGAGACCGGCGGCGAGATTCAGGTGTTCGACATCTGGGAGTCCCAAGAGGCGTTTGAGGCGTTCGGGGCCACCCTGATCCCGATCCTCAACGCAGCCGGGATCGAGTTGAACGAGCCAATGGTGGCCCGGGTTCACAACGAGATCAAAGGCTGACTGCCCGCATCGACGCTGCCGGCCGAGAGGAACTCAACTGGGCGGGCCGCTCGCGGGCCGCTCGATCGCGTCGCCGCGTGCTCACTCTTCGGCGTCGGTCTCTCGGCTCACCGTTGCGTCGGGGGAGCCCGTTGGTCTCGGGGTGGCGCCGCTTAGTCCGTGACGGTGCGGTCGAGTCCCTTGCGGGCTTCTCGCCGAAGTTCATCCATGCCCTTGTCGTCGGCGTAAAGGGCGAGCGTGGCGTCAAAGAAAAGGGCGAGCACGCGGGCACGCATGAGGGTCGCCCGCGTCACCGGCCCATAGGAGTCAAGAAACGCCGTGCGTGACTGACTGTCGAAGAGGCTCCAGTAGAGAGGCAGATCAACGCAGCGCGGCGCGCGGCACATGTCGCCCCAATCGATCACGCCGGCCAGCCTGCCGGTCTTCGAGACGAGTGCATGCCGGAGGTTGAGATCACCGTGCACCAATACCGGCTCGGCGTCGGCCGGCAGGCCCTCGGCAGCGATCAGGATCCGGTCGACGAGATCACGAACCAGGGCCACGGAAACTCGCCTGTCGCGGCTCCCGGATATTCAGGCACGAAAAAAGCATGTTGCCAATGATCCACTCCCGCCGGAGGCGCGCCTGCCCGCCCGGTGCGGCAGGGTGCGCAGCGCCGCGGTGGCCGCGTGGTTCTCATCGATGTCGATCCGAGGAGCCGTCGTTGCACCGGGGCCCGGTGCGCGAGAAGATGTGCGCGACGAGAGGAGCCGCATCGATGCACTACGACAACAAACCAGAACAGGGGATGCACGGCGCCGAGGCGGTCGCACACTTCCTTGAGCGAAAGCACGCTTCCTTTGAGCTGATTGACCACCACGCGACATATGCGGCGAGGGAGGAGGCGAGCGCAGCGGGCAGCGCGGCGCCTCGGATGGCCAAGACGGTCGTGCTGTATGACACTGACGGCTACCGGATCGCGATCGTCCCTGCCTCGGAGCGGGTTGATCTGGATAAGGCACGAAAGGTGTTCGGCGCAAGCGCGGATATGCGGCTGGCGACTGAGGAGGAGATCGCGCAGGATTTCCCGGCTTTCGATCCTGGCGCTCTGCCTCCGTTCCGGGGCCTGCTTGGAACGCCAGAGGTGCTCGACACCCGCCTGCTGCACTACCACAGGATCCTTTGCAGCGCCGGCGACCATCGCCATACCCTCAAGATCTCTCTCCAAGAGGTCCAGCGAGTGGGCGAACCGGCCGTCGCGGACGTGTGCGTCGGAACGCCGGCCGAGCACTGAAGCAACCCCGCGATTTCGCTTGTCCGATGCCGGGCGCGCCATCGCGTGCTCGGCCGCGAGAGTTTCGACACTTCGTGGTGACGTGCGGCCCTTCCGCGGCCAACCACTGGGTGGGCGGGCTGTGAGGGGCAACCGCTTCGGTGAAGTGGGGCTTTGGAACCACGCGTCGCGCTTGGCCGCCGAGGCGTGACGGTCAAGCGCGAGCGAGGGTCTCGGTGTGGGCTGGGTGGTTGGGGCTACTGCTTGGTCGAGACGATCTGCACCTTCTCGATCCTGGTGTGGAGATTGGGGTAGCCGTCGCCCGGACCGTTCTGCTGGTCGTCACCCGCGGCCGCGATCTTCTGGAGCACGCTCATGCCTCCGATCACGGTGCCGAACGGGGTGTAATCCGGTGAGAGCTGGGTGTCCTGGGTGACGAAGAAGAACTGACTGCCGTTCGTGTTCGGGCCGGCGTTCGCCATTGCGACCGTCCCGGCCGGGTAGGTCGCACCGGCGAGGTTCTCGTCGTTGAACTTATAGCCGGGGCCGCCGGCGCCGGTGCCGGTGGGATCGCCGCACTGCAGGATGTAGATGCCCTGCGTGGTCAGCCGATGACAGTGGGTCAAGTTGAAGTAATGCTGCTTTGCCAGGAAGCGGAAGGAGAACGTCGTGCAGGGCGCCTGGCTGGTCAGCATCTGGATGGTGATCACGCCCTGTGTTGTGGTCAGCACGGCGTTGAACGGCTGCGCGGCCACCGTCGGGTTGAACACCGGAATGCCCTTAAATCGGTCTGCCGGGATCGCGGCCGTATAGCCGCACGGATCATCGGCCGCGGCCGCGGGAGTCCTGGCGGTCGCCCGCACATGCAGATTCGGCGGATTGAGCAGGTACCGCGTCTGGGTTCTGGAGCCTGCCGGTCCGGCGGTGATCGTCGCGACCACCGCCATCGCCGCGGTGACGGTACCCACAGTGATCAGCAGTCTGAAACGACGAGCTTTGAACATGGTGGCCGGCCTTTCTCGTGAGGGGCAGCGATTCTGACGCGAGCCGGTGCCCGAAATCAATACGGAGAAGGGTGGCGGATGTGGTTGACCTGCTCAGCGCCGCCATTTCTTTGAGAGGCTCGTGAGGGGTGCGGTCATGAGCCGTGGGAGCAGTCGGGGGCCTGGGACGACTCGCAGGCCAAGCTGCTCGAACATCGTGAGCGTGTCCATCTGGAACCAGTGCTCGGCGGCCTTCCCGTCGACCATGCGGCTGATCTCGAGGCCGGAGAAGCGGACCTTGCGGCCGGTTGGTGGCAGGCCGCGGAACTGCCCGGTGTGGGTTCCGGTGAACAGAATCCGTTGGGCGTTCATCTCCTCATCGGCCACGGTGTCCTGCACCTCGAGGTGCAGGTCGGGGAATCCCTCGAGAAAGGTGCCCAGGAACGCGATCCATGCGTCGCTGTTGAGTGCGGGCAGGTGCATGCTGTCGGGAGCGTGTCCGATGTAGTCGGCGGTTCGCGCGTCGGCCTCACCCTCGTCGTCGCGGGCGTTGAAGGCGTCGACCCACTGGCGGGCGGCCAGCCTGTTCTCGGTCGACGCGAATTTGTCTTGGGTCTCGGTGGTCATGTTCTGTCCGCTTCGCTGTCAGGCCGGGATGCCGGGAGGGCCGAGGATCTCGAGGCCGTATTCGGCGGCCGTGTTCATCACCAGCTCCATGTCGGGCGGCGTTGGAGGGCCGGGCGGGAGCTCCGGGCCGGGGGCGGGCTCGGCGAGCGTGCGGACGAAGCCCGCGAAGTCGCCCGGCTCGGTGACGAGGAGGAACCGCGCCACCTCGGAGCTCACGATGAACGTGTGCGGGATGTCGCGCGGCCCGAGGATGAACGAGCCGGCGGGCGCAACGTGCGTCTCGCCGTCGACCCAGATCGTGAGCTCACCTTCGAGGACGTAGAACCATTCGTCCTCGTTGTGGTGGACGTGGAGCGGCGAGCCGCTTCCGCGGGGGGCCGTTTGCTCGGTGACGAGGGCGCCGTCGCCGGCCGCTTTGATCGTCGTGAGCCCGCCGAAGAACCAGAGGTGCTCGCCGGCGCCGGGCTGCTGCGCGATGGGGGTGAGAGTTGTCATGGACGCAGCATGCTCCGCGCGGCGCCGGGTGACCATCCCTCGCGCGCGGGGATCTTTTTTGCACGCGGTGGGAGACTCGGGTGATGGTCCGGTCCGTCGAAGCGCTGATCGACGAGATCGATCTCCTCGCGTCCAGGGGGTTGCCGCGCAAGGAGTTCTTTGCCGAGCTCGCTCCGAGGGTGCGCACGGTGATCGACAACGACGCGAGTTGCTGGCACACGCTCGATCCGCACACGCGGCTGCTGACCGGCGATGACCCCGCGGAGCTGATCGGCCGTGGGATCCTCACCCCGGAGCAGGGCCCCGGCGCCGGTGAGCTGATCGTCCGCAGCGAGTACATGATCGATGATGTCAACACGTTCGCGGGGCTCGCCGCTAAGCGGGTGCCGGTCGGGATCCTCGACCACGCCACCCGTGGCGATCCCGACAGCAGCCCGCGCTACCGCGATCTCCTCGTGCCGTTCGATATCCCGCATGAGCTCCGTGCTGCGTTCGTCATTCGCGGTCGGGTCTGGGGCGCGGTCCACGTCGCCAGGCGCGGGTCGAGCGGCCCGTTCCAGCAGCAGGACGCCGACGCGCTCGCCGCGATCACCCCGGCGGTCGCGCGCGGGATCCGCACATCGCTGCGCTTCGACGCGGCTCGGCGCGTCAATGGGCTCGAGGCGCCTGGCCTGATCGTTCTCGGCCCCGGGGACGAGGTGGAGATGATCACTCCGCCGGCCCGGGAGCTGCTCGCCTCGATCGCGGCCAGCGACCTCTCCTACGCCGACGACGACATGCCCGCTGCGGTGCTCTCGCTCGCGGGGTTCGTCCGTAGCGCGCCCCACGCGGCCCAGAGAGGCGCGAACGTCGTCACAGTGCCGGCCCAGGACAGTTGGGTGACCCTCCACGCGTCCCGTCCCGGGACGGCTTCCGACGGTCGCGTGGCGATAGTGATTGAGCGCGCCAGCGCGGCGCGCTCAGCAACCGTCCGCCTGGAGGCGTTCGGCGCGACCGCACGCGAGCGTGAGGTCGCCACGCTCCTTGCACGCGGGCTGTCTCGCGTCGAGATCGCCGAGTCGCTGGTTCTCTCTCCGCACACGGTCGAGGACCACACCAAAAGCCTCTACGACAAGGTCGGCGTGGCTTCGCGCCAAGAGCTCGTCGCCCAGGTGTTCCTCGACGAGTACCTCCCCGAGGTAGCCCAGAGCACGCCGCTCACCTCCCGAGGACGCTTCGACCGCGCCTCGGCGTACCAGACGCGCTGACGGCCTCGGCATCTCTTTCCATCCACGGCTTCGGCACAATCGGGATATGGCCGCCTACTCGGTCAACCCTCGGGCCGTGGAGCGGGCGCTGCAGCTCATCGATGCGCGCCAGTACGTGCTGGAGAGCGACTGGGGACGCGTGCAGCCGTCGGCGGACGCCGAGAACGCGTTCCTGGAGCGCCACTCCTGGGAGGAATATGCAGAATGGCACCTCGGCCTGACCGACGGTGCGACCGATCACACCAAGGCGAGGTACGCGTTCGTCTATGGCGATCTGCGCCGGCTGCATCGCATGGGCCTGATCGCCTGCCAGTACCGAGCCGCCGAATGGCGCCACAAGGAGATCGAGCTCGCGGCCCACGACCTGCTCCAGCGTCTCGACGCCAAGACCGCCTGAATCGTCCCGGGAGACAGCATGCTGATCATCGCTCCCCTCCTCCTTCGGCTCTACGAGAAGCTCAGGACCCATTGGGCGACCGAACGGTTCGCGGCGCAGTGGATGCGAGGGATCCCCTTCAAGTGAAGAGCACCCGGCGCGACACGCACGCCGGCCCCCGGCGCAGACCGGGCGCGTCGCCCTGTTTCGCAGCCGCGACATGCGCCAACCGCTCGGCTAGCTCTCCTCGCTCGAGTCGCCGGACCCAGGCGGCCGCGACCGCAGCCCGACCCCGCCCCCGATCCCGGCGATCACGAGCAACCCCGACCCGATCCCGTTCGCAACATGGAAGGCCCGCTCGGACGCGTGCCGCGCCGCATGCACCGCCACGCCGCGATCCGCAGCCGGAACGGCCCGCAGGTCGATCGCCGCGAACGTGCGACGCTCGGCCGCGAGAACCGCCGCATGGCTGGAGGGCGGCAGTCGGTCGCCGATGCCCGCGCGCAGGCTCGCCGCGTACTGGGCGGCGACCACCGCCCCGACGGCCGCCACCGCGACGAGCCCGGCGGTGCGTGCGATCGCGTTGTTCACCGCCGAGGCGATTCCCGCGCTCGAGTCCGGCACCTCGCCGAGCACGGTCGCGGTGAGCGGTGAGACGGTGAGCGATAGCCCGAGGCCGAACACGAGCATCGCCGGCAGCACGTCGGCCGGCAGCGACACCGAGGCCCCGTAGCGCAACATCAGCGCGAACCCAGCCGCGATCACGAGCGGGCCGGCGGTGAGGAACGGCCGCGGCCCGAGGCGGTCTGCGAGCCGACCCACCCGCGAGGAGAGCAGGAACATCACTCCGGTCGGGACCAGGGTCGTCGACCCGGCCTTCAGCGCGCTCCAGCCGGCGACCTGCTGGAGGTAGATCGACTGGAAGAACGTGAGCAGGCCGAGCCCGCCGTACATCGCGAACGTCTGCGCGTTGGCGACGGAGAAGCCGCGATGCGCGAACAGCGCGAGCGGCAGCATCGGACGACGTGCGCGGGACTCGAAGGCGACGAACGCGCCGAACAGCAGCACGCCGGCCGTGAGCGCGCCCCAGATCCCGGGGTTGCTCCAGCCCAGCACCGGCTGCTCGATCAGCGCAAACGAGATCCCGGCGAGCCCGGCGGCCGCGAGGACGGCGCCCGGCCAGTCGATCCGGGTCTCGGCGTGGTCACCGGCGCGAGCGCGGCCGGCAGGCACGGCGACCCGCCCGAGCACGAGCGCGACGATCACCAGCGGCGGATTGATCGCGAAGATCCAGCGCCACGAGGCGACGTCGACGATCTGGCCCGCCAGGAGCGGACCGATCAGGATGCCCATGCCACTCCATGCCGTCCAGCGGCCGATCGCGGCGCCGCGCACGCCGGGCGGGAAGACCGCGACGATGATCGCCAGCGCTGCGGGGGTGAGCAGGGCCCCGGCGACGCCCTGCAGCGCCCGCGCCACGATCAGCACCCCGATCGACGGCGCCGCCGCGCACAGCAGCGAGACGATCCCGAACCCGGCGACCCCGAGCGTGAACACCCGCCGCTCGCCGAGTCGGTCGGTGAGCGAGCCCGCGATCAGGATGAGGGCGCCGAGCGTGAGCAGGTAGCCGTTGCCCACCCACTGCTGGGCGGCGAATCCGCCGCCGAGATCACGCCGGATCGAGGGAAGCGCGACGTTGACCGCGAACGCATCGATGGTGACGATCGTCGAGGCGAGGATCGCGCCGACGAGCGCGAGCCTCTGCTCTCGCGTCACCCTCCGCCGGCCAGCGGGAACCGCGCGCGGAAGATCGTGCCGGTCGGGTGCTCGGTGCGCGACTCGACGGTGAGGCTGCCGTGGTGGCGGTCGACGATGATCCGCCGAGCGCTGTCAAGACCGAGACCGGTGCCCTTGCCGACGTCCTTGGTGGTGAAGAACGGGTCGAACACGCGACGGCGCACCGCCTCCGGGATGCCGGGGCCGTCGTCACCGATGTCGACTTCGGCGCATTCGCCGTCGAGCCGGGTGGTGATCGTGATCGTGCCGCTGTCGCCGAGCGCGTCGATCGCGTTGTCGAGCAGGTTCGTCCACACCTGGTTGAGCTCGGAGCTGTACACCCGGGCCGGCGGCAACGACTCGTCGTAGTCGCGGACGACCTCGATCGTGGTGTGCTTGAGCTTGTGCTTGAGCAGCGTGAGCGTCGTCTCGAGCCCTTCGCGCAGATCGACCTCGGCGAGTTCTCCGGGGCGGGCGTAGGCGTAGCGCTTGATCGCGATCACCAGGTCGCTCATCCGCTTGGTCGAGTCGGCGAGCTCGGCGGCGAGCTGGTTGGCGGCCAGCGTCGCTCCGATCCAGCGCACGACAGGGACCGCGAGCGGGCCCGCGGCATCGCCGACCTCCCGGAGGTAGTCCGGCTCGATCCCGCTCGCAGCGAACGTTCCCGCGAGATCCCAGGGACTCGGCGCGCCGAGATCCGCGAGCACGTCGCCGAGCTCGTCCTCGCGATCGGCGGTCTCCAGGCTCGACAGCGCCGTCCGGGCCTTGCAGCGCTCGACCGCGCCCTGCTGTAGCGCAACCAGATGGCTTGCCTCCTCGCGCTCGACGCCGGATTCGACGAACACGCCGACGGTCTCCGAGAGCACCATCAGCGCCTCGGCGAGCTCGCCCGCCGCGCGCTGTGCCGCCGAGGCCGGGTTGTTGAGCTCGTGAGCGAGGCCGGCCGCCATCGTGCCCAGCGACTCGAGGCGATCGTGCTGCTGCTGGCGCTGGCTGACCCGGGCGAGCATCGGTTTCATCTGACCGATCACCCGCAGGAACACCGTGCGCTCCACGCGCACGAGGTCGAGGAACGGCTCGGGCGCGAAGCTCGCGTAGCGAACCTCGGTGGCGGCGCGCAACGTGATCGGGGCGGGCTGTCCGAGCATCGTCGGGACGGCGCCAATCCAGGTGGGCGCGTACTGACTGCCCTGGATCGCCTCGATCTCTCCGTCGAGGGCGAGCATCTCCAGGCGGCCGTCGAGCAGCAGCACCACCCCGTCATGGCTTGTGCGCTCCCGGATCCGCTCGCCCTGCGCGCAGGTGTGGATCGTCGCCTGTGCCGCCCAGTGGCCGAGCGTCGCGTCGTCGAGGTCGTCGAACAGGTCGATCGGACGCAGGTCCTCCGCGGTGGCGGCGATGGTGTCGGCCGAGGTACTCATCTCATCTCATCCGTCGGCGAGGTATTGGTGGATCAGCGAGACGGCCATCGAGCCCTCCCCGACGGCGCTCGCCACCCGCTTGATCGAGCGGGCGCGGACGTCGCCGGCGACGAAGACGCCGGGCACGCTCGTCTCCAGCGTGTGCGGCGGGCGGCTGAGCGGCCAGCCCTGCTCGCGCGCGTCGAGCCCGGCCAGGATGAACCCCTTCTCGTCGCGGGCGATCACCCCGTCGAGCCAGTCGGTGCGCGGCGCGGCGCCGATGAACACGAAGCAGGCGTCGACCTGCTCGGTCGTCTCGGTGATCTCGCCCCCGCCCTCCCCGCGGATCACGATCCGGGCGAGGTGGCCGTCCTCGCCCTCGGCGGCGATCGCCTGCGAGCGCGTGCGGACCTCGATGTTGGGGGTCTTCTCGATCTGCTCGATCAGGTAGTGCGACATCGACTTGGCGAGCGAGTCGGCCCGCACGAGCATCGACACCCGATGGGCGAAGTTCGAGAAGTACATCGCGGCCTGCCCGGCGGAGTTGGCCCCGCCGATCACGACCACGTGTTGGTCGGCGCAGGCTCGCGCCTCCGTCATCGCGGCCCCGTAGTAGACACCGGCGCCGGTGAGCTCACCGAACCCGGGCGCCTGCATCATCCGGTAGGACACCCCGGAGGAGATGATCACGCTGTTGGCCGACAGCTGGGCGCCGCCGGTGAGCTCGACGATCCGTCCCGCCCCCTCGACGCGGAGCGCGGTCGCCTTGGAGACGGTGAGCAGCTCGGCGCCGAGCCGTCGCGCCTGGGTGGTGGCACGGCGTGCGAGGTCCGACCCCGACAGGCCCGACGGGAACCCGAGGTAGTTCTCGATGCGGCTCGACTGGCCGGCCTGACCGCCCGGCGCCTCGGACTCGACCATCACCGTGCGCAGGCCCTCCGACGCGCCGTAGACAGCCGCCGCGAGGCCCGCGGGACCTCCGCCGACGATCACCAGGTCGTAGTGGTCGGTGGACGGCTCGACCGAGACGCCGAGACGCCGTGCCAGATCGGCCACCGACGGCTGCTTGAGCGGCGTCCCGTCCTCCAGCACGACAACCGGAAGGCAGTCCTCGCCCATCCCGCAGGCGGCGAGCAGCTCCCGGGCCTCCCGGTCGCCCTCGATGTCGAGCCAGCGGCCGGGGACGCGATTGCGCGCGATGAAGTCGCGCAGATCGTGGGTCGGCGCGCTGAACCGGTGGCCGAGGATCCGGACGCCGCCGCGCTGGTGCAGCTCGGCCTTGCCCTCCCAGATCTCGAGCAGGTCCCCAACGACCGGGTAGAGGCCTTCCTCGGGCGGATCCCAGGGCTTGAGCAGGTAGTAGTCGAGCCCGGCCTCGTTGATCGCGGCGATCGCGGCCGCGGTGTCGGAGTAGGCGGTGAGCAGCGCGCGGCGGGCCTCGGGATAGACCTCGCGCGCGCGGGTGAGGAAGTCGGTGCCGCTCATCGCCGGCATCCGTTGGTCGGAGACGATCAGCGCGACGTGGTCGCCCCGGCGGCGGAGCTCCTCGAGCAGCTCAAGGGCGTCGGCGCCGGAGCCCGCACGCATGACGCGGTAGCGCTCGCCGAACTTGCGGCGCAGGTCGCGGGCAACGGCGGCGAGCACGGCCGGCTCGTCGTCGACGCACAGGATCGCGGCGAGCCGGGTCGGCCGCTCGCCGTGGGGCGCCCGCGCGGCACCGGTCTTGGGTTCGGCCTCGGTGCTGGTCTCGGGTTCGGTCTCGGTCGACACGCGCTCAGCTCAGCATCGGGGAGGGCGGGATCCGCGTCTCGCCCTCTATTCCGGAGATGACCATCATCACCTCATCCTCATAGCACCAGCTCCACGTCTCGTCAGGCTCGAGCGAGCGGATCAGCGGATGGCCGGCCGACCGAGCGTGCGCCGTCGCGTGCCGGTTCGGCGAGTCATCACAGCAGCCGACGTGTCCGCACTCCAGGCAGATCCGCAGATGCAGCCAGACGCCGCCGGTGCGCAGGCACTCCTCGCACCCCTCGACGCTAGCCGGAAGTTCGGTCACCTCGATCGTGTCGAGGTGAGTGCACGATGAGGTCATGAGGCCAGCATGACAAAGCCGTCAAGCCCGGTCGCCGCGGCCGCCGGTGTCGAGCCGATAGGCCCAGGCGAGCGTCTCCGCGACCGCCCGCCAGAGTGGTTCGGGCACCTCGGCCCCGATCTCGAGCCCGGCGAGCGCCTGCACGAGCGCAGGATCCTCGCGCACGGGGACGCCGGCGGCCCTCGCGGCCTCGACGATGGTGTCGGCGATGTGGCCCGCGCCTGCCGCGGTCAGCTTCGGCGCTCGCTCGCCCGGGGCGTAATGGAGCGCCGCGGCGCGGCGCCGGCCGGGCGGCGGGGGTGTCGCTGGATCAGGCATAGAGGTCAAGTGGCTGACGCCGGGCACTGACGGTGACGGTGGCGGGGCGCTCGCACACGCGCGCCAGCGCCTCACGCAGCTCGCCCGCCTGCGCTTGCGCCCGCGCAAGCGCCGGACCCGGGTCGGTCGCAATCGAGGCGCGCACCGAGGCCGCGTCCAGGCCGAAGCGAAGCTCAAGCGGGCCGAGCCCGGGCAGATCGAGGAGCAGCCCGAGCGCGTGTCCGTCGCGTCCGTCGCCGCCTCCTGCATCGCGTTCCTCGCCGCGGTCCTCGAGCACCCTCAGGTGAGCGCCGCCGGGCAGCTCGATCGGCGCCGCGAGCGGCGTTGGGGTGGTGGCCGCGGCCGGTTCGTGCATCGCGGCCAGCAGCACCCGGTCAGCGGTCACCTCGCGCACGACCAGCCGCACGTCCTGGCCCGCGACCATCTCCTTGGGGAGCTCCGCCTCGAGGAGATATCCGGCGATGGCGAGCTTGCCACCGTCCCCCTGATCCGCCTCCACCACGCGCGCCATCATCGCCCGCCCGGGGGTCAGCGTGAGCCCGGGCAGCAGCACATCCCGGACGAACGCCAGGTCGAGCGCGAGGACCGACACTCAGACTTGCTCGTCAGCCGCCGCGAGCGCCAGCAGCGTGTGCCGGTCGATCGAGCGGCCGGCGATCACGCAGGTGTGACCGTCCCGGCGCCAGGTGATGATCTGGGCGCCCTCGCTTGAGACGAACACGTATCGCGCGCCGGTCGGACCACGGACCGTGGACCCGCTGGGCATGCTGAGCGCCGCGCCGGAGACGATCGAGTACCCGACGCGTGTGCCAGCGACGGTGTAGAAGACCGTCGTCACGTGGCGGCCCTGGAGCGTGTCGTGGCGCACTCCGCTCGCCTTCCAGGCGGTGAAGTGCACGTAGGAAGGGAACGGGATCGAGCTCGCACCGGTCGGATGGACCGAGAGCACGTCGTGATCGGTCGCGCTCACCGTGGGCGCAGGGCCGGTGGCGGGCGCCAGCGCCAGGCGGGCGGTGCTGCCGACCGTGGGGGCGGTCCGTCCATGCAGCGCGACCGAGACGACGGCGATCAGTACCGCCGCGAGTGCCACGATCCCGATCGACGCGCGCGGGCGCCAGATCGCTGCCTGGCGTAGTTCCGTGGCGGTGCGGGCGTGGCCGCGCCCTCGCTTGCGGGCTGGCGTTTCGGTGAGCTCTGCGACCGAGGCGCGCAGCGAGGCCGGCGCCGTGATCTTGGCGGTCGCCTGGACGAGCCCCACCGCCCGTTGCTGCTCGCGCAGCCGCGTCTGGAGCTCAGGTGAGCCCGCCAACGTCGCCTGGAGTTGCTCGCGCTCTGACTCGGGCAGAGAGCCGTCTGCCAGCCGAGTGAGCTCGGCCTCGCCGGGGCGGATCTGGTCGTTGTCGTCGTGTTCGTGGGTCATCTGAGCTCCATGGGGCGCACGCCCTCCATCACGCAAGACTCCGATTCGGCGAGGTTCCTTCCCGTGAATCGCTGAACTGGTCGGCGATCCGCTTGCGGGCCCGGTAGAGCCGGGTCGTGATCGTCGCCTCGCGAGCGTCGAGGATCCGGGCGGCCTCGCTGTAGGACAGGCCGACGATGTCGACGGCCACGATCGCCAGCCGGAAGTCCTCGGGCAGCTCGCTGATCGCCCGCAGCACCTCCGCGGTCTCGGCGAGCCGCTCGGGCGCCGGCGAGCGCGGGTCGACCGGCTCGCGGTCCTCGGGCATGGCCGTCGTCCGCGGACGGCGTGACTGGGTTCGCAGACGCGAGCTGAACGTGTTGCGCAACGACTGCAGCAGGTAGCTGCGCTCGTCGCCTCGGATCAACCTCGGCCGCTGCAGCACGCGCGCGCACGTGTCCTGGACAAGGTCCTCGGCGTCCTCGCGCGACCCGCACATCGCCCACGCCGCGCGGTACATCGCGTCGAGATGGTCTCCGAGAGCCTGCGGGTCGAGCCGTCGCACGCCATCCGAATGCTACGCCGGGAAGGATCGGCAGTGGGCGGGGTCCTTGGCTTCGAAGCGCCTCACCATCGATCAAGGAGCCATCCGATGTCCCATCTCACCAAGCGCACGCCGGTGCTCGCAGCCGGGACGCTCGCACTTCTGGCGGCGATTGCTGTCGCGGTCACGCTCGCCTCCTCCTCCTCGGCGAGCACGCGACACGCAGCGCGTGCGTCCTCCGCCAGCGTGAGCACCACGATCCGGACCCGGCACACCCGGATCGGCACGATTCTCGTCAGCCCCAGCGGCGACACCCTTTACGCGTTCAGCCGCGACAGCCGCAACCACGACGCCTGCGCCTCGATTCGCGGCTGTCCGTCGGCATGGCCGATCATGGCCGTCCACGGCACGCTCCGGGCGGGCTCGGGCGTGAACCACTCGCTGCTCGGCTCGATCCAGGTCGGCCGCTCGCGGCAGGTCACCTACGCCGGCCACCCGCTGTACGGCTGGTCCGGCAGCTCAGGGCCCGGCGACGTCTCCTACGTCGGCGCCGACTCCTTCGGCGGCCGCTGGTCGGCGGTCAGCCCGAGCGGCCAGCTGGTTCGCTGACGCGCGACCGGTTCGCAGCGCGGACCACCATCGGTTCCTCGGAGGTCGTACTTCGCCCGGCGGCCTCCGAGGGCCGGCCTCGCGCCCGCCCGCCCGTTTGTGTCGTTGCGTGGGGCGGGGCGCGCTGGTAGCGTCGGATCAACGCAGTCCGAGTAATCAGGGGCGTACGTGGGCGAGAAGATCATCGTCGGCACCGATGGGTCGGCCACCGCCGCACGGGCCGTCGACGAGGCGATTCGGATGGCGCTCGCGCTCGGCGCCGAGCTGCATGTCGTCACGGCGAACTGGTCACGCGACGCGCCCGTCGAGCGCGGCCTCGGCGGACCGGTGGTCGTCTACGGGCCGATCCACGACGACCAGTCGGCGGCCGTGACCGATGAGGCGGTCGCGCGGGCGCGCGTCCGCGGGTTGACCGCGGAGGGGCACGTCGTCGATCGCGAGCCGGCCGATGCGCTGCTGCGAGTCGCTGAGGACCTCGGCGCGACGATGATCGTCGTCGGCAACAAGGGCATGTCCGGTCGGCGGAGGCTGCTCGGCGGCGTCCCCAACACGATCTCGCACGGTGCGCGCTGCAGCGTGTTGATCGTCGCGACGAGTTAGAACACTCCCGCGACCATCATCTGCGCGAGAGGCTCGACGATCGCTTGCGGGTCGTCGAGGCCAAGCGCACCGCCGACGAGCGCGAGATGGAGCACGCGCTCGTATCCCCACATCAGGCACGCCGCGAGTGCCTCGGCGTCCGCGCCGGGCGGTGCGGCTCCGGCCGCCCGCGCCCGTTCGATCAGGCCCGCCACCGGCCCGCTGAACGCGGCGATGACCTCGAACCACAGCGTCTGGAGCTCAGGGTCGTGCGGCCACTCCTCGCTGGCGGTGCGCAGCAGCGGCCCGTGCTCGGTGGCCAGACCGACCCAACGCTCGAGGCTCACCCGGATCGCCTGCTCGGGATCGTGCTCGGCCTCGGTGAGGAACGGATCCACGGCGACCGCGAGCTCGTCGACCACGCGGCGCAGGCACGCGGCGAGCACGGCCGAACGTGACTGGAAGTGCGCGTAGAAGCTCGTCCGCGAGACGCCGGCGACGTCGAGGATGTCGTTCACCGCGAGCTCCCCGAACGAGCGCTCGCGCAGGAGTTGCTCGGTCGCCGCGAGGATGGCGGCGTCGGCCGGTTGGGTGCGGCGTGCCTCGAGTGCGCCCATCACTCGATTGTGCCGATCGCGAGACCGGCGGGAGTTGCCTGGACCTGCGCGACCGTCTGCCGCTGGTGCAGGCGCACGTCGACCGCAAACCGGTCGTCATGGAAATCAGCGAGCGCCGGAGGCCGCTGCGAGAGATACGCGCGCTCGGGGAGCCGCCCGGCGCGGAGCAGCGGCTCGCCACGGGCGAAGCGCCGCACGAACGCCGGCGCCTGGACTATGCCGGCCTCGATCAGTCGATAGCTGCGGTGATACCCGTCGCGCAGCACGAGCCGCCCGTCGAGTTCGGCGACCGAGAGGTAGGACGGCATCTCCGAGAACAGGAATCCGAAGCCGTGCACGCCAGGGCCGAGCTCACCCCCGAACACGCCGCTGATGCGCAGGTTGGGGTTCGGGGAGCTGATCGTCCAGGTCTGATCTGGCTCGTTCAGCTCGTGGGCGATGTTCGGCGACGGCGAGGTGAGCGGCAGCGTCAGGCGCGCGACTGCAAGCTGGTCATCGGGCCGCGGGATGGGTTCGTCCCCGGTTGAGGTGGCGCAGCTGACGCGCGACTGTGCGGCGATCACGCGACGCAGGTCCGTGACGAGCGCGAGGTCCCATCCCTCGGCGAACATCCGCCGGGCGTGCTCGCTGCCGCGGACCGCCGCCTCATGCTCGCTCAGCTGGGCCGGAAGCGGCGCGAGCAGTCCGGTCTGATCGAGCGGCCGGCGCTCGCCCAGAGCCGCGCTGTAGTCGGGGAACGGAGGGGCACCGTCGCCACGATCGAGGCGTTGTCGGTCCTCCTCGTCCATCCACGCCGCAAGCGCGCGTCCGGCGACGATGTCGTCCATCGCCGCGCCAGGCTACAGGGTGCATGAGCGGGTTCTCGTCAAACCGGGCAGATGCCGCCGGGATGACGTTGAGCTAGGGTCGCTGAGCACTCATGCGCCGCGCGTCGTTCGAACCCGAGCACGTCGACTATCGCGAGTCGGTGCGCCGCTTCATCGCCGAGGAGATCACACCCCACCACGAGCAGTGGGAGCGCGAGGGGATCGTGCCGCGCGAGCTGTTCGCGCTCGCCGCCGAGAAGGGGATGCTCGCGATGCAGGTCCCTGAGCAGTACGGCGGGATCGGGGTGGAGGACTTCCGCTTCAACCAGATCCTCGCCGAGGAGGTCGGATATACGGGAGTCGCGGGCTCAGGGCTCGGGATCACCCTCCACAACGACATCTGCCTGCCGTACTTCCTGCACTTCTGCAACGAGGAGCAGCGCGGGCGCTGGCTGCCGGGGATCGCTGACGGATCGCTGATCACCGCGCTCGGGATGACCGAGCCCGGCATCGGGTCCGACCTCGCCTCGATGCGCACGACGGCGATCGCGTCCGCCGACGGCTCGGAGTACGTCGTGAACGGCTCCAAGACGTTCATTACCAACGGCATCAACGCCGATCTGGTCATCCTCGCGGCCAAGACCGACCCCTCCGAGCGCCACCAGGGGATCTCGCTGCTGATCGTGGAGGCCGGCATGGAGGGGTTCTCGCGCGGGCGCAACCTGGAGAAGGTCGGGATGCACTCCCAGGACACGGCGGAGCTGTTCTTCGAGGACGTGCGGGTGCCGCCCGAGAACGTGCTCGGCGAGATCGGCCAGGGCTTTCGCTACATGACCTCCAACCTCGCCCAGGAGCGGCTGTCGATCGCGACCGCTGCGGTCGGCGCCGCCC
The DNA here is from genome assembly GCA_036501965.1 of Solirubrobacteraceae bacterium. GTDB lineage: Bacteria > Actinomycetota > Thermoleophilia > Solirubrobacterales > Solirubrobacteraceae > Palsa-465. The sequence goes on from DASXZK010000055.1 coordinate 19,938, forward strand.
GCGGGGCGCTTGACCAGACGCTCGCCTACGTGAAGGAGCGCACCGCGTTCGGCCAGCCGGTTGGGGCGTTCCAGAACTCACGGTTCGCGCTCGCCGAGATGGCGACCGAGATCGCCCTGGCGACGACGTTCTGCGATCAGGCGGTGCTCGCGCTGAACGCCGGGGAGCTCACCGGCGAGGACGCGGCGATGGCGAAGTGGTGGTCGACCGAGCTGCAGGGGCGCGTCATCGACCGCTGCGTGCAGCTGCACGGCGGCTACGGCTACATGCTCGAGTACCCGATCGCCCGCGCCTTCGTCGACGCGCGCGTGACACGCATCTACGGCGGGACGACCGAGATCATGAAGGAGATCGTCGGCCGCTCGCTCGGCGTGTGAGCGGGGTGGGTGGGGCCGGGCGCCGCGGGCGCCGGCCGAAGACCCAGGCTGCGGTGCTCGCCGCGACGACCGAGCTGCTGGAGACCGTGCCGCTCGCCGAACTGTCGGTGGCGCAGATCCTCCAGGCGGCCGACGTCGGTCGCACGAGCTTCTACGAGCACTTCTCCTCCAAGGACGATGTCGTGGTCAAGCTGCTGCGCTCGGTGAGCACCGACATCGCGCGGGAGATCGAGCCGATGTTCACGCGCGGCGAGCGCACCCCTGAGGAGGCGTTTCACGAGGGCCTGACGCGCCTCATCCGCATGTGGGAGCGCTACGCGCCGTTGATGGTCACCGGGAGCGTCGAGTGGCCGGCGATCCCGGAGCTGCGACGGTTGTGGCTGCGCATCCACGCCGACCTCACCCGCCGGATCGCGACGGTGATCACGGCCGATCGGGACAGCGGCCTGGCCCCGCCGGGCGCTGAGCCTGAGGCGCTTGCGGCGGCCCTCGTGTGGTCGACCGAACGGGCGCTGCTCGTCTCACGCACGGGCCGGGTTTCGGCGCTTCCGGATCCTGAGGCGCTGGTGGAGCCGCTCACTCAACTCTACGTGCGCTCGATCTACGGCGGAGGTCGCCCATAAGGCAGGTCTCGAGCGCTCCGCGTCGAAGCAATGCGGTGCCAGGCCCCCGTGTTGGGGGGTTGTCCTGGCGGATAGTGCGGATCGTCACCGACGGGAGTAGGATGCCCGCCTTGCTTCATTTGGAAACCACCCTGGGGAGGGTTGTATGACGGAACTTTCCACCCCCGCGCAGAAGACCGATCTCAATAGCGACGGTCTTGAGCGTGGGGTCGGATTCATTGGCCTGCTGTGGGCCTCGGAGACCTCGATCATCGGGTCCGGTTGGCTGTTCGGCGCGCTCGGCGCGGCGACGATTGCAGGCCCGTCGGCGATCCTCGGTTGGGTCCTCGGATCGATCATCATTCTCACGCTGGCGCTCGTGCACGCCGAGCTCGCCGGCCTGTTCCCGGTCTCGGGTGGCACCAGCCGCTTCCCGCACTACGCGTTCGGCTCGTTCGCCGGCGCGACGTTCGGCTGGGCGTCCTACCTGCAGGCGGCCACGGTCGCCCCGATCGAGGTGCTCGCGGCGATCCAGTATCTGTCGACTGCGCACTGGGCCCGCAACTTCTTCCACTTCACGGCGGCGGCCGGCGGCGCCGGCGGCACCCTGCACGGCGTCGGCTATCTGGCAGCCGCGATCATGCTGGCCTTCTTCGTCGTCGTCAACATCGTCGGCATCCGCATGTTCGCGCGGATCAACAACGCGATCACCAGCTGGAAGGTGTTGATCCCGATCATCACGATCTTCGTGCTGCTGATCGGCCACTTCCACGGCTCGAACTTCGGCCACGCGGGCGGCGGCTTCTTCGTCCACGGCTCGGCCGTCAAGTCCATCCTGCTCACGCTGCCGGCCGGGATCATCTTCTCGCTGCTCGGCTTCGAGCAGGCGGTCCAGCTCGGCGGCGAGGCGAAGAACCCGGAGCGGGATCTCGCGCGCGCGGTCATCCTGTCGATGCTCATCGGCGGTGTCGTCTACATCCTCATCCAGCTCGCGTTCCTGGGAGCGATGCCGACCAACGTCCTGAGAGCCAACGGTGGCTGGACGGGCCTGGCGACGAGCACGAGCGCGGTGTCCAACCAGCTGCACGCGGGGCCGTTCTTCACCCTCGCCTCGATCGCCGGTATCTCCTGGCTGGCGACCGTGCTCCGCATCGACGCCGTCGTCTCGCCGGGCGGAACGGGGCTCATGTACGAGACATCGTCCGCGCGCCTGTCGTTCGGCCTCAGCCGCAACGGCTTCCTCCCGCCGGCGTTCGAGCGGGTCAACCGTGAGCGCGTGCCGGTGTTCGGCGTGATCGTCGCCACGCTCGTCGGCGTGCTCTTCCTGCTGCCGTTCCCGAGCTGGGCGAAGCTCGTCAACATCGTCACCAGCGCGTCGGTCTTCATGTACGCGGGAGCGCCCGTCTCGCTGGGCGCGCTGCGCAAGCAGAAGCCGGATCTGCCGCGGACCTATCGGCTGCCGGCGGCCCATATCCTGTCGCCGGCGGCGTTCGCCGGCGCCGGCTTGGTCATCCTGTTCACCGGCTGGCAGAACGTCAGCACGCTGATCGTCGCCCTACTGCTCGGCTACCTGCTGATCTGGGTGTCGTACGCGACGAACGCCAACCCCAAGGCCCCGCGGATGGACTGGCAGTCGGCGCCGTGGATCATCAGCTGGATCATCGGCATGGCGCTGATCGACTACTTCAGCGACTTCGGCGCCGGTGGCATCATCGGCGGCATCGGGTTCTTCAAGAACGTCCTGAGCCACGGAGGGAACTATGACCTCGGCCTGTACGGCTCGATCGGTGCCTCCATTGGGTTCAGCCTGATCATCTACTTCTGGGCTGTGGCGAGCCGCCTGCCGCCGGCGAAGGTGGACGAGTACGTGGCAGACGTGTACCCTCCGCCGGTCGCCGAGTAGCAAGCTTCGCGCCCGAAGGAGAGAGGCAACGAGACCCGCCCGCCCCCGTCGGCCGGCGGGTCTTCTTGCGTCCAGGGCCGGTTCGGGTGCCGACTGGGCGGGAGCCCTCGCCTGCGGCGACGGGCCGATAGGCTGCGCCCGTGGCCGCCCCCCGCCTCTGGTCCTGGCACATGTCGCCGTTCGCCGGCAAGGTCCGGATCGCCGCGGCGGTCACCGGCACCGAGCTCGACCTGATCGAGATCGACCCCATTGAGCGGCCCCCGCGGCTGCGCGAGCTCAACCCGGCGGGGCGCGTCCCGGTGCTTGAGGTCGGTGAGGTCGTCGTACGCGAGTCGAGCGCGATCTGCGACTGGCTCCAGGACGTGCGCTCCGGCCCGTCCCTGTGGCCGGAGGACTGCGACCGCCGTGCCACCGCGCGCGGCCTGATGCGGTGGCTCGACGACGAGCTCACGGCCCCGTTCTTCCTCTCATTTCGCAAGGAGGCGTTCGGTCCCGCCGACGGCGAGCCGCCCGACATCGTCGAGCGCCTGCGCGCGCGCCTGATGCGCCGCTGGCCGAAGCTGGAGGACGAGCTCGCCCGCGGCGGCAGCCCCTGGCTGGGCGGCGTCCCCAAGCCCTCCCTGGCCGACCTCTCCGGTCTCCCGCTCGCGGTCCGCATCCCACAGTGGGGTCCCCAGCTCGCCCCGCCCGCCGACCTCCCGCGCGTGAACGCGTGGCTCGAGGCGCTGCGTGCTCATCCGGCGGTGGGTGAGGTCAAGCGCCGCGGGCGGCCTGCAGCGGAACTCTGAGCCGACCGGGTGGGCGGGGCGTTCGCGAGGTAGCGCGTCGGGTCGTCGGCCGTCAAGCAGCGTGGGGTCTTTGGGCGGGGCTGGCGCTGCTGTGACTGCCGCCGCCCCGCCACGCTGTTCGGCAATGAGGTGGGCGACTTCGTCTGCCCACCACCCGGGCACGTGTCCCCGAGGGGCGGCTGGGCATCTCACGCCAGCCATGGTTGCGTTTGATGCCCAGCGCCCCGTGGGGCCGGGACGTTTCTCGCACTCGCGACGTGCTCCGGTGGCGTGTGGGTGATCCGGTGCGCTCCGCAGCGCTGATCACCCAACCGGACGCCGGCGCTGTTGCGTGCGGGTGATCAGCACCGCTCCGGGGGCACGATCCCCGCACCTTCCGCCCCGCCGGGTCCGAGAGTGCCTTCTGGCCCGTGGTCGGGCACACGAAGTGGACCCGACCTCATTGCCGGCGCCACGGCATGCCACCAGCCACGCCCCGAACAACCACCGCCGAGACCGACAGCCCGCGCGGGGCCCCGACACACGCGGGCGCCCACCGCAGCGCCCGCGTCCCACAACCCCGAGCTAGGCCCCGACGAGCACCTCGTCGTCGGAGTAGATCTCGCCACGCTCGGCCTTCTCGACCAGTGACGCCGGCGGCTCGAACCGCTCGCCGTACTTGACCGCGAGCTCGCGCGCGCGGGCGACGAAGCCGGGCAGGCCGCCCCCGTATCCGTTGATGTACTGGAGCACGCCACCTGACCAGGCCGGGAAACCGATGCCGAAGATCGAGCCGATGTTGGCATCCGCGACGGACTCGATCACGCCCTCGTCGAGGCACTTCACAGTCTCGATCGACTCGATGAACATCATCCGCTCCTCGAGATCACGGAGCGACAGCGACGACGGGTCGTCGACCGGCGGAAAGGCGTCGCGCAGCCCCGGCCACAGGCCGACGCGCTTGCCCTCGTCTGAGTAGGAGTAGAACCCGTTGCCCTCCAGGCGGCCCGGGCGCTCGAACTCGTCGAGCATGCGGTCGATGACGACAGTCGCCGGGTTCTCATCGAAGCCCGATCCGGTCTCGGCCGCCTCCTCGGCGGCCTTGCGGATCTTGCGCATCAGCTTCAAGTTGAGCTCGTCGGAGAGCTGGAGCACCGGCGCGGGATAGCCGGCCTGTGAGGAGGCCTGCTCGATCGAGGGTGCCGGGACGCCCTCGGTGAGCATCGAGATCCCCTCATTGATGAACGTGCCGATCACGCGGCTGGTGAAGAACCCGCGGCTGTCGTTGACGACGATCGGGGTCTTCTTGATCAGCTTGGCGAGGTCCAGCGCGCGGTAGACCGCCTCGTCGCTGGTCTCCTCGCCGCGGATGATCTCCAGCAGCGGCATCTTGTCCACCGGCGAGAAGAAGTGCAGGCCGATGAAGTCCGCCGGCCGGCTGACGTCGCCCGCCAGGCCGGTGATCGGCAGCGTCGAGGTATTGGAGCCGAGCACGGCATCAGGGGCGAGGTGGGGCTCGATCTCCTCCATCACCTGCTTCTTGACGCCCGGATCCTCGAACACCGCCTCGATCACGATCTCCGCCCCGGCGGCCGCCGCCGGATCGGTCGTCGGGGTGATCCGTGCCAGCAGCGCGTCGCCGTCCTCCTGGGACTGGCGGCCGCGCTCGACCGCCTTGGCGACGAGCTTCTCCGAGTAGCCCTTGCCGCGATCCGCCGCCTCCTGGCTGACGTCCTTCAGGACGACCTCCACTCCGGCCTTCGCCGAGACGTAGGCGATCGCGGCGCCCATCATTCCGGCGCCGAGGACGACCATCTTCTTCGGTGCAAAGCGCTCCAGATCATCCGGCCGTCCGCGCGAGCCGGTCGCCCGCTGCAGGTCGAAGAAGAACGCCTGGATCATGTTCTTCGCCACCTGGCCGGTGACGAGATCGACGAAATAGCGGCCCTCGATCTCCGACGCGTTGTCGAAGTCGACCTGCGCGCCCTCCACGGCCGCGGCCATGATGTGATGAGGCGCGGGGTAGTTGGCGCCCTTCAGCTGCTTGCGCAGGTTCGCCGGGAACGCGGGCAGGTTCATCGCGAGCTTCGGCGTGGACGGCGTGCCACCGGGGATCTTGTAGCCCTTCTGGTCCCACGGCTGGCCGGCGAACTCCTCCTTGTCCTGCGCGGCGATCCACTTCTTCGCCGCCGGCACCAGTTCGTCGGGGGTGGCCACGACCTCGTCGATCAGGCCGAACTCCAGCGCCTTGCCGGGACGCAGCTCCTGGCCCTGGAGCAGCAGCCCCATGAGCGCGTTGACGATCCCGAACATCCGCACGGTGCGCGTGACGCCGCCGGCGCCGGGCAGCAGCCCGAGCTTGACCTCCGGGAAGCCGAGCTTGACCTTCGCATCGTCGACCGCGATGCGGCGATGACAGGCCAGGCAGATCTCCAGCCCACCACCGAGCGCGGCGCCATTGACCGCCGCGACGACCGGTACGCCGAGCGTCTCGATCCGCCGCAGCACCGCCTTGTTCTCCCGCACGAAACGCGAGACTTCCTCCGCGTCCTCGGGGCGCGCCCGCTTGAGGTCGTTCAGGTCACCGCCCGCGAAGAACGTCTTCTTCGCCGAGGTGAACACCACCCCGGTGATCGAGTCCTTCTCCGCCTCCAGGCGATCGGCGGTTGCGCGGATCGACTCCGAGTAGGCGGCGTTCATCGTGTTCGCCGACTGGTTCGGGTCGTCGAGGGTGAGGATGACGACGCCGTCGGCGTCCTTGTCCCAGCGAATCGTGGTGCTCTCGCTCATGTGGTCTCTCTCGGTTTCTCGGTGGACGCGGTGGTCTCTCAGATGCGCTCGACGACGGTGGCGATACCCATTCCGCCGCCGATGCAGAGCGTGGCCAGGCCGTAGCGGCCGCCGGTGCGCTCGAGCTCGTCGACAAGCGTCCCCAGGATGATCGCCCCGGTCGCGCCGAGCGGGTGGCCCATCGCGATCGCGCCGCCGTTGACGTTGACCTTCTCCATGTCGGCGCCCATGTCCTTGACGAACCGCAGGACGACCGCGGCGAACGCCTCGTTCATCTCGATGAGGTCGATGTCGTCGATCGTCAGTCCCGCCTTGGCCAGCGCCTTCTTCGACGCGGGAGCCGGGCCGGTGAGCATGATCGTCGGCTCCGCGCCGGTGACCGCGGTGGACAGAATCCGCGCGCGGGCGCGCAGGCCGAGCTCGGCGCCGGTCTGCTCGTTGCCGATCGCGATCAGCGACGCGCCGTCGACGATGCCGGAGGAGTTACCCGGGGTGTGGACATGGTCGATCTTCTCGACCCAGTGGTACTTCTGCAGCGCCACCGCGTCGAAGCCGCCCATGTCGCCGATCCCGGCGAACGACGGCTTCAGGCCGGCGAGCGTCTCCTGCGTCGTGCCCGGGCGGATGAACTCGTCGTGGTCCAGGACGACCTGGTCGTTGATGTCGAGCACCGGCACGACCGAGCCTGAGAACCGGCCCTCGGCCTGGGCGGTCGACGCGCGCTCCTGCGAGCGCACGGCGTATGCGTCGACGTCGTCGCGGGTGAAGCCCTCGATCGTCGCGATCAGGTCGGCACTGATCCCCTGCGGGACGAACGACGCGTCATAGGCGGTCTCCGGATCCATCGCCCAGGCGCCGCCGTCAGAGCCCATCGGCACCCGGCTCATCGACTCGACGCCGCCCGCGAGCACGAGGTCCTCCCAGCCGGAGGCGACCTTCTGGGCGGCCATGTTGACCGCCTCCAGGCCCGAGGCGCAGAAGCGGTTGAGCTGGACCCCGGCGACCGAGTCAGGCAGGCCGGCCTTCAGCGCCGCCGCGCGGGCGATGTCGCCGCCCTGGTCGCCGATCGGCGTCACGCAGCCGAGCACCATGTCGTCGACGCGCTCGGGATCGAAGTCCGGGTTGCGGCTGAGCAGCTCGTGGACGAGCGTCACGACCAGGTCGATCGGCTTGGTCGCATGCAACGAGCCGTTGACCTTGCCGCGGCCGCGCGGCGTGCGGAGGGCGTCGAAGATGAGCGG
>DASXZK010000056.1:0-2952 GCA_036501965.1 Solirubrobacteraceae bacterium
CGACGCCGATCGCCATGTCCTCACGGAAACGCTCGGATTCACCGACCTCGGCGATGGCGAATACCGCCTCGACGGCGACACGCGGCACTTCCACTGGGGATATGACGCCGCGACCGAGCGCGGGATCCAGGGCGCCGGCACCGTGCACCACGTCGCGTGGCACTCGCGCGACGAGGACCACGTCAGCTGGCAGCAGCGCGCCGCGCAGGCCGGAATGGCGGTGACCCCGGTGATCGACCGCGACTATTTCCTCTCGATCTACTTCCGCGAGCCCCAGGGGGTCCTGTTCGAGATCGCGACGACCTCGCCCGGGTTCGCCGTCGACGAGGACCCGGACCATCTCGGCGAGGGGCTGCGCCTGCCCCGCCAGCACGAGCACCTGCGCTCGGAGCTCGAGCGTTCGCTCACTCCACTCGTCAACCCGCGGGCGCGCGCCCGCGAGGCGGCACGATGAGGGCCCTCGGCAAGTTGCGCACCACGGAGGCCGGAGCGCTCGCGTATGGCGAGCGCCCCGCCGACGGTCAGGCCGATGGGCTGCTCGTGCTCCATCACGGCCGCGGCTCGGACGAACGCGACCTGCTCGGGCTCGCCGACGTGCTCGATCCCGAGCGTCGCCTGCACGTCGTGACCCCACGCGCCCCGCTGACGTTCGCCGGAGCTCCCGGTTACCACTGGTACGCGGTGCCACGCGTCGGCTACCCCGACCACGACACGTTCGAGCGAGGGTTCGCCAAGCTCGGAGCGTTCCACGACGAGCTCTGGCGGCGGACGGGGATCTCCCCCGAGCGGACCGTGCTCGGCGGGTTCTCGCAGGGCGCGACGATGAGCTACGCGATGGGCCTCTCCGGGGAACCGCCGACGCCCGGCGGACTGCTGGTGTTCTCGGGCTTCGTGCCGGTCGTCGAGGGCTGGGCCGCCGATCCGGGGACCGTGCGGGGACTCCCGATGTATGTCACCCATGGCCGCGCTGATCCGGTGATGGACGTCGCGTTCGCCCGTCGGGCGCGGGATCTGCTCACCGAGGGCGGCGCCGCGATCGAGTACCACGAATCCGACGCGGGCCATCTCATCGACCCGGTCCACATCCCCGGGGCCCGCACCTGGCTCGGTGCCCGCCTGCCGGAGGTCAGCTCGACTGGAGCTCGACGCTGACCGACTCGGCCAGCCCGCTCAGCAGCCGGACCTCACGGACGCCGAAGCTCGGCCTGGACTCGCGGGCCAGGCAGCACAGCACGTAGAGCTCGGCGTCCGAGGGACGGACCGGAACGCCGAGGTAGGCCCTGGCGCCGAGGCCGCGGACGAACTCGATCTCGGCCACCGCCGGCTCGGAGAGGGTGTCACGGACGACGTTGCCGATCCGCCCTTCGAGCATCAGGCGGCAGAACGTCTCCTCCAGCGGCAGCGAGTCCCCGCGCCGCAGCGTCACACCCGGCCATCCGCCCGCGGCGAGGCGGACCGTCTCCCGCCCCTCGGCGATCCTCGTGAGCAGCGCGACGTCGACGTCGAGCAGGTCGCGCGTCATTCGAACCAGCGCGCCGAGCCGCTGTTCGGGGTCGGCGGACTGGATCACGCGGTCAGGTCGCGGCGGCCAGGGCACCCCACATTCCGGGCAGTTCCCGGCGCCACCCGCAGGCGCGTAGCTCACCACTCCGCAGCTGTTGCAGCGCAGGTGCGGCATCACCGTCCTCCCCGGTCGGTGCACGTCTCCCTCACGCAGCTGACCCTACCAGCGAAACAGCAAAAGTCGTCCACCATTCACAGAGCCTTTGCACTTCTCTGGCCGGATGTCCGGCCGGCGGCCCGGCTTCAGGTGTCTAGGAGCGGGCGCGCAGGCCGTCGAGCGCGATCGAGAGCAGATGCCGGATCTGCTCTGGCTCCGCGCCCTGGATCTTCGTGATCCCGCCGATCAGCTGAATGACCTCGGCAACGTCGACGTCGCCGCGCACCGCACCGGCCGCCTGCGCGCGCTGCAGCAGCGGGTCACCCGCCGCGAACAGCGAGGCACGGCAGGAGGTGAAGACGGGCGCTCCGCGATCGACGTAGTCGAACAGCTCATGGGCGAGCGCCATCTTCGTCGCCATGTAGTCGACGAGGCCCTCGATCCAGGTCGCGAACGCGTCCCACGGCTCGAGGCCGCCGAGCTCTGAGGCCGAGGAGCAGAAGCGGTCGACCTCCTCGACGTAGACCGCCTCCAGCAGGGCCTGGCGGTTGGGAAAGTGGCGGTACAGCGTGCCGATCCCGACCCCGGCGCGGCGGGCGATCCCCTCGAGCGAGGTCTCGGCTCCGCTCTCGGTGAAGGCGCTGCGGGCCGCGGCGATCACCTTGTCGTAGTTGCGCCTCGCATCGGCGCGTTTGGGTCTGGTGGTGGTCAGCTGTTGTGTGGGTTCTGTGGTGCTCATGTGTCGCTCCTTCACCGGATCGTCACAAAACGGAGGGGCCCTCCGCTATAGTCGTATCCGGAGGCGGCCTCCATATAGTTTCGGAGGCATCCTCCAGTTTAGTACCCATTTCTCGTCGGATGGAGTTTTACGTGACCTCACTTTTCACCCAGAGCGCGGATCGCAGGCGCTGGCTGACCCTCGTGGTCGTCTGCCTGGCGCAGCTCATGATCGTGCTCGACACGACGATCGTGAACGTTGCGCTGCCCTCGATCCAGCACGACCTCCACTTCTCCCAGGGCAACCTCACCTGGGTCATCAACGCGTTCCTGCTCACGTTCGGCAGCCTGCTGCTCTTCGCCGGTCGCCTCGGCGACCTGATCGGGCGCAAACGCGTGTTCATGCTGGGCGTCTCGACCTTCACCCTCGCCTCCGCACTATGCGGCGTGGCCTGGAGCGGGGACATCCTGATCGCCGCCCGTTTCCTCCAGGGCGTCGGTGCGGCACTGCAGGCGTCGGTCATCCTCGCGATCATCGTCACCGAGTTCCCGAAGCCCGCTGAACGGTCGCAGGC
>DASXZK010000057.1:0-7965 GCA_036501965.1 Solirubrobacteraceae bacterium
ACGCTGTGCGCCGTCGACAAGCCGATCAAGCTCGAGCAGATCATCTTCCCCGAGCCGGTCATCAAGGTCGCGGTCGAGCCCAAGACCAAGGCCGACCAGGAGAAGATGTCGGTCGCTCTCGGCCGCCTGGCCGAGGAGGACCCGACCTTCCAGGTGCAGACCAACGAGGAGTCCGGCCAGACCGAGATCTCCGGGATGGGCGAGCTGCACCTCGAGATCCTCGTCGACCGCATGAAGCGCGAATACAAGGTCGAGGCCAACGTCGGTCGTCCGCAGGTCTCCTACCGGGAGACGATCCGCGGCACCGCCCACAAGGTCGAGGGACGCCACGTGCGCCAGACCGGCGGCTCGGGTCAGTACGGGATCGTGTACTTCGACATCGAGCCCGCGCCCGGCGAGGGGTTCGAGTTCGTCAACAAGGTCAAGGGCGGCTCGGTGCCGACGGAGTTCATCCCTGCGGTCGAGAAGGGTGCCGAGGATGCATTGGTGAACGGCCCGAAGGCCGGGTTCCCCGTCGTCGACGTCCGCCTCACGCTGACCGACGGCAAGTACCACGACACCGACTCATCGGAGATCGCCTTCCGGATCGCCGGCTCGATCGGCGCAAAGGAAGCCCTCCGGCGCGCCAAGCCGGTCCTGCTGGAGCCCGTGTTCTCGGTCGAGGTAGTCACGCCCGAGGAGTTCATGGGCGACGTCATCGGCGATCTGAACCGTCGGCGTGGCCAGGTGTCGGGCATGGAGCAGCGCGGGAACGCGCAGGTCGTGTCCGCCACGGTGCCACTCGCCGAGATGTTCGGGTACGCGACCGACGTGCGCTCCAACACGCAGGGTCGCGCGACATACACCATGCAGTTCGAGCGTTATGAGGAAGTGCCTCCTAACATCGCTGAGAAGGTCGTCGGAGGCGAGCAGCAGGCCGCCTGACGATCCGCAGGACCCGCCGTTTCCTGCACGTAGCAGCAATGGCGGACGGAAACCTTTACCCTGATTGGGTTCGTCCACAGTGCCTCGCACGGACGAGTCCAGATTGGGAACAGCCCAACAACCCACAGAAATTGAGAGAAGGAGCAAGCCAAAGTGGCGAAGGCCAATTTTGAGCGGGCAAAGCCCCACGTGAACGTCGGCACCATCGGTCACATCGACCATGGCAAGACGACCCTGACCGCGGCCATCACCAAGGTGCTCCACGACAAGTTTGGCGATGGCACCGAGGTGCGGTCGTTCGACTCGATTGACAACGCTCCGGAGGAGAAGGCTCGCGGCATCACGATCGCGACCTCGCACGTCGAGTACGAGACCGCGAACCGGCACTACGCCCACGTGGACTGCCCCGGTCACGCTGACTACGTCAAGAACATGATCACCGGCGCGGCGCAGATGGACGGGGCGATCCTCGTCGTCTCCGCCGCCGATGGCGCGATGCCGCAGACGCGTGAGCACATCCTGCTCGCCCGTCAGGTCGGGGTGCCGTACATCGTGGTGTTCCTCAACAAGGCCGACATGGTCGACGACCCCGAGCTCCTGGAGCTGGTCGAGGTCGAGATCCGCGATCTGCTCTCCGAGTACGAGTTCCCCGGCGACGACATTCCGTTCGTCGTGGGCTCGGCGCTGAAGGCCCTCGAGGGCGACGCCGAGTACGAGCAGAAGATCCTCGATCTCGCCGAGGCGCTGGACACCTACATTCCGGAGCCCGTCCGTGACCTGGACAAGCCGTTCCTGATGCCTGTCGAGGACGTCTTCTCGATCACCGGCCGCGGCACGGTTGCGACCGGACGCATCGAGTCGGGCATCGTCAAGACCGGTGACACCGTTGAGATCGTCGGCATCAAGGCGACCACCTCGACCGTCGTCACCGGCGTCGAGATGTTCAAGAAGAACCTTGACCAGGGTCAGGCGGGCGACAACGCCGGCTGCCTGCTGCGAGGCACCAAGCGCGAGGACATCGAGCGCGGTCAGGTGCTGTGCAAGCCCGGGTCGATCACGCCGCACACGAAGTACAAGGCCGAGGTCTACGTCCTCAAGAAGGAGGAGGGCGGTCGTCACACGCCGTTCTTCACGGGCTACCGGCCGCAGTTCTACTTCCGTACAACGGACGTCACCGGTGTTGCCAACCTGCCCGAGGGCACGGAGATGGTCATGCCGGGCGACAACGTCACCATGGAGATCGAGCTGATCCAGCCGATCGCCATGGATCAGGGTCTTCGCTTCGCGATCCGTGAGGGCGGCCGTACGGTCGGCTCCGGGGTCGTGACCGAGATCGTTCAGTAGTTTCGCTGTACGCGGCGGGTCCAACACGTCTTGGGCCCGCCGCTTCTTTTTGCCAGATACGAATTGACACGGTGCTCGGGGCAGGATCCCCTGCCCGCGTACCGACCCGAGATCCAGAGACAGAGAACACATGGCGACTATCGCCCAGAACAAGATCCGCATCCGCCTGAAGTCCTACGACCACACGGCGATCGAGACGGCGGCCAAGGAGATCGTCGAGACGGCGACGCGCACCGGCGCGACCGTCGCCGGTCCCGTGCCGCTGCCCACGGAGAAGAATGTGTATTGCGTGATCCGGTCGCCGTTCAAGGACAAGGACTCGCGTGAGCACTTCGAGATCCGTACGCACAAGCGGTTGATCGACATCCATCAGCCGACCCCCAAGACCGTCGACTCACTGCAGCGGCTGGACCACCTCCCCGCCGGCGTCGACATTGAGATCCGCCTGGCGTCATGAGTGCGATCCTCGCTAAGAAGATCGGGATGACCCAGCGCTTCCAGGACGACGGCCGCGTCGAACGCGTGACCGTCCTGGAGGCCGGTCCCTGCCCGGTCACCGCCATCCGCACGGTGGAACAAGACGGCTATGAGGCTGTCCAGCTCGCGTTCGGCGCCACCAAGGAGAAGCATCTGACCAAGGCCGAGCTCGGCCACCTCAAGAAGGCCGACGCCTCCGCGCATCGGCATCTGGTCGAGTTCCGCAATGAGGCCGGCGAGCTGCTCGTCGGCGAGACCGTCACCGTGGACGCGTTCGAGGTCGGCCAGAAGGTCAAAATCTCCGGCGTCTCCAAGGGCAAGGGTTTCGCCGGGACGATCAAGCGCCACAACTTCAAGCGCGGCCCCAAGACCCACGGCTCGCACAACTACCGCGCGCCGGGCTCGATCGGCGCCTCCGCCTGGCCGGCTCGCGTGATGAAGGGCATCCGCGGCCCAGGCCAGATGGGCAACAAGCGCGTGACCCAGCGCGGCCTCACCGTCGTCGAGCTGATGCCGGCCCGCAACCTGATGATGGTCCGCGGGTCCGTGCCCGGCCCGACCGGCTCCACCGTGGAGGTGCGCACCGATGCCTAGGACTGCTCCCAAGGTCGGCGCCGGCGCCTCCGGTACCCACAAGCTCGACCCGGTCGCGTTCGAGGCGGAGTTCAACATGGGCCTCGTCCATGAGGCCGTGCGCGCCGAGTTGAACGCGCGCCGCCAGGGAACCCACTCGTCAAAGACCCGTGGCCAGGTCCGCGGTGGCGGTGCCAAGCCGTGGCGTCAGAAGGGCACCGGTCGCGCTCGCGCAGGGTCCTCGCGATCGCCAGTCTGGACCGGCGGCGGAACCGTGTTCGGCCCCCAGCCGCGCCACTACATCGTCAAGGTCAACCGCAAGGCGCGCCGTGCAGCGCTGCGCTGTGCACTGTCCGTGCACGCCGAGCGCTCCTCGCTGGCCGTGTTCGACGCCTCCGCGTTCGAGAGCCCGTCCACCAAGCAGGCGGTCGCGCTGCTCGCCGACTGGGCGCCCAAGGCTCCGTCTCTGATCGTCCTCGCCGACACCGAAGCTGCCGCCGGGTTGTCATTCCGCAACCTGCGCCAGGCCGCGGTCGTGCCGGTGAGCGACTGTGGCGTCGCCGACATCATCGGCGCCGCCTCGCTGCTCATCTCCGAGGCTGCAATGGGCGATCTCGTCGCCCGCGCCAAGGGTGACCCCAATCCCGCCCACCCGACCCCCACCGGACCCACCGAGGAGGTCACGGCCTGATGGACATGAGCCAGGTCATCATCCGGCCCGTCGTCTCCGAGAAGTCATTCGTTCTTGCCGAGGCGGGCAAGTACACCTTCCGCGTCCATGACAAGGCGCACAAGACGCAGATCCGGCAGGCGGTCGAGGAGTTGTTCGACGTCAAGGTCACCGGTGTGCGCACCGCGTCGGTGAAGTCCAAGCCGAAGCGGCGCGGCGTGCATTCCGGTCGCACCCGGTCGTGGAAGAAGGCCATCGTGCAGGTGCGCGAGGGCGACACGATCCCGATCTTCCAGGCGTTCGAGGCGCCCGAGTAATGCCGATCCGCAAGCCCAAGCCCACCTCGCCGGGACTCCGCTTCGTCTCTTATCCGGACTTCGCGGAGATCACCCGTTCGACTCCTGAGAAGTCGCTTGTCTCCGGCCTGACCAAGTCCGGCGGACGCAACGCCCACGGCCGTAAGACCGCCCGCCACCGCGGTGGCGGCGCCAAGCGGCTGTACCGCCAGATCGACTTCAAGCGTCGCAAGGACGGGATCCCGGCGAAGGTCGCGCATATCGAGTACGACCCGAACCGGTCCGCCTACATCGCGCTCCTTCACTACGCCGACGGCGAGAAGCGCTACATCCTCGCGCCCGCGCGGCTCACTGTCGGGGCGACGGTGATGTCCGGTGAGTCCGCCGAGATCCGCGTCGGCAACGCACTCCCCCTGCGCAACATGCCCCCGGGAACGATCGTCCACAACGTCGAGCTCACACCCGGACGCGGCGGCCAGATGGCCCGATCCGCCGGCACCGGCGTGCAGCTGCTTGCCAAGGACAGCGGCATGGCGACCCTGCGCCTGCCCTCGGGCGAGATGCGCATGGTCCGTGACGAGTGCCGGGCGACGGTCGGCTCGATCGGCAACTCCGACCATCAGAACGTCAAGATCGGCAAGGCCGGCCGCAAGCGTCACATGGGCGTGCGCCCGCAGACACGCGGCACGGCGATGAACCCGGTTGACCACCCGCACGGCGGTGGCGAGGGCTCCACGACGCCCGGACGCCATCCCGTGACCCCGTGGGGCGTGCCCACCCTGGGCTACCGCACCCGCAAGAAGGGCAAGAAGTCCGACCAGTACATCGTGCGCGGCCGCAGAAGGGGTAAGAAGCGATGAGTCGTTCCAGCAAGAAGGGGCCGTTCGTCGAAGAGCGGCTGATGGGTCGCGTCGAGGCGATGAACAGCTCCGGTGAGAAGCGCATGATCCGTACCTGGTCACGCACCTCGACGATCTTCCCGGAGATGGTCGGGCATACGATCGCCGTCCACGACGGGCGCAAGCACGTGCCCGTGTTCATCTCTGAGTCGATGGTGGGACACAAGCTCGGGGAGTTCGCGCCGACGCGGATGTATCGCGGGCATGCGGGGACTGGGAAGAGGCGATAGGGCTTATGGCTGACGAGACTGACAAGACAGAGGGCGTCGAGGAGGCCGAGGCGTCGGCCTCCGCCGCTGACCCCGCTCCGGTTGAGGCCGAAGCCGCGTCGAGCACCGACAGCCCGCAAGGGTCATCGTCGGAGGACGACGCCACGGCGTCGACGGCCTCGGACGATGCCCCCGTCGCCGAGGAGGCGTCCCCCGACGCCGAGGCTGATGATGAGCTCGCGAGCGAGGACGCCGAAGAAGCGCCTGCCGCTGAGGCCTCCGAGGACGTTGAGGATGAGCCTGCTGCTGCGGCCGACGAGAAGCCTGCGAAGGCTGCGCGGCCGAAGCGTGCCGATCGCGCGGCGTCGACGCCGCGGCGTCAGCGCGGCGGCGAGCGGGGGCGCGCCGGGCGCGAGCCGGGGGAGCCCGCTCCGGTCGTCCGGGCGCAGGCCAAGTACGTTCGCTCGAGCGCGCGTAAGGCGCGGCTGGTGTGCGACCACATCCGCGGGAAATCCGTGGTCGAGGCGCGAGCTATCCTCGCTGTCACGCCAAGGGCGATCGCCCGTGACTGGAGCAAGCTGCTCGAGTCGGCGGTCGCCAACGCCGAGCACAATCACGAGCTCGTCGGCGAGGACCTGGTCGTCAAGGCGGTACACGCCGACGAGGGTCCGACGATCAAGCGCTTCCGCCCGCGCGCGATGGGTCGCGCCACGCGGATCCGGAAGCGGACCAGCCACCTCACGATTTTGCTCACGCCGAAGGACTAAGCAACACACCATGGGTCAGAAAGTTCATCCCGAGTCGCTCCGCGTGGGTTACATCCACGACTGGAAGGCCAACTGGTTCAACGAGAAGCTGTTCTCGGATTACCTCTACGAGGACGAGCAGATCCGGAACTACATCGTTGGCCGGCTCTCGCATGCCGGTCTGTCGGACATCACGATCCGCAAGAACGCCAACGAGGTCGAGGTCAACATCAACACGGCGCGGCCCGGCATCGTGATCGGGAAGTCCGGCTCCGAGGTTGACGCTCTGCGGCGAGCGCTGCATCAGATCACCGGCAAGCAGGTCAAGGTCAACATCCTCGAGATCAAGCGCCCTGAGCTGGACGCGCGCCTGGTGGCGCAGTCGATCGCCGAGCAGCTGCAGAACCGAGTCGCCTTCCGTCGAGCCATGAAGCGCGCGCTCACGAGCGCGATGCGCTCGGGCGCCAAGGGTGTGAAGGTGCAGGTCTCCGGTCGCCTCGGCGGCGCGGAGATGGCACGCACCGAGAGTTACTCAGACGGTCGCGTCCCGCTGCACACCCTCCGCGCGGACGTCGATTACGGCTTCCACGAGGCGAGGACCACGTTCGGCCGGATCGGCGTCAAGTGCTGGATCAACAAGGGCGAGATCATGCCCGAGGGCTACACCGGCGCCGACCTCACGAGTATGGACGAGCCCGCGCCGCAGCGCGATGACCGTGGCGGACGTGACGGCCGTGATGGACGTGGACGTGGCCGCGGTGGTCGTGGTGGCCAGGGCGGCGGTCCGGGTGGTCGTGGTGGCCAGGGCGGTGGCGGCGGTGGTCGTGGTCGCGGTGGTCAGGGCGGCGGTCCCGGTGGTGGCGGCGGCGGCGGTGGAGGCCGTGGTCGTGGTGGCCAGGGCGGTGGCGGTGGCGGTGGCGGTCGCGGTCCGGGCGGACCCGGCGGCGGTCGCGGGGCGGGTGGGCCTGGTTCCGGCGGCGGTCGTGGTCCGGGAGGAGCGGGCGGGTCTGGTTCGGGTGGCGGCCGCGGTCCGGGCGGCGGTGGCCGTGGTCCAGGCGGCGGCGGCGGACGCGGCCCCCGTCCAGGTGGTGGCGGCGGCTCCCGTCCGTCGGGCGGTGGCGCACCGAGCGGTGGCGCCTCGAGTGGCGGCGGTCGCTGATGCTGTCTCCCAAGCGCGTCAAGCACCGTAAGCAGCACCGCGGCCGTCGGGCCGGGCTCTCGCGCGGGCAGGTGAACGTCCAGTTCGGCGAGTACGGCCTGAAGGCGATCGACTCCGGGTGGATCACCAACCGCCAGATCGAGGCCGCTCGTATCGCGATGACCCGCAAGATCAAGCGTGGCGGCAAGGTCTGGATCAATCTGTATCCGGACAAGCCCTTCACCAAGAAGCCCGCTGAGACCCGCATGGGCTCCGGCAAGGGCTCGCCTGAGGGATGGGTCGCCGTGGTCAAGCCCGGCCGCGTGATGTTCGAGCTCGCCGGGGTGCCCGAGGACCTCGCCCGTGAGGCGATGCGCCTGGCGGGCCACAAGCTGCCGGTCCGCACCAAATTCGTGATGCGGGAGGACGCATGACGCGCGCTTCAGAGCTGCAGGACCTCACCGACACCGAGCTCGCCGAGCACCTGAAGACGGCGCGGCGCGAGCTCTTCGGTCTGCGCTTCCAGCACGCCACCGGCGAGCTGGACAACACGGCGGGGCTGCGCGCCGCCAAGCAGGAGATCGCCCGGACGCTGACTGTGGCGAGACAACGAGAGATTGAACGAGACAATGGCTGACGACAAGACAACTACTGACGAGACGACCGAGGCGTCCGCGGACGAAGCCCCC
>DASXZK010000058.1:0-9560 GCA_036501965.1 Solirubrobacteraceae bacterium
GCCTGGGTGACCACGATCATGTAGAGCAGCGAGGGCAGCAGCGGCAGCCGGCGCCGCCACTTCTGACGCGGGGACATCGCCGGCGGCGCCGGTGCCGAGGAGTCGGCCGGCCGCCGGCGGAGCACAGGGAATCTGCGCTCCGCCGGCACGTCAGCCGGTGAGAGGAGATCGCTCATCTCGTGACGTGCGGGACCGGAGGCCTACTTCAACCCGTTCTGCTGGGCGGTCTCCTGGGCGTCCTGCTGACTGGTCTGCAGCGCCTGTTTGACCGATTCGGTGCCCGCAATCGCCGCCGAGATCTGGTTGGAGACCTCGGTGCCGAGAGCGATGAACCACGGCTCATCGAGGAACTGGACGCCCGTGTAGGGAACCGTGACGCCGGGATTGGTCGGGTGGTTGGGGTCCGCGCTGTTGATCGACGACAACGTGATCCCCGCGAACGCCTTGGCCGCCTGCTTGTACTGCGGCAGCGCGTAGGTCGAGTACCGGGTGCCGGGGTCGATGTTCGCCCAGCCGAGCTTCGGCCCACTGTAGGCGATGTACTGCTTGCCCGTCGCCCACTCGATGTACTTCATCGCGGCCGACTGGTTGGGCGTCCCCTTCGGGATCGACAGCGACCAGGTGTAGAGCCAGCCGGACTTCGTCCCCGGCGCACCAGTCGGCGACCCGGTCGGCGCGTAGGCGTAGCCGGTGTCCTTGCCGACCTTTGGGTAGGTCGAGGTGATCAGCCCGGCCGCGACCGTCGCGTCGTACCACATCGCCGCCTTGCCCTGACCGAAGTCCGACTCACACTCGGTGAACCCATCGTTGGAGGCGCCGGACTCACCATCCTTCTTCAGCAGGTTCACGTAGAAGTTCACCGCCGCCTCGGTCTTCGGCGAGGTGAGCTGCGGCTTCCAGTTGGTGTCAAACCAGGAACCGCCCGAGGTGTTGATCACGGTGTCGAGCGCAGCAAGGTTCTCACCCCAACCCTCCTGGCCGCGCAGGCAGATGCCGGCGACACCCTTCGAGGGGTTGTTGAGCTTCGCCGCGTCGGCGGCGATCTGCTGCCAGGTCGGATGCAGCGGGATCGTGATCCCGGCGGCCTTCGCCATGCTCTTGCGGTAGTACAGCATCGAGGACTCCGCGTAGAACGGCACCCCGTAGAGGCCGCTGTTGTAGCTCAGCGACTTGGCGACCGGCTTGACAAGATCGTTGACGTCGTAACTCGAGTCGGCGGTCAGCCCCGGCTTGAGGTTCGCGAGCCAGCCGTTCTTGGCCCAGATCGGCGTCTCGTAGTTGGAGATCATGACCACGTTGAACTCGTTGGCGTGCGTCGTGATGTCGGTCTCGATCAAGGACCGCTCGTTGTTTTCGTTGAGCGTGTCGTAGACGACCTTGATGTTCGGGTTCTGCGCCTCGAACTTCTTGGTCAGCTTCTCGATGTCGATCATGTTGGAGTTCGACACGACCGCCACGCGGACGACCTGCTTGCCGCCGGGGGCCGACTTCTTCAGCGCACCGCCGCTCTTGGATCCACTCGATCCGCAGCCGGCGATGATGAGTCCCAGCACGACTGGCGCGATGGCCGCGCGCCACACTCGGATGCGTCCCGGACGGGGCCGCCCGCGGTCACGCCGCTCTCCGCTCACTGACACGTGCTTCTCCTCCTCCTCGCGTTGCGCGACCAACTGGCCGTCGGCCGGCCTCTCTCTTTCGGAGCGGGCGAACCGCCGTGCTCAAATGAGCACATGTCTGCTCGCTCGTGAAGCGAGCATACGCTTGCGGTCCGCAAAAAGCAACCACCTGTGCAGGTTCGGCCGTATACTGCTCATATGAGCGTTGCACCTTCGGAGCCACGACGGCCGTCCAGGGCGGAAGTGCCGGATGACGGCCCCGCCGCGACGGTGCTCGCGGCGACGATCGCCCGGCGCTACTACTTCGACGGCGCGTCCAAGAGCGAAATCGCCGCCGAGGTTGGCCTGAGCCGCTTCAAGGTCGCGCGCGTACTGGAGCGCGCACGGAGCACGGGGCTGGTCCGGATCGAGTTGCACTACGAGGGCGAGATCGACCTCGAGCTCTCGGTCCGCCTCGCCCGACGGCTCGGCATCGCGCGGTGCCTGGTGATCGACACCCCCGACCAGGACGAGACCCATCTGCGGGCCGCGCTCGGCCGGGTGGCCGCCGGCCTGCTCGCCGAGACGACCACCGCCGACGACGTGCTCGGGCTCGCATGGTCACGGACGCTGATGGCGATGCGCTCGTCGCTGACCGGCATGGCGCCATGCGCCGTGGTCCAGCTGAGCGGAGCGCTGTCCCGCCCTGACGTCGACGAGGGCTCGATCGAGCTCGTGCGCCGGGTGGCGGCGATCACCGGCGGTCCCGCCTACTGCTTCTACGCGCCGATGCTCGTCCCCGACGCCGAGACCGCGCGCTCGCTGCGCGCCCAGCCCGAGGTCGCCAGCGCGATGGCGCGCTTCAGCGAGCTCACCACCGCGATCGTCTCGATCGGAGCGTGGCTGCCCGGGCACTCCACTGTCGCCGATGCCGTCAGCGACACCGAGTTCCATCTCGACCTCGGGCTCGGCGCGTGCGCCGAGGTGTGCGGGATCCAGCTCGACCGAGACGGCGAGGTTGTGCGCAGCAAGGTAAGCGAGCGGGTCATCGGGATCGACGCTGTGCAGCTGAGTGCGGTGCCGGAGATCATCGCGGTCGCATACGGCCGTGCGAAGGCGGAGGCGGTCCGCGCCGCGGTGAAGGCGCGCTTCGCCACCAGCCTGGTCACCCACGCGTCTCTGGCGCACGAGCTGCTCACCGATCTCGCATGAGTCCCCAGATCGCCCTGCCGCGTGAGGTACCGCTTCCCGGCGGGACGACCAACGCGGGACGGGTCAGCCGCATCGGGAACACCGTCCGGCGCCCGGACCGGCCCGCGGGCTCGTCGACGCGTGCGGTGCTCGCACACCTCGAGCGCGTCGGCTTCGACGGATCGCCGCGGTGCCTGGGCATCGACAGTCAGGGCCGCGAGGTGCTCACCTACGTGCCGGGCCGCGCGCCGATCTCCCCGACCCCGCCGTGGGCGCTCACCGATGATGCGCTCACGTCGGTCGCCGCGCTGCTGCGCCGCTACCACGATGCGGTGCAGAGCTTCGACCCCACCGGCCTCGCGTTCGGCCACACCGTCCCCGATCGCTTCCGCGGCCCGAACCCGCTCATCGCCCACAACGACCCGAACCTCGACAACATCATCTTCCGGGACGGGCGTGCCGTCGCACTGATCGACTTCGACCTCGCGGCGCCCGCGTCCCGCGGCTGGGATCTCGCCTGCGCGGCGCGGCTATGGGTTCCGCTGCGCGAGCGCGCCGACGCCCCGCCCGAAGTGCGAGACCGGCTGCTCGAGCGGCTGACGCTGTTCGCCGACGCCTACGGCGCGAGCCTCGAGGAGCGGCGCGAGCTGGTGGAGGCGGTCGCCGAATGCCACCGCTGGTGCTACGCGATCGTGCGCGCCGCCGTCGCGGATGGCCACGGCGAGTTCAACCGGGTGTGGCGGGGCGGTGGGCGCGGCCGCGCCGAGCGCACCGGGCGCTGGCTGGCGGCGGGTGGCGCCAGGATGCGCGGCGCGCTCGGGGTGTGAGCGCGAACGCTCGGGGTTGAGCGACCGCTCGGGCCGACCAGCGCATCAGTACGCCCGCGCGAGCACCGCGACCAGATCGTCCTCGTCGACCGTGTCGGGAATCGAGCCGTCCGCGCGCATCAGGCAGCGAACGGTGACTCCCGCCGCGTTGGCGCGGCGCTCACCCTCCAGGCCGCAGGCCCCCCATTCGATGCGCGCGAACCCCTCACCGGCGGCCTCGATCGCTTCCTCGAGCGTTTGCGCGTCGAGCGTGTGGCGCTCGAGCTCGGAGCTGGCCTCGACGAGGAGCGCGTCCTGGACCTCGCCGAGCGCCTCTCCTGCACCCGCGGCGGCCCCGTCGAGAGCGATCGCGCTGCGCTGGGCTCCGTCGCGCCGCACCAGCGAGACGGTTCCGGAGGCGAGATCGCGCGGGCCGACCTCCAGCCGCACCGGCACGCCCTTCAGCTCCCAGTCGGTCAGCCGGCGCCCCAGGCCGACGTCGGTGCGCCGATCGACACGCAACCGGACCCCGAGCCCCTGCAACTCCCGCTCGAGCCGCTGCACCACGCCGAGCACCTCGGGATCGTCCTTGACCGCGACCAGCACGACCTGCGCGGGGGCGACGGCCGGCGGCAGGCGCAGGCCGGCATCGTCGCCGTGAGCCATGATCAGGCCGCCGACCATCCGCGTCGAACTGCCCCACGACGTCGTCCAGCAATGGGCCACCGCACCCTGCTCGTTCGTGTAGGTGATGTCGAACGCGCGGGCGAAGTTCTGCCCGAGCTCGTGGCTGGTGGCGAGCTGCAACGCCTTGCCGTCGCGCATCATCCCCTCGCAGGTGAGCGTCGCGGTCGCACCGGCGAAGCGCTCCGACGGCGTCTTCAGCCCGGTGAGGACAGGGATCGCGAGCACGCCCTCCAGCACCGCGCGGTACACGTCGGCGTGGATCCGCCGCGCGTAGGCGGCGGCATCGTCCTCGGCCGCGTGCGCAGTGTGCCCTTCCTGCCAGAGGAACTCGCTGGTGCGCAGGAACAGCCGCGGGCGCAGCTCCCAGCGCATCACGTTGGCCCACTGGTTCAGGCACAGCGGCAGATCGCGGTAGCTCTGGATCCAGCGGGCGAGGTACTCCCCGAACACGGTCTCGCTCGTCGGACGGATGACCGCCGGCTCCTCGAGCCGCTTGCCGCCGGCGTGGGTGACGACCGCGAGCTCGGGGCTGAAACCCTCGATGTGCTCGGCCTCGCGGCGCAGATGCCCCTCCGGGATGAGCAGCGGGAAGTAGACGTTCTCGGCGCCGGCTCGCTTGATGCGCGTGTCGAGCTCAGCCTGCAGCAGCTCCCAGATCGCGTACCCCCAGGGGCGGATGACCATCGTGCCGCGGACCGGGCCGTTGTCCGCGAGCTCCGCCCTGGCGACGACGTCCTGGTACCAGCGCGGGAAGTCGTCGCGCTGTGGGGTGAGGACGGCCACAGCCGCGATTATCGACAATCGGGTCATGGAGACCCTCGACGCGACCACGTTCGCCGGGCGGGCACTGGAAGGCCATGCGTCGATGTGCGCCCGCTTCGAGCGGTCCGACGGCTCGCTGCGACGCGACGGCCGGATCCGTCTTCCGTGGACCGTCGCCCACGTCTGGCCGTTCGCACGCGCGTTCATCGCGACGCTCGACGTCGCGGGAATGCAGCCGCCGTTGCGTGAAGGGTTCGACGCCGACGCAATCATCCGCCGGCGCCTGAGCGCCCTGGAGCGCTACTGGGACGAGCGCGGACCCGCGTACGCCTCCGACCCGCCAAGCTGGTTCACGCGATTGACCGGCGGCGGCGACATCTACCACGACGACAACGCGTGGGCAGGGCTGGCGCTCGTGCAGCTCGCGCGACAGCGGCCCGGCCACAGCCGGCTCGACCGCGCCGCCGCGCTCGCCGACTTCGCGCGGGCGGGCTGGGACACGGACCCGGGCGCGCCCCATCCCGGCGGCGTCTTCTGGGTCCAGCAGGGCCGCGGCCGGGGCACGGACAATCACGACCGCAACACGATCTCGACCGCGCCCAACGGACAGCTGGTCCTCCAGCTGGAGGCGCTCGGCGAGGGGCGCGAGGGTGGCGGACCGGATCCCGCCGAGATGGCACGCTGGGTCACCGACACGCTCGGCAACGGACACGACCTGTTCCGAGACAAGATCCGCGGCGACGGGACGATCGATGCCGCCCTGTGGAGCTACAACCAGGGCTCGATGCTCGGACTCCTCGCGCTGCTCTCCGACCGCGACTCCGGCGACGCGCCGAGCCGCCTGCATCGGGCGGAGGCGACCGCCCGGGCCGCGCTCGACCACTACGAGCGCCGCCACTACGAGGGTGAGCCCGTGGAGTTCGTCGCGATCTTCATGCGCAACCTGCTGCAGCTGTCGGCGCGGACCACGGACGAGTCGCTGACGCGGCGGATCGCCCAGGCCCTGGGCGAGCGCGCCGAGGCGGCATGGCCGATCTCCGGGACGGCGACGCTGCTGCAGCACAGCGCCGCCGTGACGTTGCAGGCGCTCGCCGCCTGGAATCCCGCCGACTACCGGCTCCTCGCCTAGGCCGGGACGATGCGGATGCACGTGCTGCCCGCCGGACCCCACGCGCTCCTCGTCGAGGTCGAGACCCAGGCGGACGTGCTCGCGCTCCACGCCGAGATCGTGGCCCGACTCGAGCGCGAGGGCGGCTGGCCCTGGCCGCGTCCCACCGACGTCGTGCCCGCGGCCCGCACCGTGTTGATCGACGGACTCCAGGATCCGGCGCCGGTCGCAGCCGCGCTCCCGCGTTTTGACGCCGCCCCCGTCGCCGCGGGCGACGGCGACACGGTGTGCTGTCCCACCGTGTACGACGGCCCCGACCTCGACGAGGTCGCCGCCCACTGGGATCTCACCCGCCACGAGGCGATCGAGCTGCACACCTCGACCGAGTTCGTCGTCGCCTTCTGCGGCTTTGCGCCCGGATTCGCCTACCTCACCGGGCTCCCTGAGGATCGAAGCGTGCCGCGCCGCCAGACGCCGCGCACCGAGGTTCCCGCCGGCTCCGTGGCGCTCGCCGGGGATTACAGCGCCGTCTACCCCAGGCGCTCACCGGGCGGGTGGCAGCTGATCGGCCGCACCGAGATGGCGCTGTGGGACCCCGACCGCGATCCCGCGGCGCTGCTCATCCCGGGGGTCCGGGTCCGCTTCGAGGACGTGGGCAGGTGACCCCGCGGTCCGTCGAGGTCGTCCGCGCGGGCGCGCTCACGACCGTGCAGGACGGCGGACGGGCCGGCCTTGCCCACCTCGGGGTTCCCCCCTCCGGCGGGCTCGACCAGCACGCCCTCGCGCTCGCCAACCGGCTGCTCGGCAACCCGCCGGGCGCGGCGGCGCTCGAGACGACGCTCGACGGCGTCGCGCTGCGGCCCGATTGCGAGTGCCGGGTCGCGGTGACCGGCGCGCCGGCGGCGGTGAGCATCGATGGCCACCCGGCCGCCTGGGGCGCGACGATCGACGTCCCCGCGGGCGCGCGGCTCGAGATCGGGACCGCGAGCGCCGGCCTGCGGTCCTATGTCGCGGTGGCGGGTGGCGTCTGCACAGAGATGGTGCTCGGCAGCCGCTCGCAGGACGTGCTCTCCGGACTCGGCCGAGGACCGTTGCGCGACGGCGATCGGCTGGCGCTCGGCGACGGGCCGGGTGCCCGCCCGGCCGCGGTCGACGTCGCGCCCCAACCGGCGCCGCCCGTCGCGCTCGAGCTCACCCTGTGGGACGGCCCGCGCCGGGATCGCCTCGGCCCGGAGGGCGAGTCGACGTTGCGGCAGGCCACCTGGGCGGTCGCGTCGGCCAGCAACCGGATCGGGCTGCGGCTCGAGGGGCCGGCGCTCGCGCTCAGCTCCCACGAGGAGCTCCGCAGCGAGGGCATCGTGACGGGTGCCGTCCAGGTCCCGCCCGACGGCCGCCCGGTGATCTTCCTGCGCGACCACCCGACGACCGGTGGCTACCCGGTGATCGGCGTGATCGACCCGGACGACCTGTCGGCCTGCGCGCAGGCGCGGCCGGGGACGCCGGTGCGCTTCCACCCGCGCGCCGTCGGCCGGCGGGCAGGCTGAGACCGCGAGGCCGCGAGGGCGCGAGGCCGCGAGGGCGGCGTGCCTACCCTGCGCCGAACCGGGCCCAGATCTCCCCGAGGCGCCGCTGGTCCTCACCGCTCAGCCGGTCCAGGAACTCGCGGCGGACGCCGGCGAGGTGGGTGCGGCGCGCCGCGCGGGCGACGGCGAGCCCCTCGGGCGTGATCTCGGCGTACAGGCCGCGGCCGTCGGAGTCGGCGGCGGCGCGGACGACGTAGCCGCGGCGGGCGAGCCGGTCGACGAGCCGCGTGCAGCCCGAGCGGGTGAGCAGCGCACCGTCCGCGATCTCCGACATCCGCATCCGGTGACCCGGCGCATCGCCGAGAAACATCAGCACCTCGTAGGCCGAGACGGACAGTCCGTGCCTCGCCTGCATCTCGGCGTCGAGCGCGCGCGTCACGCGCGCGCCCACGGCGAGCATGCCCCGCCAGGCGGCGAGCTCTTCGGGGGTGAGTGGGCCATCGGTGTCGGGCATCGTGAGAACGTGAGAGGGTCGAGCGGCCCGCCACACGATAACTGATTGCGCGTGCAACTACATTGAGATATAGTTGCACGTGCAACCACTTCTCCCCTCGCCGAAAGGAGCCGTCATGAAGCTCGACGGCATGCACCACATCACGATGATCACCGGCGACGCTCCCGCCAACGTCGCCTTCTATGCCGACCTACTGGGCCTGCGAATGGTGAAGAAGACGGTCAACTTCGACGCACCGGAGGCCTACCACCTGTACTTCGGCGATGAGCAGGGCTCGCCCGGCTCGATCCTCACCTGGTTCGAGTTCGCTGGAGCGCGGTCCGGCCGAGCCGGGGCCGGCATGATCCACACGATCGAGCTCGGCGTCGCGGGCGAGCACGCGCTGGACTTCTGGGTCCAGCGACTCGCCGGCGCGGGCGTCGAGACCGAGCGCACCGGGGGCGCGCTGCGGTTCTCCGACCCCGACGGGCTGCGGCTCGCGCTGGTCGCCGCCGACTCAGAGCCGAACGCCAACCCGCCGCTGCGCGCGGTCCATCCCGAGGTCCCGGCCGAGCACGCGATCCTCGGCGTGGAGGGCGTGCGCGCGTATGCGGGCCGCTCGCTCGACGCCGACCGCGAGCTGCTCACCGAGACGCTCGGCTTCACCGAGCTCGCTCCCGGCGAGTACCGGCTCGATGGCCCCACTCGCCACCTGCACTACCGCTATGACCCGACCGACGAGCGTGGGATCCCTGGCGCCGGCACGGTCCACCACATCGCCTGGCACTCCCGCGACAAGGATCACGAGTCCTGGCAGCAGCGCGCCCGCGAGCCCGGCATGCAGGTGACCCCCGTCATCGACCGCGACTACTTCCACGCGATCTACTTCCGCCAGCCCCAGGGGATCCTGTTCGAGATCGCGACGACCTCGCCCGGGTTCGCCGTCGACGAGGACCCGCCGCATCTCGGTGAGGAGCTGCGGCTGCCTTCCCAACACGAGCATCTGCGCTCCAGACTCCAGCGTCACCTGACTCCCCTGCGGAATCCGCGTGAGCTGGCGCGCGAGGAGGCTCAGGGATGAGCCTGATCTATCGGGAGCGCCCGGCTGCCGGAGAACCCGAAGGGCTGCTCGTTTTGCATCACGGCCGCGGCGCCGACGAACACGACCTCCTCGACCTGGCCGATGTGCTCGACCCGGAGCGGCGCCTGCATGTCGTCACGCCTCGCGCGCCGTTGAGCATTGGCGCCGGCTACCACTGGTACATCGTCCCGCGGGTCGGCTACCCCGATCCCGAGACGTTCCGAGCCGCCTTCACCGAGCTCGCGGCGTTGCATGATGAGCTGTGGCAGCGCACCGGTATCGGGGCAGAGGACACGGTCCTCGGCGGGTTCTCC
>DASXZK010000059.1:0-15344 GCA_036501965.1 Solirubrobacteraceae bacterium
TGGTCGACAACGAGTACCTGCCGCGCAAGTACCGCAACGCGCGCGCCAACCACGACCTGAGATACAAGATCGTGCAGGCAAAGCTCGCCGAGCAGCTCGAGGAAAAGCACTCCAAGAACTGGATCCTCGACGGCTACCTGAACAACGTGCCGTACGGCACGGTCGGCAACCAGACCGCGTACGGCGCCGGAGCCGCGTCGTGGATGTTCTTCGACAAGCCGGTCTCCAAGCTCAACCTGGTCCAGTCGGCGCTGCTCGCGGGTCTGCCGCAGGCGCCCTCGGAGTACAACCCGTTCCTATTCCCGCGGGCGGCGCGGACGCGGCGGGCGCACGTGCTCGGATCGATGGTGCGGGCCGGTTACATCACCCAGGCGGCGGCCGACCGGGCCGCCCGCGCCCGGCTCGAGGTCAAGCACGACGCGCCGGACAACAGCCACCTCGACCCATACGTCTTCAACTACATCGAGCAGCAGGCGGCCTACGACCTGTGCCCCAAGCACCCCGGCAACTGCCCGACGCTCACCAACGGCGGGCTGAAGATCAAGACGACGATCGACATGCATCAGCAGGCCATCGCCACCGAATCACTGCGTGACCACGCCTCCCTGTTCGAGGAGGAGGGCGGTCCGGGCGTCGGCGGCGGGCTGGCCTCGGTCAACGCGTCCAACGGCCACATCGAGGCGATCGCCACCTCGGGCGACTATGCGCAGACGAAGGTCAATTACGCGACCTCGGCGATGCGCCAGACGGGCTCGGCGTTCAAGGTGTTCGCGCTCATGGAGCTGATCCACGACTACCAGGGCGACCCGAACACGACCTACTACGACTCCAAGCCGCTCAACGCGGGCTGGCTTCCGGAGGACAAAACCTGGTCGGTCCACACTGACGACTACGCCTACAGCGGCTCGATCAACATCACGACCGCGACCTATCTGTCCGACAACACGGTGTTCGCGCAGCTTGCCGCCGACCTCGGCTGGACGAAGCTCGACAAGATGGCTCACGCGATGGGCATCACCTCCACGCTCACCGGCAACCCGTCGGAGGTGCTCGGGGGCCTGACCTACGGGACCACCCCGCTGCAGATGGCCGATGCCTACGCGACGATCGCCGACGGCGGCATCCATCACGCCCCGACGATCATCAACAAGATCATCTTCCCGGACGGGTCGGTGCGGAAGTTCGGCAACCCGCCGGGCCACCGGGTCTTCTCCTACGCCGAGAGCTACGCGGCCGATGAGGTTCTCAAGGAGGTGCTCATCCATCCCGGGGCGACCGGCACCGCCGCCTACTACGGCTGCCCGGCGGCCGGCAAGACAGGCACCGCCGAGAACCTGGCCAACGCGTGGTTCGTCGGTTACACGCCGAAGGTCTCGACCGCGGTCTGGGTCGGCAACCCGAAGGGCAACACCGCGATGATCGACGGCTTCGGCGGGATCCTCGCGGCACCGGTGTGGAAGCAGTACATGGAGAGCACCGACGGCGGCTACTGCGGCGACTGGACCGCCCCGACCGAGCCGTTCGCCGGGACCGAGTTCACCGGACCGCACTCGACGGTCGCGCCCCCGCCGCCCAGCTACGGGCCCCCGCCCAAGAAGAAGTCGGGCAAGGGCACCGGCGCGGGCAACACCGGTACCGGCGCGGGCAACACGGGCACCGGCGCGGGCAACACCGGTACCGGCGCGGGCAACACCGGCGGGACCGGCACGACCGGCGGCGCCTCGCCGACCGGCTGAGCGGCCCCCCGGCACGCGTGATTGGTCCCGGCGAGGACCGGTGGACTGGTAGCCTCGTGGTCACCGGGCACCGCACTTCCGCCTGCCCGCCGAACAAGGATTGCTGACTGAATGCCGAAGGAAGACAAGGTCGAGCTCGAGGGCGAGGTCGTTGAGGCCCTGCCAAACGCGATGTTCCGCGTCAAGCTCGACAACATGGATCGTGTCGTGCTCGGCCACGTGGCCGGCAAGATGCGTCGCTTCCGGATCCGCATCCTGCCGGGCGACCGCGTGCGCGTCGAGCTCTCGCCCTATGACCTGGACCGCGCGCGGATCGTCTACCGCCACCGCTGAGCCTTGAGTTCGAGCCGCCGCCGATGCGCGAGCTCGAGCTGATCGACGGGATCGAACGAGCGCTCCGGGCTCAGGAGCCCGCCCATCCGGCCCACCCGCGCGTGGCCCGCGGCCCGGGTGACGACGCGTCGGTCGTGCGCGCCGGCGGCCCATGGTCGGTCACGTCGGTGGACAGCCTGGTCGACGGAGTGCACTTCCGGCTCGGGGAGCTGACCCCCAACGAGATCGGCCACCGGGCGCTCGCCTCCGCGTTGTCGGATCTTGCCGCGATGGCCGCGCACCCGGGCGAGGCGTACCTCGCGGTGACGCTCCCGGACGGGTTCAGCCTGGCGGACGGGCTCGACCTGGTGGCGGGCGCAGCCGCAGTCGCCGAGCGCCACGGGGTCGCGTTGTGCGGTGGAGACGTGTCGCAGTCGCCGACGCTCACGCTGGCGGTCACGGTCGTCGGCTGGGCGGAGGATCCGGGGCTGCTCGTCGGCCGCGACGGCGCGCGCCCGGGTGATCTCGTCGCTGTCACCGGCCCGCTCGGCGGCGCCGGCGCCGGGTTGGCGCTGCTCGAGGGCCGTGCCGATCCGGCGACCCTCGCGCCCGCCGAATCGGCGGAGCTGCACCGCCGCTACGCGCGGCCCGAGCCACAGCTGCGCCAGGGCGCCGCGCTTGCCGAGCTCGGCGCGAACGCGCTGATCGACATCTCCGACGGGATCGCCACCGATGCGCGTCACCTCGCGCGCCGCAGCGGCGTCCGGATCGAGCTGGAGGCGGCACGGCTGCCGCGCGACGGCGGCGTCGACGCGGTCGCCTCCTCGCTCGGTGTCCGTCCCGAGGTGTTCGCGGCGACCGCCGGCGAGGACTATGAGCTGTGCGTATGCGTGCCCGCGGCGTCGCGCGCGGCGCTGGAGAGGGAGTGGAACGACAGAGGACTGGCGCCGCTCACCTGGATCGGCGAGGTCCACGAGGCATCGGAAGCCGGCCCCACCCACCCCGGCCTGGAGTTCGCCGACGTCGCCGGCGAGCTCTCAGGCTGGGAGCACGGTGGTCAGCTCTGATCGCCGGTCCGAGGAGCCTCAGGCCGACCGGGAGTCGCCAGGATCCGGCGCAGGATCGCGTCGGCCACGGCGTGGGTGTCGACTCGGTATTCCCCGCGGTCGATCAGCTGTTGGAGTTCGTTCATTCGCATCTCGTGGCGTCCTTGCGGTGTCGAGATCGGACCGATCACGCTGAATCTGTCGGCACTGCAGGCACCCGGCTGGACGGAGCCCGTCGCCAGTGGACGAACGTCCATCTCCAGCGCACCGACGACTCGACGGATGGCCCGATGGAGCGCCGGATCCCCGTCTGGCCGCGGCCCGCTCATCGCCCGAGCGCCGGCCCCTTGGGCACGACGTGGCGCAGGCGCGCGAACACGATGTAGCGCTGCGCCGCGCTGTAGATCGGGTTGCAGGCCGAGAGCACGAGCTGGTCGTAGCCGACGTCCCTGACGACCCCGACGTCGGTCGGCAGCACGATCTGATGGTGCGTCACGACGTAGGTGAAGACGCCGTAGGGCATCGTCACGATGATCTTGTCGCCGCGGCGCAGGTTGTTGATGAACCGGAACGGCGCGAGATAGGTCGTGCGGTGCCCGGCGATGCCGACTGTCTGCCCCATGCCCGGCAGTGCGGTCGACGGGTAGTGCCCCGGACCCGACTCCAGGTCATTGGTGTCGGTCCCCTGGATCACGTTGTAGGTGTTGCCGATCCGCGGGATGTCGATCTGGCCGATCGCGTCCCCGTTGTGGATGCGGGCGAGGTCCTCACGCGCGAGATAGGCGACCCGCTGGCCCTTGACCTTGATCGCGTGCAGCGTCCGGGTCTGCTTGGGGGTGAGCGGCGCCGTCGTGTAGCTGAGGTAGCGGCGGTTGACGTCGGCGCGCTGCAGCAGCGCGATCGCTGCGGTGACCGGCTCCTGCCAGAGGAGCGTGATCCCGCCGTCGACCAGCAGCAGCAGACCGGAGAGGATCAGGACCGAGGAGATGTCACGCAGGACGCGCCGCATCGCAGCTCAGGATGTTGGCATGCGCTCAGCGGCGGAGCGCCGACTTCGTGCCGCCGAGCGACCCCGGACCCGCGTAGCTGAGCGGTCCGCGGACGGTGACCGGGGCGGCGACGGGCTCGGGCCGGCGCGCCTGCACGACGATCAGTACGACCGCCGTGACCATGCAGCCGAGCACGAGTGCCCATTCGACGGCGGCCACCCAGGAGACGCCATGCCCGGCGAGCAGCAGCACCGCCTCGTAGGCGAGCTGACCGGCGCCGAAACCGAGCGCGTGCCCGTAGAAGACGACGACGGCCGCGGTGGGGATCGCGGCGAGGGCCACCATCACCGACCGTGTCCAGGCACCGCCGGGGATCGCCAGGTCGGAGTCGACCCCCCAGATCCACAGGTGCAGCGCGGGCACCAGCAGCGCCGCCGCGAGCGGGTTGGCGTACCAGAGCAACAGGGCAACCACGACGAGCACGAGCCCCATCGCGATCGCGGTGCCGTCGTCGGGCCGGTCGGGGCCGCGCCGCGGGGCACGCGCCGAGGGGGCCCGGGGCTCCTCGCGCGACGGGCGGGCATCGTGCAATGCCGAGACCCAGACGAACACCGCGTAGGTCACCACGCCGCCGCCGAGACCGGCCAGCAGCGCCACCGCCATGACCGCGATCCCGCCACCCGACAGCGCGACCGCGCCGGGATCGGTCGCGCCCGGCGGCCCGCTGAACGCGCCGAGCGCGTTGCCGATCACCAGCACGAGACCGGCGCACAGGAACGGCACGGTCGCCCCGAGCACCGCCACCAGCGCGGGAACGACCGGGTAGCGGCGCCGGCGAGCCCGCGCGAGACCGTCGATCAGCATGAGCAGCACCGGCACGATCAGGGCCAGCACGAACCCCGCGATCGCCCAGCCGGGGACGATCTGCCCGTCGAACAGGACGTCGTCGGTGGACACGCCGACGGAGCGGCCGGAGTCAAGCGCGGTGATCGCCGCGAGCACCCCCTGTCCGATCCCGCCCAGCCCGCCGCCGCCCAGCGCGGATCCCGACGCCCACGGCCCGCGCTCACCGGAGAGCGAGAAGTCGATCGCTCCGATCCCCTGGCCGACGAACGGTCCCTGCTCCGAGACCGTGAGCGGGAACGCGAGATGCGCGAGCTGGCTGAGCAGGTGCGGCGCGGCGGGGTGGACGCCGCTCTGGCTGGAGAGCGCCGCCGAGAGCGTGTTGCGCAGGCGCGCGGGCGCGATCAGGTTGCTCGTCCCCCAGGAGACGAGCAGCGGCTGTGCACGTCGGGTCGATGCAACGTCGCCGAGCACGATCACCGCGTCGACGGGCCGTGGCAGGCGAGCGGCGAGCCGCTGCGCACCGACGGCACCCTGCGCGCCGCTGACCGATGCGAGCACGATCGGCCGGTCGAGCGCTTCGCCGCCGAGCACGCGGCCAAGCTCGATCAGCATCGCGGTCCCTGACATCCCGGCCACCCCCGGCTCGTCGCGCGGGGCGATCACGACGACTGAGCCCTCGCCGGTCGCCGCGCCGGCGCGGGTGGCCACGACGTTCTCCAGCACGGTCTGGCCATGTCCGGTCTGCGCGGCGAACTGATCGGTGCTGACCGTGAACCCATTCTTCGCGAGTGAGCGGGAGACCCTGCCGGCGACGCGCCGATCGCTGCCGGAGCCCGGCGTGCGGTCGGGGTACTTGAGCGCCAGATCGCGCATCGTCGAGTTGACCGCGGCGCCGTCGAACGCGATCGGCGACAGCGCCGAGTGCAGTCCGCGCGGCTGGGCGGAGATCGAGAACGCGAGCACGAGCAGAGCGAGCGCCGGGATGATCAGGCTCATCCGGTAGATACGGCCGTCCAACATCGTCGCCATGCTATTGCCCACCACGCTTGCACCGTGGTCGTATGGAGATCTTCATCTCCGCAACTAGCCTCGAATTCAGAGTCTCGATGGACGACCGCGCTGCCCGCATCCTGCTTGTCGACGACGAGCAGTCGATCCAGACGCTGCTCTCCTATCCGCTGCGCAAGGAGGGCTACGAGGTCGTGCAGGCGTGCGACGGTCGCCAGGCGCTCGAGCGCTTCGACGAGCAGCCATTCGATCTCGTGGTCCTCGATCTGATGCTCCCCAAGATCGACGGCCTGGAGGTGTGCCGGCGGCTGCGGGGCAAGAGCGCGGTACCGATCATCATGCTCACCGCCAAGTCCGAGGAGATCGACAAGGTGGTCGGGCTGGAGATCGGCGCCGACGACTACATCACCAAGCCGTTCTCGCTGCGCGAGTTCTCCAGCCGGATCAAGGCAGCGCTGCGCCGGGCTGAGCTCTCCCGGCCGGACCAGACCGATCCCGACGAGGCGCCGCTGTGCGTTCATGAGCTGCGCATCGACTTCCCCAAGCGGATCGTCAGAGTGGCTGAGCGGGAGGCCTCGCTCACCTATGTCGAGTTCGAGATCCTGTCCGCGCTCGCGCGCTCGCCCGGCCGGGTGTTCACGCGCGACATGCTGCTGGCGCGCATCTGGGGAGACGCCGCTTATCGTGACCCGCGCACGATCGATGTCCACATCCGCCACCTACGAGAGAAGCTCGAGTCCGACCCCAAGGAGCCGGAGTACCTGTTCACCGTGCGTGGCGTCGGCTACCGGTTCCGCGACTCAGAGCCCTGATCCGCGCGTCCGAACGGCTCGGCTCGGGTGACACCGCGCCCCCCGCGCCGGCCGTCGCTGTCCCTGACGGGCAAGCTGTCGCTCGTCTTCTTCTCGATCCCGGCGCTGGCGATCGCGGCGATCTACCTGTATGTCGCGCCTGGGCTGCAGACGCGGCTGATCAACTCAAAGCTCGACGAGCTGCGTAGGACCGCCACCGCCCGCACGGCCGACCTGCGAGCGTCGGTCGGCAGCTCGATGCCGCTCCACGAGGTGCGCAGGCTCGTGATGTCGATCTCGGAATCGACGAGCAACCGAGTGATGCTGCTGTCGGTCAACGAGGTGGGCGGCCGGCCGCAGCTCGTGACCCAGATGGACTCGGCGGGCGGCGCGAGCGACGGTGGTTGGGTGAGCTCCGCGGCCGCGCGGCTCGCGCTGCGCTCCGCGCGCACGCGCCGGGTCACCACCGGCACGGTCCGCCAGGGTGGGGCGGTGATCGCGGAGGCGGTCGAGCCGGTGGTGATCCACCGCCGGGTCGTCGCGGTGATCGTGCTCACCACCCCCGTCGCCGACGTGCTGCGGACGGTGACGACGGTGCGGCGCGAGATCCTGATCGCGGGGGGCCTGGCGCTGCTGCTCGCGCTGCTCGCCGGAATGGCGGTCGCACGGGCGCTCGCCCGCCGGGTGCGTCGGTTGGAGCGGGCCGCCCAGCAGGTGGCGGCCGGTCGCTTCGGCGAGCCGATCCCGGTCGACTCCGCCGACGAGCTCGGCCAGCTGGCGGCGGCGTTCAACGAGATGCAGTCGCAGCTGCTCGCACTCGAGAGCGCTCGCAAGCGGTTCATCGCGACGGCCTCCCACGAGCTGCGCACGCCGATCTTCTCGGTCGGCGGTTTCCTGGAGCTGCTCGAGGACGAGGATCTCGACCCCGAGACGCGGCGCCGGTTCCTTGATCAGATCCGCGACCAGGTCCGGCGCCTGGGCAAGCTCTCGGTCGACCTGCTGGACCTCTCGCGCCTGGAGTCCGGATCGCTGGACCTGCGGCCCGAGGAGGTCGACCTCGGCGAGCTCGCACGCTCGGTGGCGGGCGAGTTCGAGCCGACGGTCGCGCTCAAGGAGGCACGTTTGGAGCTGTCGATGCCGAGCGGCTTGGAGGCGACCTGCGACCCGGTCCGGGTGGCCCAGATCGTGCGCATCCTGCTCGACAACGCACTCACCCACACGCCGTCCGGGACGCTCGTGGCCGTGCAGGGCGCGCGGGCCGGCGCCGCGATCCAGGTCTCGGTCACCGACGACGGGGAAGGCATCGACCCGGCAACCGCGGAGCGGATCTTCGAGCCGTTCTTCACCGGCGGTGACGGCGCGGCGGGCTCAGGGCTCGGCCTGGCGATCGCCTCCGAGCTCGCGGGGCGAATGCGTGGCGGACTGTCGGTCCGGGCGGGGTCGCCGCGGGGCACGACGTTCACGCTCGAGCTGCCGGCGGCCGGCTGAGCGGCCTGGTGGGTGTCGAGCGGCCATCGGGCTCGGCGCCTGCCTCAGCCGCGGTGCACCAGCGCGGGACGGCGGTCATGCCGGACCCGGAACGTGCCCGTGACCGGACGCCGATGGGGTGCGTGCAGCGTCACCGTGAGCCGGTCGCCGGGGGCGAAGGCCCGTCGCGCCACGCGACGGTCAAGCCGGGTGAGGGTGCGACGCGTGCCGGACGCGCTGGCGAACGGACAGCGGCGGCCGCGACAGCTGAGGGTGAGCGTCTCGCCGCGACCCATGCGCCGCACCCGCACCCGCCGCAGCTCGGTCGGCGCGGGCCGCCAGCGCCAGGTGAGCAGGAGGTCCCCGGCGCCTGTCCGCGGCGGGAGCCCTTCAAGGTCTGCCGGCAGGCGTGACCGCGGCGGGTGACCGTGCCGACGGTGAGCGGCGTCGCGTCGCCCGACTCGTCGTAGGCGGTGAGCACCGCCGGATAGGTCCCGTCACACAGCCCCTTGGTGTCAACCACGAACGCTCCGGCAACCGATGGCTGACAGGGCCGCAGGACCCCCGGCTGGCAGGTCTGCGGCTGTGAGCCAACGACCTCTGAGCCGAGCGACAGCGTCACGTTCGCCACGCCCGAGCCACCGTCGCCGGCGGCGTAATCGAGCGTCTTGGTCCCCGCGGGAACGTGACCGTCGAGCAGATCGCCTCCGGTCGCCTGCACGGCCGGGAGCAACGTGTCGTGGATCGTCACCGTCATCGTCTTCAGCGTGACGATGTTCTGCGTCGAGAACGTGCAGTTGGCTCCCGGCACGCAGAACACCGACAGCCACACATCGGTCGAGTCCTGGACCGGGGCATCGACGGCCGTGCCGATGTGGTCGTTGCCCATCGGGCCGACCAGCAGCGACACGTCGCCTCCGTAACCGAAGTAGAAGTCAGCGCCACCGCTCGTGGTGTCCGCGGTGGAGAACGTCGCCGCGACGTGCGTGATCTCCTCGCCGCCGGTGACGTTGAGCGTCGCGCCGACACTCGTGTCGGCGGTTTGGGTGACCGACGGGTTGAGGAACTCCAGGCCCGCACCCGTCGCACACTCGTCGAAGGTGCCCGCGAACGCCGATGTCCAGGGCGCCGCCGGCGTGCCGTCACAGAAGGTGACGTTGAAGTCGGCCCTGGCCGGACCGGCGCCGGCCAGCACGGCCGCCGCCGCCAACATGACCACCCAGACCCACGACCGTCCCCGCATAGCGCCTTCCGCTCCAGTGCGAGCCGCTCATTCTACGGGCCCCGTCAGGGTCGCCAGTCGGCGAGCAGACGCAGCCACATCTCGCTGCGGGTGGGGAAGGCCGGCATCGCGTGAGCGAGCCGGCGCAGCGGCACCTCGCCGACGACCGCGATCGTTGCCGCCTGCAGCGACTCGGCGATCTCCGGTCCGACGAAGGTCGCGCCGACGATCACCTCGCGCTCCTCGTCGACGACGATCCGCGCGCCGCTGCGACCGCCCTTGCCGACGAAGCTCCCGCCTGGGGTCGCGCTCGGGTCGCTCTCCACCGCTCGCGCTCGGATGCCCGCGTCGAGCGCTCGCTTCAGCGTGTACCCGACCGACGCGACCTGCGGCTCGGTGAACACGACCTGCGGGGTCAGCGGCCCGTCCCAGTCGGCGCTCGCCGCGCGGTTCATGATCGTCGCCGCGGCGATCGCAGCCTGGTACTTGCCCGCGTGCGTGACCAGTGCGCGGCCGTTGACGTCACCGACCGCGTACAGCCAGTCGGCGTGATGGGGCACCCGCATCCGCGGGTCGACGCGGATCGTGTCGCCGGGTTTCAGGTCGATCGTCTCCAGGCCGAGGTCGTCGGTGAGGGGCCGGCGGCCGACGCACACCAGCAGCTCCTCGGCGACCAGCTCCTCGCCGCTCTGGAGCGAGAGGCGGAACTCGCCGCCGTCGTCGCCGCGGGAGGCCCCAGTGGCGGCGGCGCCGGTGTGAACCTTCACACCCTGCTCTGTGAGCGAGTCGGCGACGAGCCCGCCCGCGAACGGCTCGGCGTGAGGGAGCAGTCCGTCCAGCGACTCCACGAGCGTGATCTTTGAGCCGAGCGACGACCATGCCTGCGCCATCTCGCAGCCGACCGCACCACCGCCGAGCACGATCATCGAGCTCGGCACCTGCTTGGCGGTCGTCGCCTCGCGGTTCGTCCACGGCGCGATCTCGCGCAAGCCCGGGACCGGCGGGATCGCGGCGCCCGAACCGACGGCGATGATGACCGCGCGGCGAGCGGTGAGCGTCTCGGTGGCGCCGCTCTTGGTCTCGACGGCGATGGTGCGCGGACCCTCGAATCGGGCCTGGCCCCGATAGAGGCTGATCCCGCGGTCCTCGAGCCAGGGCAGCTGCGAGGCGTCGTCGAGGTCGTGGATCACTTTGTCGCGGCGGGCGAGCACGTTCTCGGCGTCGAGCTCGCCGGTCGGGACGCCGGGGACCCGGCGGTCCTCGGCGAGCAGCTCGCCCGGGCGCAACAGCGCCTTGGAGGGCATGCACGCCCAGAACGCGCACTCGCCGCCCACCAACTCGCGCTCGACGAGCGCAACATCGAGGCCCTCGCCGGCCAGCAGCCCGGAGGCGACCTCGCCGGCCGGGCCCGCGCCGAGCACGATCACGTCGTGCTCGCTCACCGACCGTGTTGTCCGATCAGGACACCTCGCGCAGCTTGCCGGTCTCGACCTCGTAGACGAAGCCGCGCACCGAGTCCTTGCGCGGGATGAACGGCGACGCCTTCACGCGCGCGATCGACTGTCGCACGTCCTGGTCGAGATCGGGGAATGCCTCTGGTGCCCACGGCGGTCTGATACCCGTGTCCTCTTCGATTGACGCTTTGAACTCATCGTCGTGGAAGGTCAGCATCCCACAGCCGGTGTGATGGATGAGGATGACCTCCTCGGTCCCGAGCAGCCGCTGGGAGATCGCGAGCGAGCGGATCGCGTCGTCCGTGACCACGCCACCGGCGTTGCGGATCACGTGGCAGTCGCCTTCGGTGATGCCGAGCGCGCCGTAGACGTTGAGGCGAGCGTCCATGCAGGCCACGACGGCGGTCTTGCGGGCCGGGGGCAGCGGCAGGTCGGCTTTGTCGAATGACCGCGCGTAGTCGGCGTTGTTGGCCAGCAGGTCGTCGGTGTTGCTCACGACGGGGCTCCTTGTGCTCGAGGTGGAGGGAACCTACCAAAGCCAACTGATCCTGTTGAGTTTGTCGCAGCGGATATCGTTCGGTCTGGATGGCAGACGACACGCCCCTCGTCCTGGTCTCCAACCGGGGGCCGGTGACCTTCCAGGAAGGCGGGGAGGTCAAGCGCGGCACGGGCGGTCTGGTGACGGCGTTGATGGGTCTCGCCTCGCACCGGTCGGTGACCTGGGTCGCTTCGGCGATGACCGACGAGGATGTCGCCGCGGCCGAGAAGGCCGGCGGCCGGCCGTTCCCGGTCAAGACCCCGGAGGGCGACAGCGAGTACATGGTCAAGCTGGTCGCCTCCGACCCGGCCGCCTACGACGGTTTCTACAACGTCGTCGCCAACCCGATGCTGTGGTTCATCCAGCATTACCTGTGGGACCTCTCCAACGCGCCGGACATCCGCCGCAACGAGACCGAGGCGTTCGAGTTCGGCTACAACGCGGTCAACGAGGACCTCGCGTCGGCGACGCTGGAGGAGATCTCGGAGATCGAGAAGCCGGTAGTGATGGTCCACGACTACCACCTCTACACGCTGCCGGGGATGATCCGCCGCGAGCGCCCCGACGCGTTCCTGCATCACTTCGTCCACATCCCGTGGAGCCAGTCGGACTCGTGGCGGGTGCTGCCCTCGGAGGTTCGTCGACAGATCTACGAGGGCATCCTCGCCAACGACATCATCGGGTTCCACACCCGCTCCTACCGGCGCAACTTCCTGCAGTGCTGTGAGGACCTGATGGGGTTCGACGTCGATCACGAGGGCGGCGTCGTGCGCGTCGGCGACCGCGAGGTGTGGGTCCGCGCCTATCCGCTGCCGATCGACTCGACCGCGATCCAGAAGGTCGCGCGCCGTCCCCGAGTGCGCCAGTTCGAGGGCGAGCTGCTGCGTCGCCGCCGTGATCACCTGATCCTGCGCGTCGACCGCGCCGACCTCTCCAAGAACGTCCTGCGCGGGTTCAGCGCGTTCGACACGTTCCTCGAGCAGCATCCCGAGTTCCGCGAGCGGGTCACGTTCATCGCTCAGCTGATGCCGTCGCGGA
The DNA here is from genome assembly GCA_036501965.1 of Solirubrobacteraceae bacterium. GTDB lineage: Bacteria > Actinomycetota > Thermoleophilia > Solirubrobacterales > Solirubrobacteraceae > Palsa-465. The sequence goes on from DASXZK010000059.1 coordinate 12,448, forward strand.
CCGACGTGCCGGAGTACGCGGAGTACCTGGAGCGGATCGAGGCAGTCGTCGCGGTCGTCAACCACCGCCACGGCACGCCGGACTGGATGCCGATCCAGCTCAAGCTGCGCGACGATCTCGAGGAGGCGGTCGCCGCCTACAAGCACTACGACGTGCTGATGGTCAACGCGATGTTCGACGGGATGAACCTGGTGGCCAAGGAGGGGCCGATGGTCAACGAGCGCGCCGGCGTGTCGCTGCTGTCGGAGAACACCGGCGCGCACGAGGAGCTCTCGGAGTTCGCGATGTCGTTCAACCCGTTCGACATCCAGGAGCTCTCGGACTCGATCCACGCAGCGCTGACCATGTCCTACGAGGAGCGCCAGCGCCGCCATGAGGGGCTGATGTCGATCGTCACCGCGCGAGACCCGGGCGACTGGATCGACGACCAACTGGCCGACATCAATGCCAAGGGGCGGGTCCCGGCCTGAGGACGGGGCAGGGGCGGCGGCTCAGCCGCTGAGCGTCCGGCCGCTCGCCAGCCGCTCGACGTAATCCTCGATCCGCGCCTCGCGCCGGGCGGGATCGGTGACGTGGTGGAGGCGGTACAGGAACGCGTAGCGATCGCCGCCGGTGAGCGTCTCGAAGAACTTGGCGGCCCGTGGGTTCGCGTCGAGCGCCGCGCTGAGGTCGTCGGGGACGGTGACCGTCGAGGCGGGCGCATAGGCGGCGTCCCAGCGGCCGTCCGCCTTGGCGGCCTCCACCTCGGCGAGGCCGCGCGGTCGCATCCGGCCGGCGGCGGTGAGTTCCTCGACGTGCTCCCGGTTGATCTGCGACCACTTCGAGCGCGGGCGGCGCGGCGTGAAGCGGCGCAGCGTGAAGTGCTCGTCGAAGCCGCGGATCTGGCCGTCGATCCAGCCGAAGCACAGTGCGATCTCGAGCGCCTGGACGTACGTGATCGACGGGTGCGGACAGCCCTTCTTGCCGAGCTTCAGCCACACCTGCGTCGCGTCGTCGTGGGCTTCCAGCCAGTTCTCCCAGTCGGCCTCGGCCGCCGGTTGCAGGATCGCCGATTCCGGGACCGGGGCGGGGCTCATCGGCCGGAGCCTACGCGGCGGCGGTCGCCGAATGGAGGGGCGGTCGCGTGAGATCGATGTGGCCAGAATGTGAGAACACGCGAAGAGTATTCGGAGAACCGTATTTTCTACCGAGACAACAGGCCTTCGGGCCTGCTCTACTTACTGGTCATGCGTACCGTCCCCCGAACACGCCACTACGTCTCCCCCGGTGCGCTGACGCTCTGCCGCCCGGTCCTGGCGTTCGACTACGCCCGCGAGGCCTACATCCTGCGCGGAATCGGCGATCGCGTCGGCCCCGTGCTGCGCGAGGACCGCCGGCGCAGGCGGTCGGCGAACGGCTACAGAGGCCCGGAGCGCCGCGGCGTCCTCGGCCGCGGACACTCTCACGTGAAAGCCGCGCCCGTGAAGGCGGCACCGAGCCCGTCGTCCAGCCGCTCGACCCCTGCCGGTTCGGCGCGCACCAAGCCGGTCGGCCAGACCCGCCCCAAGGCCGTCGGCCAGACACGCACCAAGGCCAGCCGTCGCCCGCGCTCCAAGAACGCCGGCGGCTGAGGATCCTGACCCACCCGCTATAGTCGCCGCCCGCCCCGGGACCGCCGTCCCGGAGCACTCGATTCTCATGGCTTCCGATTCCCGCCTCTACGACCTGATGATCGTCATCTCCACGACCGTGGAAGACGAGCGCGCCGCCAAGGTGCTCACCGACGTGCAGGCCCAGATCGAGAACGGCGGCGGCGCGATGGAGCGCAACGACGACTGGCACGCCCGCCCGCTCGCCTACGAGATCGCCCATCAGGCCGAGGGCCACTACCACCTGCTGCAGTTCACCTGCTCCAACGCGTCGCTGCTCGAGTCGCTCTCGTACAACCTGCGCATCGACGACGCGGTGCTCCGCAGCCGCATCATCCGCAACGTGCCCGGCACTCCGCCGGTTCCGGATCCGCCGCCGGTCGTCGCCTCGCGCGAGGCTGCTGCGACGCCCGTCGAGGCCTGAGCCTCTTCCCTTTCTCCGCGTCGCCCGCGGCTGAGGTTCGTGGCGTTCGCGGTGTCGCGCCGGCCGTCAAGCGGCGGCCATGCGCTGTGGTCGTGGCGTGGGTGGCGCCGCTTGACGGCAGACCCGGCGACGATCCGACGCCGCTTGACGGCCGGCGACCCGGTGCGCTACCTCGCGAACGCCGCCGGCCCCAGCGCGACCCGAAACCCAAGTAGCTCAGCGCCGCCCGACGAGCCACAGACCCCGCCCCGACACGTCCAAACGTCACCACTTCCACACGCTCCGACACAGCCCTGCACCGATCGCGTCACGACTTTGCGGATTTTCCGGGGAGCATGGGCTCTGCCGTCTGGGCCGCCCATAGACTCGATCACGAGCTCTCGAAACGTCACGAAAGGAGCCATGGAGATGGCTGGAGGCAACATCAACCGGGTGATCATCACCGGCAACCTGACCCGCGATCCGGAGATGCGGTCGCTGCCGAGCGGCACGTCGCTGTGCTCGATGCGCATCGCCTGCAACGGCCGGCGCCAGAACCGCGAGACCCAGCAGTGGGAGGACGTGCCCAACTACTTCGACGTCACGGTCTGGGGTCAGCAGGGCGAGAACTGCGCTCGCTACCTGTCCAAGGGCCGCCCGGTGGCAATCGACGGACGGCTGCAGTGGCGCGAATGGCAGGACCAGCAGGGCAACAAGCGCCAATCAGTTGATATCGTCGCTGAGTCCGTGCAGTTCCTCGGCGGTCGTGACGACGCTGGCGCTGGCAACGGGAATGGCTTCTCGAGCAGCGCACGCGCCGCGGAGAGTGACGTCCCGATCGACACCGGCGACTTCGATCGCACCCC